>DASTRY010000077.1:0-18009 GCA_035760965.1 Steroidobacteraceae bacterium | reverse complement strand
AAGTGCCAGCCCTTCGGCGCCGAGTATAGCCCCGCAGCGGCGGCCGGATATCCGACCGCCGCACAGGTTCGAGTGTTGCCGACAGCTTGGCCTTACAGGCCGTTCACGGGCACCTTGTAGACGTACGTGGGGCCGCTGATGTCGCCCAGGAAGACGATGGCCGACTGGCCGTTGCCCATGTCCTCGACGATGTTCCACTTGCTGTTGGCCGAGCTGTTGCCGGACGCGGTGGTCGGGGTCGCACCGCCGGGGGTGATGGTCGACCACACCCACTGCCCCGACGGGTTGTAGGCCCCGTTGGTCGTGGGAATCTGCAGCTTGTAGATCGTCTTGCCGGTCGAACGCGGGTCCGCAATGGCGATCGTATGGTTCTTCTTGATGTACACACCGCCCGCGCCGCCGAACTCGTCCGCGTTGAAGTAGCCCGTGCCCGAGACGTTGGTCGGCGTGCTCCATGCGTTCGAGCTGCCGAAGTTCGCCAAGGTCAGCACGCAGATCTGCCGGCGCAAGGAGTCGCCCGCGACGATGATGCCGAGGTCGTACGCGCACACGGCCCAGGTGTTGAAGTTCCCGATCGGCAGTCCCGCTTCCTTGTAGGTCGCCTGGCCAAGCGTGCTGCCGCTCGTCGACACGCGCCAATAGGCGGTCGTGTTGGCGCTGAACCCGCCGAGGCCGTAAACATAATGATTCACCGGATCGAACACGCCGCGACCGAAGCGCGCGGTGGTCGCATTCAGCCCGGGGACCGCCCCATGTACCGTCCAAGGGCCCATCGTGTTGGCCGCATAGGCGAGCGTCGAGGTGGCATTCCCGAGCGAGTTCCGGTTGAACGAGGCAACTTTGTTGACAGTGCCGCCGCCGGGGCTCGAAACCGAATTCAGGAGCGGGAACCACACGCGCCCGTCGCCGAACACCTCGAACGTCGAGTGCATGGCACGCGGACGTCCGTCGAGATAGACGCCGCCACCCTCGTCGGCGAGCGGCAATGGCATGGCCGATTTCGGAGTGGGATCGCAGATGCGCCGCCACGCCGGCTTCTCATCGCCGAGTGACAGTGCGTAGGTCTCGTTGCCCGAGTAGTCGGCGTGCCCGCCGTTCGCACACAGAATGTATTCGCGGCGAGTCGGATCGACGGCGCCGCCGGTCCACGCCGTACAGATGCTGCTCGGGCTTTCGCCGCTCAGACCCGACAAGGCAATCGAGCCGGGCGTGCAGTCGGCCACGCGCTGCCCCGCGCCACCGGCGATCGTCGTCCAGGTGCCGGAGCTCATCGACGTGAACCAGGACGGAGCGGTGCCCGGGGGCGGCGGCGGATCGCAAGCGGTCGTGACGGAGGGGCCACCCGAGACGCTCACCGTCGGGGGCGGGCACGGCTCCGCAGCGTTCGCCAAGCGCGATGCCAGCCCAGTCACCAATCCCGCCGTCGCGGCTCCACGGATGAATTCACGCCTCTTCATGATCTTGCAACCTCGTCGTAAAAAGTCTGGTAAGAACGTTCGCCGGTCACCGTCATGCAGGGCATGGAATGAACTGCTTCGAGAAAATCATCTGCGTGAACTTGTGCGACCACCCCGCCACCGCCGGCTGCGGGGTTGCGCCGGAATTCATGTAGGCCGTCGGACCGATCTTGTTGAACGCCGGGGGATGACGGCCATTCGCGCCGTTACCCTGCGAGTAGTAGTCCCACGCCAGATTGAACTGTTCGTAAACCTTCGTGTACGAGGTGGCACCGGCCCGCGCGACCCACGCTTCGATCGTCGTGTCGTGATACGGCCAGCTCGAAACCGGCTCGTTGATGTGCGCGCCGAAATACGCGGAATTGTCACGACCGGGAATCACGTGCACGAGCACCGTCACCCACTCGTCCTTCGGCCACTCCCAGCAAGCGTTGGCTACACCCAAGTTGGGGACCGTGCAGTTCGGGAACGCGCCGCCGGGCTGCACGAGCCCGCTGCTGCCCTGCGGGCTGGTGAGCAGACTGTTTGGCTCGCTGCCTTGGCTCGTGTACATGCGGAAAGGCGCGGTTTTGTAGTAGCGGTCGCCTGCCGCACCGATCGTGTTCTCGGACTGGATGACGATTTCCTGCGAGCCGGTGAGGCCGGTCACGTCGATGAACATCAACTTGCCGTTCGGGTTCCCGGGCGTCCAGCGCGAGCCCGAGATCTTGGCGCGGAATTGAATGTAGAACTCGGTGCCGTCCCACACGTTCGACTGGCCGTTCCAGGTCGGGAACTGCTGTTGAATCGCCGGATGGCCGTAGTAGCCCGTCCGGAAGTCCCAGTCGGCACTCGTGCTGTTAGCGTTGTAGGTGCGTCGCGGCAGCGTGCCGTTGGCCGCCAGATCGTCGACCGATTTGCCGTTCGACCCGGCTTTCAAGGCGGACATCGGGCGATTCCAGTACCCGCTCGAGAGCTTGCCCGTCGGGACAGAGATGGAGAGGCAGCCGCCGCCGGCAAAGCCGTCCGACGGGTCCCATATGCAATTCGAATTGGAGGTGTTGTTCGGGTCGTTGCCGACATTGGCGACGACGCGGAACGCGCCCACCTCCGCCGCCGACTCGAAATTATGCGACCACACCACCCCGGGAGCCGTGGAGCGAGTGATCCAATCTGCCGTTCCCGACGTATTGGTGCAGGGAGTGGTGACTGAGGTGCCCCCACTCGCACTCAAAGACGGCGGAGGACAAGGCTTCGTTTGGCCGAATCCGAGGCTGGGGAGGACGACTGCGCCCGCGAATCCCGCGGAGGTCACCAGAAACTCTCTGCGCTTCATCAAGGATGCTCCTACGGCGGAAATGGCTGCGGCGGACGAAGACCCCCTCGACCGCGGACGCTCATCTGCCGTGATGTGTATTAGTGAACAGGCATCCAGCGTAATGAACTGGTCCACATTTTAAAACTTGTCTCCGCGCGGCAACACGAAACGATGCATTGTGAAAATGCCTCCAATTCGAGGCAGCTGAGCGGCAGTGCCCGCGCGCCGCGCACTCAGCGCGCAGCAGGTTTTTCCCGTACGGCGCGCGCTAGCAAGCGCGCGAGCTCTTCGGTCTTCGCCGCGCGCGAGTAACGCGCCACGGCATCGCGCGTCAGCACGTGCGCTGTATCGCTTTCGATCTGTCCGATGAGCTGCAGCAGCGCGGTTTCGATCTCCGCGACATTATCGAGACGCGCGATGAGCCCCGTGCCCGCTCGTTCGAGTGTTCGCGCAGTGTCGCCGACGGGATCGGTGAGCGCGAGAATCGGGCGTCGCGCGCGCAAGTACTCGTAGAGCTTCGCGGGGACCTGCGCGTTGCAGTTCGACGCTTGCAGGATCAGCAGCCCATCGACCGTGAGCATCTCGCGCAGCGCGGCCATGTAGTCGATCGCCGGCTCGAGTTGCACGATATCGGCGATGTCGAGGCGCTTCAGGTCTGCGGCGTAATCGGATTCGGTACCGCTCGCGCGGAGCACGATCTGCAGGTGCTCCGCGCTGATCCGACCTTGTCTCTTCAGCGATGCAATTGCGGCAAAGAAGTGCGTCGGATCGCGTTCGCTGCGATAGATGATGCCGCTGTGAAGGAGCGTGATGCGCCGTGCGCGGGTTCGGTCGGACGCCGCATCGTCCTGCTCGGCACGGCGGAACGTCTCTTCGTCGAAGCCGTTTTCGATGAGCACGCGACGCTCGGCCGCGACGTGCGGGAAGCGTTCGCCGTAGAGATCGATCGCACTCGGCGCGGTGAACACCGTCCAGTCGGCGCGCGCGAAGATCTTCTTCTCGAGATCGAGCCACACGCGATTGGCGGTCGGATCGGGCGGCCAGTCGTGCTGCCACATGGGGTCGCGGAACTCCGCGATCCACGGCAAGCCCGTGCGCTTGGCGAGCTCGAGCCCGATGAGATGCGCCGTCGAAACCGGAAAGGTCGACCAGATCGCGTCGACACCCTCCTCGCGGATCAGCTTCAGCGCTTTGGGCACGGCCCAGAAGCGCCACGTGGCCCAGCGATCGGGCAGCGCGAGCGCCTTCGGATAGCGTCCGAAGATCGCGAGCTGCGTGGCCGCGTTGAAGCCGAATGCGCGATGCACGGCGAGCCCGGCGGGGACCTCGTTGCCGGCCACTTGCGCCGTCTCTTCGTACGCGCGGGGCGTGATGCTCAAGACGATCGGCCGCCACCCGAACTCCGGCAAGTGCTGCGCGAACCGCAGCGTACGCTGCATGCCGCTGCTGCCGCGCAGCGGCGGGAAGTGATACGCGATCAGCAGAACCGTGCGTTGCGCCGGCGCGGCTTGCGCTCGCGATTCGGGTTGCGCGTTCACCAGCTCGCTACCCACTCACAGACCCAGTCGGACGCTTGCCGCTTCCACTGCTCGCGCGAGAACGTGTGGTCGGCGCCTTCGAGATCACGACGCAGCACGCGCGGATCGTCGAGCAACCCAACCCACGCCTGCGATGAGCGGATGACCTCGTCGAACTCGCGCGCGATGTAGTCGTTGCCGCTCATCAGGATCAGCACTCTGCCCCGGAAGCGGCGCAAGCCCACGGCCGTCTTCACCGGCAGCGGCAGGTTGGCCACGTCCGCGCTGTCGTCCGCCGTCACGCGGCGGAGCTTGCGGCCGCTCAGATAATTGCGCACCGTCGTGAAGAAGCCGACGAGCGACTCGATGGGATTGAACTGGCCGCCTGCGACCTTGCGCCAGAAGTCCTTCGACGTGAGGCGGCTCCAGTAGTAGTGCTTCATGATCACTTCGGCGCGGCCACCCTCGGTGCGCACCCAGGGATTCACGAGCACGACGCCCTGCGCGCGCTCGTCGCGATAGGCGTAGAAGAGAATGCCGCTCGCGGATTCGCACTCGCCGAGCAGAACGACGGATTCGAGGCTCGGCTCGTGCTTCAGCAGCGTATCGATTGCGGCGCGGATGTCGGCGGCCGATTGCTGGAAGCCTCGATGGACGCCGGCGCTGTCGCCCATGCCCCTGAGATCGAATCTCAGGACGGGGTAGCCGCAGCGGCTCGCGAGCTTGCGCGCCAACGAGACGAATTGCCGGTGCGCGCCGGCGCGATATTGCGGGCCGCCCGCGACGACGATGACGACGCCGCGTTTGGCGTCGGGCCGGCCGCGGTGAATCATGCCGGTGAGCTCGTCGCCGGCGCACGCGAACAGCACCGGGTACTCGCGCGTCGCAGACGTGATGGGCGTTTCGGTGAGCGAGGCGGCGTGGGAAGCAGGCTTGGCAGCGTCGCTGGCGACGGCCGTTGTGCGCTGGTTCTTCAGGTAGTGCGTGGTCGCGGTGATCAGGTCCGGAGCGACTTCGCGCTCGTGCACCTGCCAGAAGCTCGGGCCGACGACCTTCTCGAACGTCACGGCAACACCGCCGGCCTGCCAGGCCTCGACCATCTTGGTATTCGCGCGCGGCACGTTCGAATCTGCGGCAGGCAGCACCTCGCACCAGAATACTCGCTTTGCGCGTACGCCCGAGGCGTCGGACAATTTCAGCGCATCCATCTCGCGCGCGAGCTGCCCGTTCACCTGATATCCGGACACCTCGATGACTTGCCCGCTCGCGGCCATCTTACGCAGCTCTTCCGTGCTCTTGATCCCGCCGTTCTGCTCGAGCTCGGCAGCGATGCGAATGCGCAGGAACTGCGTGAAGAACTGCTTGCCGTCGACCACTGGCTGCCAGAACACCAGCTGCTCGATACCGCCGTCGAGGGCTGCGAGCTCGCTCGCCATCAGTGCACCGACGCGAACGCCCCACAGCGTCCGGCACCCGTTGCCGTGCTCGCGGAGCCACGCGATGCCGGCGCGCAAGTCCTCGCGCCACTGCTCCCACGTCGCTTCCGAATGCTCGCCGGCGCTGTCTCCGGTACCGTACGGATCGAGCACGAGCGTGCCGATGCCGATGGCGGCAAGCGCGCGGGCCTGCATGGAGACCATCGCGCGGCAGCGATTCATTTCCTCGCCGAACGACGGCGCGAACAGCATGTCGCCGAGCGGATGCGGGGCACCTATAGGAGCGTAGTACAGCGCGAGCCTTGCACCCCCGCGCCCATCGAGCAGCAAGGCGCGCAGCGCTCCGCCGCCGGCGTTCATTCCGCCAACTTGCCGGACACGAACTGCGTGAGCGATCCGACGGTCGCGAAGATATCCGCCGACAGCTCGTCGTCATTGACCGAAATGCCGAACTCGCTTTCGAGCGCGGCGACCACGTTGACGACGGCCATGGAATCGAATTCGGGCAGGCTGCCGAGGAGCGCGCTATCGGCGGTCAGGCGGTCCGCCCGCGGGCCGATGTTCAGGGTGTCGCGCAGGATCTTCTTGACAGAAATCAGTGTGTCCATTGCTTGTTCTAGGCTTTCGGGAGTGCGGCCCTCCCCTTCGGGGCGCGCAGACTAGAGGATATCCGAGGGCTTCGGCAAACTCTCGACCCAGTTCGAAGTTTGGCTCCCGATACCCTCCTAGACTCCCGGGCCGCTTCGAAAAAACGAAACCAAGGGGATACGGGGCTCTCGCTCATGGCGCTGTTCGGACTTTTGGGTCGTCTGCCCGACACCGCGTTTGCGGACTTCATGGCGTACGGCGCCCGGCTGCACCCCGGCCTCGAGTCGCAGTCCGCCGCCTCGAACGACGGGCTGCACAGCGCGTCCTGGGCGCCCGCGGTGGCACACCATGAGGGTCGGCTCGCGATCGCGCTCAGCGGCCAGCCCGCGCTCTCTCCGTCGCTTATGCGCGAGGCTCACGCCGGCGCCGCGGCCGCCATCCTCGCGGGGTACCGCGAGGCCGGCCCGCGCGTGCTCGAATCGCTCTCCGGACGGTTCGCGCTCGCCATCACGGATGCCGCCGAGGAGCGCGCGCTGCTCGCGGTGGACCGCATGGGCATCGAGCGCGTCACCTACGCAATGTGTGACGGATGTCTCATATTCGGCTCCTCCGCCGAGGCGGTCGCGAACAGCCCGATGCTGCGCGCGCCGCTCGATCCGCAAGCGCTGTTCGATTATCTGCTGCTGCACATGGTGCCCGCGCCGAACACGGTCTTCCGCGGCGTCGCCAAGCTCCGCCCCGGCACCTGCGCGATTCTCGAAAAGGGCGCGCTGCGCATCGAGCGCTACTGGAATCCGCAGTTCCAGCGCAACGGGCGCGCGGAGAGCTTCGAGTCCTTGAAGGAAGGTCTGCACGCCGCGCTGCGTACGGGCGTGAAGAGCGCCGCTCCGAACGGCACCTCCGGGGCGTTCCTGAGCGGCGGGCTCGACAGCTCGTCGGTTGCCGGTGTGCTGAGCGAAGTAGCGCCTCCCGCGCGCACGTTCTCCATCGGCTTCAGCTATCCGCAATACGACGAGCGCTCGTACGCGCGCATCGCGAACGCGCGCTTCAAGTGCGAAGGCCATGAGTACGTCATCCAGGGTACCGATATCGCCGAGACGTTCCCGCGCATCGCGCGGGCGTACGACGAGCCGTTCGGGAATTCGTCCGCCCTGCCGGTCTACTACTGCGCACGGCTCGCGCGCGAGCACGGCGTCGATCACCTGCTCGCGGGCGATGGCGGCGATGAGCTCTTCGCCGGCAACTCGCGCTACGCCGAGCACCAGGTTTTCGAGCGCTATCGGCTCGTGCCGGGGTTCTTGCGGAAAGGGCTGCTCGAGCCCGCTCTCCAGTATTGGCCGCGCGCGCTGATGAATCCGCTCGTGCGCAAGGCGCGGGGCTATGTCAGCAAGGCGAACACACCGCTGCCGAGCCGGCTCGAGGCGTACAACATCATGAATCAGGATGGCGGCGCGGAATTCCTCGATCCGAGCTTCCGCGCGGCGATCGATCCGGCCGCGCCGTTTCGGGACATGCACGAAGTGTGGGACGCGGCGAACGCGGACAACACGATCCAGCGCATGTTGTTCTACGACTGGCAGTACACGCTGTCCGATAACGATCTGCGCAAGGTCGAGTCGATGACCGCGCTCGCGGGCGTACGCGTGTCGTATCCCATGCTGCACGCGGATGTCATCGATCTGTCGTTGCGCGTGCCGCCCGACATCATGATGCCGGGCATGCGCCTGCGTGATTTTTACAAGCGCGCGACGGCGGGATGGCTCCCGGACGAGATCATCAACAAGAAGAAGCACGGCTTCGGCTTGCCGTTCGGGCTGTGGCTGCAGGATTCGCCGCAGCTGCGCGAGCTGATCACGGCGAACCTGTCGAGCCTGCGCGGCCGGCGACTGATCCGGCCGGAGTTCATCGATCGCCTGCTCGCGCTCCACGGCAACGAGGATGCGAGCTTCTACGGCGTGTTCGTCTGGGTGCTCGCCATGCTCGAGCAATGGCTGCAGGAGCACGACCGCGGCGACTTCCGCATGGCCTGACGCGTGAACGCGCTCTCCCCTCTCGATAGTCTGCTCATTCGCGCCGGTGGCTCGCTGCTCTCGAGAAGCGGACGCGCGGCGTCGTTACTCGTCCTGATCTATCACCGCGTCTTCGCCCAGCGCGACACCATGGTGACGAGCGAGCCGAGTGCCGCGGATTTCACGGCGCAGATGCGCCTGCTCGCCACGAACTTCCATCCATTGCCGTTGCTCGAAGCCGTTGCGCGGCTGCGGGCGGGCACGCTGCCGGCGCGCGCGATCTGCGTGACCTTCGACGACGGCTACGCGAACAACTGCGAAGTGGCGCTGCCGATTCTGAAGCAGCACGGCGTGCCGGCCACGGTGTTCGTCGCGCCGGGCTTTCTGAACGGCGGCTGCATGTTCAACGACATCGTCATCGAGGCGATGCGTGCGGCGCCCGTGGATTTCGACCTGACCGATCTCGGGTTTGCGCGCTTTCGGCTGGGAGACGGTGCTTCGCGCATGCACGCGGCCATCGAAGTACTGGGCAAAGCGAAGTATCTCGAACCCGCGCAGCGTCAGCGCACCGTGCACGCCATTCTCGAGCGCAGCGGCGCACCGCTCCCGACGCACCTGATGATGACGGACGAGCAGGTGCGCACGCTGGCGCGCGCCGGCATCGAAATCGGGGCGCATACGATGAATCACCCGATTCTCGCGAGCATCGACGATGCAACCGCGCGCCAGGAGATTGTCGAGAGCAAGCGGCGACTCGAGGAGATCATCGGCGCGCCGGTGCGCAGTTTTGCGTATCCGAACGGCAAGCCCGAGCAGGACTACAAGCGCGTGCACGTCGAGATGGCGCGCGCAGCCGGATTCGAGCTGGCACTCTCGACGAGCTGGGGCGCGGCCAGCGCGAGCTCGGACCTCTTCCAGATTCCTCGCGTAGCGCCGTGGGACGTCACCGCGCGCCGCTACGCCGCCCGTCTGGTGACGAGCTACCGGCAGCGGCAGTACCTCGTCGCGTGATGCTAGGCCGCGCGAGTCGGCGCGGTCGCCTTGCTGACGACGTACCGATGTTTGCCGGACTTCTCGGGAGGGATGTGCGCAACCCTCCTGATCGCAAGCGGCGTATCCGCCCCCAACCGTCGCGCGAGCTTCGCCGCGATCTGCCGCTCGAGCTCGTCGGAGAACTCCGGCCCCGGCACGATCTGTAGCTCGATCGACAAGTCCTCCTCCTGGAGGTACTTGAACGCCCGCACGCCGGGGTGATCGCGCACCTCGTAGATCAGCGCCAATGCGTGCATCGCGTTGCCCGATCGGGTGCGAATGAAATCCGTCGACCGTCCGAAGACCGTCTCCAGAACCGGCAATCCGCGCCCGCATTTGCACGGGTCGCGCGCGTACACGGCAACATCCCCTGTTCGATAGCGAATGAACGGGAAGTCTCCCGTCGCCATGTGGGTCACGACGATCTCACCCTGCTCGCCCGGTGCGACGACCTTGCCGTTCGCATCGATCAGCTCGACGACGATGTGCTCTGCCGAAACGTGCAGCGACCCCGCCGCACACTGGTGCGCGATGAAACCCGCATCGCGCGAGCCGTAGCCGTTCGCCACCGGCGCAGCGAACGTGTCCTCGATGATCTTGCGCTGATCCGGATACAGCGTCTCGCCCGTCGCGAACGCGACACGCACGCCGAGATCGGACAGCACGACGCCGCGCGTGCGTGCGTGCGCACACAACATCGCCAGCGCCGAGGCATATCCGAACATCATGCGCGGCCGAAACGCGCGGATCTCCGCGAGGAATTCGTCCATGCGCGCTTCCGACATCTCGAATGCAGGCAGCAGCTTCGACCGGAACACGCGGTCTCGAAGGTTCTTTACGCGATCCTGCGCGCCGAGCTCGACCGGCGAGCCCCACAGCACGATCTCACGATCTCCGATGTCCACGTTCCACCAGCGCGTCGCGCGCCACTTCGCCGCGACGTCGTGCGAGATGCGGTCCTTGCCCATGAAGAAGACAAGCGGCTCGCCGCTCGACCCACCCGTGTTGTACCGCTTCAGCGGACCCGCCACCGCGGACTTCAACCGCTCGACGTTCTCCCGCACGAGCGACTTGGTCAGGAACGGCAGCGCGGCGAGATCCGCAGCGCTCTGCACGCGCTGCGGATCGAAGCCCGTGCGCGCGAAAAGATCGCGGTAGTACGGCACGTTCCGCGCCGCCTCGCTCAGAAACTGCTTCAAGCGCGCGCACTGCAGCTCGGCGAGCGCGGCCGGCGTGCGCCACTGGGATCGCTCCAGCTCATCGCGGAGCGCCACGCTGTGATGGCCCTTCAGACGCTCGTGGAGCGGAAACAGGACACTGCTGACGATCTTCGTATACATGGTCAACGACCCGGCACAGCCGCAATCGCGCTTCGATGACTCTTCGTCGCGAGCCGCTCGTAGAGACCCAGCCACTGCGCGCGCACGACTGGCCAGCTGCAACTGTGTGCAAGCGCAAGCCCGCCCTCGCGCAGCGACTTCCGCAGTCCCTCATCCTTCAGCACCCGCTCGGCGCCCGAGGCAAGCTGCTCATGTGAATCCACGGCCGCGAGCCACGCCGTCTTGCCGTGCTGAAGCAGATGAGGAATTCCGCCTGCGTCGGTGCTCACGATGGGCACGCCGCTCGCCGCGGCCTCGAGCAAGGCATTCGGCGTATTGTCGACACGACTCGCGTTCAGCACGATGTCGGCATCGCGATACAGAGCGGCCATCTGCGCCACTTCGAGCCGCCCGGTGAATCGCACGGCATCCGCCAGTCCCAGATTCGCACTCAGTGCCTCGAGCGCTGCGCGCTCGGGGCCCGTGCCCGCGATCGACATGCGCAGCCCGGGAAATGACTTGCGAACCAACGCCGCTGCGCGCAGCGCGACGTCGATGCCGTAGATCCTCTCGAGATTGCGCGTCACGATGATGTGCGGCGCATCTCCCACACTCCGCGAAGTGGAGCTCGGCGCAAAGACACCCACGTCCACGACGTTCGGAATCACTTGCGCCGCCACACCGTGCTCCGCGAACACATCCCGCAGGAAGCTCGTCGGCACGACCAGCGCATCGGCGAGCCGCAAGACGGCGAGCACGCGCCGCGCCGACTTCTGCAGAAACTCGCGCGCCAATCCGCCTCGATAGTTCACGACGACAGGCACACCGCTGCGATGCGCCACTGCGATCGCAGGCGCTGCGAGCAAGAACCACGCGAGCCCCGAGTTCGCCATCACGTGCATGACGTCGGCTTCGCGCACGAGCGCGGCGAGTGAGCGGCGATACGGCACTTGATGAAGAAAGCCGCGCACGAACCGCAGCGATTGCAGCCATGCCGGCTGCAGCGGCTCGTTGGTGCGAGCGATGGTGACGCTCAGCCCTTCGCCGCGCAGAAGCGCCGCAAGCTGGCGGGTCTGGTTCGCCATGCCCCCTGAGGGAGGAGGCAGCGGCCCGACCAGTCCCAGTCGCAAGGCATGCGCCGCTGCGCTCATCCCGTCGCGCGCAGCGAGACTTGCCCGCCTGCGCCCATCGTGTTGCGCAGGAAAGCCTCGAACATGAGCGTCGTCCACAACGGCGCGCTGTAGTCGCGCCGCCCGGACTGATGCGCGTCGACCATGTGCTCGAGCATGCGTTGGTCGAAGAAGCCAGTCTCGGCCAGCGTGCTGCCGAGAATGGCATCGCGCACGCGCTCGCGCAGCGGCCCGCGGAACCAGCGCTCTAGCGGCACCGCGAAACCCATCTTCGGCCGGTAGAGAACGTCGTGCGGCAGATGCGGCTCCATCGCCTTCTTCAGCAGCACCTTGCCTTGATTGCCCTGGATCTTGAGCGACGAGGGCAGGCTCGCGAGCCACTCCACCAGCTCGTGGTCCATCAGCGGCTCGCGCACCTCGAGCGAGTGCGCCATCGAGGCACGATCGACTTTCGTGTTGATGTCGCCGATCAGATAGGTCTTCAGGTCGAGGTACTGAACGAGCGCCAGCGGATCGTCGGTGCCTGCGCGCGCCGCGTGGCGCCGGAAGACTTCATCGACGCGATAACCCTGCAGGTCCGCGCGCAGTCGCTTCGAGAAGAGCCGCTGCCGCATCGGCGTGCGGAAGATCGACACCGTGTGCAGGTACGCCTCGACCTGATCGCGTGCGAGCGACTCGAACGTCGTCTTCGCACGCAGCGGCTTCGGCGCCCAGTCCGCCTTCGGATAGATGAAGCCGAGCAGCCCGAACATCGGCCGCCGCAGGCTGAGCGGCAGCGCGCTGCGCATCTTCTCTTCGAGCACGTGCAGCCGGTAGCGGCGATAGCCGCCGAAGCTCTCATCGCCGCCGTCGCCGGAGAGCGCAACCGTCACGTGCTTGCGCGCGAGCTCGCACACGCGATAGGTCGGAATCGCCGAGCTGTCCGCGTACGGCTCATCGTAGAGGCCGGCGAGCTTCTCGATCAGGTCGAAATCGTTGCTCGCCACCTGCTCGACATGGTGATCCGTCCGGTACTGCTCGGCCACCTGCTTTGCGAACACCGCCTCGTCGAACTGCGGATCGTCGAACGAGATCGAGCACGTCTTCACCGGCGCATCGCTGAGGCGCGCCATCGCGGAGACGACAGCGCTCGAATCGACGCCGCCCGAGAGGAACGCGCCGAGCGGCACCTCCGCGATCATGCGCAGGCGCACGGATTCCTTCAG
The DNA here is from genome assembly GCA_035760965.1 of Steroidobacteraceae bacterium. Taxonomy (GTDB): domain Bacteria; phylum Pseudomonadota; class Gammaproteobacteria; order Steroidobacterales; family Steroidobacteraceae; genus JADGHX01. The sequence continues at coordinate 5,019 of DASTRY010000077.1, read as the reverse complement.
ACGCCGATCGAGCTCCTCGACCGCCGTCGCCATGTCGATGCGGTTGTCGAGCGTGAACTTCACGTCCCAGAACTCGCGCGGCTCCGGAATCGGAGCACCGCGCTTGATCGTCAGGGTGTGGCCGGGCGGCAGCTTCCGAACGCTCGTGAAAATGGTGCGCGGCTCGGCGACGTAGCCGAGCGCGAAGTATTCCTCCACGGCACACGGATCGATGTTGCGCGTGACGCCCGGATGCAGCAACACGGACTTCATCTCCGAAGCGAACGCCACCTGCCCATCCGACATCACCGCGTAGAACATCGGCTTCACGCCGAGCCGATCGCGCGCGAGGAACAGCGTCTCCTTGTTCGCATCCCAGAGGGCGAAGGCGAACATGCCGCGCAGGCGCTCGACGCACTTCTCGCCCCACGCCTCCCAGGCGTGCACGATGACTTCCGTGTCGCTCTTGGTGTGGAAGCGGTAGCCGAGCCCCTGCAGCTCCGCCATCAGCGACTGGTAGTTGTAGACCTCGCCATTGAAGACGATGACGACGGAGCGGTCGTCGTTGTACAGCGGCTGCTGCCCCGTCGCGAGATCGATGATCGAGAGCCGGCGGTGCCCGAGCGCAACGCCCGGCGCGAAGTGCTCGCCGTGACCGTCCGGTCCGCGATGGCTCAGCACATCGTTCATCTGTTTCAACAGGCCGCGATCGAGCGGGCGCCTGCCGCGCGCGTCGATGATGCCGGTGATTCCGCACATTTAAGCCGCCTCCCCAACCTGCACCGAGCACGCCCGATAGAGCGCCTCGTAGTCGCGCAGCATCCGCCGCAGCGAGTATTCCTGTTCTATCCGTTCGCGCGCCGCCGCGCCATGCACTCGTCGCATATTCGAGTCACGAGCATAGGCCAGCATCGCCGCCGCCAGCTCGTCCGGGCTCCCGGGTGCGATCAGCCGCCCCGTGATCCCATCGTTCACCAGCTCGATATTGCCGCCCGTGCGGGTCGCGATGACCGGCAGGCCGGTCGACATCGATTCCAGCACCGTATTCGAGATGCCCTCACGAAGCGAGCCGAGGACGTAGACGTCCATTTCCCGGAGCAGAGCGGGCACATCGTCCCGTGCGCCGGGCAGCCACGCGTCCTGGGCGAGACCGGCCTCGCGCAGCAGACGCTCCGCATCGGTGCGGATCGCACCATCACCGATCATCGCCAGCCGGATCGATGCGCCACTGGCGTCCCGACGCGCGGCAATGAAGGCGCGCACGAGGTTCAGCGGGTCCTTGATGGGGCTGAAGCGCAGCACACTGCCGAAAACGACCGTGCCCGGCGCGCGAAGCGGCTCGGGAAGCAGCGTGCGCGGCCCCCCTTCGACGCGCCGGAATTTTTCGGTGTCGACCCCGTTGCAGATGCGCGTGATCTTCGAGGCGCGAATCCCGACGAAGTCGGTCAGCCATTTTTCGAGCTCTCGGGACACCGTGACGAAGCGCCCGATGGCGGGGCTCGCGAGGCGGCGCATCGCCCGGTACTTGCGATTGGTGCCGTCCGGATCGTAGATGTCCCAGCCGTGCTCGCCGTGAATCCGCTGCGGCACGCCTGCGAGGCGCGCGACGACCGCACTCTCGAGCGTCGCGAGATTGCGGCTGTGAGTGATGTCGGGCCGTATCTTCCGCAGCAGACGATAGAGCCGCAGATACGCGCCGGGGTCTTTGCCGGCCTGCTTGCCGAGCGCGTGCACCGTGACGTCCCGCCGGCGAATGCGCGCCTTGAAATCGGTGCACTCGCTCAACGCGATCACGGTGTGTCGGAAGGCGTCCTCGGGCAGCCCGTTGATCACGTTCACGACGCCGTTCTCCAGGCCGCCGTAGTCGAAGCGGAAGACGATGTGTGCGATGAGCGGGCGCGGATCGCGGGCAGGCGTCATGGCGGCACTACTTCGAATCCGCGAGGAGCGCGCGGGTCAGCTCGCTCACGCGCTGGCGCATGGCCGCCGTGCTCTCGCGTGGGGCACGCGCGTTCACGAGATACGCACGTGCGACAACCGGCCGCAGCGACAGCGCCGCGCGCATTTCCAGTGTTTTCTCGGCGTAAACGGAGCGGGCCGGCCGGCCATTCACGTCATAGCCGTACATGGCGTATACGGTGTCGGCGCTCTCTTGCGTCTCGACGACGTTGACCGGCAGTCCCGCGACCTCGCCGTCGCGGCGTGCGCCGCTGTCGATCCACCGCGCTGGCACTAGCGCGTTGTCCACGCTCACGAGCTCGCGACCCTGCTGCTGGTTGATGTACACCGCCATGTAGGCTTCGATGACGACGTCATCGCAAACGTAGAGCGCACGAGCCTCGCGATCCGCGGCTTTCATCGTCGGCTGCCACTTTGCGTCCGCGGCATCGCCGCGCGTGCAGCCCGCCAGCTCCGGCAACTGCAGGGTTTCCGGATACGAATGCGCAGCGCCTTGCCGATACGCGTGCGCAGCCGGGCCGGCCACGAGCAACAGCAATGCGGCAAGCGCCAACGCGGTGTTGCGGCCTCGGACCGCAGGATCGGTCAAGCTCATCACCGACGGCTCGGGTGCCGCCTGCTGCTTCGGCGCGCTGCCCGGCGGATCGGCATACTTGTTCGCGAACCAGAGCAATCCGAAGAGGAGCACGGCGAACAGGATCATGCCGAACGTCACGTGATCGTGACCGGCGAGATATTTCATGTGCGTGGCCGATGCCACCGCCATCACGATGAAGGCGCGAGCGCCGTTCGCCAGCACAAACGCGACCGCCGCGATGCCGACGAAGATCAGGCGCGGCTTCCAGCGATTCCACAGGAAATACGAGCAGATCAGGGCGCACGTGACGCCCGCCGACAGGAAATTGAAGCCGGCGCACGCCGCGGCAACCTGGAACTCGCCGTTCGGCAAGCTGATCAACATGCCCTCGCGGTACGCCGGAATGCCGAAGAGATGGAGGAGGAACGTCGCGATGTCCGCGGTCACTTCCATCAGAGCCGGGATGATGCCGTCGCCGAGTGGAATCGCCGCGAGAAGGAGCAACATCGGGAACGCCGCGGCCTGCAGCACGCGTCCGCCCATCACTGCGAATACGAACGCGGGGATCATCAGAATCGCCGCGACCTGCTCGCCAAGCTGCACGCTCGCCGTGCGCGACACGGACCAGACGAGGACGAGAGCCGCGAGCGCGACCAACCCCAATACGCTGGGCGCCACCGGCGCCCGGATCAGCGAGCGCTCCTGCCGATACAGCACATAAGCCACCGCCGGATAGACGAAGAAATGGTGGTGGAAGTCCCCGTGCAGATAGAGCTCGAACGTGCTCGCGAAGGTCTGCGCGTACACCACCATGACGAGGAGCCCGAGCCCCACGATCGTGAGCCAGCGTCGGAACCGCGTCAGCGGAAATACGCTCAGGAAGGGCTCGGCGAGAACAGTGGTCGGTTCGTCGGCCGCGCTAGAGGGTTGAGACGCCATGACTCCCTCGAGTGCGATCGACGCGTACCAGGCTTTCGTACACGTCCCGATATCGCGCGGCCGAATTGCGCCACGTCACGCGCTCGGCGACGTACCGCCGCCCCGCATCGGTGAACGCCGGCCACTTGTCTCGATCCGCGAGCAGCTGCAGCGTCGCGCGCACGAGATCCTGAACGTCTCCCGGCGTGAAAACGTACTGGCGCAGGTGCTGTGGGATCAGCTCCCGATGCCCGCCCACGCCCGAGCACACGAACAGACGCTTCAGCGCCATCGCTTCCAGCGGCTTCAGCGGCGTGACGAGCTCCGTGAGCCGCATCGACTTGCGCGCGTAGACCAGCACGTCGACGACGGAGTAATAGCGCCGCACCTGATCGTGCGGCACGCGCCCGGCAAAGCGTACCTTGCTCGCCATCCCGAGCTCGGTGACGAGCTGCTTGAGCGACGCTTCCGCATACCCGCCGCCGACGAGCAGCGCCGTCGCGTTCGGATGGACCTTCACGATCTCGGGCATCGCACGCACTAGCATGTCGATGCCTTCATAGCCGTAGAACGAGCCGATGAAGCCCAGCACGGGACCGTCGCCGAGCCCGAGCTCGCGGCGCAGCGCCTCATCCGCCCGCTCGATGGGCTCGAAGCTCTCGATGTCGACGGCGTTGGGGATGAGCGTGATGCGCTCGCGCGAGATGCCGCGCGCCGCGATGTCGCCCGCGAGCCCTTCGCAGATCGTCGTAATCGCATCCGCGCGTCTGAGCACGCGCGACTCGAGTGCGCGCGACAGCTTGTAGCGCAAGCTACCTTCGGTAGTAGTGCCGTGATCTACCGCGGCGTCTTCCCACGAGGCACGCATCTCGTACACCAGCGGAATGCCGTGTCGGCGCGCAACTCCGCTTGCAGCCATGCCCGTAAGGCACGGCGAATGTGCGTGAATGATGTCCGGCTGAATCTTCTCGACGAGCTCTTCGAGACGCGCGGCGGTGTCTCGCACCACCATCACGTTGTCGAGCACCGGCGCCTTGCGGGCCCATGAAGGTGGAACGCGCGTGCGATAGAAATGCAGCCCGGCCGTTGTTTCCTCATCGCCGCCGGGCGCGTAGTGCTTCGGCGTCGTGAGGTGGAACGTCTCCCATCCGAACGCCCGCTGCTCGCGCAACAGCGCGGCCGTGCGAAACGCATAGCCGCTCTGCAGGGGCAGCGAGTGATCGAGAACGTGGAGAATCCGGTACGACATCGATCACCAGCAGATGCCGCTGTAGCGCGCGCACTTGATCGCATCGCGCGGCAGGCCTACGAGGTCCACCACCGCCAGATCCGAATTGCTGTGATTCGCAAGCGCTTGCAACACGGCGGGCGTCGCCACGCTGACGATCGCCACCTGCGCATCGGCAAGCACGGCCTCGTTGCTGTCGACCATGAGATTGCCGATGTGCGGGATGCTCTCCTCGATGAACCGCTTGTTGGCGCCGATGAGGCGCGACAGGTTCACCTCGGAATCGAAGATCCGCAGCTGATACCCCTTGCCGATGAGCCGTTCGGCGACGGCGACGAGCGGGCTCTCGCGCAGATCG
>DASTRY010000076.1:0-31519 GCA_035760965.1 Steroidobacteraceae bacterium | reverse complement strand
AACATGCACATCGCGGAGCTCGCGCGCGAAGCGATGGCGGGCGTCGATGCGTCCGGCGCGAAGGGCGTGCTCTTCAACACGATCACCGTCTCGGACGGCATCTCGATGGGCACACCCGGCATGCGCTACTCGCTCGTCTCGCGCGAGGTGATCGCCGATTCGATCGAGACCGTCGTCGCGGCGGAAGGCTTCGACGGCTTCGTCGCGATCGGCGGCTGCGACAAGAACATGCCGGGTTGCGCGATGGCGATCGCGCGCTTGAATCGTCCGGCCGTGTTCGTGTACGGCGGCACGATTCGTCCGGGAGCGAACCGTCGCGACATCGTCTCGGTGTTCGAGGCGGTGGGCGCGCGCGCCGCCGGCAAGATCTCCGACGCCGAGCTGCGCGATGTCGAGCGCAGCGCGATCCCGGGTCCCGGCAGCTGCGGCGGCATGTACACCGCGAACACGATGGCCTCCGCCATCGAGGCGCTCGGTCTGTCGCTGCCGAACAGCTCCGCGCAGGAAGCGGTGGGCGATGCCAAGCGCAATGATTGCCGGCGCGCCGGCGCCGCGGTGGTGAGCATGCTGGAGGCGGGCATTCGCCCGGCCGACATCCTCACGCGCAAGGCGTTCGAGAACGCTATAACGATGACGATAGCGCTGTCGGGTTCGACGAACGCCGTGCTCCATCTTCTGGCGATTGCACACGAAGCGCGCGTGAAGTTGCACCTCGACGATTTCACGCGCATCGGCAAGCGCGTCCCGGTGCTCGCGGATGTGCGCCCGAGCGGGCGCTTCCTGATGTCGGAGCTCATCGCCGCGGGAGGCATTCAACCTTTGATGAAGATGCTGCTCGACGCGGGCCTCCTGCACGGGGAATGTCTGACCGTCACCGGACGCACACTCGCAGAAAACCTTGCAGAAGTAGGTACATATATTGCTGGACAGGAGGTCGTGAGGCCGCTCTCCGCTCCGATCAAGAAGGACAGCCACCTCGTCGTTCTCTACGGCAATGTGGCTCCGGAAGGTGCGGTCGCAAAGATCACCGGTCACGAAGGCCTGAAATTTTCGGGCCGCGCGCGTGTCTATGACGGCGAGGAAGCCGCGACCCGCGCGATCCTCGATGGTGCGGTCAGGGCAGGGGACGTGGTCGTCATTCGTTACGAGGGTCCCAAGGGTGGGCCCGGCATGCGCGAAATGCTCAGCCCGACCGGCGCCATCATGGGGCGCGGGCTCGGCAATCAGGTGGCACTGATCACCGACGGCCGTTTCTCCGGCGGGACTCACGGCTTCGTTGTTGGACATATCACCCCGGAAGCGGCGGTCGGCGGACCGCTCGCGCTACTGCGCAACGGCGATGCGCTGACCATCGATGCGGAGAAGCGCACGATTGACGTCGCGCTCACGGCGACGGAGTTGCGCCGGCGACGCGCGGCGTGGAAACCACGTAAGCCGTACGCGACAGGCGGCGTGCTCGCGAAGTACGCAAGGCTCGTGAGCAGCGCTTCCGCTGGAGCGGTCACCACCCGTACGGGGGAACCCGCGCATGGATCAAGAGCTTGAGCGCAGTTGTCAGTGCGCAGAGCACCGGTTAAAGTCCGCGGGCTTCCGTCGATGCAGACGGTGTGCTATCTCGTCAAGCAGTAAAAGCGGCACCGTTTCAATCGAAAATTGGTCTGGGGGATTTTCAGACAGTGCGCATCACGCCAACGCTCGGGTGATGTGCTCGGTTAGTTGAAGGCACAAATGGCAGCTTACGCACACGACACTAGTTTCTTCTCCAGACGCGCGATCGTCTTGATGGTGATCATCGCGTTCCACATCCTGCTCGGGTACTTGCTGGCCACCGGGCTCGGAGCGCAGATCATCCAGGTCGTCGCGCCGCCGATCCAGACCGACATCATCGAAGAAGTGAAGCAGCGCGATGAGCCGCCGCCGCCTCCGCCGCCCGAGTTCGAGCGTCCGCCGGTGGAGGTGCCGCCGCCCGAAGTCGCGATCGACATTCCCGTCGACACGGCGCAGTCCACTGCGATCACCGACGTGACGGACAAGCCTGTGCCGATGGCTCCGCCGCCGCCTCCGCCGCCGCGCAACGTGAAGCATGCGTCGATCGGCAAGAACTTCCCCTCGTCCGAGGAGTACTACCCGGCCGCGTCCAAGCGTCTCGGCGAGGAAGGCGCGCCCACCGTCAAGGTGTGCGTCGGTCCGAACGGCAAGCTCACCGAGGAGCCGGTCATCCAGCAGTCCTCGGGCAGCGCCCGTCTCGATGAAGGCGCGATCAAGCTCGCGAAGGCCGGTCGTTATCAGGCAGGCTCCATCGACGGTCAGCCGACGACCGATTGCTTCTCGTTCCGCATCAAGTTCGAACTCAAAAATTGACGACGTATGTGCCGGGCTCCGTGCCCGGCGTTTTTTTTGATCGAGGAATCTATGGAAAACACACCCACCGCAGTCGTTGAGAATCCATATGGCCTGTCGGCCCTCTGGGCCCAAGGTGACTTCGTCGCCAAGGGCACCCTGATCATCCTGGTGCTGATGTCCCTGTTCTCGTGGTACATCATCCTCACGAAGATCTGGGACCAGCGGAAGCTGAAGGCCTCTGCCAAGACGGTCGAAAAGACCTTCTGGAATGCGCCCACCATCAAGGACGGCGTCGAGCGCCTGAAGAAGGGCGACGACTTCCGCAACATCGCCGAGGACGGCCTGCGCGCTGCCTCCCACCACGACGGTCGCTTGACGGACCGCATCGACCTGCACGAGTGGATCACCATGTCGCTGCAGCGCTCGGTCGACGCCGTGAACAGCAAGCTGCAGTCGGGCATGGCGTTCCTCGCGACGGTCGGCTCGACCGCCCCGTTCGTCGGTCTGTTCGGCACGGTGTGGGGCATCTATCACGCCCTCATCAACATCGGTCTCGCCGGTCAGGCGTCGATCGACAAGGTGGCCGGTCCCGTCGGTGAAGCGCTGATCATGACCGCCATCGGTCTGGCCGTCGCGGTGCCCGCGGTGCTCGGCTACAACTGGCTGATCCGCCGCAACAAGGGTGTGCAGGATGGGCTGCGGAACTTCGCCGCCGACCTCCATGCGTACCTCATCAGCGGTGCCCGCGTGGGCGGCAGCGGCGATGCGTTGTCGACCGGCGGTGCCGCGCGTCCCGTGGCGCAGCCCGCGGCAGCGGTTCGCAAGTAAACCCCGCGTTCGATGAACGCACGTTGAGACCCTGACCCAAGTTCCAGAGGAACGCGCAGATGGCGATGAATGTAGGACCGGCCGAAGGCGAGGAGGCGGAGCTGAACTCGACCATCAACACCACGCCGCTCGTCGACGTGATGTTGGTGCTCTTGATCATCTTCCTGATCACCATCCCGGTGATCACGCACACCGTCGTGCAGAACCTGCCGAAGGCCGCGAACATTCCGACGCAGACGAAGCCCGAGAACATCACCGTCGAGGTGGATGCCAAGGGCAACGTCTACTGGAATACCAAGGCGGTTCCGAGCCGGGCCGAGCTGCTGGAGCTGGTCAAGGCGGCGGCAGTGAAGAAACCCCAGCCCGAGTTGCACATCCGAGCTGACAGAGATGCGCGGTATGAAGCGGTGGGCCGCGTGATCTACACCATTCAGCGAGGCGGTGTAGTCAAGGTGGGGTTCATTACCGAGCCGCCGGTAGGTAGCGGAGCCGCGGCGGCGGCGGCAGCCCAAGGCTGACCGCCGTCCCCGTCCGCTTTGAGGAGAGACTAGACCATGGCAATGAACGTAGGCACCGGCGGCGACGACGGTGCAATGTGCGACATCAACACGACGCCGCTGATCGACGTCATGCTGGTGTTGCTGATCATGTTCATCATCACGATCCCGATCATGACGCATGCGGTGAAGCTCGACATGCCGCAGGCGAACAATCCCCCGCCGCCGGACGCCCGGCCCGAGGTCATCGATCTGGAAGTGGACTTCGACGGGACCGTCGTCTGGAACGGTACCGTCGTCCCGAGCGTTCAAACTCTGGAACAGTACTTTCGCTCGGAAGCGAGCAAGGACCCGCAACCCGAGATCCACCTGCGTCCCGATCGCCGTGCGAAGTACGGCGTGGTGGCCCAGGTTCTGGCTGCCGCCCAGCGGAACCGGATGAAGAAGATCGGTTTCGTGAACACTTCGGAGTTTCGGGAATAGCACGGGAGTAGCATGAGATCGACAGCCAAGTTCTTCGCGGCGCTCGCGCTGAGCGCCGTCGTTTTTGGGGCGTCGGGCGTGTCGACCGCGGCCTTCGCGGCGGACAAGGAGCAGAAGCAGGGCGTCAGCAAGGCCGTGGCCAAGCCGCTCAAGGCGGCGCAGGACGCGATGAACGCCAAGGACTATCAGGGCGCCATCGCCAAGCTGAAGGAAGTCGAGGCCGCTCCGAACAAGACGCCCTATGATGAGTTCGTGATGGATGAGCTCTTCGGCGTCGCGTACGTCCGGCTCAACGATTATGCGCAGGCGGCGAAGTATCTGGAGCTCGGCTACAACGCCGGCTTTCTCGAGCCCGCCGACGCGGCCAATCGCCTGAAGGCGCTGGCGCAGGTCAACTACCAGATCAAGAACTACGACAAGGCCATCGACTACGGCACCAAGTCGATCAAGAACGGTGGCGCCGACGACGACATGTACACGCTCGTCGCGCAGGCCTACTACATCAAGAACGATTTCAAGGGCGCGCAGAAATTCATCGACGACTACGTCGATGAGCAGATCAAGGCGGGCAAGGAGCCGAAGGAGCAGACGCTCCAGCTGCTCATGAGCGCGTGCGTCAAGCAGAACGACGACGCCTGCACGACCGCCGCTCTCGAGAAGCTCGTCGCGTACCACCCGAAGACCGAGTACTGGCAGAACCTCGTGTACTCGATGTTCCAGCAGCAGGGTCAGACCGAGAAGAGCCTGCTCAACGTGTATCGCCTCGCGTCCGAGGTGGACGTGCTGAAGCGGCCGGAGGACTACACCGAGTACGCGCAGCTCGCCATCGAAGCGGGCTCGCCGGGTGAAGCGGTGAACATCCTGCAGAAAGGGCTGCAGAAGAACGTGTTCTCGGACGCGCGCTCGCTCGACAAGAACAAGCGCCTGCTCGAGTCTGCGGAGAAGCAGGCCGCGAGCGACAAGGCGGGCCTGGACAAGATCGCGAGCGACGCGGCTGCCGCGAAGACCGGCGACAAGGACGTGAGCGTCGGCCTTGCGTATCTCGGCTACAAGCAGTACGACAAGGCGGTGGAGGCGCTCGAGCGCGGCCTCAGCAAGCCCGGCGTGCAGAACGAGGGTGAAGCGCGCCTCCTGCTCGGCATCGCGCAGCTCGGCGCCGGAAAGCGGGAAGAGGCGCAGAAGACGTTCAAGACCGTGAAGGGCGACCCCAAGCTCGAGCGCCTTGCGAACCTGTGGAGCCTGCACGCGCGGCAGGCGACGCCGGAGCGCACCGCCTCGGCGGGCGACGACACCACGCGTAAGTAGCGCGTATTCACTCGAGGGATAGCTGCTGATGACCATCAAGGCCGGCGACCGCATGCCTTCGGGCACGCTGAAGACGATGACCACGGACGGCCCGAAGAACGTGACGACCGACGAGCTGTTCAAGGGCAAGAAGGTCGTGCTGTTCTCGGTCCCCGGTGCGTTCACACCCACCTGCGACGCGAAGCATCTGCCCGGATTCGTGCAGCATGCCGATCAGTTCAAGGCCAAAGGCATCGATACGATCGCCTGCATGGCCGTCAACGACGTGTTCGTCATGAACGCGTGGGGCAAGCACTCGAACGTCGGCGACAAGGTGCTGATGCTGGCGGACGGCAACGGCGAGTACGCCAAGGCGCTCGGCCTCGAGCTCGATGCTCGCGGATTCGGCATGGGCACTCGCGGCCAGCGCTTCGCCATCGTGGTCGACGATGGCGTCGCCAAGCAGGTGAACGTCGAAGCACCAGGACAGTTCAAAGTATCCGCAGCCGAGTACGTGCTCGGCCAGCTCTGAAGCTCCCCCCAGCAAACACCTATGAAGATTCGTTCGAACACCCTGACGGCGCTCGCATTGAGCGTCGTGTTCGCGTGCGCCATCGGTTTCGCACCCGTAAGCCCTGCGTTCGCGGCCGACAAGCCGATGAACACCAAGGCGGGCGGCAAGGCCCTGCAGGCCGCCAAAGCATCCCTCGATGCGAGGAAGTATCAGGATGCGATCACGAAGCTGAAAGACATCCAGAATCTGCCGGGCAAGAACGACTATGACGAGCATCTCGCCAACGAGATGCTGAGCTATGCGTACGTCAAGACGAACAACCTGGCGGAGGCGGCGAAGGTCATCGAGGCGGACCTCGACTCCAAGTACAACACGCCCGCCGACAAGCAGAAGCGTGTCAAGCAGCTCTTCCAGATCCATTACACGCTGAAGAACTACGACAAGGTGCTCGCGCTCGGCGAACGCATGAGCAAGGACGGCTACGCCGACGAGGACACCTACACCCTGATGGGCCAGGCCTATTACCAGAAGGGCGACTACAAGACGGCCTCGAAATTCATCCAGCAGCAGGTCGAGAGCCAGATCAAAGCGGGCCGGCGGCCGAAGGAGCAGACGCTCAATCTCGTGCAGAACGCCTGCCTGAGGACCGACGACAACGCCTGCCTGCAGCGCACGTACGAGCGCCTCGTCGCGTACTACCCGAAGCCGCAGTACTGGCAGAACCTCATGACCGCCATGTATCACACGCAGGATGGCGGCGGCGGCAACGATCAGCAGCAGCTGCAGGTCTACCGGCTCGCCTCGGCCGTCGGCGTGCTGACCAAGCCGAGCGATTACACGGAATACGCGCAGCTCGCCCTCGAGGCCGGCGCGCCCGGCGAGGCGCAGGCCGTGCTCGAGAAGGGCTTCAACAGCAAGGCCTTCACGGAGCAGCGCGATATCGATCGCAACAAGCGCCTGCTCGAAACGGCGAAGAAGGCCGCCGCCGCGGGCCAGGCGAACCTCGCCAAGCTCGATGCGGATGCCGCGGCGTCGAAGACCGGCGACAAGGACGTGAGCGTCGGCGTGGCCTATCTGGGCTACCAGCAATATGACAAGGCCGCGGCCGCGCTCCAGCGTGGGCTGTCCAAGGGCGGGCTGTCGAACCCGGCGAATGCGCAGCTGCTGCTGGGCATTGCGCAGCTCGGCGCAGGACGCAAGGACGAGGCGCGTAAGGCGTTCAAAGCGGTGAAGGGCAATCCGACCCTGGAGCGCCTCGCGAACCTCTGGACGCTCCACGCTCAGGCCTGAGCGACCTCCGTTCCGACCCATCGAAGGCGGCCCGCCGGGGTTGACGCCCCGGCGGGCCTCGTCGTTTCAGAGGAGCTTTTCGAGCTCCGGCACGATCTGGAAGAGGTCGCCGACGAGACCGTAATCGGCCACCTCGAAGATCGGCGCCTCGGCATCCTTGTTGATGGCGACGATGGTGCGGGCGTCCTTGATGCCCGTGAGGTGCTGGATCGCTCCGGAGATGCCGATCGCGATGTAGAGCTCCGGCGCGATGATCTTGCCGGTCTGACCCACCTGCAGATCGTTCGGCGCGTACCCCGCATCGACCGCCGCGCGCGAGGCGCCGACCGCCGCGCCGAGCTTGTCGGCGAGGGAGTAGAGCATCTTGAAGTTCTCGGCGCTGCCGAGCGCGCGACCGCCGGAGATCACACGCCGCGCGGTCTGCAGATCGGGTCGGTCGGACTTGGCCGCCGACACCGACACGAAGCGCGTGTGCTTCGGTAGCTCCACTTGGACGGCCGCCGCTTCCACCGTCGCGGACCCGCCCTCAGCCGCTGCTTCGAACGACGCCGTGCGCACGGTTCCGACGATCTTACTGCCCGCATCGATATCCACCGTCACGAGCACGTTGCCCGCGTAGATGGGGCGCCGGAAGCGCGTCTCGCTCTCGACCGCCATGATGTCGCTGACCTGCGCGGTGTCGAGGAGGGCGGCCACGCGCGGCATGAGGTCCTTGCCGAACGTGGTCGACGGGCCGAGCACGTGGGTGTAGTCGCGCGCGAGCGCGACGACTTGCGGCGCGATCACCGCAGCGAGCGCATGCTCGTTGGCCGGATTCTCGACTTTCAGCACGCGCGCCACGTTCTGCAGCTTCGCGGCTTGTGCCGCGACGGCAGCGGCATCCTGCGCGAACACCGCCACGGTGATTTCCGCACCGGGAATGGAACGCGCGCACGTCACGCATTTCGCGGTGCTGGGGTTGAGGGATTTGCCGTCGTGCTCGGCAACGATCAGAACCTTGCTCATGCCACGAGCCCTTTCTTCTTCAGCGCCTCCACCAGCTCCTGCGGCGTCTTCACGAGAACGCCCTTCTGCCGCTGCGGCGGCGGCTCGTATTTCACCGGCGTCACGCGCTGGCGCGGGCTCACGCCGAGAGAGGCGAGCGGCAGGGTCTCGAGCGGCTTCTTCTTCGCCTTCATGATTTCCGGCAGCTTGACGTAGCGCGGCTCGTTGAGGCGCAGGTCGGTCGTCACGACGGCCGGCAGGTCGACTTCGAGCGTCTCGAGGCCCGCATCGACCTCGCGGGTCACCTTGGCCTGCTCACCCGCGAGCTCCAGCTTCGAAGCGAAGGTCGCCTGGGGGCGATTCCAAAGCGCCGCCAGCATCTGCCCGGTCTGATTGTTGTCGTCGTCGATGGCCTGCTTGCCGAGGATGACGAGGAACGGCTGCTCCTTCTCGATCAGCTTCAGGAACACCTTCGCCACATCGAGCGGCTCGAGCGCTCCGGCATGCTCGACGAGCAGCGCGCGGTCCGCACCCATGGCGAGCCCGGTGCGCAGCTGCTGCTGCGTGTCCGCCGGCCCGATGGTCGCGACCACGACCTCCTCGGCGCCGCCTTTCTCCTTGATGCGCAGCGCTTCCTCGAGCGCAATTTCATCGAACGGGTTGATGCTCATCTTGACGCCGTCGGTGACGACGCCGGACCCATCTGGTTTGACGCGCACGCGGACGTTGTAGTCCACCACGCGCTTGATGCCGACGAGGATTCGTTTCATCGCAAAGTGTCTTCCGGGCAGCCAAAACGGCCCGCGGGCCACACGGGCCCGCGGGGTCGGCAATTATCAACTATCCGGAGGGGCGCAGGCGACTCTCGCCGGATGCCGGCGCCCTGACGCGTCAGCGAATCTGTGCCGGGCGATGGTGCTGGTGGGGCGGGTCGCGCTGCTCGGCGAGGAAGGTCTGGCCGATCTTCGCCGCCGTGTCTTTGAGCTTCGGCAGGAAGCGCTCCAGCGCGAGTTTCAGCGGCACGGCGGTCGCGGCGAAGCGCACGGCGATGGTCGCGAGCACGCGGTCGTCGACGATGATCGGCACCGCGACGCTCACCTGCTCGGAAATGCGCCGCGGATGCACGGCCGTCGCGTAGCCCTGGCTGCGCGCGTCCGAGAGGATCTTCTGCAACTCCGCCTTGTTCTTGGCGAGCTTGTCCTCCTCCTTGCTGGAGCGGGAGAGGATCTCGAGCAGCGAATCGCGCTGGGTCTGCGAGCAGAACGCGAGATACACGCGACCGATCGCGGTGGTCAGAAGCGGGACGCGGAATCCGGCGGAGAAGCGCTCGACGGCGAGCGGGCTCGCGTGATCCGTCGTCTCGCGCACGAGCATCGTCGTGCCGGACAGCGAGGCGATGCCGACGGGCCAGACGATCTCGCTACAGAGGGAATACAGGTACGGGCGCGCAATCTGCGTGACCCACGCTTCGTCGTCGAATCCGTCGGACAGCCCGCGCACCATGATGGTGAGGCGGTAGCGGTCGTCGTGGTCGTCCCGATAGACGTAGCCCGCATGGCTCAGCGTCTCGAGGATGCGATAGGTCGTGGTGCGCGGAAGCTTGATTTCCTGAGCGATCTCGGAAACCGTCGCGCCGTTCTTCAGATTCAGCACCGTGAGGGCGTCGAGGCCGCGGATCAAAGCGCGAATCGGGCGAGTGGATTCCATGGACGGGAGCTTTACCGTGGTGGCGTGGGAATGAACCTGGAGGGGCAGTTTAGAAACTGTATCCATGAGTGTCCATCAGGCGGAAAAAACGTTCGGTTATCGTGCAGACGTGCCGCATACCTGCTACCGCGTTGCCTTGTACACGCTCACCGTCCGCTTGGCAGCGCGAGTTCACGAATCGCGCCTCATGATTCACGAACGGCGCCGCTCGATTCACGAATTGCAGCAGTCCTCTGCGACGCGCGAGTTTTCACGCGCGCCTCACTGTAGACTCGCGCGCGCACGCCACATCTGTCGAGGGGTCCAGTGATTCGATTTGCGATCCGCCGGATTGCAACGTTCGTTCCGACACTGCTCATCATCATCACGCTCTCGTTTCTCATCATCCGCCTCGCACCCGGCGGACCGTTCGATGAGGAGCAGGGCGTCGCCCCCGCGATCAGAGCGAATCTCGACGCCGCGTACGGGCTCGACCAGCCGATTCTCACGCAATACGCGCGCTATCTCGCGGGGCTCGCGCACGGTGACTTCGGTCCGTCGTTCAAGTTCAGGGACATGCGCGTCGGCGAGCTGATCGCGCAAGGATTGCCGGTGAGCCTCACGCTCGGCGCATGCGCGATCCTGCTCGCCGTGCTCGTTGGCGTACCGCTCGGTGCAGTCGCGGCGCTGCGCCGCGAGAGCGCCGTCGATCACGGCGTGCGGCTGCTTGCGGCCCTCGGCGTCGCGCTTCCGAGCTTCGTCGTCGGTCCGCTGCTCGCGCTCATCTTCGGCCTACATCTGCGCTGGTTGCCCGTCGCCGGCTGGGCAAACGGCGAACCGCGGTACCTGGTGCTGCCGGTAATCACATTGGCGCTCCCAGTCATCGCGTACGTGGCACGTCTCACACGCACGAGCTTCCTCGAGGTGATGCGTAGCAACTTCATCCGCACGGCGCGTGCGAAGGGCGTGGGGGGCGCGAGCATCGTCCTGCGCCATGCGCTGCGGCCGGCGCTGCTGCCCGTCGTGAGCTATCTCGGGCCCGCTACGGCGTTCGTCGTGACGGGCTCGCTCGTCGTGGAGACCGTGTTCGGGCTGCCTGGTTCGGGGCGTTTCCTCGTGCAGGGCGCCATCGATCGCGACTACACGCTCGTCATGGGGATGATCGTCGTTTACGGCGCGCTGACGCTGCTCTGCAATCTGCTGGCCGACCTGCTGTACGGCTGGCTCGATCCGCGAGTACGCCATGCGGCGTAATCCCGCGGCCGCGATCGCGGCGGCACTCGTGGTGCTGATCGCATTGCTCGCGATCATCGGCCCGGCGCTGAGTCCGTACACGTACGACGGGCTCGACTGGAGCCACATCGCCGCGCCGCCGCAGCTCGCCGAAGGGCATTGGCTCGGCACGGACCGCCTGGGCCGCGATCTGTTCGTGCGTACACTGCACGGCGTGCGCGTTTCGCTCGCCATCGGGCTGCTCGCCACGGCCGTGAGTCTCGCGATCGGAGTGCTCTGGGGCGCGCTGGCCGGCTATCTCGGCGGCCGTACCGACGAAGTCATGATGCGCATCGTCGACGTGCTCTATTCGCTTCCCTATATCTTCATCGTCATCATCCTGATGACGGTGCTCACCCGCGGGAACATCTATGCGCTCTTCGTCGCGATCGGCGCGGTGGGCTGGCTCACGATGGCGCGCATCGTGCGCGGTCAAACGCTGTCGCTGAAGCATCGCGAGTTCGTCGAAGCCGCCGTCGTCGCCGGCGTGAGCACGCCGGGCATTCTGGCGCGGCACATCGTGCCGAACCTCCTCGGGCCGGTGATCGTGTACGCGGCGCTGACGATCCCGCAGATGATTCTCTACGAGAGCTTCCTGAGCTTTCTCGGGCTCGGCGTGCAGGAGCCGCTCGCGAGCCTCGGCAGTCTCATCAACTCGGGCGCGCGCGAGCTCGAGTCGGCCCCGTGGATGCTCATCGTCCCAGCGGGTTTCCTCGTCGTGCTGCTCGTCGCGCTGAACTTCGTGGGCGACGCGCTGCGCGATGCGTTCGATCCGCGTGAGCGTTGATGCCTCCGTGAGCGCGCCCGTACTCGACATCCGCGACTTAGGCGTCACGTTCGCAACCCCCGGCGGGGCCGTCGAGGCCGTGAGCGATCTGTCGCTGACGATCGCACCCGGTGAATGCGTGGGCATCGTCGGCGAATCCGGCGCGGGAAAGAGTCAGGCGTTTCTCGCGGTGACGGGCCTGCTTCCCGCGAACGCCAGCGTACGCGGCAGCGCACGCTTCGAAGGGCAGGAGCTGCTAGGCCGGCCTGCGAGCGAGCTCGATCGCGTTCGCGGCTCGCGTATCGGCATGATCTTCCAGGACCCGCTGACGTCGTTGACCCCGCATCTGCGCATCGGCGATCAGATCGCGGAGACGCTCGTGCGGCACACGGGAGCGTCGTGGAAGAAGGGCCGCGCGCACGCGCTCGCGCTGCTCGAGCGCGTGCAGGTCACGGATCCGGCGCGGCGACTCACGCAATATCCACACGAGCTCTCGGGTGGCATGCGCCAGCGGGTGATGATCGCGATGGCGCTGGCTTGCGGACCGAAGCTGCTGATCGCCGACGAGCCGACGACGGCCCTCGACGTGACGATCCAAGCGCAGATTCTGGCGCTACTGGCCGAGCTGAAGCGCGCGCAGCGGATGGCGCTCGCGCTGATCACGCACGATCTGGGCATCGTCGCAGGCATCGCGGATCGCGTCGCGGTGATGCAAGCGGGGCGCATCGTGGAGGTCGGCGCCGTCGACCGCATTCTGAGACACCCGGAGCACGCCTACACGCATGCGCTGCTCCAGGCCGTACCGTCCTTGCGTGCGGGAAACCGGGGACACACAGCAGTTGAGCAGCGCGAGCGTGCGGGAAAACCAGCACCGAGCGCGAAAGGCGAGGCCGCGGAAGGCAGCTCCGCGGGCTCATCGACGGTGCCTCTCCTGTCTCTCGTCGACGTGCGCGTGCACTTCAGAGTGCGCGAGGGCTGGTTTCGGCGAGCTCCGATCCTTCGCGCGGTCGAGGACGTCTCACTGGTGCTGAATCCGGGTGAGGTCGTGGGCCTCGTCGGCGAGTCCGGCTCCGGCAAGTCGACGCTCGCGCGCGCCGCCTTGCGTCTCGTGCGCGCAGAAACGGGACACATCGTCTGGCTCGGCAACCCGCTCGACGCGTTGACGCCGCGCGCTCTGCGGCCGCTCCGGCGCGAGATGCAGCTCGTCTTCCAGGACCCGCTGGCGAGCCTCGATCCGCGCATGACGGTGGCTGAGATCGTCGCCGAGCCGCTGTGCGTGCACCGACGCGATCTCGACGGGCCTGCGCGGCGCGAAGCCGCGGCCGAGATGCTCCTGCGCGTCGGTCTCGGCCGCAACCTGCTCGCGCGCTATCCTCACGAGCTGAGCGGCGGTCAGGCGCAGCGAGTCGCGATTGCACGCGCGATGGTGCTGAGGCCGAAGCTCCTCGTCTGCGATGAAGCGGTGAGTGCGCTCGATGTCTCCGTGCAGGCGCAGATCCTGGCGCTGCTGCAGGACCTCAAGCGCGAATATCGCACGGCCATTCTGTTCATCAGTCACAACCTCGCTGTCGTCCGCCAGCTCTGCGATCGCGTGCTCGTGCTGTATCTCGGTCGCATGATGGAGGAGGGACCCACCGAGTCGCTGTACACGGCACCTGCCCACCCCTACACGCGCGGACTTCTGGAGGCGGTGCCCGTGCCCGATCCGGACATTCAGCCGCAGCGCTGGGAGCGCGCACTCGGCGGCGAGCTGCCGTCGCCTCTGGCGCCTCCTAGTGGCTGCGTCTTCCGCACCCGCTGTCCGCACGCGCTCGATGTCTGCGGGGAGAAGGTGCCCGGATGGGAAGCGACCCAACCCGGGAACCCAGGGCATCACGTCGCATGCCACCGGTGGCGTGAGCTGGCATTCCCGGAATAGAGGCGCCGTTCCAGTGCGGACGTCGGCCGGATTGGCTATTCTCCGGGGCCTATGCCAACCGAGCCCACTCTGCGTCCCAGCGCCAGCCTGAACAACGTCCGTTACGAGATCCGCGGCAAGCTCGCCCAGCGCGCCCACGGCCTCGAGCGGCTCGGCTACGAGATCATCTCGCTGAACATCGGCAACCCGGCCGCGTTCGGCTTCCGCACGCCCGAGACGATGCGGCTCGCCATGATCGAGAACCTGCAGAACGCCGAGGGGTACTGCCATCAGAAGGGCATCTTCCCGGCGCGCGAAGCCGTGGTCATGCAGCAGCAGGCGCGGGGTGTGCAGAACGTCTCCGCCGAAGAGGTGTTCATCGGCAACGGCGTGAGCGAGCTCATCGATCTCGTCTTGCGGGCGCTGCTGAACTCGGGCGACGAAGTGCTCGTGCCGAGCCCGGATTACCCGCTCTGGACGGCCGCGGTCACCCTGAACGGGGGGCGCGTCGTGCACTACCCGTGCCGTCCGGAGAATCGCTTCATTCCCGACCCGGATGAGGTCGCGAGCCTCGTCACGAAGAAGACGCGCGCGCTCGTCGTCATCAACCCGAACAATCCGACCGGCGCGGTGTATCCGCGTCACGTGGTGGAAGCGCTGGCTCGGGTCGCAGAGCGGCACGGTCTCGTCGTGTTCAGCGACGAGATCTACGACCAGATGCTCTACGACAACAACGTGTTCGTCCCGATGGCCACCGTCGTGAAGGACACGCTGTGCGCGACCTTGTCGGGCCTCTCGAAGGTGTATCGCGCGTGCGGCTATCGCGTGGGCTGGGCGTCGTTCTCGGGTCGCAAGAATCACGCGAGCGACTACTTCGCGGCGCTCGAGCTTCTGAGCTCGCTTCGTCTCTGCAGCAACGTGCCGGCGCAGTGGGCCGTGCAGACAGCGCTGGGCGGCTATCAGAGCGTCAAGGAGCTCGTCTCGCCGGGCGGGCGCCTGTTCGAGTCGCGCAGGGCGATCGACAACGCCGTCGCCGCGAGCCGCTTCCTCGAGCTCGAGCCGATTCAAGGCGCGATGTACGGCTTCATCGGCGTGAACACGAAGGAGCTGCCGCACTTCGACGATCAGCAGTTCGCGCTCGATCTGCTCGAGCAGAAGCACGTGCTCGTCGCGCCCGGCACGAGCTTCAACGTCCCGTACAAGAATCGCTTCCGCGTGACGAACCTGCCGGATGCGGCGACGTTGCGCGACGTGTTCGGCCGCATCGAATCGCTGCTGACGACGTACGTCGAGCGGCCGCGCAGCGCCGCGCCGGCGAACGTCGTCGAGGCGAGCCAGCGCTTCAAGTAAGTTGATCAGCCTTCCACAGGACGTTCTCCAGGCAATAGAGCAGGGGGAGACGGTCGTCGTACCGTCTCGTCAGAGGTCCGAAGCGGTTCGGCTCGCCTACGCCGCGGACGCGCTCGCGCGCAAACGGTACGTCTGGCAAACGCCCGACGTATTGCCGCTCGAAGCCTGGAAAGCCCGCGAGATCGAACGGCGCGCCGCATCGGGCGAGAAGCTCCCGCGGTTGCTCGGCACCGCGGAAGAGTGGTTCCTCTGGCGCCAGGCTGCGGCCGAGCACACCGACGATCTGGAGCTGGTGGCGCGCGGGCTGCTCGCAGACAGTCTGCGTCGCGCGAGTCAGCTCGCGCACGAGTACAGAATCTCGCTGGCGCGCACACGCGGCGCGCCCGGCAGCGAAGAGCGCTTGCTGGCCGACGTTCACCGGAGCGTGGCGCAGAGAATGCGTGCGCTCGGCGCAGCGACCGCCGCGGAGTTGGCTGCGGAGTTGAAGTGCCTTGGCGGTGCTCGGCCGCTCCTTGCAGTCGGCTTCACGCAGGAAACGCCCAGCTTCACGGCGCTCGCGCAGACCCGCTCTGCGGAGGGGTGCAGTACACGCATGCGCATTGCCGGCGACGTCGCGCATAACGAAACGCGCGCCGTGCTCGCAACCGACGCTGCGGAGGAGCTGGAACGGATCGCCGAGTGGTGTCGCGAGCGGCTCGACGCACAAGGCGACGCGCGACTTCTGGTTGTGGCACCGGGCGCACCCGAGGCGCGCGAACGGCTCGCGACGTTGATCGCGCAGAGCGTCGATCCGGGCCGAGCGCTTTCAGGCAAGCTCGCCGCCGCAGATGGCGGCGCAGCGCTCGTCGCACTCGAAGGCGGGCTGCCGTTGTCGCGTGCTCCGCTCGTCGCGCATGCGCTGCGCGGACTCGCATGGCTCGCGAACGGTGCGGAGTTCGCCGAGCTCAGCGCCTGGCTGTGCGCGCCGTATTGGGCGATCCCGGAAACCGCGCGCGCGAAGCTGGATTTATGGCTGCGTGAGCGCGCGCAACTCGAGATCACACCCCGTGAGCTGCTCGGCGCATTCAGCGCGCTGCCGGACTCGCTTGCGAGTGCGGGCCGAGCGCTGAGCGCCCAGATCGACCAGGCGCTGCGTGAGCTGAATGTCGCGCGCACCACGCCCCGCCAATGGTCCGAGCGGTTCGACAACGCACTCGCGGCGCTTCACTGGCCCGGCGACCGCACGCTCGACAGCGACGAGGAGCAAACGCGCGCGCGCTTCACCGAGCTGCTGGACGACTTCGGTCAGCTCGCGACGGTCGCCGGAGTGATTTCGCGCGAGGAGGCGGTGGGTTGGCTCGCCGAGCTCGCATCGCGCACGTCGTTTCGGCCGGCTAGCGGAGATGCGCTGGTCACGATCGCCCCGCAGTTTGCCGATCCGATCGTTCGCTACGACGGCGTGTGGGTTGCCGGCCTGCATGCCGATGTTTGGCCGCAACCGGTGCAGCCCGATCCCTTCTTGCCGCTCGACGCGCAGATTGCCGCGGGTGTTCCGAGCGCGACAGCCGCCGGCCGAGCGGCCGAAGCGCAGGCACTGCTGACGGCGTGGCGCGCATCGACTCCGCACCTCGTGCTGAGTGCACCGCTGCGTGCGGAGGACGTGCAGCTCGCGCCGAGCCCATTGCTCGAAACGTTCCTCGAGAAGGCAGCGACCGCGGAAGCGGCGCCGTCCTTGTGGCTGCCTCTGCGCGTGCGCCGCGAGGACATGACGGAATGCATCGACGATCGTGTCGGCACGCCGTGGGACCTGTCGGTGCGTGTGCCTTCGGGCACGCGCAGCGTCGAGCTGCAGAACTCGTGTCCGTTCCGCGCCTACGGCGAGCTGCGACTCGGAAGCAGCGAGATGGATGGCCCCGAGCCGGGCGTTGCCGCCGACACCCGCGGGCGCTTGTTGCACTCGGCGCTCGAGAAGCTCTGGGGTGTGCTGAAGAGCTCGTCCGGCTTGCTCGCTCACTCGAGCGAAGCGCTCGACGCGCTCATCGCGCGCTGCGTGGATGAGGCAGCAGCGGAGATCATGGGACCGTCGCGGGCCGATGCCCGACCGGCCGTGAACCGGCGCGAGTGCCGGCGCGCCATGCGGCTCATCCGCAGCCTGTGCGAGCTCGAACGCAAGCGCGCGCCGTTCACCGTGCGCGAGAGGGAGCTCGAGCGCACGCTGCGTCTCGCCGGCGCGGAGCTGCACATCCGCATCGATCGGGTGGATGAGCTCGGCACCGGCGGGTTCGCGATTCTCGACTACAAGAGCGGCCGCGCCATCCCCGGCGACTGGTATTCCGATCGTCCTTCGCATCCGCAGCTGCTCGCGTATCTCGCCGCCGTCGGAGACGAGACGGTCGCGATGTCCACTGTGAGCGTCACCGCGCGCGACGTGCGCTTCGACGGCATCGCGAAGGACGCGTCGTTGCTGCCCAAGGTGCGCGGCGTCGAGCAGAGCCCCGATGCGGAAGAGGACGCGTGGACGCACTGGCAACGGGAGTGGCGCGCGCGAATCGACCGGCTCGCCGCGGACTTCGTCGCCGGAAAGGCGCCCGTCGACCCGCGTCCGAAGGCCTGCGAGTACTGTCACGTCGTGAGCATCTGCCGCATCTCCGACGCCTCTGCCACCGCCGTGGAGCAGAACATCGATGAGTGAGCAGATGTCACTGCCGCTCGAAGGTGCGCCCGTCGCGACGCTCGCGGCGACGGACGACCTTGCGCGCGAGCATGCGATCGACCCGCGACGGTCGATCCTCCTGCGCGCGCCGGCCGGCTCGGGCAAGACGACCGTGCTGACGCAGCGCCTGCTGTGCCTGCTCGCTCACGTCGACAGTCCGGAAGAGATTCTCGCCATCACGTTCACGCGCAAGGCGGCGGCCGAGATGCGCGAGCGCGTTTCCAAGGCGCTGCTCGGAGAGATCGACGCCAAGAACCCGCAAGCGCCACGGCTGCGCAAGCTGGCGGACGCGGTGCGCGCGCGCGATGCGGCGCGCGGGTGGGGACTGCTGAAGAATCCGGGCCGACTGCGCATTCAGACGATCGACTCGTTCAACTATTGGCTTGCCAGCCAGCTGCCGCTTGCAGCGCGCGCCGGCGGAGCGCTCGTTGTGGCCGAGCGTCCCGAAGAGCTGTACCGGCGGGCCGCGCGGCGCGTGCTGATCATCGGCGAGACGGACGAGGCACTCGCCGCGGACATCGAGCTGCTGTTCGAGCGCATCGACAATCGCTGGGACAACGTCGAGCGGCTTCTGGCGCAGATGCTCGCGAAGCGCGGGCACTGGTTGCCGCACCTCATGCGACACGGCGAGAAAGCATTGACCGAGCGGGTCAACGCGAGCCTGCGGACGATCACGGAGGAATTCCTGGCAAGCGTGTGCGCGCAATTGCCTGCGGCGCTACGCAATACGGCAAGTGGACTGCCGAACGTCGGGCCGCTCGGCGCCGAAGCCGATCACATGCACGCCTGGAAGCGTCTTGCGACACTGACGCTGACGAAGGAAGACGCTTGGCGAGTGCAAATCACGAAAGCGCTCGGTGAGGTCTTCGAGCATCCGGCCGCGAAACAACAGCTGAAGTCCTGCATCGACCTGCTGAAGACTCAGCCGGCCGCGCAGGAGCTGCTGGCGAGGATCAAGGTCATGCCGGCGCCGGCGCTCACGCCGGCGGACGCACAAGCGATCGAAGCGCTGTCGCGGGTGCTGAGAGTGGCCGCCGCTCAACTGCAAGTCGAGTTCGCGGCCGAGGGTCGTGTCGACTACACGTATGTCGCGGGCGCTGCGCGCCAGGCGCTGGTCGAGGCCGAAGCGCCCACGGATCTCGCGCTGCGAACAGGGCTCGAGCTGCGGCATATCCTCATCGACGAGTTTCAGGACACCTCGCTCGCGCAGTTCGAGCTGCTCGAAGCGCTCACTGCGGGCTGGGAACCGGGCGATGGCC
Source organism: Steroidobacteraceae bacterium (assembly GCA_035760965.1). Classification (GTDB taxonomy): domain Bacteria; phylum Pseudomonadota; class Gammaproteobacteria; order Steroidobacterales; family Steroidobacteraceae; genus JADGHX01. The sequence goes on along the minus strand of DASTRY010000076.1, from coordinate 12,374 downwards.
GCACGCTGTTCGCGGTTGGCGACCCGATGCAGTCGATCTATCAGTTCCGGGAGGCGGAAGTCGGCTTGTTCCTGCGCGCGCGCGACGAGGGCATCGGCCCCATCCGCCTCGAATCACTGCAGCTGACGCGCAACTTCCGCTCGGCGCCGGCGTTGGTCGAGTGGACCAACAACACGTGCTCGCAGCTCTTCCCGCCCGCGGACGACGTTCGGGCGAGCGCAGTGGCGTTCACGCACAGCTTGCCCGCACGCGCCGAGCAGCCCGGCCCCGCGATCGGGCTCACGCTGTTCGCCGGCGACCGCGCTGCCGAAGCCCAATTCATCGCACGGAAGATCGCCGAGATCGGCACGGCCTCGAGCACCGATCAGGTCGCGATTCTGGTCGCTTCGCGCGCGCACGCGCCGCCGATCATGGCCGCCCTCGAAGCGGCGGGTATCGACGCGATCGGCGTGGACCTCGTGCCGCTGCGCGACCTTTCGATCGTGCGCGATCTCGTCTCGCTGCTGCGCGCGTTGCATCACCTCGGCGATCGCACGGCGTGGCTTGCCATCCTGCGCGCGCCTTGGTGCGGCGTGTCGCTGCCGACACTCACGGCGCTGTCGCGGCGCTATGACTCGCTGCTGCTCTGGGAAGCTCTCGCCGATCCGGAACGGCTGGCCCGTTGCGAACCGAACGATCGCGAGCGCCTCGCGCGCGTGCGTGCCGTGCTCGAGGAGGCGCTGCGGTCCCGCAATCGCATGCCTCTCAGCGAATGGCTCGAAGCCGTGTGGCTCCGCCTCGGCGGGTCCGACGCGTATCCGCGCGAGGACCTCGCGCATGCGCGAGCTTTCTTCACCGCCCTGGGGGACTTCGTCGCGCGCGGCGAGTGGCGCGGCCCGCAAGATATCGATGCCGTCGTGGCCGACCTCTTTGCCGAGCCGCGCGCGCGCACCGCGAATCCCGTGCAGGTGATGACGATTCATCGCGCGAAGGGACTCGAGTTCGACCACGTCTTCCTGCCCGCGCTAGAGCGCATGCCCAATCGCGATCGCGACCCGCTGCTGCGCTGGCTCGATCTGCCGCGCGCAGGGCAGGGCAGCGATCTCTTGATGGCACCGGTGCCAGCCATCGGCGATGCCGAAGGCGGCGAATTGAACGCGTATCTGAAGCGCCTCATGGCCGCACGCGGTGCGCACGAGCAGGCGAGATTGCTGTACGTCGCGATGACGCGCGCGAAGCGCTCGCTCCATCTCACCGGCGCACCCAAGCTGCGCCCCGACGGCACTGTCGAGACGCGCGCCGGCACGATGCTCCGCTGCTTGTGGCCGGTGGTCGGCCGTGATTTCGAGATCGAAGGCGAGGCGGCGCCCAACGTGGACGTCATCCAGCCCACGCCCCGCGTCCTCCGCAGGCTGCGAGTCGATTGGCGCCCGCCGGTCATCGAGCCCGCCGCCACCCGCGAGCGGCTGCCGATCACCAATCGCTCGCTCGAACCGCCGCAATTCAGCTGGGTCGGCGAAACGTCCCGCCACATCGGCACGGTGGTGCACGCGGCGCTCGAACGCTTCGCCTCGGCGCCCCAGCTGCCGACCGCTGAGGACATCGAGCGCCAGAGGGACAACTATCTGCATCAGCTGCGCCGTCACGGCGTGCCGGAGAAGGATCTCGAGGGCGCTACGCGCACCGTGCAAGAAGCGCTCATTCGCACGTTGAACGACGAGCGCGGACGCTGGATCTTCTCCAGCGAGCACCGTGACGCGCGCAGCGAGCTCGCGCTCACCGGCGTCGCGGACGGGCAGTTGCTCAACATCATCATCGACCGGACGTTCGTCGACGCGAGCGGCACGCGCTGGGTCATCGACTTCAAGACGAGCCGTCACGAGGGCGGCAATCTCGAGGCGTTCCTCGCGGAGGAGCTGGCGCGCTATCGGCCGCAGCTCGAGAGAAACATCGCGTTGGCGCGCGCGTTGGGCAGCGGGCCGGTGAGGGCGGCGCTGTACTTTCCGCTGCTGAGCGAGCTGCGAGAGCTGTAGAACGCGTTCGCGCGCGCTAGTGCGCGCTAGAAGGTCGCCGCAACCGAGAACGGGCGGCGCCCCTGCGCGTCGGGCGACCCGAGATAGCTCAGCTCCTTCACGAGCTGCGGCGACGCGTCCGGGCCTGCGGCAACCAGCCCTTCGAGAACGAACCCCGGCTCGCGAGTGAGCCGCAGCGTGCCGTCCACCTTCAGGGGCCCGCTGGTGCTCTGGAGACGCCCGACCGGCTCCTTGCCCGGATCGGCCGGCGGAAAGGTGAGCGTGTAGTTGCCCAGCGCCATTCGTTGCCCTGCCGACATCTGCGCGAGATCGTGAGCCTCCACGAGCCCTTGCACGCCCGTGATCGCACCGTCTTCGACCTGCAGCGATTGCAGGTTCGCGCGCACGGTGCCGGACAGGTCGCGCGGCAGTTGCGGAATCAACGCCGGGTCGAGCGGCATGTCCGCCTGCAGATTGCGCGCGGCGAGCGTGCCGCCGGACTTGGCTTCGATGTCGCCGCGCACGTAGCTCGTGCCGCGCGTGAGCTCGACGTGCCCGGCCAGCTTGCGTCCGAAGAGGGCGAGCGGCCGCAGCTGCCAGCTCACGCCGTCCAGACGGACGTTCTGCGCGACGAAGCCGCTGCATGAGCCGTCCCACACCGTGCCGGCAAGCTCGGCACAGGTCACGTTCTTTGGAATGAAGCCGGACACCCAGCTGACCGGCAGCCGCGCGATGAGAATGGCCGCGAACGCAACGATCGCGAGCAGCGTGATCCAGATGCCGCGCTTCATTGAGTGCGCAACACCAGACCTGCGTTCACGACTCCGGGCTCGCCCGCGTTGTCCATCGTCGCGGACTCGACGCGAATGCCGTGCTGATCGGCGAGGCGTGCGAGCCAGCCGACGATCAAGCCGAACGGCGCCTTCTCCAGTCGCACCCGCAGGCCGTTCTGCCCACTCGGCTCGCTGTTGACCAACGCGTTACCCAGGCCGGATTCGCGCGCTGCGCGATCGACGATCACGAGCAATGATTCGTTCGAGGTCGGTCGCGCAACCGCCGGCCCGGCGCTCGCGAGCTCCGGCCCGACTGCACGCATCCACTGCAGGTCCGCCTGCTTCTTCTCGACGCGCGCTTGCGCCTTCGAGACCGAGCTCTCGAGCGGCAGCACGATGCCGAAGATGAGCAGGACCACCGCGGCGATCCCGCCGAAGAGCACCATGCGGCGCTCGCGCTCGTTCATATTGGCGAGGTCGATTCTCATCACGAGCCCCGCGGCTTGATCTGGACGCGGCCTTCGTAGCCGCCCTCGGCCACGACATTGCCGCCGATGAATTCGGCGTTCCAGCCGTTGCTGCTCAAGGCTTGATTGATGCGTTCGAGACTGTCCGCATCGGGCCCGGCGATCTTCAGCTCCAGAGCACCGTTGCGATAGCTGAGCGACTGCACGACCGTCGACGGCGCCGCGCTGCGCGCTGTAACGACGGCGCCGAGCGCATCGAGCAGTCCGCCACCACCGCCGCTGCGTACGGTAGCGAGCCGCTGCTCCATGCGTCTGCGCGCGTTGATGGTGTTCTGCTCGCCCGGCATGGCCGCGCGGAAGGCTTCATCGATCGACGCGTCGACCGTCTTCTCCGCGCGCTTCAACATGAAGAGCTCGCCTGCCTTGCCGGCGATGTGCAACCCGATGAGCGCCGCAAGCAGGATGGCGGCGACCCGCCACGAACGCCACCCGACCGCGCGCGGATTCTGCTGGGCATATCGGCCCTGCAACAGGTTGGTCGCGCGCGCAATCGGCAGCTGCTGCACGAAGAGGGGCAGAGGACCGCCCGTCAGGAGCTGCACCTTGATGCCGTCGAACTGATCGCGCGCCTTCTCGATGCGCGGCGAGTAGTGCTGCCACTCGGCGGCGCCAGTGTAGAGGATCAAGCCGCGGCCGCTCTGTTCGCCGGTCTGGCCGGCGTGGCGCGCAATGTCCAGGGCTTCGGAGAGCGCGTCCGTGGGCATGCAGATCGTCGGGCCGACCGGCGGGCGCACGGTGATGACGTCGTCCTCGAGCAGCGCGACCGCGTGCCCCGGGTTTTCCGGAAGCAGCTCGCTGTCGGCGTACATCATGTCGGGCGTGATGCCCGCCGCCTTCAGTATCGTGAGCCAGTCGTCCATCAGCGCGTGCGAGACGACGGCGACCGGCGTGGTGATCGAATTGCCGGAGCGCTTGCCGATCGCGAAGTGCAGATCGTCGATGTCCTCCGCCAGCTGCTCTTCGAGCGCGTAGGGCACGACCTGCTGGAGCTTCGTCCCCGCCTTGACCGGGACTTCGGGCTCGGCGAGCAGCACGTCTGTGCCGGGCACCAGCACGCATACGCGGCGGCCCACGGCGCGCGGCGCGATGTCGACGAGCGGACCGGTCTGCGGCGCGGTGATGGCACTGCCACGCCCGTCCGCGAGGATCCAGCTGATCTCCTCGCCGGGGTTGCGCGGCAATCTCAACAAGAGCCAGTCGGCCAATTTACTCTCCGAGGTGAAACCTAATCCGGCGTGAAAGAGCGCATCAGAACGTGCACTTGGCCGGTCGCGTCCCGCTGCAAAAGACTGTACAAGTTGAAGTCTGCAGTGCCAATAGTGACGACGCTCGTGAGGCGGAAGTAGCTCGAGGTCTGCTTCACACGATCGCCGAGCCGCTGCTGCGCCTGGGGGTCGCCACCGAGCGACGCCATGAACTCATCGCGCGTCGGGAAGCACGCCGACTCGCGACTCTTCGCGAGCCGCTGCGGGTCGCTGCTGAATTCCTTGTGCCCTTCGCCGATCAGCGCATCGAGCACCTCGCCCGGAGCGGTGCAGACGTTGATCGTGGCATCGCGGGGCAGGGCGGTGACGAAAGGCCCGAGGCGCAGGTAGCGGTCGCGCCCGAATCCCGGCAGCGCGAGCAGCTCCGAGGGACTGGTGATGAACGTGTTCGGCGCGCGGTAGGGCGGATTCTGGGTGGCATAGGCGCTGTCTTCGGCCCCGTCGGGCAGCGGCGTGCTGTCCGGGTCGATCCAGTCGGCGATCAGCGAGGCCCACTTCGGCTCGACGCCGACGTTCATCATCAGGTGCTCGAGATCGTGGAGCGCGTTCTGATCGACCGTGCCGTCCGCGCCGACCAGACTGTTGAGATTGAACTTGCCCGTCGCATCCTGCACGTAGGCTTCCAGCGTGATGCCGGGCAGGACTTCGAGAGGCCCGACCGGCTGGCCCCAGGCTTCGCCCGGATAGTCCAGCGTCTTGCCGGCCTTGGCATCCTCGCGCAAGGCGTACGCGGCGAGCGCCTCTGCGGCTTCCGCAACGAGCACGCTCTGATCGAGTGCGAGCGTCGCCACGCCGCGGCGCGCCGCCATCGCACTCTTGAAGCCGATGGCGGCGGCCAGGATCGTGGCGAACGCGACGAGCAGAATCGCGACGAGCATGGCGATTCCGCGCTGGCGCCGCCGCGACGGGAGCGATCGCCCTCTCATGTCGGCACCTCGAAGACGCGACGGATCTTGCCCCAGTCGTCGAGCTCGATGGTCACTTCGACCGCGACCGGCCGCGAGCGCAGGTTCACGTTGAGATCGCCCGCGAGCCCGGGCGGGGGCCACTGATCGCGCCATTGCCGCGTGACATCCATGTACCGGAACTGCACCGACTTCACGCCCGTCAGCAGCTCGCGCTTCACGGTCTGCGTCGAGAGCAGTGCATCGAGCACCGGATAGTGCTCGCGCCGGAGCGTGTTGTTCTCCAGCACATACGCCACGCGCTGCAGGGCCGGGCGCTGAATGCCCGCGGGATTGGCCCATCCTCCCTTGGTGAAGGTCAGAAACGGCTGCGCTGTTTGCCCCGATTTCAAGACGGGTGACCAGCTGTTGCCGGTCGGATCGCGCACTGGGCGTGACGCGAGCTGACCGAAATCCTGCGCCATGATGCGCATCGTCGTCTGCACGGCGAGCAGCCGCTCCTGCTTGTCTTCGAGCGCCTGCTTGTTGTTCAGCGCCTGATTGATCGCGCCGTAGCCCATCGCGAACACGATGGCGGTGATGAAGAGCGCCACCATCAGCTCGATGAGAGTGAAGCCGCGCGCGCTGTGTGGGCGAGAACACATGAGCCTTAGTCCGTGGGCAGATCGTTGCGCGGCGGCGGCGGTGATGGCGTCGGATTCGGAGGGATCGGATTGGGGATCGGATTCGGGGTGGCGCGCGGCGAGCCCGGCAGATTGGGATTGGTCCCCGGCCGTCCGCCCTGGCCGGCGCCCGGCTGCAGTGGCGCGCCATAGGGGTCCATGTCACCCCGCGCCGGCGCGAGCGCATCCCCTACGATCGCGCTGACCGTCGTGTACCACACATCCTTGCCGAGCGGCGCATCGCTCGGGCGCGCGCTCACATCGATGCGCAGGATGCCCTTGACCTCGGTCTCGAGCACCTCCTGCGCCCACTTCCACTTCACGCCGGCCATCTCCGTCTCGCCCTCCGTCTTGCCCTTCGTCGGGCGCTGCAGGGCGAGCCGGACTTCCTCGATACGATTGAGCGCCACCCATTCGGCGAGCGTCTTGTCGCGCTGATAGCTCACCGAGTCTGCCGACGAGCCGAGCGCGGCGAGCAGCGCCGCCATGCCGAGCGTCACGATCGCGAGCGCGACCAGCACCTCGACCAGCGTGAAGCCATTCTTGCTTCTCATGCGCGTCATACGCTCGTTGCGGGCAGGGCGACGCATCAGCGCCGGTTCGGCTCGACCAGCGGCTGGGCTTCGATCTTGCCCTGATCGTTGCTGGCCATGGTGATGCTGCGCCCGGCGTCCTCACGCTCGACAGTGAGCGTGAACGGCGTCAGATCACCGTTCGAGAAGATCATGACGTGCGGCACGCGCTCCTTGTCGCGTTTGTCGCGCTCCTCATCCGTCGTGGGTTTCTTCTCCGCGCCCGCGCGCTTCAGCACGACGGGCCGGCCTTCGACCGTGAGCCGCAGCGTCAAGCCGGCCGGCAGCTCGCGCAGGCGCAGCGCGTCGTCTTCGTCAACGCTGCGCCAGAGCGCCTTGCGGCCGTCGTAGCGAAGGAACTCGTAGTCGTTGTCGTGGAGGTAGAGCCCGAACTCGCTGCTCGTCAGCTCTGCTTTTTCGCGCGCGTAGTTGAGCAGCGCATTGAGGCGGTCGCTTTCCTTTTCGAGCTCGCTGTCCCGGCCGGTGATGCCGACGGACAGCACGATCGTCGCGGCCGTGATCCCGATGATGAGGACCACGACCAGCAGCTCGATGAGCGTGAATCCGCTTGCACCGCTTCGGGGGCGCGCGCGCGTCCCGGTGCTATTTCTCGTTCTCGGCATTCCAGTTGCCGATGTCGGCGTCGGTACCTTCGCCGCCCGGCTGATTGTCCGCGCCGAGCGAGTAGAGGTCGTACTCGCCGCCGTGCGTTCCGGGATAGACGTACTGGTAATCGTTGCCCCACGGGTCCTTGCTGATGCGCTTGATGTAGCCGCCCGGGCGCCAGTGACGGATCGACGGGTCGGTCGGCTGGGTGACCAGCGCGGCGAGGCCCTGGTCGGTGGTCGGGTACTTCGAGTTGTCGAGGCGGTACATGGTGAGCGCGGTCTCGAGGCTCGCGATGTCCTGCTTCGCTTTCGCGACTCGCGCCTGATCCACCTTGTCGACGACCTGCGGCACGATGACTGCTGCCAAGAGCCCGATGATGACGACCACCACCATGATCTCGATGAGCGTGAAACCGGTCTGGCGTGTGCTCCGTGCGCTACGGCGTCTGTTAACCTCGCGGCGGGAGAGTGCGTGTTCCATATGAGTTGCGACAGCGAGCGAAGGGGCCCGAATCATAGCAAATGAACGTGAGTGGTCCTCTGAACCGGTTCAAACCGCTGCTCGCGTCGCTCAACTGCGACGGCCGTTACGGTACCGCGCTGCTCATCGCCTGCGCCGTGCTTCTCCTGCCGGAGCTCACGGGCGAGTGGGGACGCGCGGCACTGCGTTACGAACGTCATGCGATCGCGGCAGGCGAATGGTGGCGGCTCATCACCGCACACCTCGTGCATCTCGACCTCGAGCACGCCGTGCTCAATACGCTCGGGCTCGTGTTGATGTGGTCGCTGTTCGCGCGCGACTTCAGCCCGCGACAGTGGCTCGCGATCATCGCGGCGACGTTCGCCGTGATCGGTGCCGGCCTCTGGTTCGTCGACCCGCAGATCGACTGGTACGTCGGCGCCTCGGGCGCGCTGCACGGGGTGATGGCCGCGGGTACGTACGCGCACGTGCGTCGTGGCGATCTCGACGGCTGGATCCTCGCGGTCTTCATCGTCGTGAAGCTCGTCTACGAACAGTGGAACGGGCAGCTGCCGTTCAGTGAGAGCGGCGTGCCGGTCGTCGTGAACGCTCATCTGTACGGCGCCCTAGGTGGCCTCGCCATGGCGATCGCCATGAAGCCGCGTGCCGAGCCGCTATAATCGCCGCCCGTTTTTCGCGGCCGGCGCGAGCCGCAGAGCCCTGAAACCTCGTTCCACAAGCTTTCCACAACCTGACAGACACCCCACGATGTCATTTGCGTTCGTTTTCCCCGGCCAGGGCTCGCAGTCCGTCGGCATGCTGGCGGGTCTCGCCGCCACCGATGCGGTCGTGCGAGCCACGTTCGATGAAGCCTCGTCCGCGCTCGGCTACGACCTTTGGACGGTGGTCCAGGAGGGACCCGCCGAACGTCTCAATGCCACCGAGGTCACGCAGCCCGCCATGCTGGCGGCGGGCATCGCCACGGCGCGACTCTGGTCCCACCGGGGTGGTGCCGAGCCTACGGTCGTCGCGGGTCACAGTCTCGGGGAATTCACGGCGCTGGTAGCTGCCGGCGCGCTGGACTTCTCGACTGCCATCGAGCTGGTGAAGTTCCGCGGGCAGGTGATGCAGGAAGCCGTTCCGCTCGGTGAAGGCGCGATGGCGGTGATCATCGGCCTCGAGGATGCCGAAGTGGAAGCGGTGTGTCGCGAAGCTGCGCAGGGCGCCGTCGTCGAGGCGGTGAACTTCAACTCGCCCGGGCAAGTGGCCATCGCGGGCGCAGCCGCTGCCGTTCAGCGGGCGATGGAAGCGGCCAAGGCAAAGGGGGCAAAGCGAGCCATGCCGCTGGCGGTCAGCGTGCCTTCGCACAGCAGCCTCATGAACGGTGCGGCCGAACGCCTCGCCGAGCGTCTCGCGGACGTGGAGATCCGTGCACCACGCTTTCGGTACATCAGCTCGGTCGATGCCGTGGCGCATGCCGATCCGGCGGACATTCGCACGCTGCTCGGGTCGCAGCTCGCGCGGCCCGTGCGCTGGCAGGACACCGTGCGCGCGATCGCCGCTACCGAGGTCGCGCAACTGATCGAATGCGGGCCGGGCAAGGTGCTCACCGGCCTCAGCAAGCGCGTCGAGGGCGTCTCCGGCGTCACCTTTGCTGCGCTCGAAGATCCCGCCTCACTCGACGCCGCGCTGGCCGCAACCAAAGGATCCTGAAGCTATGCTCGAGAGTGATGTCGCGCTGGTCACCGGCGCATCCCGCGGGATTGGTCATGCGATCGCGATGGCCCTGGCCGGCGCCGGCGCACGCGTCGTCGGGACCTCCACCACTGCCGACGGCGCGGCCGCGCTGACCCAGGCGTTCGAGGCCAAAGGCTACAAGGGCAGGGGTGCGGTGCTCGACGTGAGTCAGGCCGCATCCATCGACGCCTTGCTGGCCGAGCTCGACGGCGCCGAGGGGCTGCCGACCATCCTCGTCAACAACGCGGCCATCACGCGCGACCAGCTGCTGCTGCGCATGAAGCCGGAAGACTGGGACGCCGTGCTCACGACGAATCTCACATCCGTGTTCCGCCTGTCGAAGGGGTGCCTCAAGCGCATGATGAAAGAGCGTCGTGGGCGCATCGTGAACATCACCTCGATCGTCGGCGTCACCGGCAACCCGGGACAGGCGAACTACGCCGCCGCCAAGGCCGGGCTGCTCGGGTTCACGAAATCGCTCGCGAAGGAAGTGGCCTCGCGCGGCATCACGGTGAATGCGGTCGCCCCGGGGTTCATCGATACCGACATGACGCGTGCGTTGAACGAGGAACAGCGCGCGGGACTGCAGGCGCAGATCCCGCTCGGACGGCTCGGCTCCGCGGACGATATTGCGGCCGCCGTACTGTTTCTCGTGTCGCCGTCCGCGAGCTACATCACCGGCGAGACGCTGCATGTCAACGGCGGGATGTACATGCCCTAGCCGCGAACCGGTCGGCCCGGCTTTCGCGAGTAAAAACAATTACTCGCGCGCCCGCCGGGCCCCTCTCCGCAGGTGGCACCTGCGAGGGCGTTCCCCTACAATACCGCGCCCGCGGCGGCCCCGGCCGTTCGCGTGCCAATCAACGTCACAAGGACCATTCCCTAATGAGCACGGTTGAACAGCAGGTTAAGGCCATCGTTGCCGAGCAGCTCGGCGTGAAACAAGAACAAGTCACCAACGATGCCTCGTTCGTCGACGACCTGGGTGCCGACTCGCTGGACACGGTCGAGTTGGTGATGGCGCTCGAAGAGGAATTCGAGATCGAGATCCCTGATGAGGATGCGGAGAAGATCACCACCGTCCATCAGGCCATCGACTACATCAACGAGCGCCGCACCAAGGCGTGATCGTTCCACGCGGGCGCTCGCATCCAGTGCGGAACGCGCCCCGTATTTTTTAACGTCCTGCAGTTTTATCTAATCACGGGTCAGGTGTGAGCAAACGTCGCGTCGTCGTTACCGGATTGGGCATCGTTTCTCCCGTCGGCAGCACCGTGCCTACCGCGTGGGACGCCATCCTGTCCGGTCAGAGCGGCATCGGGCCGATCCAGCGCTTCGATGTGTCGGCCTTCCCCGTGCGTTTCGGCGGCGAGGTGCGCGGCTTCGAGCTGGAGAAGTACATCACGCCGAAGGAAGCGCGCCGCATGGACCCGTTCATGCACTACGGCGTTGCGGCCGGCATGCAGGCGGTGGCGGATTCCGGCATCGACTTCAGCAAGACGGATCCGCATCGCTGCGGCGCCGTGTGCGGTGCCGGCATCGGCGGGCTGTGGACGATCGAGAGCGAGTACGGCGAGTACAAGGATGCGGGCAACAATCCGCGCAAGATCTCGCCGTTCTTCGTGCCCGCGTCGATCATCAACATGATCGCGGGGCACCTCTCCATCAAGTACAACTTGAAGGGCCCGAATCTCGGCGTCGTCACGGCGTGCACGACCTCGACGCATGCGATTGGCATCGGCATGCGCACGATTCAATACGGCGATGCGGATGTCATCCTCGCCGGCGGCGGCGAGATGGCGACCACGGCCTGCGGGCTCGGCGGATTCGCGCAGGCGAAGGCGCTCTCGACGCGCAACGATGCACCGGCAAAGGCGAGCCGCCCCTGGGATCGCGATCGCGACGGCTTTGTCCTCGCGGATGGCGGCGGCGCCGTGATTCTCGAGGAGCTGGAGCATGCGAAGAAGCGCGGCGCGCGCATCTACGCGGAGCTCGTCGGCTTCGGCATGAGCGGCGACGCCCATCACATGACGGCGCCGCCGGAAGACGGCGATGGCGCACGCATGTCCATGCTGAATGCGCTGCGCGACGCCCGCATGAACGCGAACGAGGTTCACTACCTCAACGCACACGCCACCTCGACCGAGCTCGGCGACAAGGCCGAGACCATCGCGATGAAGCGCACCTTCGGCGAGCACGCGAAGAAGCTCGCCGTGAGCTCGACGAAATCCATGACGGGCCACCTGCTCGGCGCCGCGGGTGTCGCGGAGGCGATCTTCTCGGTGCTCGCGATCCGCGACAACGTCGCGCCGCCGACGATCAACTACGAGACGCCGGACCCCGAGTGCGATCTCGACTATGTGCCGAACACCGCGCGCCGCATGAAAATCGACGTCGCGCTGTCGAACTCGTTCGGCTTCGGCGGCACCAACGGGACGTTGATCTTCCGCCGCTTCACGGATTGAGGCGCTGAGCGCAATCGTGCGCACCTCGTCCACCGTGCGCCGCGAGCTGCAGGTTCCGGGCGCGGTGCTGCGGCGGCTCGCCGCACGGTTCCCCGACCGTTATCCCGTGCTGATGGACAGCGCCGCCGAAGGGCCGCTGAGCCGCACCAGCATTCTTGCCGCCATGCCGCGCGCCGCCCTCTGGCTCGCAGCAGACGGAACGCTGCGGACCGAAGGCGTTGCGCTGCCGCCCGCGACGGGCTTTTTCGATGCGCTGGAGCAGTGGTGGCGCGCGGAGCGCGTGGTCGCGCAGCCGGGCGGCCCGGTGTTCGCGGGCGGCTGGGCGGTGTTCGTGGGCTATGAGCTCGCGCGAGAGATCGAGCCGCGGCTCGTGCTGCCTGCCGCAACGCTGCCGTGGCAAGCGTTCGCA
>DASTRY010000075.1:0-62783 GCA_035760965.1 Steroidobacteraceae bacterium | reverse complement strand
GTCCGGAAGGCACGCCGGCGTTGGTCGATCTGGCGGTATCGACGGCACGCGCGGCGCTGCCGGCGTGGTCTGCCACTCCGGACGAGCAGCGCGTATCGAGCCTCATGGCGATCGCCGACCTCATCGAGAAGCACCATCGAGAGCTCGCCGAGCTCGTCACGCGTGAGCAGGGCAAGGCGCAGAACGGACCGGGTGCGAATCTGGAAGTCGGTGGCGCAGCGGCGTGGACCCGAACCACCGCGTCACTCTCCTTGCCCGAAGAGATCATTCAGGACGATGCACAGGGCCGCGTCGTCGCGCGCCGGAAGCCGGTCGGCGTCGTGGGCTCGATCACGCCGTGGAACTGGCCGTTGCTGATTGCCACATGGCACGTGATGCCGGCGCTGCGTGTGGGATGCACGGTTGTCATCAAGCCGTCGCCGTTCACGCCGCTCTCGACGCTGCGCCTCGTACAGCTCGCGAACGAAGTGTTGCCGCCCGGCGTGCTGAACGTGGTGACCGGCGGCCCGGAAGTGGGCAACCACATCGTGCTTCATGACGACATCGACAAGATCGTCTTCACGGGCTCGGCGGCGACCGGCAAGAAGGTGATGGCGGGCGCGTCCTCATCGCTGAAGCGCCTCACCCTCGAGCTGGGTGGCAACGATGCCGGCATCATCCTGCCGGGCACGCGCATCGAGCCGCTGCTCGAGAAGCTGTTCTGGGGTTGCTTCATCAATTGCGGCCAGACCTGCGCCGCGCTGAAGCGGCTCTACGTGCACGAGTCCCAGTACGAGCACGTCGTCGCGCGGTTTGCGGAGTACGTCGGCGGCGTCGCCGTCGGCAACGGGTTGGACCCGACGACGCTCATCGGCCCCGTATCGAATCGCATGCAGCTGGAGAAGGTCATCGCTTACGTAGAAGACGCGCGTGCACGCGGCGCGCGCATCGTCACCGGCGGAGTCAAGCCGACCGGGCGCGGCTACTTCTATCCGTTGACCGTCATTGCCGATGCGACCGACGACATGCGGGTCGTGCGGGAGGAGCAGTTCGGGCCCGTCATCCCGATCCTGAAATATCGCACCGTGGAGGAGGCCATACAGCGCGCCAACGCGCTGCAGTTCGGGCTCGGCGGCTCGGTGTGGGGCGATGATGTCGACCTCGCGACACGCTACGCCGCGCAACTGGAATGCGGCACGGCCTGGGTCAATCAGCATGGCACGCTGCATCCCATGGCGCCGTTCGGAGGCATCAAGGGCTCGGGCATCGGCGTCGAGTTCAACGTCGATGGGCTGAAGGAATACACGACGGTTCAGGTCGTGAATGTTGCGCGATGAGCGGTTGCGTGCGCCGGCGCGTGCGCAGTGCATCGATTGCGAAACCGGACGGCACGCGTCGGGGACGCGCGCTTCGGTTTTGATCAAGTGAGTGCTTCGTTTCCGGTAAAGCGACGCGCGGACTCTTCGGACACCATCCGCCGCAACTCAAGCAGCGGACGAGGCGCCCAATGCTCGCGATCGATAGGCAGACGCTCGCGTACACCCTTCTGTCGGCGGGACTCATGACACTGCACAGCGGCCCGTTGCTCGCGCAAACCGCGGGCGAGGGGCTGCAGGAGATCACCGTCACCGCGCGCAAAGTCACCGAGAATTTGCAGGATGCGAACGTCTCGATCACGGCGGTCTCGGGCGACTCGCTGGCGAACGACGGGATCAAGGACTTGCTCGATCTCGAGAGTCAGCTGCCCGGTGTGAGATTCTCGGAGTCCGGGCTGTCCTCCATCCTGATTCGCGGCGTCGGCACCGTGAACAACCAGCCCGGCGTCGATTCCGCGGTGCTGTACAGCCAGGACGGCACCTACATGTCGCACCTGCAGGCGCTGCCGCCGATGATGTTCGACATCGAGCGCATCGAGGTCGTGCGCGGCCCGCAGGGCACGCTCTACGGCCGCAACTCCAACGGCGGCAGTCTCAACATCATCACCAACCGACCGGTGCTGAACGAGATGCGAGCGTCGGCGGCGGCCACCTTCGGCAACTACGACGCCATCGATACGAACGTCATGCTCAATGTTCCGCTCGGCGAGAAGGTGGCCGTGCGTGCGGCGGTCGCCACGGACAAGAGCGATCCGTACTTCGATGACGGCTCCGAAGGCACCGACAACTGGGCCGCGCGCTTGCGCATGCTCGTGGCGCCCAGCGACAACTTCGACGTGCTCGCGACGCTCGAGTACTCCAAGATCGACGACACCGGCGTCGGCATCTCGTATTGTCCGCCGCGTTCCGACAAACCCGCGTGCGCCGGCTATCCGTGGCGGCCTTATGCCGGATTCGGCGCCCCCGGCACGTTCGGCACGCCGGAAGGGCAGCGCGGCGAGAATCCGAACTATCTGACGCGCGACAACTACAGCGCGTACGTCGAGCTGAACTACCGCACGAGCTGGGCCACGCTCACCTCACTCACGAATTACCACAAGTACGACATGTCGAATCGATATGTCTGGGACTACGCGACCGACTACCGACCGATTCACAAGGACAAGTTCTACACGCAGGAAATCCGGCTCGCGTCGCAGTCCGATGCGAAATTCTCGTGGGTGACCGGGCTTTTCTACGCACGCGAGAAGCTCAACACGCTCGAGTACTTCGACTACAACCAGCGCCCCGGTGTGCGTCTGCGCATCCCCAACGGCACGGTCGAATCCGAGGCCATCTTCGGCGACGTGACCATTCCCGTGACCTCGGCGCTGAGCGTGGTCGCCGGCGCGCGCTACACGTACGAGCGCAAGGACACGCCGGGTCTTTCCACGGCATACGATTCGACGGGCACGATCCCCACCACCGTCGCGACAGGCGACACGCCGCTCACCGAGAAGCGGCCCACATGGAAAGGCGGCATCACCTACAAGTGGGCGCCGGACTCCATGCTCTATGCCACGGTGAGCAATGGCTTCAAGTCCGGCGGCGTGAATCAGGTGCCCGCGGGCATCGGATTGGTCGAGGTCTACGGGCCGGAAAAGATCCTGGCGTATCAGCTCGGCTCGAAGAACCGCTTCCTCGAGAACCGGCTGCAAGTGAACGGCGAGGCCTTCTACTACGAGTACGACAACTACCAGGCCATCACGACGGCGCGCGATCCTCGCGGCTTCTTCCCGGGCAGCTTCTTCACGACGATCAACGTGCAGAACGCGATCTTCTACGGCGCGGAATTCGAATCCTCCGCGCGCGTCTTCACCGGTGGGCAGCTCGATCTCGCGCTGACGCTGCTGCACGCGGAGTTCGAGCTCGGCTCGAATCGGCCCGGCAACGCGCCCAAGTACACGATCGGCGCGGCCTATCAGCACATCTTCAATCTCGCGAACGGCGGCGAGCTGCGCGCGAAAATCGATTCGCAGTACGTGCCGGGCAACTACACCTCGAACAACAATTTCGCCGCGTCCTATCAGGAGGCGTATACGCGCACCGGCGCGAATGTCAGCTACCTCTTCCCCGGCAGGGCGTGGAAGATCGGCGCCTTCGTGCTCAATCTCGAAGACAAAGCGGTGATTCGCCAGGGACAGCTGCCGACCTCGCGGCCCGGTGACAATGCGTTCTTGATGCCGCCGCGGCAATACGGTGTCTCGTTCGAGTACAACTTCGGAGGCAGCCGCTGATGAGCCGATATCGTCTTTCGTTCCTGGGTCTGCTTGCAGTTCTTCTCGGACTCGCGGGCGCGTGGAGCTACGCAGCGAAGCCGCCGTCGATCGAGCAGCGCTTGCAGCGCATGGAGGACATCGAAGCCATCCGCGAGCTGCTCGTCGCGTACGGTCGCAACTTCGACAAGCGGGATTTCACGGCGTACGCGAATCTGTTTGCGAAGGATGGCGTGTGGGTCGGCGGCGCCGGCGGCGTGCAGTCCTATCAAGGGCCGGATGCGATCCGCGCCATGGCGGAGAAGGGCTATCCGCCGAGTGTGTTTCCCGGCGCGTACCACATCATGTCGAACTTCGCGATCGAGCTCACCGGTCCGGACTCCGCGCAGGCGTGGTCGCGCTGGACGTTCGTCGTGAACGGCGTGCACAAGGAGCCGGTGATCTTTCGCGGCGGCTACTACGAGGACACATTCGTGCGCGAGGACGGCCGCTGGAAGTTCAAGCGCCGGGTCGTGGCAACGGATCCGACGAGCACCGGGCAGTAACAGGGGAGCGCACCGTGACTGATATCACCAGACGGCAGTTCATCGGAGCGGCGAGTCTCTTCGCTGCAGCCGCATCGGCAGGCGTTCGCGCGCAGGGTTCGGCGTCGATGACGGCCACCAAGCGCGCTCGCGATCTCACGGAGGAGGAGCTGCAAGCGATGTTCGAGCGCTGCTCGAACGCGGGCCGCTGGGGTGCCGACGATGAGCTCGGCACGCTCAACTACATCACGCCGCAGAAGCGCATCGCCGCGGCGAAGCTCGTCAAGACCGGAGAAGTCGTCTCGGTCGGGCGCGATCTGCTGACGAAGCAGACGAAGACCAACCCGCAGCCGCTCGATCTGCACATGCTGTATCCGGGACGGAACGGGATATCGCGAACGGACTTCTTCTCGCTGGCCTCGCACGGCATGACCGTCACGCACATGGACGCGCTCTGCCACTTCTCGGTCGACGGCATGCTCTACAACGGTCGCAAGGTCGAGGACACGTTCTCGGGCGGCGGCGCGAAGTGGGGGTCGGTGTACGCGCAAAGGGACGGCATCTTCACGCGCGGCGTGCTGCTCGATGTGGCCGCCGCGCGCAAGGTCGACTGGTACGAGCCCGATGAGTACGTCACCGTGGCGGACTTCGAAGCGGCCGAGGCGCGCCAAAAAGTGCGCGTGCAATCGGGCGACGCCATCTTCGTGCGCACGGGCATGGAGGTGATGGAAGCGAAGCTCGGCGAGCAGGACATCTATCCGCGCGCCGGCCTGCACGCGGAATGCGTCGAGTGGATGCACAAGCGCCAAGTGTCCGTGTACGGCGGAGACTGCATCGAAAAGCTCCCTTATCCGAGCAAGCGCTTCACCTCCGCCATGCACATGATCGGGCTGGTTGCCATGGGTCTGCCGATCCTCGACTGGCCTTCGCTGACGGAGCTTGCGCAGACGTGCGAGCGCTTGGGGCGGTGGGAATATCTGCTGACCACTGCGCCGCTGCGCATCCCGGGCGCCACGGCGGCACCCATCAATCCACTTTGTCTGTTTTGAGGAGGCACTCGGCGCGCGCGTGGCGCATGCTACGGCCGGCATGACGAACACGATGCGCGAGTTCGATTTCATCGTGGTCGGCGCCGGTTCCGCCGGGGCCGTCGTCGCCGCGCGCCTGAGCGAGGAGCGCGACGTTTCGGTGCTGCTGCTGGAGGCGGGGCGCCGGGACGATCACCCCTTCGGTCTCATGCCGATTGCCTTTCCGCGGGTCGCGGCGAGCCGCGCCTACGTGTGGCCGTTCGAGTCGGAGCCCGAGCCCGGGCTCGATGGGCGTCGGCTGCCCGCGTGGCGCGGCAAGACGCTCGGCGGCTGCTCCTCGATCAACGCGATGATCAACGTGCGAGGCAACCCGCGCGATTTCGATTCGTGGCACGCACGCGGTCTCGAAGGCTGGGACTACGCGAGCGTGCTGCCGTATTTCAAGCGGCTGGAACGGAGCTGGCGCGGCGAGAATCGCTATCACGGTGCGAACGGGCCCGTGCAGAACGTGCCGGTGGATTACCCGGAGTCCCTGTTTCTGCAGCATCAGCAGGCCGCTGTGAACATGGGGCTGCCGCTTTGTCACGATCACCACGCCGAGAGCCAGGACGGGCTCAGCCGCATCGAGCTCACGGTCGGCTGCGGGCGGCGGGCGAGCACGGCGCGGGCGTATCTGGAGCCTGCGAAGCGGCGACCGAATCTCGTCGTGCTGACGGGTGCGCATGTGCTGCGTGTGACGCTGGAAGGCACGCGCGCGACGGGCGTGGAATATCTGCGCGGCGGCTCGAGGCATACGGTGCGCGCGACACGCGAGGTGATCCTGTGCGGCGGGGCGTACAACTCGCCGCAGCTACTGCAGCTCTCGGGGATCGGGCCGGCCGATCATCTCGAGTCCGTCGGGATCAGACCCGTGCACCCTCTGCCCGGCGTGGGCGCGAATCTCATCGAGCACCCGAACCTGCTCAACATCTATGAGACGCGCGGCAAGCTGGGATTCACGAAGTTCCTGCGCTACGACCGCGCCACGCTTGCCGTGTTGCAGTGGTATCTGCGCGGGACGGGACCCTTCGCCACGGCGGGCTCGGTCGCGAATCTGTTCATGTACTCGCGCGCGGGGCTCAGCCGGCCGGACATTCAGATCGTCACGGTCGCCGTGCATCAGCACGCACAGCTCTGGTTTCCGTGGGTGACGAAGCGGCCCGTGTTCGCGATCACGGCGCGCATCGGTGTGCTTCATCCGCAATCGCGCGGATCGGTGCGGCTGCGCTCATCCGATCCGTTGGCGGCGCCGATCATTCGCTTCAATCTGCTGACGGAGACGGCGGACGTCGATGTGATGGTGCGAGCCTTGAAGGCGTCTCGTGAGTTCTACGCAACCACGCCGTTGCGGGAGCTGATTGCGTCTGAGCTGGTGCCGGGTGACGACGTGCGCACGGACGCGCAGATCGTTGCGCATCTCCGTCAGCACGTGGAGCACCGACACCACCCCCTCGGCACGTGCCGCATGGGGCCGACACACGATCCCGATGCCGTCGTCGATGCACAGCTGCGCGTTCACGGGATCTCGAACCTGCGCGTCGCCGATGCGTCGATCATGCCGGACGATCCTTCCGGCAACACGAACGTGCCGACGATCATGATCGGTGAGAAAGCCGCCGACCTGCTCCTCGGCCGCACGCTGCCGCGCGCGGAGGTGTAGGCGTCATTGCTGCGTTCCAATGCATTGCTTCATCCCAAATTACTGCGCGAACAAGGGATTGCTGCATTCCGCGACGCGCTGTCGTGTGCGCTGTAGGTGAGGGACGTCACAACTTTTCGCCACCCAATGGTTGACAGCCCGCGCGGACCCCGTATTCTTCGCGGCGGGCCATCCGCTCCCAACGGCGGACGCCCATCTGGAAGGATGGGAGTACAACTTGAGCACACAGATACCGCTGCCGGGCGTCCGTCCGGCTGATGCCCGATTCTCATCGGGCCCGACCAAGAAACGTCCCGGCTGGACCCTGCAGGCGCTCGAAGGCGCGTTGCTCGGCCGATCACATCGCTCGAAGCCCGGAAAAGCCCGGCTGAAAGAAGCGATCGATCGAACGCGAGCCGTGCTGCGCGTGCCATCCGATTACCGAATTGGCATCGTTCCGGCCTCCGACACCGGCGCAGTCGAAATGGCGATGTGGTCGCTGCTCGGCGCACGACCGGTCGATGTTTTCGCCTGGGAAAGCTTCGGCGCAGAGTGGGTCACCGATGCCGTCGAACAGCTGCGTCTCGAGGACTGCCGCGTGCATATCGGCCGCCCGTACGGCGTGTTGCCCGATCTCACGCTCGCGCGTCCCTCGGCCGACATCGTGTTCACGCAGAACGGCACGACGTCGGGTGCGTGCATCCCGAATTTCGACTGGATTCCGGCGAACCGCGAAGGCTTGACGATCAACGACGCGACGAGCGCTGTCTTCGCGCAGCCCGTCGCGTGGGACAAGTGCGACGTGCTCACGTTCTCCTGGCAGAAGGTGCTGGGTGGCGAGGCGGCGCACGGCATGTTGGTGCTCTCACCTCGTGCGGTCGCGCGTCTGGAAAGCTACGTGCCGAATCGCCCGCTGCCCAAGATCTTCCGCCTGACTCGCAAGGGCAAGCTCGATGAAGATCTCTTCCAGGGCGCCACGATCAACACGCCCTCGCTGCTCGCGACCGAAGACTACATCGATGCGCTCAAGTGGGCCGAAAGCATCGGTGGATTGGACGCGCTGCACGCTCGCGCGAATGCGAATACGGCGGTGCTGAGCGAGTGGGTCGCGCGTACACCTTGGGTGGACTTCCTGGTCGCGGATCCCGCGGCGCGCAGCAACACGAGCGTCTGTCTCAAGATCGTGGATTCTCGCGTGACCTCGCGTTCGGCGGCCGAGCAGGCGGACTTCGCGAAGGCGCTCACCTCGCTCCTCGAGAAACAGAACGTCGCGCTCGATACGGCGGCCTATCGCACGGCGCCGGCAGGCTTGCGCATCTGGTGTGGCGCGACCGTCGAGCAGAGCGATCTGCAAGCGCTCGTTCCCTGGCTCGATTGGGCCTTTGCGACCTGCGTCGCTCAACTTCCGAACTGAGAGGATCGCCATGCCCAAGGTTCTCATCGCGGATGAGCTGAGCCCGCGCGCGCTCGAAATCTTTCGCAGCCGCGGCGTCGACGTGGATGTCAACGTCGGCCTGAAGAAACCCGAGCTGCTGGAAATCATCGGCCGGTACGACGGCCTCGCGGTGCGCTCGGCAACGAAAGCCGACAAGGACGTCATCGCCGCCGGCAAGAAGCTGCAAGTGATCGGACGGGCCGGCATCGGTGTCGACAACATCGATATCCCCGCCGCCACGGCACGCGGCATCGTCGTGATGAACACGCCGTTCGGCAACTCCGTCACGACTGCCGAGCACGCCATTGCGCTGCTGTTCGCGGCCGCTCGTCAGATCGGTGCCGCGGACGCGTCCACGCAGGCGGGCAAGTGGGAGAAGAGCCGCTTCATGGGTATCGAGCTCTACTCGAAGACGCTCGGTCTCATCGGCTGCGGCAACATCGGCGCGCTCGTCGCCGAGCGTGCGTTGGGATTGAAGATGAAGGTGATCGCGTACGATCCCTTCCTCACTCCGGAGCGCGCCGTGAAGCTCGGCGTGGAAAAAGTCGAGCTGGACGATCTGCTGGCGCGCGCCGATGCCATCACGCTGCATACGCCGCTGACGGAGCGCACGAAGAACATCCTTTCGGCCGAAGCGCTCGCGAAGACCAAGAAGGGCGTCATCATCGTGAACGCCGCGCGCGGCGGTCTCGTGGACGAAGCGGCGCTGCGTGCGGCGCTCGAATCGGGCCACGTCGCGGCGGCCGGGTTCGACGTCTTCTCGACCGAGCCTGCGCGCGAGAACGTGCTGTTCGGCGCGCCGAACTTCGTCGCCACGCCCCATCTGGGAGCGAGCACGAACGAAGCGCAGGAGAACGTGGCGCTGCAGCTGGCCGAGCAGATGTCGGACTTCCTGCTCGTCGGCGCCGTCACGAACGCGCTCAACATGGCCTCGATCAGCGCCGAGGAGGCGCCGCGCTTGAAGCCGTTCGCGGCACTCATCGAGAAGCTCGGCACGTTCGCCGGCCAGGTGATCGAGGACGGACTCGACGCGGTCGAGATCGAGTACGAGGGCGACGTCGCGCAACTCAACACGCAGCCGCTGACAGCGACGGCTTTGGCGTCGATCATGCGGCCGCTGATCCCCGACGTGAACATGGTCTCGGCGCCCGCCGTACTCAAGCAGAAAGGGGCGCCGCTCACCGAGTCGAAGCGCGACTCCTCGCCCATCTACGGCTCCTTGATTCGCATCAAGGTGCTGACGGCAGGGCGCTGGCGCACGGTGGCGGGCACCGTCATCGCGGGCGCGCCGAAGATCGTCGAGGTCAAGGGCATGCCGCTGGAAGCCGATTTCCATCCGGTGATGCTGTTCATCAACAACCGTGACAAACCGGGATTCATCGGGGCGCTCGGCACCCTGCTCGGCGATGGGCGTATCAATATCGCGACCTTCCACCTCGGCCGTCAGGCTGCGGGGGAGGATGCGATCGCGATCATCGGCGTCGATCAAGTCGTGCCGGAGGCGCTTCAGCAGCGGCTGCGCGAGTTGCCGCACGTTCGCTACGTGAAGATGCTGCGCTTCTAGATACTTCGGCTTCTCGGATACTTCAGAGAGGGACGGCAACAACCTCGCCGTCCCGTCCAAGCCGGTCTCGGCGGCGACGCTTCGGACTGCGCCCAGTGCGCGCCGCCGGGGGTTCTCGCCGGAACGTCGCTTGCGTCGAATGGGAGCACGCACAGCGAGCCGCGAGACTCGCAGTATCTCCGGAGGTTGCCATGTCGCTGCGTCTCCACGAAGTCCATCCGAGCATCGTTCACTATCCGCTTGCGCTCGTACCGGCGGCGTTGCTGATCGACGTGATTGGGCGCGTCACCGGAAGCCGCGCATTGATGCGGACCGGTCGCTATCTCATGCCTGCTGCCGCAATCACGGGCGTGGCGGCGGGCGTTGCGGGTTTGGTCGCACAGCAAGCGGTTCGCACCAGTCCTCACTCGCACAAGATGCTCGTCACCCATCGCAATCTGAACATCGCTCTGGTGAGCGCGACGGGTGCACTCGCCGTTGCGCGTGCGCGGCGCGAGCGGCCGGGATGGGGTTACCTGCTCGCGGGCTTTGCCGGCGTGGCAGCGCTGCAGTACACCGCTTACCTCGGCGGAAAGATGGTGTACAGCCACGGCGTCGGCGTCGAAGCCGAGAAGGGCGTGCGCTCTTCGGACGCGCCGGAGATCCATCGAGAAGGCCTTGGCGATGTCGTACGGCTCGCGTTGCATCACATCCGCGACGGAATCGGTCGGACGCTGCGGGAGCTGGCGCGCGGTGAGATTGCGCCCATGCTGCGTTTCCGAAGAGCGGACTCCGAAGCGCAGCAGGCCGGGACGCGTGGGTTCGAGGATCGCCACCTCGAGGACGAGGAAGCCGGTCGCTACAGCGTCACCGGATATGGCGGTGCGCAGGGTGGCTATGGCAGCAGCTATCACGGCAGGGGCGACCGCGGCCCGAGGGGCGGCGATTCTCGCGATGACACGAGAATCGGCCCCTCGTAGCGTGTCGCGCCGCGAGCGCGGGTGCGTGCGCAGACACGGCGCTGTATGTGTGGCGTCGTCGAGTGCGCGCCGCGCCACCCGGTGACGTTCGTCACCGAGCGGCGTTCGTCACCGAGTAGCGTTCGTCACGTACAGGAGCTCGCCGCGCGTCAGAGCGGCTTGTCTTTCACCGTCGGCCACTTCTGCTCGGCACGTGTGATCGTGCCGGAAGTATCCTTGTCGAAGATCGCCTGCGCCTTGGCACTGTTATTCAAATACAACTTGCCGTTCACCACCTTACCGGTCTCCGGATCGACATCGACCTTCTCACCGAAGGAGGTGCCGACGGCGCAGAAGCCGCCGAACTCCGGCACATACTTCTTCGGGTCGCGGAGAAACGCCTTGCGATGGGCCGCGCTCGCGAACAGGTAACGGGCGCCGTTGTATGAAGCGCTGATCGTCTCCATGCCCCGCGTCGGCTTGCCGCCGTCGAAGTAGGCCACCGGGTCGTAGCCGCCCAGGGCGACGCCCTGCGCATCCGTATTGATCGAGGACGTCGATCCGGGCACGCCGGCCAATGCGGGCGCGCCTGCCGTTACAGCGGCGACGGCCGCCACAGAAAGCCACGCGACGATGACAGGTCTGAATTTAACGCTGAGCATGGTTGAGCCTCCGGGATGAAGTGGCGGGTATGTGCCACTACTTCGCGTGAGGCATCGCTTTCGTTACACCCCGCCTCGCTACCCTGATCTCGGTAACCGATCCCCACTTCCCTGCGTACTAGGGAGGGCCACTTCGGCACACCCGCATCAGGAGATGAGCATGATTGCTTCGAAGAGCACCTTCAGTTTCGCCGCCGCTGCCGCCGTGATGGCGCTCGCCGGTTTCGCCGCGCCCACCACGGCTTTCGCGCAGGGCAAGGATGCGAAGGTCCATTGCTATGGCGTCAATTCGTGCAAGGGCATGTCGGACTGCAAGTCCGGCAATCACGAATGCAAAGGAATGAACGACTGCAAAGGGCAGGGCTTCAAGGAGCTGTCGGCGAAGGCGTGCACCGCGCAGGGCGGCAGCACCACCCCGAAGGGATGAGCGTCATGGGGGCCGGCGAGCGCTCGCGCCGGCCCCGTTTCGCTTCCCTGGAATCACCTTTATGGCAGATATGAATCGCTTCGGACTCGGTTTGCGCAAGCCGCACTACCGGGACTTCCTCGACGACGCGCCGGTTGCCGTCGACTTCGTCGAGGTGATCTCGGAAAACTTCATGATCGAGGGCGGCCGGCCTCTCGATGTCCTGCGACGGGTGCGCGAACGACATCCCGTCGCGCTCCACGGTGTCTCGCTATCCGTCGGCTCTGCCGACGGCGTCTCGGACGACTATCTGCATCGACTGCGGCGCCTGTGCGACGCCGTGGAGCCGATGTTCGTCTCAGATCATCTCAGCTGGTCGCGGATCGGGGCGTTCAATTCGCACGATCTGCTGCCCTTGCCCTATACGAGAGAGGCGCTCGACGTCATCTGCGCCAACATCGCGCGAGCTCAGGACACGCTGGGTCGGACGATGCTGTTCGAGAACCCGTCGAGTTATGTGTCGTTCGCTGGCGAGATGACGGAGTGGGAATTCCTCGGAACCATGTGTGCCCGCACCGGCTGTGAGCTGCTGCTCGACGTGAACAATGTCTTCGTCAGCGCCAGCAACCACGGTTTCGACCCGATGGCGTATCTCGCCGGCATCCCTGCGGATCGCGTCCGGCAGATTCATCTTGCGGGTCACAGTCAGGGACGGGAGAAGTTGATCGATACGCACGACAAGCCGGTTGCGGCACCGGTCTGGTCGCTCCTTGCAACGGCGCTGCAGCGGGTTGGATCGGTCGCGATCATGATCGAGCGTGACGACGACATCCCGCCGCTCGGCGAGCTGCTCGCGGAGCTCGACACGGCGCGCGACATTGCCGCCGCGCCGGCGCGGAGAGCGGCATGAGGTTGCTCACGCTGCAACGGAATTTCGGAACCTGGCTCACCACCGAATCGGCCGGTATTGCGGCGCGCTTCGGTGAGGAGGCTCGTCCGGGGCTCGCGGTGTATCTCAACAACTACCGCTCGCAATTGCTGTCCTGCTTGTCAACGAGCTTCCCTGTTACGCGCGCATGGATGGGCGACACTGCATTCCTAGCCGCGGCTGCAACGCATATCGAGCGCGTTCCGCCGCACTCGTGGACGCTCGATGCGTACGGGCACGACTTTCCGGAGACACTGCGAGCTTTGCATCCTGAGGATCCAGACTTCACCGAGATGGCCGCGCTCGAGCGCGATCTCGGTGAGGCTTTCGTCGGCGCCGATAGCGCGCGATTCGACCCCGCGGCGCTCGGCGACATCGATTGGGACCGAGCGCTCATTCATTTCGTCCCGACGTTGAGACTGTCGTCGGTCACGACGAATGTGGTTCCCATCTGGTCCGCGATCGATGCACTCGAGACGCCGCCTGCGGTGGTGCGCCTTCCGGAACCGGAAACCGTTGCGATCTGGCGCGCAGAATTCGCGTCGCGATTGCGCGCGCTGACCGCCGAGGAGGCGACCGCCGTCGATGAGCTCCGCGAAGGGCAGACATTCGGTGCGGTTTGTGCCGCTCTCGTGGAGCGCCACGGCGAGGAGCAGGGCCCTGCGATAGCGGGCGCCTTCCTCGGTCGCTGGTTGTCGGACCAGATGGTCGCGCGCATCGGCGCCTAACGGCGCGAGCGGTCAACACCCTCCCGTACGGGCTGCCCCGTAAGGCCGTCTATTACATTTGCCGAAATATGTTGCGGAGGATATCCGCGACGATCGACCCCCTGTTCGATGCTATGCTGCGCGGCTTCGAGCGCCGGCATCGGCTGCCTGCGCTCTTCCGGCTCGCACGGCCGGTCTTGGTCATCCTTCGCGCCGCTCGCGCGCGCACTCGTCGGGCGTAACGCCCCGCAACAAAAACACCGGGAGGTCAGCAGGTGAACGAGCACAGCTACTCGACGATCAATCTGTCGAAAGCGAATTTCGACGACATCTACAAGCAGGAGGATCCGCGGGCGTATTTTTCCGTGCTCGGCGCCCTCGACTACATGATCCCGGACATTGCGGAGCCGATCGTGCGGCAGATCGTCTCGGCGTGGGCCAAGGACTCGACAACCGCACCCGTCGTGCTGGACATCGGCTGCTCATACGGCATCAACGCGGCTCTGCACCGCTTTCCGCTGACGTTCAACATGCTCCGCGGCCGCTATGCCAAGCGCGAGATGGCGACCGTGCGTCCGCTCGAGCTCGCCCGGCTCGACCGCAACTTCTACGCGAGCTGGCCGCAGATCGGGCAGGCCCGGTTCATCGGGCTCGACATGTCGGAGCCCGCAATCGAATACGCACGCAATGTCGGGCTGCTCGACGCCGGAATCGCCGCAAATCTAGAGGAGAGCCCGCTGCGCGCGGCCGATGCCGAGTTGCTGCGCGGCGCGAACATCCTGCTCTCCACCGGCTGCGTCGGATACGTCACGGAGACGACGTACTGCCGCGTGCTCGATTCGCTCGACACGCTGCCTTGGGTCGTCTCGTTCGTTTTGCGCATGTTTCCATACGATCGTATGGCTGCGGCGCTCGAGACGTATGGCCTCGTGACCGAGCGCCTCGCGGGCGCAACGTTCGTGCAGCGGCGGTTTCGCGATGTCGAAGAGTTCAAGAAGAGCCTCGCCGTTCTCGCCGATCTCGGCATCGACACCGCAGGATTCGAAGCGGACGGACGCTTCCAGGCGGAGTTGTTCGTATCCCGGCCAAAGGCTCAGGCGCGTGCGGCGCCGCTACGGGAGATCGTCACCGTCACGAGCGGCAGGAATCGACCCGTCGGCGCGCGTTACGTGCAGGTCGAGACCAACAACGGAGTGCAGATCGCGATCGAGCCGTGATCGACGCGCTGCGGCTCGAGATTCCTCTTCGAGAAAGGCGAAGCCTGCGGCCCATTATTTCTAATTGATCTAACGAGCGCGGGTACCCACTATCTGAGAACGGGAGGAAACGAACCGGCGGAGAGGACGATGATCGCGACCACTTTGGATACGACCCGAGCCTTCGGATCTGACGTTTGGCGCCGCGCGCCTGTCGGCGCGCAACAGCGCCGGATTTTGTGTGCCACCGATCTCTCGGTGCGGTCGGTACGCGCACTGCGCGCGGCGGCGGCGCTCGCCAATCGGCTCGACGCACATCTCATGCTGCTGCACGTGGTGCCGTCTCGAGGTTCGAGCGCCGATCAGGCTCTGGCGCATGAGCGGTTGCGCGATCAAGTCAGCACGTCCGCGCTCTCACTGGACTCGCAGCCGGTGCTCGAGGTTCGCGTCGGCGAAACGGCGAAGACGATTGCGGACGTCGCGCTCGAAACACGAGCCGACCTGATCGTCATGGGTGCGCAGACGAGACGTGCGCTCGCCTCGCTCACGGGCACGACCGCGGAGCGCGTCATTTCGGGCGCAAAGTGCCCGGTGCTGATCGTGAGATCCAAGGCCGCCCTGCGATATGCGCGCGTCGTGATCGCGGCGGACCTGAGTCCCTCGTTCAAGGATGTGCTGCGCTTCGCGGACCGCTGGTCGTTTCTCGACCTGGCGCCAGTCGCGATCGTGCACGGCTTCCAGTCGCCGTATCAGGGGCCGCTCTATGCAGAGGGCTATGATCTTGCCACCGCGCGCCGATATATCGCGGCGTGGAAGCGATCTGCGCGCGAGCATCTGCTCGCGAAGGTGAGCGCGGCAGGATTGGATCCGGCGCGGTTCGACGTGCGTGTCGAGGAGAACCGCCCGCTGCGTGTCGTGCGCCGAGCAGTACGACAAGGGACGCCGTCGCTGCTCGTCCTCGGCACATCCGGACACACCTTCATGAGCAGGTTGTTCCGGGGCAGTCTCGCGAACGATGCGCTGCTGAGCCTGGATTGCGACGTGCTCATCTGCGGCACAAGCGGTCCGCGCACGCTGCATTGACACGAGACAAGCGGCGGCTTGGCTGTACGGTGGCACCTCAGCGGAACTCCGGACGGCGGTATCACTTGTTCCATCGTGAGCGAGTTGCTCACGCCTTCGAAGCGAGTGGAGCATGTCGGACGCGCGCGAGGTCTGGGATGTCATCATCATCGGCGCAGGCCCGGCAGGGCTGAGTGCGGCATTGGTGCTCGGCCGTTGCCGCCGGCGCGTGCTGGTCTGTGATCGCGGCACGCCGCGCAACAGTCCGTCCCATGCCATGCATGCATTCGTGTCTCGCGATGGAATCGAGCCAGCCGCATTTCGCGAGACCGTTCTGCAGGAGCTGACCCGGTACCCCGACGTGCACTTCCGCCCCGAGGAAGTGACGAGCGCGGCGCGGCTTGCGAACGACCGCTTTTCCGTTACGTTCGCGCAGGGTGGTGAGGAGCTCGCGCGCAAGCTACTCCTCGCGACGGGCGTGACGGATGTGCTTCCCCCTGTCGAGGGCGCCCGCGAGCTCTTCGGCACGGCTGTTTTTCCATGTCCCTACTGCGACGGATGGGAATTCCAGGACGCGCCCATCGCGGTCTATGGCCACGGCACACGCGCGTTCGAAATGGCGCGTGCCATGACGGCGTGGAGCCGCGACCTCATCGTGTTCACCAACGGACGCGCGCAGCTCTCCGCGTCGCAGCGCGCAGCGCTCGAGCAGAATGCGATCGGCATCGAGACGGCGCGCATCGCCGAGCTCTGCGGACGGGACGGGCGACTCGAATCCATACGCCTCGTCGATGGCCGCACGATTCCGCGGCGAGTCTTGTTCTTCGACATGCCGTGCGAGTCGCAGTCATCGCTGGCGCGCTCGCTTGGGTGCGAGCTGACGGCGAAAGGCAAGGTGGTGTGCGGCAAGTATGAAGCGAGCACCGTGCCCGGCGTATTCGCCGCCGGCAACATCCTCGAGGACGTGCAGCTCGCGATCGTCGCGGCTGCGGAGGGCGCGCGCGCGGCATTTGGCATCAATCGCGCGCTGACGCGCGAGGACTTCAGCTACCGCGCGGGAGGGCCGATCCCGTACGACCATCCCGGTCCGGAAACCGCCGAGTCCAGCGCTTAGGGCAGCGCTGCAGCGATGTGGCTGCGGTTGCGTACCGTGCGGCGGTGCGCGCGTCAGGACGGTCGCGCCGCCGCTCGTGCGTCCGCTCGCGAGCACGACGCAGCCCCGACGCGGCTGCTGAAGTGGCGCAGTACGCGATGCCGCCATCAGTGCTCGGCGCCGCGCGAAACCAGCTCCGCCGACGGCGGCACGTCCCATGAGTGATACGGAGCAGGCGAGCTCAGCTCCCATTCGAGGCCTCTCGCGCCCTCCCAGGCTCGGCTGCCCGCAGGGGAATGCGCTCGCACGCATTTCCAGATGACGTAGACGAACAGCAGTTGCGAGGCGCCATACACGAAGCCGCCGAGCGATGAAACCATGTTCCAGTCGGTGAACTGCGTGGCGTAGTCCGGGATACGGCGCGGCATGCCCGCGAGGCCTAGGAAGTGCTGCGGAAAGAACAGCACGTTCACCGAGATCGCCGACAGCCAGAAGTGCCACTTGGCGAGCCGCATGTCATACATGTTGCCGGTCCATTTCGGCAGCCAGTAGTACACGGCCGCCTGGATCGCGAACAGCGCGCCGGTGACGAGCACATAGTGGAAGTGCGCGACGACGAAGTAGGTGTCGTGATACTGGAAGTCGGCCGGCACGATCGCGAGCATGAGCCCTGAGAAGCCACCGATCGTGAACAGGAACAGGAAGGCGATCGCGAATAGCATCGGGGGCTCGAATGTCATCGAGCCCTTCCACATCGTGGCGGTCCAGTTGAAGATCTTCACGCCGGTCGGAATGGCGATCAGCATCGTCGAGAGCATGAAGAAGAGCTGGCCGGCGAGCGGCATGCCGACCGTGAACATGTGGTGCGCCCACACGATGAAGGACAGGAACGCGATCGACGCGATCGCATACACCATGGTCTCGTACCCGAAGATCGGCTTGCGCGCGAACGCCGGGATGATCTCCGAGATGATGCCGAAGGCCGGCAGGATCATGATGTACACCTCGGGATGCCCAAAGAACCAGAAGATGTGCTGATACATCACCGGGTCGCCGCCGCCGGCCGCCATGAAGAACGTGGTACCGAAGAAGTGGTCGGTGAGCAGCATCGTCACCGCGCCCGCCAGCACGGGCATGACTGCGATGAGCAGATACGCGGTGATGAGCCAACCCCAGACGAAGAGCGGCATACGCATGAGCGACATGCTCGGCGCGCGCATGTTCATGATCGTGACGATCACGTTGATCGCGCCCATGATGGACGAGATGCCCATGAGGTGAATGGCGAAAATCGTCATCGCGAAGCTGTCGCCCTGCTGCAGCGACAGCGGCGGGTACAGCGTCCAGCCGGTGCCCGGCGGGCCGCCGGGGACGAAGTAGGTGCCCAGCAGGATCAGGAACGCGAACGGCAGGATCCAGAAGCTGAAGTTGTTCAGCCTTGGCAGCGCCATGTCTGGCGCGCCGATCTGCAGCGGCACCATCCAGTTCGCGAGCCCGACGAACGCCGGCATGATCGCACCGAAGATCATGATGAGCCCGTGCGTCGTCGTGAGCGAGTTGAAGAACATCGGATCGACGAACTGCAGGCCCGGATGGAACAGCTCGAGCCGGATCAGCATCGCGACCGTACCGCCGACGAACCACATGGCGCACGAGAACACGAGGTACATCGTGCCGATGTCCTTGTGATTCGTGGCCAGCAGCCAGCGGCGCCAGCCGTGGGGCTTCGCGTGATCGTGCGAATCGGCGGTCTCGCGCGCGGTCGTTTCAGCGTGACGGCTCACATCGACTCCGTTTCCGGGGCACCGGTGAAAATGGGTTCGGCTCGGTTTGGCTGACGCGCAACTCTCGCGTCTAGCGCACCGTAGGACGGGCGCGACGGACGATTCAAGCGATGAATATTGGAGACAGCTATCGAAATTTCCGATGGATGGCAGCGGTGTGGCGCGCGAACACGAAGGACCCTCGTCAACGCAAACGGCGCTTCACGTCATCTCCCTGGCGGGTCGGTTGGAGTTGTTGCCGCCTAGGCGATCGCGACGAGTGCCGCCACGATCGCGAAGAACGCGCCCATCCCGATGGTGATCACCCAGAGCGGATCGCGTGTGCTGTGCCGGATCGCAATGACTTTCGCCACGGGTCTCGAAGGGGTATTCGTCAGGTTCTTCATGTCGGGATCTCCTATGTGACGTCGATCGTCGTCAGAACGCTAGGCTGCAGACGAAGCGGAGACAAGCGATGAATATCGACGTCAGCGATCGGAACTGCCGATGGGAAAGCGGCGCGCCGCAGGACACTGGAGCACCCGCGACAGCGCGCAACCCTGCTCGCATCGGTGGAGCAGACGTCAGCAGTCTGCGCCGCTCATTCGGCGACTCAGTTTGTTTCCCGACTCAGTTCGTTTCCCGCGCGTCTTTGGTCGGCACGGGCCGATTGCCAAGCTCCCCGTCTTCCTCGGCGTCGATCTCGATCGAATCGTCGGCACCGATCTGCTCGGTCCATTTGGTCGAGGGCTCGAATGGATTGAAGAGCGGGAGAGTCTCCAGGCGCGGTTGCCATGGCTTCTTGCTTGTCATACGACCTCCTGACGCCCCCAGCGCTTTCGTCGGGGCACACGCCAATATGGGGATGGCTTGCGCGAACTACAAACGGAGAAATACGAGCTGTCGTACGGATCGATCGCGCGCCGAGCGCGCGCGTTGCACGCCGTATAGCGTGCGGTCGGTATTCTCGATAAATAGCGGCGACATGCGCCGCCTGTAAAGCGAGCGCTACGCCGCGTCGGACGCAACACGACGGATGGTGTCCAGCGCGAGCGCCAGGGGCTCCGACTCGACCTTGGTCGGGAAACACAGGTACGCCGGCAAGCGGAATTCGGGCGCGCCACCGACGCGGTGCAGCCGCCCCGCGAGCTCGTGTTCGCGGATCATGCGGATCGGAAAGTATCCGGTTCCGCCGGACTTGAGCACATGCTGCAGGCCGAGCCAGCCGATGTTCACGGTCAGCGCGGCCCCCGCGAAGTTCGGAAACGCGAGCGTATGTTGCGCGAAGAACTCCGCACCCCAATCGACGTACACGTAGTCGCTTCCGGGCTCCGATTCAGGGTCACTGCGCGTCGAGACCATCACCAATCGATCTTCCAGCAGCAGCTCGACCGTCAGCCCGGGCCGAGATTGCGGCGTGTACATGACGCCGATGCTGGAGCGACCTTCGATCAGCGCCTGCATCAATTCTTCTTCGAATCCGATCAGCGCACGGACCGAGACGTCCGGCGCAAGCGACCGGTAGATCGGCAGCCAGTGCAGCAGCAGCTCTTCCCAAAGCCCGATGCGGCCGCCGACGGTGAGTGTTGCGCGATATCCGGTGACGACACCGATTTCCTGGCGCGCTTGCTCCACGGTGCGCGTGAGGAGCGCCGCGTGTCGCTGAAACTGTCGGCCAGCCGACGTGAGCGTCGTTCCGGCCTTGTTGCGCACGAAGAGCTCGGTGCCCAGCTCCTCTTCGAGACGCTGGATGCGTGAGCTGACCGTGGATTGCGTGACGTGCAGCCGCTGCGCCGCTTCGACGAAGCTGCCCGTGGCCACCACGACGAGGAAAGTGCGAGCGAGCTCAGTGTCCATCGACGGCTCCGATATTTAGCGCCGAAGGATGGGGTTTGCAAAATATGGCGGAGACTCCTCGGCCCTCGCTGCGCCTGCGGCTACATCGCCTTGCTGATTCGCGAGCGCCGCGGCTTGCGCCCCGCCCGCGCTGCGTGCCCCTTGGACTTGCCGGACGTGTGGTGGCGGCCGACCAGGCTCGTAACGGAGACCGCGACCTCCTTGCCGCGCACCGGTCCGATCTGCAGCAATGAAGCGGCGACGCTCGGTGAGATGATCGCATCCGCGAGCGTCATCTTGTCGAGCTCCCGCAGGAACGCATCGACCGCGCGCTTCAGTCCGTTGCGGAGATTGCACGTGGGCAGGATCGCGCAATTCACATCGGCGGTCATCGAGTGGCAGGCGACGATCCCGAAGTCCTTCTCCGCGAGCCGCACCAGCGCGCCTACGGAAATCTCGCCGGGCGGTTGCGCGAGGCGCATGCCGCCCGCGCGCCCGCGGATGGTCTCGATCAAGCCGTTCTGCGCCAGCTCGTTGACGATCTTCGTGAGATTGCTGCGCGAGATGGCATAGGCATCGGCGATCTCGTCGATCGTCGTCGTGGCTCCATCCCGGGACTTCACGGCCAGGTACATCATGACCCGCAGCGTGTAATCGGTGTACAGCGTGAGGCGCATCGGATCTCCGAAACTCGCGGAGGTCCGAGGCTACTGCAACCCGCCCGCGAATGCGAGAAACCGTCGGATCGGCGCACAGCCAGGGCCCCACGTACCGAAGAGAAGGGCGCGCGCGGCCGTCTCCGCACCATTGCGCGGTCACGAAAATCGATCGTCGCCACGGCCGCCGTGCACCTCCGCACTCGCGCCAACGAGCGAAACGCCGCCGCGCGCGCACGAATACCGGAATTTTCGTACACGAGTTGCGCGAAGGCGCGATCGAATCGTGCACGAAGGTGAGCATGCTACCGTTCTTGTAAAACATGTACGCAAAATGTATGTTTCCGGCCGCCGGTGTTTCGGCTCGCAACGGGGGTTGTATGAGGTTTGGACGTGCGCGCTCGCCGCGGCGTGCGCTGGGTCTCGGTGCGCTGATGCTCTTCGCGGCATGCATGAGCGCCGATGCGCTCGCCGCCAAGCGCGTTTTCGAGATGAACATCGAGGACACGCGCATCACGCTGGTCGAGAAGCAGCAATTCCATGCGTTCGCGTTCGCCGGTCAGGTGCCCGGCCCGCTCTTCTACGTGGACGAGGGCGATCAGCTCGAAGTGACGGTGAACAACCTGACGGCGCTGCCTCACACGATCCACTGGCACGGCATGTTCCAGCGCGGCACGTGGCAGATGGACGGCGTGCCGGATGTCACGCAGCAAGGCATCGCGCCGGGCGATTCCTTCACCTACAAGTTCACCGCCGAGCCCTCCGGCACGTTCTGGTACCACTGCCACGTCAACGTGAACGAGCACGTCGCGATGCGCGGCATGTTCGGGCCTTTCATCGTGCGGCCGAAGAAGCCCACGCCCATCGAGAAGAAAGTCACGAAGGATTTCGTGCTGATGCTCTCCGACTGGGCCTCGAAGTGGGCGGACAAGCCGGGTTTCGGCGGCGTGCCGGGGGATGTCTTCGACTACTTCACCCTGAACGGCCGCGCGTTCCCCGAATCCGAGCCGTTGCGCATCCAGAAGGGCGACGTCGTGCGCATCCGTCTCATCGGCGCGGGCGAGTTCACGCACTCGATCCACATCCACGGCCACACGTTCCAGATCGCGTTCAAGGACGGCTTTCCCTTGCCGAGCCCGATCATGGCCGACACGGTGGCCGTGGGTCCGGGCGAGCGCTACGACCTCATCCTCACCGCCGACAATCCAGGGCGCTGGATGGTCCACGACCACGTCGACTCGCACACGATGAACGGCGACCGCCCGATGGGCGGAATGATGGCGGTCATCGAGTACACGGAGATCAAGAGCGACGACGCCTGGTATCCGTGGAACAAGCGCACGCCGAAACCGAACTTCTATTACCAGGATTCCCTGCAGAAGGGTCCGGGCATCTACACGAACGACACGTTCAAGGGCCAGGCGGTCCAGTAGGACGGAGGGCACTCTGAAAATGAAACACCTGCGAGCGCGAATGACCCTGTTTCTCGGAACGATGCTGCTGCTGCCGGCGCTCGCCGCCGCGGCGTCCGGGGAGGAGATTCTGCAGAGCCGGTGCGCGAGCTGTCATGCGCTGACGAAGCCGAGTGACGCGAGCATCGACCGCCTCTGGACTCGCAAAGGGCCGGACCTCTGGTATGCGGGCGTGAAGTTCAAGAAGGACTGGCTGGTGCAGTGGCTGCAGGAGCCGACGGTCATCCGTCCCGCCGGCGTCATGTATCGAAAAGTGGTCACGGCGAGCGGAGCCGGTACGCCGGACGCCATCGATGCGAGCCAGGTTCCGGCGCACATGAAGCTCAGCGCCGCCGATGCAGCCGCTGCGGCAGATGCGCTGCTGGCGCTGGGCACGGACGCGGGGCTCGTGCAGAAGGGCGCGTTCAAGCAGGACTCGCCGAACGTCGCGATGGCGTCGCTCCTGTTCAACAAGCTGCGCGGCTGTTCCTCGTGTCACGCGGCGAAGGCCGGCGGGCCGCCGCATTCCGGCCCGGAGCTGTACAGCGCGGGCGCGCGGCTGCAGCCGGACTACGTCGTCGAGTACATCCGCGATCCGCAGAAGTTCGATCCGCACATCTGGATGCCGAAGCTCGAGCTCACCGACGCCGACATCCAGAAGCTCACCGGATTTCTCATGACTCTGAAACAGGCAGGTGCCCAATGAACCGGCTCACCGGAACGCTCCTCGTCGTCCTCGCGGGCTGCGCCACGGGAGTGTGCTCGGCAGACGATGCGCCATCACCCGCGACCGTGAAGCTCTACGACACGTACTGCGTGCAGTGTCATGGCGTGAACCGCGACGGCAACGGGCTCAACAGCGGCGAGATGGCCGTGAAACCGCGCGATCACACCGACAGCAAGGCAATGGGCGATACGCCCGACGATCTGCTGTTCAAGGCGATCAAGAACGGCGGATTGTCCGTGAACAAGTCCGTGCTCATGCCGACATGGGGCGGCGTATTGACGGACGAGCAGATCCACGACCTCGTCAAGTACCTGCGCTTCGTCAGCAAGACGAAATCCAGCTGAACCCAACGCATCATTCAACTCCTGGGAGAACGACCTTGAAGATCATGGCCACAGCCCTGTGCCTTGCGGTGCTCGCATCCGCCGCGGCCGAGGCGAAGACGGTGAAAGTGACGCTCAACCCGCGCGAGGTGGACGTCCCGATCGACAACAAGGGCACGATGTATCGTGCATGGACCTACGACGGCCAGGTGCCGGGGCCGGTCGTGCGCGTCACGGAGGGCGATGTGGTCGAGTTCACGCTGAACAACGACAAGGCGAACAAGAACTCGCACTCGATCGATTTTCACGCGGCGCGCGTCGATGTGCTCTCGCAGTTCGAGTCGGTCAAGCCGGGAGAGAGCAAGAGCTTCACGTGGACGCCGACGTATCCGGGCACGTTCTACTACCACTGCGGCTCCGACCCGATGATCCAGCACATCGCGCGCGGCATGTACGGCGTGATCATCGTCGATCCGAAAGACCCCAACGCGCTGCCCAAGGCGGATCGTGAGTACGTGCTGATCCAGGCGGAGCTGTATCCGAATCCGGATAACCAGGACGACATGATGGCGAACAAGTGGACGCACGTCATGTTCAACGGCGGCATCTTCAAGTACGACCCGGTGCACGACCCGAATGCCACGCGCATGCTGCAGGCGAAGCCGGGCGAGCGCGTGCGTATTCATTTCGTGAACGCGGGCGTCAACGAGTTCGCCTCGTTCCATCCGATCGCCGGGATCTGGGACCGGGTCTATCCGAGCGGCAATGCGAAGAACGCGCTCGTTGGGCTGCAGAGCTACGTCGTCGGACCGGGCGACGCCGCGGCGTTCGACATCATCTCGCCGATCGAGGGTGCGAACGCACTCGTCACGCACTCGCTGCGCCAGGCGCTGACGGGCGCGATCGCAGTTCTGCAGTTCACGAAGGACGCCGATCCGAAGATGGGGCACGGCGACAACATCCTCGTGAGATGAAGCGCGGGGCGGCGTAGGGCCGCCCCGAGCACCTGGTGGCTCATGGCTCCACGCAAGCTCAGATTCCGATTCCTCGCCGCGGGCACGCTCGTCTCGGGTATTGCCGTGATGGCGGCGGTGTTCGCCGTGCAGTCCCACCATGAGCGGGTCGAAACGCCGCCCGCGGCCTACGCGGATGAATCGGGCGTGTGGTACTGCCCGATGCACACACACGTGACGTCGGACCACGAAGGGTCATGCCCGGTATGCGGCATGAAGCTCGTCAAGAGAAGCGAGCCGGCGCCGAGCGCGCACATGGACGAGAACATGGACGACGTGTTCGTGACGCCTCAAATGCAGGAACGATTGGGCCTGGTGATGGAGTCCGTCGAGCAGAGCGACTTCAGCCCTGCGGTGGACGTTGCAGCCGAGGTGGTCGCGGACGAGAGTCGCGCCGTGACGCTGTCGCCGAAGGTGGAAGGATGGATCGAGCGACTCGGCGTGTCCGTCGTCGGACAAGCCGTGCGAGCAGGGCAGGTCCTGTACGAGATCTACTCACCGGAGCTGCAGGAGCGCGAGAAGGGATATATCGATCTGCTCACGCGTCGCGACTCGCTGCTCGAAGCGAAGAGCGGCACGGGCGGCATGAGCGTCGGCAACAGTCAGCCCGATCTCATGTTGGCGAGTGTCGCGCGCGAACGCTATCGAGCGCGCACCCGTCTTCTTGCTGCGGACGTTCCCGCGTCCGTGGTCGACGATCTCGAACGCTTCCGCCGCGTTCACGACGTCATTCCCGTGCTGGCGGCGCATGATGGCGTGGTCACGGCGATCGGTGCGCGTGAAGGCGCGTTCGTCCGGCCCGGAGAAATCGTCGTGAGCTACGCGGACCGGCATGCGGCCTGGGCCGAGATCATTCTCACCCCGGACGTGCTCGGCCGGCTTCGCAGCGGCGACGAGCTCGAGCTGCACTCCACACTGAACCGCGAAGCGAGCGTGAAGGCTCGGCTCGATCCCGCTTTGGCGGTGATGGATGCGACATCGAGGACGGCGCGCCTGCGTGTGCCGCTCGCGGCCGGCACGACTCGCTTTCTCCCGGGAACGATCCTCGAAGGCCGCATCCGCATGCAGTCGCGGCGCGTGCTCACGATTCCCGTCGACAGCGTGCTGCGGACCGGACAGGGCGACTTCGTGATCGTGTCGGAGTCGGAGAATCACTTCCGGCAGGCGCAGGTTCATCTGGGCATGGAGAGTGGCGATCGCGTCGAGGTGATCGATGGGCTCAGCCCCGGGCAGGCCGTGGTCACCAACGGCCAGTTCATGCTGAGCGCGGAGAGCTCGCTGCAATCCTCATGGCGCAGATTCGCGGCGGCGGAGCGGAGCACGTCGCGCTCGCCATGATCGAGCGCGTCATCGACTGGGCCCTGCGCTTTCGCGGATGGATTCTGTGCGGCGCGCTGGTGCTCGCGAGCCTCGCCGGCATCGAGGCGAGCCGCTTGAAGCTCGATGCACTCCCGGATCTTTCCGACAATCAGATCATCGTTCGAGCCAGCTTCCCCGGCCGCCCTCCGCAGCTCGTCGAAGACCAGCTCACCTATCCGCTCACCACCGCGCTGCTCGGTTTGCCCGGTGCCACCACCGTGCGCGGCATCTCGATGTTCGGCGAGGCATACGTGTATGTCGTGCTGGCGGACAGCGTCGATGCGGACGCGGTTCGCTCGCGCGTGCTCGAGCGTCTCGATCAGCTCGCTCCGACGCTGCCGCCCGGCGCGACCACCGCGCTCGGGCCGGACGCCTCGGGCGTGGGCTGGATTTTCCAGTACGCCCTGCTTGCGAAGAACCGTGACGTCACACCCGACCGACTGAGGTCGTTGCAAGAGTTCGTCATCAAGCCCGAATTGCAGAGCGTCCAGGGCGTTGCCGAAGTCGCGACGTTCGGCGCGGCCGCGCGGCAGGTGCAGGTAGAGGTCGATTCGAATCTTCTCACGGCGCTCGGCATCTCGGCCGAGCAGGTCGCCGAGGCCGTGCGCAACGCCAATCGCGCAGCGGGCGGCGGTGCAATCGAGCTCGGCCGCCAGCGAGTGCTCATCTCGGCCGATGCGCGAGTCCGCTCGCGCGAGGAGTTGCTCGACATTCCGATCGGCAACGATGCGACCGGTGCAGTCCTGCACCTTCGCCAGGTTGCCAACGTGAGCTACGGACCTGCACCGCAGCTCGGCATCGCGGATCTAAACGGTGCCGGTTCAGTCGTCAGCGGCATCGTCGTCATGCGGAAGGGTGAGAACGCGGATCGCGTCGTCGCGCGGGTGAAATCCGCGATCTCCGAGTTGCAAACGGCGCTTCCCGCGGGTGTCGAGCTCGTTCCCACGTACGACAGAACGAAGATCATTCACGGCGCGGTGCGATCGCTCGCCGCCCGGCTACTGGAAGAGGCCGGCGTCGTCGCGCTCGTGTGCGGTGCCTTTCTCTGGCGAGTCCGGTCGGCGCTCGTCATCATCGTGACGCTGCCCATCGGTCTGCTCTGCGCGCTCGCGCTGCTCGAATGGCAGGACGTGACGGCAAACATCATGTCGCTCGGCGGCCTCGCCATCGCGATCGGCGCGATGGTCGATGCCGCCGTCGTGATGGTCGAGGCGCTTCATCGCAAGCTCGAGCGGCATCGAGCCGCGGACATCTCGCACCGCGAGCTCGTGCGGGAAACGGCCCGCGAGGTCGGGCCGGCGCTCTTCTTCTCGCTGCTCGTCATCACGCTGTCGTTCCTGCCCGTGCTGTTCCTGCAGGGCCAGGAGGGAAAGCTGTTTTCACCGCTCGCACTCACGAAGACCTATGCGATGGCAGCAGCGGCGCTTCTGTCGATCACGCTCGTGCCGGTGCTGATGGGCCTGCTCATCAAGGGGCCAGTCGCTCCGGAGCTGCGGAACCCGCTGAATCGTTGGCTGATGCGCGGCTATCAGCCCCTGCTCCAAGCAGTGCTGGACCGGCCGCGCACGATGCTGGCGCTCGCGGCCGTCGTGAGTGTGTCGCTCCTCGTCCCGCTCTCGAAGATGGGCCGCGAGTTCATGCCGCCGCTCGATGAGGGCGACCTTCTGTACATGCCGACGACGCTTCCCGACGTCTCGCTCGACGAAGCGGCGGAGGTGCTGCGCGTGACCGATGAGCTGATCCGGCAGATGCCGGAGGTCGCGCTGGTTCACGGCAAGGCGGGACGCAGCGATTCGGCGACGGATCCGGCACCGCTCTCCATGCTCGAGACCACGATTCTGCTCAAGCCGCGCGCCGAGTGGCCCGAGCCGATCTCGACACGTGAGCTCATCCGCCGGCTGGACGAACGCGTGCGGCTCGCGGGACTCACCAACTCCTGGGGATTTCCGATCCGCACGCGCATCGACATGCTGGCGACAGGCGTACGCACGCCACTCGCGTTGCGCATCTCGGGTCCGGACCTCACGCGTATTCAGGCGTTGAGCGAACGAGCCGAGGAGGTGCTGCGCGGCGTACCGGGCATTCGCGCGGCGTTCGCCGAGCGCGCGGCGTCGGGCCGATTCCTGGACGTGGAGCTCGATCGCACGCGCGCGAACCTGTACGGCGTCCGCGCGTCAGACCTGGTTGAGCTCATCGGGGGCGCGGTGGGGGGAGAGCCGGTGGATACGCTGAGTGTTGGGCGCGAGCGCTATCCGATCGTCGTGCGTTTCGCGCGCGCGCAGCGCGACTCGCTCGGAGACCTCGCAAGACTGCCGATTCGCACTGCGTCCGGCGCTATCGTCACGCTTTCGCAGATCGCACACCTGCGCGTGGTCGACGGCGCGACGGAGATTCGCAGCGAGAACGCGCGTCCGGTGGGGTTCGTGCTGCTGGACGTGGCCGACCGTGACGTTGGCGGTGTGCTCGCGCGCGCACGCGAGGCGCTGGATCGCGCCGGTCTTCACGAGCCGGGCTACACGCTCAGCTGGGTCGGTCAGTATCAACGCCTGCAGGCCGCGACGATGCGCCTCGTCGGAATCAGTCTGGTCACGCTTGCGGCCATCGTGGGGGTCTTGTACTGGCATTTCCGTTGCTGGAAACGCGTTGGTGTGGTGATCGGGAGCATGCCTTTCGCGGCAAGCGGAGCGGCATGGACGACGTACTTGCTCGGCTATCAGTGGTCGTTTGCGACCGCGGTCGGATTTCTCGCGCTCGCGGGCGTCGCTGCCGAGTTCTGCGTCGTGATGCTGCTCTATCTCGATCATGAGATGAGGGCGGTTTCGGCGCCGCCCGGCACTGCTGGGGGAGCCGCATCGCGAAGGGCGGTGATTCGCGGTGCGCTTCTGCGCCTGCGGCCCAAGACGATGACGGTTGCCGTGATCCTGGGCGGTCTGCTGCCGCTCATGATCTCGGAGGGGCCGGGCGTCGACGTGATGCGACCCGTCGCAGCCCCCGTCATCGGCGGAATGTTGACGGCGCCGCTCTTCTCGTTGCTAGTAGTGCCTGCCCTGTATCTCATGATGTTCGGGGCACGCGAGCCGCAACAGCGGGTCGCGCGGCCCCGGGAACCCGTCGCGATCGGT
Source organism: Steroidobacteraceae bacterium (assembly GCA_035760965.1). Taxonomy (GTDB): domain Bacteria; phylum Pseudomonadota; class Gammaproteobacteria; order Steroidobacterales; family Steroidobacteraceae; genus JADGHX01. Next base: position 33,702 of record DASTRY010000075.1, on the reverse strand, counting down.
ACGATGCGAGGTGACGCATGATGGACGTTTCGGAAACACCCGCGGCCCCCACGAAAAGGTGGGCACTCTTCTCCTACGGCTTCCGGCCGATGTTCCTCGCGGCGTTCGGCTACGCGTTCATTGCAATCGCGGCATGGATGCTGATTCGCGCCCTCGGCGCCTCGCCGCTCCCGACGCTGCCGCCGCAGCTCTGGCATGGACATGAAATGCTGTTCGGGTTCATCGCGGCCGCGATTGCGGGATTTCTGCTCACGGCGGTGCCGAGCTGGACCGGCGCCAAGGGCTTCGGCGGATGGCCCCTCATCGCGCTCTCGGCCGTGTGGCTCTGCGGGCGCATCGCGTTTGCGTTCGCCGGCTCTCTGCCATCGTGGCTCGTCGCCACGGCGGAGCTGGCCTTTCTTCCCGCTCTCGCGGTACTGATCGCATTCCCGCTGCTACGTGCGCGCAACCGAAACACGCCGCTGCTCATCGTCATCGGCGCAATCTGGTTTGCGGATGCCACGTTCCTGTGCGCCATGGCGCTCGGCGATATCGCCCTCGCGAGCAAGACCCTGCTCGCCGGAATCGATGTCGTGCTGCTGCTGGTCACGGTGATCGGTGGCCGCATCGTGCCTGCGTTCACCGCAAATGCGTTGCGCCGTCGCGGAATTCCCGGCGAGGTGAGCAGCTTCCGATGGCTCGACGCGGCGACGATCGTCTGCATGATTCTCATCGCAGTCGGCGATGCGTTTGCGCTCCCGTTGCCGCCCGTTGTCTTGCTGGCCGGCGTTGCGGCTGTGCTCCACGCGGCGCGTCTGGCAGGGTGGCAGGGCATTCGCTCGTTGCGCGAGCCGATCGTCTGGATTCTGCATCTCGCCTATCTGTGGTTACCCGTCGGGCTGGCGTTGAAAGCCGTCTTCCTCGGCACCGGCGCCGAATGGGCCGCGGACTGGCTGCACGCCCTCACGGTCGGCGCAGCCGCGACGATGATCGTTGCGGTGATCACGCGCGCGTCGCTCGGTCACACCGGCCGCCCGCTCGTCGTGTCGCGGCCGGTAGCCTTCGCTTACGGCGTCCTCGGCGCTGCGGCGCTCGTGCGAGCGTTTGCAACTTCGCTGGGTGTGTATCGCGAATGGGCCATATGGATCGGGGCCGCGCTATGGATTGCAGCGTTCGCGCTGCTCCTCGCGAGCTACACCCCAATCCTCGTGCGACCCAGAGCCGACGGGCGCCCGGGATAGCGAGCGGCGCCGCTCGACGCCACGCCGGCGCGGCTCAGGCGATGCCGTAAGCGACGACGGGCAGCAGCCTCGAGCTCGGCCCTGACAACCTCCTACCCGAACGGGAAGCGCGAGTCCGGCGCCTCGTCTTCGTCATCGGCGGAGGGTGCAGCGATCGGCGGATCGCCGACGTCAGCGATGACGGTGAGCTCTCGATAGTCGAGCGCAGCAATCACAAATTCCCATTCCCCCGAGTACTCCTGCCCGTCACCCTCTGGGCTCCACTGCTGTCCTTCGCCATACGGTTCGCAGAAGAGCGGGCCGATAGATCTGCTCATGTGCGGCTCCTGGCCTGATTCGCGGTGATCGGTGTGTGCAGCAAGTTGCATGCACTCGGGCGCGACGCATGCGACTTGCGCCGTACGGCCCACCGGAGCCAAGCTGCCCAGGCCAAGCCCACTTTCGGATGAGCGGAGGACGAGACGTGACGGCTTCCCCTTCGAACGACGCCAAGATTCGCAAAGTGCTCCTCGCGACCGACCTCAGCGCGCGCTGCGACCGCGCGCTCGACCGCGCACTCGTCATTGCCGGCGAAACGGGAGCGCACCTTTTCATCCTGCACGCCTTCGAGGAATTCGAAGAGTCGAGCCTCACCTACAGCCGCCATCTCGAGCCCTCGTGGCGCGCGCCGCCGGATGCGGCGGAGCTCACGAAACAGCGCATCCGGAAGGGATTACACGCGGACGTAGGAGATGCCATCGAGCACGCGACGGTGCTCGTCATCGACGGGGAGCCGGCCGATGTGATCGAGCGAGTCGCCGCGCTGGAGAACATCGACCTCATCGTCACCGGCATCGCGCGCGAAGGGCCCTTCGCGAGCCGGCCGGTGATCCTCGGGCGTACCGTCGAGACGCTGCTGCGCCGAGTGCCCACGCCCATTCTCATCGTACGCAATCGCGCGCGTGGGCCGTACCGACACATTCTCGTGACGACGGATCTCTCCGAGGCGTCCGCCAACGCGCTGCAGGTGGCGGTGTGCTTTTTTCCGGACCAGACGCTGCATCTGCTGCACGCGTTCGACGTGCCCTATCCCGGTGCGATTGCGGATTTGCCGGCGCAGATCGAGAGCTTCCGCCAGACGCGCGACATCGAGCTCGCCGGGTTCGTGACCTCGTCGGTTCTTCCGGAGGAGGCGCGGCGGCGGATCGTGAGACTGGCCGAGTACGGGCAGCCGGCGCAGCTCGTTCGCGACTACGTGCGCGATCGCGGCGCCGATCTCGTCGTGCTCGGCACTCGCGGCCGCGGCGCAATGCTCGAGGCGCTGATCGGCAGCACGGCAAAGAGCATTCTCCATTCGCTCCCGTGCGATGCGCTCGTCGTGCGCGGACCGCTCCGTCGCGCGCCGCGCGAGGCTTGAGCGGGCCTCATCCGTGCGCGTGCGGTAGACCGAGCAGTACGGTTGCGAGGCCGAAGTAGACCATCACCCCGATCGCGTCGGCGATCGACGTGATGAGCGGCGCGCTGGACGCCGCCGGATCGAGCTTGAAGCGGTCCAGCAGAAACGGCAGCGCGATGCCGATGAGGCTTCCGGCGATGACGACGACCATCATGGTGAGCGCGACGAGCATCGCGACCTCGACGCCCCCGCGCCACAGACCGATGCCCCACACGGCCAGCGCCATCGTGGCGCCGAGCATCGCGGCGACGCCGAGCTCACGCAGCAGCATGGTGGCCCAGTCTCTGAGCATGACGTCCCCGGTCGCGAGCGCTCGTACCATCAACGTCGCCGACTGCGCGCCGGCATTGCCGCTGCTCGCGGTGAGCAGCGGCAGGAAGAACACCAGCGCGAGGTGTGCGGCGATGGTGTCCTCGAAATAGGCGATTGCCGCACCCGAGCCCAGATTTCCGAACACCAGCACCACGAGCCAGAACACGCGCTTGCGATAGAGCAGGCTGACGGGCGCCTCCTTCAGACCCATCGGCAGCGCCTCGACCGCGCCCACCTTGCCGAAATCCGCCGTCGCTTCGGCTTCGCTGATGTCCATGGCGTCGTCGTACGTGACGATGCCGACGAGTCGACCCTCCGCATCGACAACAGGTAGCGCGATCAGGTCGTACTTCGAAATCAGTCGGGCGGCTTCCGTGCGCGGCGCCGTGGCGGCGACGAAGATCGGGTTGCGGTTCATCAGGTCGCCGACACGCGCGTCCGGCGGCGAAATGATGAGGTCCTTGAGGGAGACCACGCCGACGAGCTTGCGATTCTCGTCGATCACGTACGCCTGGTAGATCGTCTCGGTGTCCGGCGCGACCTGACGCAAGTGCGCGATGGCCTCGGTGGCCGTGAGCCCTGGCGCGATCGTGGCGTAGTCGGACGTCATCGCGGCGCCGGCCGTGTCTTCGGGGTAGCGCGCGAGCGTGCGGATGTCCTCGCGCTCGGCGTGCGCGAGCGCCGGCAGGAACGATTCGCGCTGCGCCTCGTCCAGTTGTTTGAACAGGTCCGCACGTTCATCGGGCGACATGTGCAGGAAGAGCTCGGCGAGCTCGGCGCGGCTCGAGTGCAGGGCGACCTGGTGCTGCATACCCGGCTCCAGGTAGCCGAATATCTCGGCGCGTATGGCGCTGGGCCACGCGCGCAGCAGCGTGCTCACGGTCTCGGGCTCGAGACCGGCGAGCTCCGCGGCGATGTCGGCGGGGTGTGCCGAGTGCGCCGCCGCGGTGATGCGCGCCGTGTCGCCCGATTCGATGGCGGCTCGCAGCGCGAGCGCTTCCTGTGCATTCATCGCGAAGCTCCGAATCCCGGACGAGTCAGCCTGTCAAAAACCGAGGGTGTAAACATGACGTTCCTAGCCGAATACATGGGTCGCGTTATGGGTCATGCGCCATCGAAGTCCGGCAAATCGGAAGCATCGCGTTCGCAGTCACAGTCGAGCTCGCCGTCGCCGGCAACCGGCACCCGACCGGGGGCCGCAACCGAAAGCTCGACCGAGATCTACGATGCCGTCGACCGGCGCTTGATGGATACCTTTCCCGCGAGCGACGCAGTTGCGCGGTACTGACGAAGCACGGCCGACAGGCACGCTTCGTGATACGCACGCGCGGAACCTGCACGCCACGGAGCCGTAGTCATGAGCCAGGTCGCCATCCTCGTCGGTAGCCTTCGCAAGGATTCGATCAACCGCAAGCTAGCACAGGCGGTGGCGAAGCTCGCACCGCCGGAATTGTCGTTCACATGGCCGCGCATCGACGATCTGCCGCTCTACAACCAGGACGACGACGCGAATCAGCACCCCAACGTGCTGCGATTGAAGCGGGAGATCGCCGCCGTTCAGGGCTTGATCTTCGTGACCCCCGAGTACAACCGGTCGATTCCCGGGGTGCTCAAGAACGCCATCGACCACGCCTCGCGGCCGTATGGTCAGAGCGTATGGGCCGGAAAGCCAGCCGGTGTGATGGGCGCGTCCATCGGGGCGCCGGGCGCATCGATGGCTCAGCAGCACTTGCGAAATGTGCTCGCCTACCTCGACGTGCCGACGCTGGCACAGCCGGAGGTGTTCGTGCAGGTCACGGATGAAACCTTCGACGCCCGCGGCGAGATCGCGCGGGCCGACACGAAGGCATTTCTATCGAGCTGGATGTCGCGCTTCGTCGAGTGGCTCGGGCTCTTCGCGCGAGCCGGCAAGTGACTCGATGATCAGGTCCCAGGCGCTTATGCGTGCGCCTGCACGCCGGTCTGGGCCCGGGCGCTTGTGCGTATGCCTGCCCGCTGAGCGGGCCCGGGCGCTTGTGCCTGCGTCTACGCGCTGATCAGGGCCCGGGCGCTTGTACGTGTACCTACCCGCTGATCAGGGCCCTGGCGCTTGTACGTGTGCCTGCGCGCTGATCAGGGCCCGGGTGCTCGTGCGTGCGCCTACGCGCTGATCAGGCGCTTTCCGCTCTCTTTATCGCATTCAGCAATTGCTTCTTGCTCAACTTGCTGCGGCCTGGAATGCCGAGGCGAGCGGCGGTCTCGTAGAGCTCGTCTTTGGGCGCATCGGCGAGATCGTGCCCCTTTGTGCGGCGGCTCTTTGCGGCGCGCTTCGTCGCGCTCTTTGCCGTCGACTTCGCCGCGTGCGGCGTCCTCCGGCCGGCCCCGTTGGCACTGCTCTCGGCAGTGCTCACCTGCGCGCTGCGCGACAGGCTTTTGCGAAGGACGGCCATCAGATCGATGACCTTGGCGCTGCCGCCTTCCGGCGATTCCTCATCCGCCTCACCGGCGTGGCTAACCACGTCCCGACCCTGCTCCTGCTTGGCGTGCGCGAGCTTCTGAAGGGCCTGCGCGTCGCGATCCTCGAGCTCGCTCACGTCGAGCTCGGTGCGCGTCAGCGCCTCGATCTCTTTCACGAATCGCGCAACGCGCGGCGCGGATGCTTTTGCGTGTTCGGGCAGCCCCACGGCTTTGGGCGCGCGAAGCTCGGCACTGTGGCGCAAGGTTTCGGCGCGCAGCACACCGTTCTCCGACAGGATCGCCGCGAGGTACTCGTGACCGCGCATCACGAACGTTCCGATGCCGACCCGGCCGGTGCGCTCCATGGTGGTGGCGAGCAAGTTGTACGCTTTCGAGGACCGGCCGGACGGCGCGAGGAAGTAGGGCCGGTCGTAATACAGCGGCGGGATCTGTTCGCGCGGCACGAACGCCCGCAGCTCGATGTCGCGCGAGGTCTCCGGCGCCACTGCTTCGAGCTCCTCGTCCGTGATGACGATCATCTTGCCGGACTCGGTTTCATAGCCGCGCGCCAGATCGTCCGCGGCGAGCTTGCGACCCTCTTCCGAGCAGCGGTACTGACGACCGAGCGGGTGACCCTCCGCGTCGACCATCTTGAGCGCCTTCGCGCGCGGGCGAACGGCGGAGTAGAGATCGACAGGTATGCTGACGAGCCCGAACGTGATCGTTCCGGACCAGAACGCACGGACCGGTGCGGCGCCGAGATCCTTCTCGCCATTGGGGTCGCGGTCAGGCAGCGTGCCGCTCCCGGGCGGCGGCGATGCTCGCCCTCAGACTCTCCGCAAGACCTGCGGGCGCGGGCGCCCGCTTCGGTTTGACCGGCGCGATCTTCTCGCCGCGCGCCTTCGCTTCGATCAGCGCGCACAGACGCTTGCGATATTCATCCTGCCATTGTTCCGGCGCGAAATCCGACGCGATCGTCGAGACGAGCTGCTCTGCGAGGCGCACCTCGTTGTCGTGCGGTGTCGCCGTTTTCGCCGGCTCGATTTGGGAGAAGCTCAGCACCTGATCCGCGCGCCGCAACGTGATCATCGCGAGATAGCCGCCGGATACCGCGAGCGCGCCGAGGTAGCGCTTCTTGCGCATGACCCAGCGCGCGATGCCCGTCACCTCTTGCCGCTCGAGTGCCGCAACGAGAGCGAAGTAGCTCTCCGCGTCGCGATCCGGCCCGAGATAGTAGGGGCGGTCGTACCACTGGTCGCTGAGGAGCGAGGGCGAGATGAAGCGGCAGATGTGAATGTCGCGCGATGGAGGCGGCTCGAGCTTCTCGAGCTCCTCGGGTTGCAGCACGACGGCCGTGTTGCGATCGAGCGGAAACGCCTTGCGCCGTTCTTCCTTCGGCACCTCGCGGCCGTTGTCCTTGCGGACGATGTGCTGCTCGACTGGCGCACGGTCGCGTGCGTGCAGCACGCGAAAGTGCACGGTCCGGTCTTCCACGGCCGAGTACATCTTCACCGGGACCTGCTCGCGCCCCAGGTTCAATACGCCTTTCCAGATCGCGCGCGCCATCGTCACCCCTCGGCGTTGCAGGCCGGGCAGACGCTTTCGTCGCGTCTGCGGGCGATGCAGTAGGGGCAGCAGGCCTCGTCGCAGACGGAGCACCGCCGCTGCACTTCGCGTGCGTAGTACTGCCCGCAGTGGGCGCATTCCTGGTCTGGAAAGGAAAGCCACCAGGGGTGCGCGCGGGATGATCGAGCGAGATTCCGCGTTGTCACAGCCAAGAGAACGGTAGAACGAGGTCCGATGTTCCGCGTGCTGCCGGCGGCAGCCGGAGCACTGCCGAGCTTGGGGGCTCCGCCGCGACTCACGGCTTTGCTTCGCGCGCCGTCACCACCATCCCGCGCGTGAGCTCGACGCTCGACAGCGGCGTTCCGTTGACGAGCAGGTCGTGAAATTGCGCGGGCAGCCCGACTCCCGCGCCGGGCTCGGCGCTCGTCTGCAAATGGAAGTGCAGATGCGGCTGGCTCGAGCGACCGGAGTTGCCGCATTTGCCGAGGAGCTGGCCCGCGCGCACGTGCTCGCCACGCGAGACGGCCACGGTGCCTTGGTGCAGATGCGCGAGAAATGCGAACTCCTGCGGACCGACCTCGAGGATCACGTGATTGCCGAGCGGCTGCGCTTCGTTGAGCAGGCCGGGCCGGTTGCCTTGGATCCCATCGACGGCGGCGATCACTGTTCCGGCAGCGGGCGCCAGAATGGGGCGACCGTAGCAAAAGTAGTCGGCGTTCTGTTTTCCCGCGCCGCGATGTGTCGTCCCATCGCGCGCGATCAGCAAGTCGTACGCGAAGCGCTGCTGCGGATCGACGGCGTGATCGTTCTCGAGGACGCTTCGCCCACCCCAGTACACGAACCAGTTGCCGGTGAAGGGCAAGCGCAGCGTGGCGTGATCCGTGTAGTCGAGACGATCACTGGGCGCGGGATCCTGCGCGGGGGTGACGAGAAAGCCGAGCACCGATTCATCCTTGCCGAGCGTCCAGCGAGTCCACACGGGCGTCTTCGCACGGGAATATCGCGCGGTTCGGCTGTAGATGTTCGCGTTCAGCCAGGGCACGACACGCTCATCCAGCACCTGCGTTTCGAAACCCGACTCTTCCCGGAGGCGAAGGTGGAACGCGTCGAGCCCCGTGCGGCCGCCGACCACGGTCTGCAGCTTGGGCGCGAACTTGCTCCAGAGCGGCTCCAACTGGCCCTGTGAGAAGTATTGCGTGTAGCGGCGCCCCAGCTCGAGCGTCGCCGCCGCATCGGGGCGCACGCCGGCGACTTCTCTCACCACGCTCGGCACGCTCTGCTGTGAATCCTTGGCGCCAGAGGCGGCTGTGTCGGAATTCTGGGCGAGCGCAGCGCCGGCACTCACGAGCAACGCGAGCCCGATCAGTCCATGCCGCCACCTCGGCGCCGGAGTTGATTCGTGAGGTGCTGACATCAGAGCGGGGGCGCGGTGGAAAGCCACGCTCGCGCCCCGCAAGTAGTGCGCCCGCGTGAATCCAGATCGCGCGGGGATGGGGCGCCGGTAAGGATCGGCGCGCCATGAAAGGCGTCGCGGTGAGCGATGGCGACATCGAGGAAAGCGCGCGCCAATCCGGAATCGAAGGGTTGGACCAAGTCGCGGACGCGTTTCTCGAGAGAAGCGGCAAGATCAGCGTGCTGCCGCGCCGGTCTTCGTGACGAGGCCTGCCGGCGGCCGGGCGCTGCGATCGTGCCTCGGCCAATCGCCCGCGTCGGCGCAAGACGAAAGTGGACGCAAGCGGGCCGCTGGCGGTCGGCAAACCGGGTACGCATCGACACGTCGAGTCCGCTGGCTTAGATTCCGACCGCCGTATTCAACCACGCGGGGGGAGTCATGAGCCGGCAGGGTGGAGCGTTTCGAATGGTTTTGGCCGCCGTCGTCCTCGGTGCGCCACTTCAGGGGTCGCTTGCCCAGCAGTCAGCGCCGCCCGCCTCCCAACCCGACTCACTGGCGGAAATGCGCGCCCGGCATGCCGCCATCCCCGATACACGAGGAACCGGGCCGTTCCCGGCGCTCAAGGAAGAGACGCCGTCGTTGCCGGATCACGTTGTCTATCGGCCGGCACAACTGGACAAGCTCGGGAACACCAAGCTCGGGTTGTACATTTTTGGAAACGGCGGATGCTCCAACGACGGCGCGAGCAGCCGCTTGCATCTGCTCGAGATCGCTTCGCACGGATACCTCGCGATCGCTCCGGGACGCATCCGCACCGGCCCGGGAGCGACCGCGCCTGCACCGCCGGTCACACCCGCTCCGGCAAGCCCGGGCGCGCCGCGCACACTGCCGCCGCCGGCGACGCATGAAACGGATCTGCTCGCGGCGCTCGACTGGGCGCTCGCGCAGAACAGCGCTCCGGAGAGCCCGTACTACCGAAAGATCGATCCGCAGGCGGTGGCGATTTCGGGATACAGCTGCGGCGGATTGCAGGCGCTGCAGATTGCGGGCGACCCGCGTGTGAAGACGCTCGTCGTGATGAACAGCGGCATCTTCAATCGGGGTTCGGATTCGATCAGCGGCATGAAGGTATCCAAATCGCTGCTCGAGACGCTGCACACGCCGACGCTGTACATCCTCGGCGGCGAGACGGACATCGCGTACCCGAACGGCATGGACGATTTTGCGCGCATCGACAAGGTGCCGGTGTTCGTCGGGAATATTCTGAACGTCGGACACGGCGGGACGTACTGGGAGCCGAACGGCGGTAAAGCGGCCGCTGCCGTCGTGGCGTGGCTCGACTGGCAGCTGCGTCATGACGCACGCGCCGCGAAGACTTTCGTCGGCAAGGATTGCGGGCTGTGCACCGATCCGGCGTGGGCCGTGGCGAAGAAGCGTATCGACTAGCAGGGATCACTCGACGCGTCATTCGCCTGTGTGCGGATCGCGCGGCGCCGGGGCGTGTGCGGTCCGGATCCGGTCGAGCCGCCTCATGACCGGAGTCGCAGTGATCCCATGCAGGATGATCGACGCGAGGACGGCCGCACCCGCAACGGCGACGAGGCGCGACTGCTCGGGAAACGACGTCTTCTGCAAGGCGTAGATCAGGTAGTACAGCGTGCCGATGCCACGAATTCCGAAGAAGGCAGTCGCGGCGCGAGACAGGAATGGATGCGGCGTGCCGAGCAAAGAAACGAACGCGATCAGCGGGCGCACGACCAGCAGCAGTAGCGCGACGAGCAGCGCGTCCGCCCACGTCAAGTGGGCCAGAAGACCGCTGGCCACAGCAGCAGCGAACACGACGATGATGCACATCGCGATGAGATGCTCGACCTGACTCGCGAACTCCACCATGCGCTCGTGCGTTTTGTCTTCGCGCTTCGACTCTCGTAAGCGGATGGCTGCGAGAAACACGGCCACGAATCCGTAGCCGCCGAGTGCTTCGGTTACACCGTACGCGAAGAATCCTGCACCGATCGCGGCGAGCCCGTCGGCGGTGTCCGAATCGCGAATGCCGGGTACTTTGAACTGGAACCAGCCGAACGTGCGGCCGAGGACCCAGCCGACCACGATGGCGATCGCAACCTTGAAGACCGCGTGGTTGACGATCCACATCGCATCGATGCGCGTGCCCTGATCGACCGCGAGCGCGAGAAGCACGAACGGCGCGGCGAGTCCGTCGTTGAGACCGGCTTCGGAGGTCAACGCATGGCGGACCTCGCCTTCCTCGCCGGTTCCGGGAGGCCCGACGCGCAGATCGGAGGCGAGCACCGGATCCGTGGGTGAGAGAACTGCAGCGATCAGCAGCGCGCTCGCGACGCTGAAGTGACCGATCGCCACGGCGAGCAGCGCGAGGGCCGCGAAGCCGAGCGGCATCGCGATGCCGAGCAGACGCCAGGTGGAGGCCCAACGATGCAGCCCGATCGGACGATCGAGGCTCAGACCGGCGCCGAGCACGGCGATGATCAGCACGGCCTCCGTGAGGCGCTCCATGAGCAGCAGCCGGTCGATGCGCGCACCGCTCAACAGGCCAGGCTGCGCCAGAGCCAGAAAGCCCAGGGCGAGGCATACGATCGGCAGCGAGAGAGGCAGGCGGCTCAGATAGAGCGGCAGCCAGGCGACCAGCAGTGCGAGCAGCCCAAATCCGATCAGCAGGAGGTTGTGCGCGTCGAAGTGCAAGCGCGCGGTGCACGGCACGTCTCATTACGTGCCCTCCAAATAGGTACGAGCGGAGCAGGCGGCGTGCCCGGCAATCAGCGTGCACGCTACGAGTGCAGCAGCTCGATGAGCCGAGCGACCACGTAGAGTCCAAGCCCGAAGACCGTGTGCGTGAGCAAGCTGCGCAGGCGCGCTTGATTCGGGTTCGGCGCGCGCGCAGCCGCGACCCCCAGTCCGAATGCCGGTTGCAGAATCAGGAACGGAAATACGACCGTCGCGATTCCGACGATCAATGCCGGCGCGAGAGACGGGCTGCGCGCCCAGTCGATTCCCCAGAGTACGACCAGCACCGCGGCGAATGCGATGCCGATGACGTAGTGGGCGATCCAGCCTACGGCGTGCTCGCCTCGAACGGGTGGTGCGGCGGCGATCGCGTCGTGCCGCACCCGGCCGCGCAGCAGCATGTGCGCGAGCCAACGTCCCACGAGGGCGTAGCTCATCGGGCGCGCGCCGAAGAGGCGACTCTGCAGAGCGCCCCAGATGTCCATCACCGCCGTTGCGCCGACGCCGATTGCAACGACGTGCAGCAGCGTTTCGGTAGCCGAGCTCATCGCGACCTCCTTCGTTTGCCTTCGACTCGCTCGATGCTACGAGTTGAAGTCGACTTGAGGTCAAGAGAGGGCGGGGCGCTCGGATAGTTGAGCAACTACTGCCGCGGCTGCAATGCCAGCGCCGCGAGGGCGGCGATGCCAATGGCGCGAGGAGTGCAATGCACAGCCGCGAGGCTGCAACGCTACTGCCGCGGCTGCGATGCGGCCGCATAAAAGCGGGCGCAACCGCCTCGGCAGCCGCGCCCGATCACCCCTCAGCGATTCACGTCAGCCTGTATTCGTATCAATACTTGTTCCCTTCGGACGAATCCTTCCTCATCTGCTTCATCTGCTCCTTGCACGCCTTCTTGGCCTGCGCCTCGGTCGTGCTCGAATTGTTCGCCTGTTCGCGCGCGATGCAGTCCTTCATCATCTGCTTGTCGTGCGCGCCCTTGCTGCCCGCCGTCGCTTCGCGCTGATGCGGCGAAGACGCGTCTGCCGGCTCCGCGCCGCTCGCGGGCGGCGTCTCGGCCGTGCTGCTCGGCGGAGTCGCGTTCTGATCTTGCGGAGTTTGCGCCCAAGCGGCCGTGGCCGAGGCGATGCCGAGCGCTAACGCGAGCGCCGTAGGTAGATATCGATTCATTGCCATCTCCGTTGGGTTCAGACCCCGCCACTTTCTACTCATTGCAGCACCGTTCCAGCGGTGCGCCGCGCACGCGGCTGTGGGACCGCTCCTACACCCGTGCAACTTCGCTCATACGCCGTCCTAGATCGTTTTTGAATCCAAGGGATCGGCCGTCCGCTGGACCGTTTGATCGCTTCTCGACGGCGAGCGCCGCCTCTAGCATCCACGCGCTCGTAAACGACGATCGGTCAGCACAGGGAGGACGCAGGGCCATGTCTCAGCCAGCAATGGGAGCGGAGAAGCACGGCGCGGAGAACGCGCTCGACCCGGGCGACGCGCAGCCCCTCACGATAGACAGACGAACCCTCATCAAGGGCAGTGTCATCGCCGGCGCCGCCGCGGTGATCACGTCGAAGAAAACCGACGTATTCGCGCAGAGCCTCACCGGGGGCTCGCCGCCGGTCGCGCCGCCGGCCATGTGCGCGACGCAACCGTCGAACAGTCCCGCAACGACACCGTTCGTGGACGATCTGCCGATACCGCAGGCGGCATCGCCGACCTTACTGTTCCCCGCGCCGACGCGCACCGCGAACATCGCGTGGGGCGAAGCGGCGCGCGATGCTCATCAGGCGTGGGACAGGTTCCGGCCGCGCGTCTTCTATCACAGCGTCGCGGCGCCCTCGCTGCATCGGTTCCACCGCGATTTCTCGCCAACGTACCTCTGGACCTTCAACGGCCACTATCCGGGCCAGACGTTTCTCGGACAGTACGGCTTGCCCATGCTGGTCCGTTTCAGAAACAACTTGCCGATCGATCACGCGGTGGCGGCCATCCCCGAGATGACCATTCATCTGCACAACGGTCACACGCCGTCCGAGAGCGATGGGTTCGCGGGTGACTTCTTCGGATCGGGCCTCTGGAAGGACAACCACTATCCGAACGTGTACGCCGGCGTGGACGACTTCGGCGGCATCGGCGATCCGCGCGAAGCGATGCGCTCGTTCTGGTACCACGACCATCGCGCCGAGTTCACCGCGCCGAACAACTACATGGGCCTGAACGGCCAGTTCATCCTGTACGACGCCAAGGACCCGGGACACGAGCATCCGACGCCGGGATCGCTCCGACTGCCGGGCTACTACGGCGTGACGGATATTCCGCTGCACCTGCATGCGATGCTGTTCTGTCCGACGGCGAACGGCCGCACCGAGGCGTTCCTCACCGGCGCCGTGGGTCCCGTCGACAAGTGGATCATCAACGGCAAGATCCAGCCGAAGCTCACCGTTCGCCGGCGCAAGTACCGCTTCCGCATCGTCAACACGGGCGTCGCGAAGGAGTGGAATCTGAGCCTCATCGGCCCCGACGGTCAGCAGAAACCCATGACGGTCATCGCCACGGACGCGAACTTCGTGCAGAACCCGTTCGTCATCAACAACCGACCGCTGCTCATTCCGGTGGCGTCGCGCTTCGACGTGATCATCGACTTCTCGCAGTTCGCCGCAGGCACGTCCGTGTACTTGCGCGAGGCCCAAGCGCAGTTCGTCGGTGTCTCGGTGCCGGATCCGGCGCCGGGTCTGCCGATCGGGAACGTCGCGATGCGTTTCGATGTCGTCAATCGCGAGCCGAGCTTCCCGGCGGACACACCGCCGATCCCGAGCACGCTCATCGCCATGCCCGCTCCGATCGTGCCGGACAGCAGCTTCACGTGGCGGTTCACGCGCGACGGCGATCCGGTGCGGTTCCGCATCAACGGTCAGGTGTTCGACCACAACCGCGTCGATCACGTAGTCCTGAAGGGCAGCTCCGAAGAATGGACGCTCGCGAACGATGTCATCGCGGGCAACTGGACCCATCCGGTGCACATCCACTTCGAGGAAGGACGGATCATGTCGAGGAGTCACACGACTCGCGACGCCGCCGGCAACATCGTGAGCGTCGACGACGTTCCGCTCCTGCCCGAGGAGCTGGGCCGGCGCGACGTGTACCGCCTGCCCGGTCAGGATCGGCTCGTCATCCGCTTGCGCTTCCGTGACTTCGTCGGGCGGTATCTCATCCACTGCCACAACATGAACCACGAAGACGACTTCATGATGGTCCGGTGGGACGTCGTGGACTCCGTGGCAGAGCTCACACGCCGACGCCGCGAGATCGACGAGCGTCGCATGCTGGCAGGGCTCCCGCCGCAGTACGGCGAGAGCGCAAAGACAGGGAGGTTGGTCTAATGAAACGCCGCGAACTGTTTACGACTCTCGGGCAACCCGCGGGTGCGTGCTGCAAGCCGGGGGCGAGCCGCATGGCGGCTCTGATTCCGAACGCCGTGTTTCGCACGCAGGACGACCGGCGCGTGCGGTTCTACGACGACCTGATCAAGGGCAGACAGGTCATGGTGCTGATGATGTACGCGAGCTGCGAAACGTACTGTCCGCTCGCCACGCAGCGCATGGTCGAGCTGCATCATCAGGTGCTCGCGCCGCGCATGGGCAAGGACCTCTTCCTCGTGAACGTCTCCTTGAAGCCCGAGCAGGACGATCCGGCCGCGCTCAGAGCCTATGCCGAGATGCATCACGCGCTCCTGCCGGGCTGGACGTTCTTGACCGGCGATCGGTACGACGTGGATACGCTGCGCTACCGGTTCTTCTCGCACGACCACATCGGCATCGACGAGGATGTCGAGCAGCACGCCGGCTTGCTGAAGATCGTGAACGACCCCGTCGGGCGCTGGTTTCACGCCGACCTCTTCGCGTCGACGCGCACGGTGCTCGAGCACATCCAGTGGTCCGATCCACCGAAGACGCTCAAGGCAAGGCTGCGCGACAACCGCAAGCTGCAGGAGAAGATCGATCGCGATCGCGCCCTCTACGGCTTCCGCAAGATCGCCTGAGCGGCGGGCGAGGAGGGAGCCATGAGAAGAGCAGGGTGGTGGCTGCGCGGCGTGACCGCCTCGATATGTCTGGCGGTGGCGTGGAGTGCGACTGCGGAGGTCGCGGCCGATTCGTGCGATCGCGAGGCGAGCTGGACCGCTTCGCAAACGACGCGGCATTTCCTCGTGCTCGCCGCGTCCCAGGACGTGTTCTATGACGGCAGCGGACCTTCGTTCGTGATGTTGATGAAGACGGACGCCGCCGCGGACGAATCCGAAATGGGCGCGGTCGGTGTTTACGCAGACGCGAAACGTCGCGCGGTGTTCGGCGCCATTCCTCCGCAGGCGTACGACGCGTTCCTGCGCGAGCCGAAGAAGGGGTCGCCGAGCGTCATGCTTCGCTTGGAGATCAGTGGCCCGCAGTACGAGCGCATCCTCGGCATTCTGCGGCAATGGGATCGGCGCGCTCGCGAAGGGCAGCTGCTCTATCGAGACGATGTGTTCATGGACAACATCCTTCTCGTGAAGCAGGCGACCGAAGCGCTCAATCGCTGCCGGCGCGCAGTCGATCTCTACAAGCTCGACTGGGGCACGGAGGATCGCATCTCGGATGAGCACGCGCGCTCGCAGGTGCCGTTCCTCGTGTTCGAGGAGATGAAGCGTCGGAACGCATCACTGCACGTCCCCGACGACAAGATGCCGGCGGGTTTGATCAGGCCAAGGAGTTAGCCAACATGTCAGAGTCAGCGACACCGATCAGCGCACAGGGTGCGACCGGCGCGATTTGCTCGCAGTCCGGGCCGTATCGCTCGAACCGGAACGCACGGGTCATCGTGTTCGTCGCGCAGGGAACCGTGTTTCCCACGGATGCCGACGGCGCGGCGACCGTGTGGGTCCTCGTAAGCGACACGGATTGAGCGTCAGACGAAGCGGGCGTGCCCCTGCCTGTTGACGTGCACGCCCGTCGCGTCCATTCGGGCCGGTGCCACGGCTGGAAGGAGTGCCGCGGCTCGAACCGGTGCCGCGGCGCTCTGCCCGGCACTCGTCCCTGAAGTGACGCATGCCCACGAGCCGGCGGCGGCCACCAGCAACGCCATCGCCCGGCAAATCGCCCCTGTCTTCCTGATCACGGTGATCCTCGACCATCGATCTCGCGCGGAGTGCGAGGCGCCATCCTAGGAAGCCGGCAGATCGGGGTCGCGCCCTGCGACGACAGGTTTGGATCAAATTCGGACAAACGCTGCGGCCGCAGCTCGCACGGGCCCTCGATCTGGTGCATCCTGAAGCACAGCAGGGATCGTCCAGGTATGAAGGCCCGCTCTTCGCTGATCGACGTTCTGTTCGTCATCGTGCCGAGCTCGCTGCTGCTCGATATCGCCGGACCCGCCGAGGCGTTTCGCCTGGCGAACCTGCATCGAATGCGGCGCGGGCTCGGTCCGCGTTTCCATCTGCGGTTCGTCAGCCAGGAGCCGCGGGCGCTGAGCTCCGTCGGCTTGCCGCTCGCTGAGCTCGAGCCCTTCCCGGAGAGCTTCGGCCCGCCGACCTGGGTCGTGCTGGTCGGTCAGCCGAGCGGGCGCGTGAACGACGTCACCCCGCCGATCGTCGCCACCGCGTGCTGGCTGGCGCGCTTGCTGCGCGAGCATCTGTATGCAAACGACGCACCGCACCGGTTGATCGCGATTTGTTCCGGCACCTTGCTGGCCGCTCGGGCCGGGCTCCTCGACAACCGTCGCTGCACGACTCACCACGAGCTGCTCGGCGTCCTGCGGAAGCTGGCACCGCGTGCAGAGGTGGTGGACAACCGTGTGTTCCTCGTCGACGGTCCGGTCGCTTCGAGTGCGGGCATCACTGCGGGCATCGACTTGGCGCTGCATCTCATTGCCGACGAGTGCGGTGAGGCGCTGGCCACGAGCGTCGCGCAAGACATGGTCGTGTACCTGCGGCGCTCGTCGCGCGACCCCGAGCTGTCGCCCTTTCTCGCGCATCGCCGGCACATGCACGCGGCCGTTCATCGAGTGCAGGACGCGATCAGCGCCGAGCCGGAACGAGACTGGGACATGGCGTCGCTGGCCGCGGTCGGCCACGTCACTTCACGTCATCTGCTGCGGCTGTTTCTGCAGCATGCGGGCATATCTCCCATGCACTACCTGCAGGCGGTGCGGCTGGAGCGCGCCCGGCAGTCGCTCGAGCATGGCGCGAGCGTCGCCCGCGCGGCCGAGGTGGCGGGCTTTCGATCGGGACTGCACTTGCGCCGTGCGTGGAACCGGCACTGGGGCGGCTCGCCCCGCGACGCCGAGCCGCTCGTGCCGACTCGCGCGTTGATGCGGCCGCGGCTCGAGAAGTAGTCGCACGCAACTCGTGAGATTGGATCGGCAACCCGGTTGTCACGGGGCGGCCGACATCATCCTTCCGCCCCTCGTTCAGGGCGCGCGTGAGGCCGCGCAGAATGCTTCGTCGCGATTCTGCGCAACGAATGCGCGCACCTTCTCCGCGTATTGCTGAATTTGCGCGTTGTGCCCGGTGACGAGCGCTCCGGCCATGCGGACCGGATCGCCGAAGAAGAACCGCTCGTACAGCACTTGTCGTGAACCGAATGCGGACAGTGCCGTGTCCCACGCGAGGCGAAACAGAGGGATGCGGTCGAACGCCTCCGCACGTGCAGCCTGGTAGTACTTGCGTATGTCCTCGATCAGCGGTCCTTTCAGGTCCGCCTCCGTGGGCATGGCGACGAGCCCGCTCGCGCCGATCTGCTGGATGATCTCGACCATGCGCGGATAAAGCCGCGGGAAGAGATTGCGCGCGGCGTCGAGCGGGTCCCAGGCGGGACGCATCACGCCCCATTCGTCGAGCTGCGCGTCCACTTCGGCGGTGCGCAGGAACGCTTTCATCGTCTCGGTATTCACCCAGATCTCGGCCAGCTTCTCCTGGATGTGCTGGAAGATCTCGGCGCCGATGGTCGATGCGAGCAGCGATGCGAGCCCGAGCAGGAACTCGCACTTCGCGATGTTCTTCACGACGACCTGGTGCGTCATGTGCGCGACCGCGCCGGTGCGCGCGTACGCCTCGTTGCAGCGCTTGACGTCCCGATAGAGGAACACGCGCTCCCAGGGTACGAAGACATCGTCGAATATGACCACCGCGTCCAGCTCCTCGAAGCGGGAGCCGAGAGGGTGGTCGAAATGCGAGCGTCCGTAGTCGACGCTCTCGCGGCAGATGAATCTCAGACCGGGTGTGTTGTTCGGGATGGAGAAGCCGAACGCGTACGGCGCATCCTCGTCGGTGCTCTTCAGGAGAGTCGATGGGAACACCATGATCTCGTCCGAGAGCGGCAGCGTTGCGAGCATGCGGCAGCCACGGATCACGATGCCGGCGTCGGTCTCCTCCTTCACGCGCGCGGCGAGAAACGGGTCCGCCTGCCTCGCGCTGTTCACGGCGCGATTCGCCTGCGGCGGGATGAGCGTGTGCGTGAGACACAGGTCGTTCTCGCGCAGGTACTCGTAGTAGCGAACGGCGTTCTCACCGAAGCGCGGGTCGGCCTCGGCGAGGAACTTGGCACCCGCGGCGTAGCCGGTCATCGCGCGATTGATGTAGTCGGGAACGCGACCCATCATGCCGAACGTGTGGTCCTCCCACACTTTCATCGCGCGACTGATGCTCGCGAGCTCTTCGCGCGTGCGCGGCATCATGAAGGAGCGCGCGACCTTGTTGCCGGTCGTCGGCGAGTCGTAGAGGCAGATGTCCTGCTTCTGCCACTGCAAGTCGTAGAGGCCGGCGAGCGTGTGGACGCCGCCTTTCATCGCGGGATGCGTCGTCACGTCGTTCACGAGCTCGCCGCGATACCAGAGCGAGGGGGGTTGCTCGCGCAGGCGCTGCAGGAACTGGGCGCCCCTGCGTGCGCCGCCGCCGCGGGATTCGTTGGCCATATCGTTCTCCGGCCGGACCGTCAGAGACGTGAATATGCAGCGGGCTAGACAGCGACGCTAGCGGCGCGGGCAATGCAGGCGGGAGAGGGCCCGCTCGGCCGCTGCGCGAGCGGCGACCATGCTCGAATGTTCCGGTCGCTGCGGCTCCTGCTCGGGCGCCGCGCGAGTCGGCAACAGACGCACACTGCTCCGGCCGGTGCGGCTTCCGCTAGGGCGCTGCGCGAGCCGGCCACAGACGCACGACTGCTCCGACGCTCACGCGCAAGGCGCCGTCGCGGGCTGCAGGCGGGCACCTCAACCGGAACGCACTTCCAGGACGATCTTTCCGCGCGGGTGACCGTGCTCGAGCTTCTCGTGGGCTGCTGCGACTTGCGCGAGCGGGAAGCGCGCGTCCACGTGCGGCCGAACCTTCTTCTCCGTGATCAGGTGGACGATCTCGCCGAGCTGAGCCGCGTCGGGATGGGCGACGTAGCTCATCGCGCGGGCCTCGTGGATCTGCGCCTGCCGCTCGGACGGCTTCGCCAGCGTCGACACCAGCGTGCCGCCGTCCTTGAGCACGGCCCAGGAGCGCTCCTGGGTATCCCCGCCCACCAGGTCGAAGACGAGATCCACTTCGTTCACGACGTCCTCGAACCGCTCGGCGCGGTAATCGATGGCTTCATCGGCGCCGAGCGAGCGCACGAAGTCCTTGTCCTTTCCGGCACAGGTCGTGATGACGTAGGCGTCGCGCGCCTTGGCGAACTGCACGGCGAAGTGCCCGACACCGCCCGCGCCGCCGTGGATCAGCACCCGTTGGGCCGCGGCCAGTCCGCCGTGCTCGAAAAGACCTTGCCATGCCGTGATCCCCGCAAGCGGTACCGCCGCGGCTTCGCCGTGGTCGAGGAGCTCCGGCTTGCGCATGCAGAGGTCGGCCCGCAAGGCCACGTACTCGGCATAGCTGCCGCTGCCTCGATCCAGCATGGCCATCACTTCGTCCCCGTCCAGCAGCGTGGCCACGGCAGCGCCCCGGGCGACGACGACGCCTGACAGGTCGCGGCCGAGCACGATCGGCAAGTTCTCTTGCTTGATCGGCGGATACTTGCCGGAGCGGATCTTGTAATCCACCGGATTGACGCTCGCCGCGTGAACCTCGACGAGCACCTCGTCGTCCCTCGGCTGCGGTCGTTCGATCTCGACGATCCGCAGCGTTTCGGGTCCTCCGAACGATTCGAGCCGGACTGCCTTCATCGTTGCCATGAGCGCCTCCGCGGAAGTCGGGGAGGGGCAAGCAAGAACGAGTCCGCTCGGGATTCTTCAGCGGTGGGCGTACTCGGTGAAGACGTAGTCCCTGTCCTTCACCAGCGTGTGACACGCGAAGCCGCACTTCGCATCGTTCGACTGCGGCGGCTGGCTCGCGGTGGTGCCCGGCTTGAACGTATCGGTCGCCGCGTCGTACTCGAACACGGCATAACCCCATCCGCCGCTATCCGCGAAGCGCTTGCTGTCCTTCACCATGAAGTCGACATCGCTCTGGCTGGTCGGCTGCTGCGGCTGGCCGGGCTGCGCATCGTTCCGTTTTACATTCCAGTGCACCTTCGCCATCTTGGCGCCGTCCGGAAAAGGCTTGCCGTTGCCCGGAATGCCCGACTCGAACGCGTGGATCATGGCGGGGTTGCCCAGGATCACCGCGAGGTGCGGGCCGTTGTGACTCACCGAGATCGTCTGCCAGCTTTCGTAACCCTTGAACTCGGAGAAGGCGAGGCCGCCGGGCACTTTCAGGGTGTACTTGTCTTGGGCGGACAGGGCTGCACCGGCCACCAACGCCAGCGATACCGCGACGCTCGCCGGCAGAGCGCCTTTCACTTTTCTCACGGATGGTCCCTTCGTTCGGTGGTCGGACAGGGTGGGCGATTCTGGCCGTCGGGACCTAGCCGTATCCATTGCACGAAAGTATCAATCGAGCGCGGCGGCTCGGTATGCGGATACGCGGCGGGGCGCCCATCTACACTCGCGCGAGCCTCAGGAGACGTGCCCCATGAAACCGACGCCCACCTCCGCCTGGTTGCTCGAAGAAGCTCGCGCCATTGCGTCCGAGCTGAGCAAAGTGCAGGACGAAGCGGACGCGCGCGGCTTCTACCCCGATGTCATCCACCAACGCCTGCTCGACGGCGGCTTCTACCGCATCGTGCAACCGAAGATGTTCGGCGGACTCGGCACGGATGCGGAGACGTACATCAGAGTCATCATGGCTCTCTCGCAAGGACATCCCGCGTCGGGCTGGTGCTACACGCTCGCATCCTCGCACGCGCTGGTGCTCGGTTCCGTGTTCGGTGAAGACGCGCAGCGCGAGCTCTTCGGCGCGGACGGCGACTTCCGCGCGGCCTATGCCGCCGGTCCTGCCGGCATGCCGAAATTCGAGCGGGTGGAGGGTGGGTACGTCGTCAGCGGTTTGTGGCCCTTCGCATCCGGGATTCCGGTGTGCAATCACTTCCTCGGCGGGGCGGTGATACCGGACGAGTCGGGCGCGATGCGTGCAATCGTGTTCGTCGTCGGGAAAGACAAAGTCACCGTGCAGAACGACTGGGGTGGCGACTCGGTGATGGGCATGCAAGGCAGCGGTTCCAACAGCGTGCGGCTGAGCGAGGTGTTCATCCCGGACCGGCACATCGCGCCGTCGCCGATCGTGCGCTTGTCCACCGACGAATTGCCGGACGGCACGCCCGGCACGCGCCTCCATAGGGATGGGCTGTTCCTCGGTCTCATCTACGGCTGGTTCAGCTGCGAGTTCGGAGCCATCCTCACCGGGACGGCGCGTGCGGCCTGCGCAGAATACGAGAAGCAGCTGCGGACCAAGCCGAGCTTCTCCGATCCCACGCGGCCGCGCATGCACGAGCCTGAATTCCAGCGGCTGTACGGGGAAGCCATGTGCCGCGCCGATGCCGCGGAAGCGCTGACCCTCTCGGCCACGCGACTCTATCGGGACCAGTGCACGCGCTGGCTCGAGCGCGGAGATCCGGTTCGCGCCGAAGACACCATGCAGGTGTGGGGCATTTCGCGCGAGGGGTGTCGTGCGGCGTGCGAAGCCGTGGAGATGCTTTTCCACAGTATCGGCGCGTCAGTCGTCAAACGCGGCGAACGGCTGCAGCGCTACTTCCGCGACGTGCAGATGTATCGGGTGCACTTCCAGTCGCAGGCGTTCAGCCCCGTGCTCCGCTCGCGAGTGCAACTCGGGTTGCCGCTGCCGCCGCCGTTCCATCGCTGAGCCGGCTTTCACTTCGGCGCCGCAGTGCCGCAAGGCAGGCGGCTTGCGCCGATCCTGCGGCAGATCGTCAAGAGGGGCGAGACCGGCGCACACGAAAAGATTCTCGACACGCCGCGCGTCAAAATCGATGCGGGTCTCGCGTATGATGGGCGTACACCAACTCAGCGAGCGGGTATCGAAGTGATCGATCGAACGCGCCGGCGATTCCTCACTGCGGGTGCGCTTGCCGGCGCAGGTCTCGCCGCATTCGGACGCGGCGCAGCCGTGCGTGCAGCCTCGACCGCGACGGTCGAGCTGCCCTTCGAGAACGGCAGACGCAATCTGGTCGCCTATCCCGAAAAGCGGCCACTCATCGTCTTGACTTCGCGGCCGCCACAGCTCGAGACGCCGTTTGCGGTGTTCAACCACGGCCTCATCACGCCTAACGACGCGTTCTTCGTGCGCTATCACCACGCGGGTATCCCCGCAGCGATCGATGGCGACAAGCATGTGATCCAGATCGGCGGCAATGCGGTGAACGTACCCTTCACGCTGTCGATGGCTGACCTGCGCCGCAAGTTCGAATCGGTCGAGCTCGTTGCCGTGAATCAGTGTTCGGGGAACGGCCGCGGATTCTTCAGCCCGCGCGTGACGGGCGGCCAGCTGGGGAACGGCGCGATGGGGAACGCGCGCTGGGTTGGCGTGCCGTTGAAGGCGATCCTCGCGGCCGCCGGTGTGAAGAGCAGCGCGCGGCAGGTGACGTTCAACGGGCTCGATGCACCGCTGCTCGGCGCGGCGGACTTCGTCAAAGCGCTCGATATCGAGCACGCGATGAACGGCGAAGTGATGCTCGCGTATCGCATGAACGGCGCCGACATTCCTGTGCTCAACGGATACCCGGTGAAGCTTGTCGTGCCGGGCTACTACGGCACGTACTGGGTCAAGCACGTTTCGCATATCGAGGTGATCGACGGCGTCTTCGACGGCTTCTGGATGAAGACGGCCTATCGTGTGCCCGACAATGACTGCGCGTGTGTTGCGCCCGGCACCACGCCGGCGGCTACCCGTCCGATCGGGCGCTTCAACGTGCGCTCGTTCATCACGTCGTTGCAGAACGGCGCGCAGATTCACGCGGGGCGGCAGACGGTCGTGCGCGGGATCTCATTCGATGGTGGGCACGGCATTCGGGAAGTGGCCTGCTCCGCGGACGGCGGCCAGACGTGGCAGCCCGCGAGACTGGGCGAGAACCTCGGGCGCTATTCGTTTCGCGAATTCACATTCGCCTTCACGCCGCGCGAGGGCGCGTACGACTTGCGGGCGCGCGCGTGGAATCACGCCGGAGAAACGCAGCCGCTGCAGGCGCTTTGGCAGCCCGCGGGCTACATGCGTAACGTCGTCGAATCGGTGAAGGTGAGCGCGGTATGAGAGCGACGTGGCTCCTGACGTCGGTGTTCGCGTTGGCAGTGCTGGCTTCGGGCACGGCAGCGCAGTCGACGACGAAAACGATCGCGCTGCCGCCGGACGGTGTGCAGCTCGAGCCGAGCGATCTGCCGGGATATGCGGAAGCACGCGCCAGCTGCGGGACTTGCCACTCGGCGGAATACATGCGCTATCAGCCGCCCAACGTGCCGCGCAGCTACTGGGAAGCGATGGTGAAGCGCATGAAGGGAGTCTTCAACGCGCCCATCGACGATGCCGACGTGAACGACATCGTCGACTACCTCGCGAGCACCTACGGAGCCGAGCGCAAGTAGCCTCGGCGCATCTTCGCGTCTTCGACCCCGGGGCAGGGTTTTTCGTGCGTAGGGCACCCCCTTCTGCCCATTGTGTTGTACCGCGGGTCTCGGCCCTGGAATGCCGAGCGGGAGCTGACGACCCTCATCCAGCCAGGGCCGAGCGCGCTGGAGACCTATCGTCCGCAGGCGCGCTATCTGCTCATCGAAGAGAAGCGCTATGCCACGCACGAGCTCGATCCGCTGCGCAACGTCGTGGCCGCGCTGTTTCGATTGGAGAACAGCCGCACGGAGCACGAGATCGTCGAGGTGGTCGGCGCGTTGAGCGAGTGTCTGAGGAGTCCGGAACAAGAGGGCCTGCGGCGCGCGTTCGTCGAATGGTTGGAGCGGGCTATACTCGTGAGCCTCCCCGGCGGGCCTGTCAAAGAGGCGGTCGATCTGCAGGAGATGCACACGATGCTCGAAGAGCGAATGCAACAGTGGGCCGAGGGGCACGAGCGCGCAGGGCTGGAGCGAGGGCTCCGGCAGGGCATGCAGCAAGGTCTCCTCGCCGGTGAGGCCCGCATCCTGTCCCGCCAGCTCCAGAAGCGCTTCGGTGAATTGCCGGAATGGGTGCGTCTGCGTCTCGAGGCGGCCTCGGTCGAGCAACTGGAGTGCTGGGCGGAAAGACTTCTCGAGCGGCAAGCGCTCGATGCCGTCTTCGATGAGGGCGCCCCATCCGCTTCGTGACCGACTAGCCCCGACGCCGCGCGCGGATCAGATGCCGGCGGACGACCCGCTCAGCACGCCGCGCTCGTGCGTCGATTCGACGTTCGGTACGCGTTCGCCACGAGTGATCGCACATAGCGGCCGGCGCGATCCGGTCACGGCTTCGACGCGAAGTGTGTCGTGAGTGGCGCACCACGACCGTTGACGGCCGGTAATCAACGTTCCCACCTGTCGCCGGGCTCCCGGTGTTCCGAGGAAGGCTTCTATAATGCCCCGCACCGCCAGGTTGCGACGGGGTTTGCAGTGTTTGCCACGGAATCGATCTGATGCCGCGCTTCCGTGCCGCACGCAGCCGCTGCACGCCCTTCCTTTCAGCATTGCTCTGCATTGCCGGCTGCGCCCACTACACGCCGAAGCCGCTGGAACCTGCAAAGTCGCTGCAGGCGCTGCAAGCGCGCCGGCTCGACGATCCCGCGGTACTCGAGCGACTGCGTGCTTTGAACATTTCTGAGCCCTCGGACGACAAGCACTGGGGTCGCACACAGCTCCTCATCGCGGCACTGCATCTGAACCCGAAGATCGCGGAAGCGCGTGCCGTGCTCGCGCAGAGCGTCGCGGCCGGCACGACGGCGCGTGAGCTGGAGAACCCGGCCGTCAGTCTCTCGAGTGAGTACGATCTGACGCGCGCCGCCGAGTCGCCTTGGCTCTGGGGACTCGCCACCAGTTTCCTGACCGACACCTTCGCATCCCGTGGCGTGCGCATTGATCTGGCTGCAACCCAGACCAGGGCTGCGCGCGCGGATTTCGAAGAAGCGCTTTGGACCGTGCGGAAAGATCTGCGCAGCGCACTGCTCGCGCTCGAGATCGACACTCGCCGTGTCGCACTGCTGGAAGAGGACGTGCGCACCCGCGAACAGCTTCACCGGCTCGCAGATGCACGCGTGCAGGCCGGCGCAAGCCCACGCGCGGAGACGCTGCAATCCGAGCTGGAGCTGTCGCGGTCGCGCGCAGCGCTCGACGATGCGCGGAGCCAGCTCGCAGACGGCCGCAGCCGTCTGGCGGGTGCACTCGGCGTTCCTGCCGCGGCGTTGACGGGGCTCGAGCTGCAGTTCGAAGAGCTCGACGCGCCGCCTCCGATCGAATCCGATCGGTTCAGCGCCTTGCGCGAGCAGGCGCTCCTCGCGCGCGCGGATCTGGCCAAAGCCATCGCCGACTACGACGCGCGCGAGCTCGATTTGAAGCAGCAGATGGGTGCGCGCTATCTGCAATTCTCCGCGGGTCCGGGCTACGTCTACGACCACGGCATCCGCAAGCTGACGCTGGGCGCGTCCGTGCTCCTGCCGGTCTTCAATCAGAACCAGGGTCCGATCGCGGAGGCGTTTGCGGCACGCGAGTCGGCGGGACGCCATGCCGAGGCCGTGCAAGCGGCGGTGTTCACCGAGATCGATGCCGCGCGCCAGGCCTACGATGCCGCGCTTTCCGCATTGATTCGCGCGCGCGCCCAACGGCAGACGAGCGAGTCGCTGGCACGAGCCGCCCGCCGCGCATTGGAGCTCGATGCGACCGACCGACCGAGTGTCCTCGCCGCCGAGTCGAGTGCAAACACCGATCGCATCGTCGAGCTCGATGCGCTCGATCGCGCCCAGCAAGCGCTCGGTGCGCTCGAGGACGCGTTGCGGACGCCGCTGTCGGGCCCCGAGCGCGGCCTCGTCCTCCAGAACCTCACGACTGCGGACCATTAGTGACTCATCCGATACGCGCTTCCTTTCTCGTCGCCTTGTGCCTGCTCGCCACGTCGATCGTGAGAGCTGACGTCGAGCTGACCCCCGAAGAGCGCGAGAACCTCGGCATCCAGACCGAGCCTGTGAAGCCGATCGAAACTGCTCGTCGCTGGCGCGCGTCCGCGCAGGTGCTCGATCCCACGCCGCTGATCACGACGCTCGGCGAGCTGCACGCGGCCGAGACGGCCGCCGCCGCCTCGCAAGCCGAGGCCGAACGCAGCGCGCGCCTGTATCGCGAAGAGACCAACGTTGCGCGCAAGGCGCTCGATGCCGCGCAGGCTCAGGCGATCACAGACGCGGCGAAGGTCAGCGCGACCCGTGCGCAGCTCATGGGCACTTGGGGGTACGGAGTTGCTGCGCTCTCCAAAGCCGCGCGCAGCGCGCTCGTCGCGGACCTTCTCGCTGGACGCGCATGTTTGGCGCGAGTCGATCTCACGCAGTCACTTCCAGCCACACTCACCGAACCGAAGGTCGAAGTGCGCAGCCTCGGTGGCGGCAAGCAGATTGCGGCCGAGTGGCTCGGCCAATTGCCGCAAGGCGCAAGCTCCACGCTGGCAGGCTCCGGATTGCTGCGCGTCTCGGCGCCGATGACCGCGGGCGCGCTGCTCGAGACCGTCGTGAGCGACCCCAACTCGTCGATCAAGGGTCTGAGCGTCCCCGGCACCGCCGTCGTCCGCTGGCACGGCGGCGAGTGGGTTTACGAGGAAACGTCGCCGAACCATTTCGCGCGGCGCGCGGTGAGGAGCGGCTTGCGCGTGGAGGGACGCGCGTTGCTCGCCGCGGAAAGGAGTGGCGCGGGCCAAGTCGTGACCGTCGGTGCCCGTGCGCTTCTGGCGGCGGAGTTGGGTGCGAGCTCTCCCGAGGAGGAGCTGCAGGAGGACGACTAGCATGCTGGCCAAAATCGTTCAGGCGGCGCTGCGCTTTCCGTGGCTCATGGTCAGCGCCGCAGCGCTGCTCGTCGTGTTCGGCGTCTCGACCCTCATCAACGCCAAGTACGATGTCTTTCCGGAGTTCGTTCCCCCGCAGGCGGCGATTCAGGTCGAAGCTCCGGGCCTTGCGCCGGAAGACGTGGAGCGCCTGGTCACGCAGCCGCTGGAGAACGCGATCAACGGCGGTGCGAACATCGAGGCGGTGCGCTCGGAGTCCATTCAAGGGCTCTCCACCATCACCGTGATCTTCACCGAGGGCACGGACATCTTCCGCGATCGGCAATTGCTCGCCGAACGCGTCTCGCAGGCCGCGCAGAGTCTGCCACCGAGCGCGCACACGCCGGTGCTCACGCCGATGACCTCTTCGACCATGGACGTGCTGAAGATCGGCTTCGTCAGCCACACGATGAGCGGCATGGAGCTGCGCTCGCTCGTCGACTGGACGGTGCGGCCGCGCATCCTCGCAGTTCCCGGCGTCGCGCGTGCGATCGTCTATGGCGGCGGGCGGCGCGAGATCCAGATACAAGTCGACCCGAAGCGCCTCGCGGCATTCGCGGTGACACTGGCCGAGGTGTCGGCCGCGGCTCAGGCCGCGACGGGCATTCGCGGCGCGGGATTCATCGACACGCCGAACGAGCGCATCCTGCTCACCAATCTCGATGTCGGCCGCACGCCCGAGGCGATCGGCGAAGTCGTCATCACTCAGCGCGACGGCGCCAACGTCCGCTTGCGTGATATCGGGCAGGTGACCTACGGACCCGAGCCGAAGTTCGGCGACTCACGCGTCCAGGGCGAGCCCGACGTGTTCGTGAGCATCGGCAGCCAGTACGGTGCCAACACGCTCGAGGTCACACGCGCCCTCGAAGCAGCGCTCGCCGAGCTCGCCCCGATGCTCAAAGCGCGCGGCGTTACGCTCTACGCGAACCTGCACCGGCCGGCGAACTTCATCGAAATCGCGCTGCGGAACGTGCGCGATTCGCTGCTCCTCGGTGCGGCGCTCGTCATCGTCGTGCTCGTTCTCTTTCTGAAGAGCTGGCGCACCGCGCTCATCTCCTTTGCAACCATTCCCTTGTCTCTGCTGATCGCGGTCATCGCGCTCGACCGGATGGGCTGGACGCTCAACACGATGACGCTCGGCGGGCTCGTGGTCGCGATCGGTGTCGTCGTCGACGACGGCATCATCGACGTCGAGAACATCGTACGCCGCCTGCGGCTCGCCGCCGTGGAGCAGCGGCGCTCCGCGTTCGACGCGCTGATCTTGAATGCGTCGCTCGAAGTGAGGCGCCCCATCATTCTGGCGACACTGGTCGTCGGCCTCGTGTTCGCGCCCATTCTGTTCCTGCCGGGCCTGCAGGGCAGCTTCTTCGCTCCCTTGTCGGCGGCATTCCTGCTGGCGACGTTTGCGTCTCTCCTGATTGCTCTGACGCTCACTCCGGCGCTGGCGCTGCTGCTCCTTCGTGGCGGCTCGCACGTTCCGCGCGAGCCGCGGTGGCTGCGCCGGCTGAAGCTCTCGCAGCGCGCGATGATTCGTCGCCTGAATCGACACGTCACCGGGGTGCTCGTCGCAACGCTCGTCGCCGGTGCGATTGCGGTGTTTGCGCTGACGCGGTTCGGAATGCAATTGCTGCCGGACTTCCGCGAGGGGCACTTCGTCGTGCAGATCGTCACGCAGCCGGGACTGAGCCTCGCCGAAATGACGCGGCTCGGCGAGCGGATGAGCCGCCGCATCCTTGGCGTGCCGGGGATTGCCACCGTTTCGCTGCAGGTGGGGCGAGCGGAAGCGGGCGAGGACACATGGAGCCCGAACCGCGGTGAGCTGCACGTGGAGCTCGAACCGAATCTGCCGGGTGCCGAGCAGGCGCGGATCCAGGAATCGCTGCGGCAAGTGCTGCAAGGCTTCCCGGGTGTGCAATCCGAGGTGGTCACGTTCCTCGGCGACCGCATCAGCGAGTCGGTGTCCGGCGAGACGGCGGCGGTGACCGTGAGCGTCTTCGGGCCCGATCTGAACGACCTCGATCGCGTCGCGAGGGACATCGCTGCGCGGCTGAAGGCGCTGCCGGGGGCCGCCGACGTGCGCTTCGTCGCGAGTGCGGATGTGCCGACGCTGAGCATCACGCCGAGGACGGAAAGGCTCGCGGCGCTCGGGCTACGTCCGCTCGATGTCTACGATGCCGTGAGCACGGCTTATGCGGGCAATAGCGTCGCGCAGGTCTACGAGGGCAACCAGTCGCTTGCCGTGCGCGTTCTCCTCGATGAGGCGTCGCGCAACGATCCGGAAGCCGTGCGCGCGCTGGTTTTACGGACCCCTGCGGGGCGCCTCGTCACGCTCGGAGCCATCGCCGACATCAGTCTCGAAGGCGGCCGCGAGCACGTGTTGCACGATCACGGGCAGCGGCGGCAAGTGATCACGCTGAATCCACGGACGAGCGATCTCGCGGGCTTCGTCCGCGAGGCGCGCGCCGTGCTTGCGCGCGACGTCGCGCTTCCGCCGAACGTGTACGTCGAGTTCGGCGGGAGTGCCGCCGCGGCAAGCGCCGCCGCGCGCGACTTGATGCTGCACAGTGCGATAGCCGTCGCGGTGATCATCGTGCTTCTGCTGCTCGCGTTCCGCAGCTGGAAGACGACGGCTTTAATCCTCATCAACGCGCCGTTCGCGCTCGTCGGGGCGGTGATCGCGATCGCGATGACCGGTGCGGCGCTGTCGATCGGCAGCCTCGTCGGCCTCGTGACGCTGTTCGGCATTTCGGCTCGCAACAGCATCATGCTGCTGTCGCACTACGAGTATCTCGTCGACGTGGAGGAGCGCCACTGGAGCACCTTTCTCGCGCGGCGCGGCGCGCGCGAGCGCCTCACGCCCATTCTGATGACGGCGCTCGTGACTGCGCTCGGCGTGCTCCCTCTCGCGCTCGGAAGTGGCGAGGCGGGACGAGAAGTGGAAGGGCCGATGGCGATCGTGATCCTGGGCGGGCTCGTCTCGTCGACGCTGCTGAACCTGGCCGTGCTGCCGGCGATTGCCGCCCGCTACTATGCCCCGGCGCGCCCGATCCGCGGGGCAAGCGAGCACGCCGCAAGCGTGGAGCCGGCGCGATAGCCGACGGTGCGGGCAGCGCTCCCAAACGCTGCGACCCGATCCACCTCGCGACGAACCGGCTACAGCGTGAAGTTCGCTGGCAGCGGACGTGCGAGCCGCGCTCCGGAGCGGTGCGGTCCCGATCCGCCGCGACTAACCGGCCGCAGTGTGACGTTCGCCGGCAGCCGACAGTGCGAGCCGCACTCCCGCACGCCGCGTCGCTGCGCGAATCGGTCCGATGATGATCTACGCGGCGTTCGTCGCGCTACGCGATGACGCACGTATGGTGTTGGGATGTGTCGGGGCGCTTCCGGCGGCGCGCAGATCGCTGCGTGTACGCCGGATCTGTGCTCTGCGCATGCGTCCTGGCAGTGGCCGAGCCTTCACGCCGGAACGCGCAGCCGTCGAACATCGCGAGCAATTCATCCGGATCGTGCGAAGCAGGCACGTCGGGTGAAGCGAGCGTGAGCCCGGCGCTTCGCTCGAGCGGTACGCACTGCTTGGCGTGCTCGCGAAACCCGCGATCGCATTCCCAATCGTTGCCCGAGAAGTCGATGTGCGCGTTCTTGGGGACTTGCATTTCCACGCAACTGTCGGCCTCCCGTCGGTAACCCCGGTTGCACTTCCAGCTGTTGCCCTGCTCGGTCAGATACGCGTTCGGCGGCACGATCACCGGCACGCAAGTGTCATCTTTGCGCGTGTAACCGCGCATGCAGCGCCACGAATCCGAGTTTCCGTCGTACACGATATAGGCGTGCTCGGGCGCGACCACCTCGACGCACGTTTGACCCTGCTCGCGATATCCGCGATCGCACTCCCAGCCGTGGCCGGAAGCATCGATGTGTCCGTTCTCCGGCACGGCGATCGGTACGCACGAGCTTCCCGACTTGGCATAGCCGCGCATGCAGAGCCAGTCGTCTCCGTACGCAGTGAGGTAGCCGTGCCCGGGCACTTGCACCTTGATGCATCGATTGCCTTCTGCGCGATACCCGCGCTTGCAGACCCAGCCGCGTCCGAACCCGCTATAGACGGGCAACGCGTGATCCGGCACCACGATGCGCTCGCACCCCTGCGACGTTTCGCGAAAACCGAGATCGCACGCCCAGCCTTTGCCGGCCGGGCTGTCGGTGAGGTGCGCGTTTTTCGGTACCTTCACCTCGACGCAGGTGCCGGCCGCGCGGCGATAGCCGCGCTCGCATGTCCAATCCGAACCGAAGGGAGACAGGTACGCGTGGGCCGGCACGACGACCGGAGTGCAGGAATCCTGCGAGCGGACGTATCCGCGATCGCACTCCCATCCGGCGCCGTACTCACGCTCGTGCGCATTCGCCGGAATGCCGACAGCGGCCTCCGCTGCGAACGTCACGCAGGCGAGTACCAGCGCGAGCGCTGCGCACACACCCATCCCGATCGCCGCTCGGCGACCGCCACGTTCTCGGCCCATGAATCAGTCTCCGCCTGCGGGTCCGAACGAATCGTTCGGCTCGTCGGGGCGCGCCAGCCATTCGAGACGCGCCTGCTGCGCGTCGTAAGGCGCGGGCTGGGGTTCTTTCACCGAGGCAGCGGGGGCTGCGGTCTGCGCGATCAGTTCGTTGGATGAGGCACCGTCTTCGCGCGCGCACGACGCCAGCGCTGCCAAGGAGAGGCAGAGGGCCAGGGACACTACTCGCTGACTCATGGAAATCGCCGGCTCATGGAGACTCGTGCGGACCTCCTCTCGACCGCGGTGTGATACATCGGTTCACGCCACTCTTCCATTTAATGAAAGATACTTTTGCTCAGCGCACGAGGCTCCAGAGCGCCAAGGCCGCGATCAGTGCGCCGCTGACTGCGCTGTTCCAGAAGGCGGCTTGCTCGTCGACATACGCGAAGACCCACGGCGAGGCGATCAGCCATACACCGAGCAGTACGTGCGCCCAACGGAAGATACCGGCTTCGCGCGCGAACACCATGCGCATGGCGGCCAGCACGACGACGCAGGAGCCCACGACGAGCTGATTCCAGAACGTTTCGTCGCTACTGGCGAGCTCCTCGCGCAGGAAGGGCGCGTTCAGAATCCACACGCCGATCAGGAGCCTCAGCACATTGGCGTGCGTGAAGCTCTTCACCGGCCGCCATGGCCAGGGGCTGGCCTTGCCCATGACGATCCGCGGCCGCGGTTGTATGCCTGTTCGCACGAGCTCGTTCGATGCCGGACAAGCGGGCGGGTCGGCGACGCCGCCAGGGTGCGCGTCCGGGCGCGATGTTTTTTATATTCGTCAGAATATTTCTGCAAGACGGGTGACGGGACGAGTGCCCGCGCCGCGGAGCGTGTCCACGGCGCGTGCGGCGCGACGGGCGGCGCGCGTTCGAACGACGTGCGAGCAGCCGCAGGCCGCTCGCGCAGCTTCATGCCGATGCTCTTTCACGGGCGGTTGGCGTCGGAGCCCGTGCGCGACCGGCGTCGAAGCCCGTGCGCCACCCGCGGCCGCCCCCGCGCTCATGCAGTCAGATGCGGACACTGTGTCACGGGCGGTTGGCCTTGGTGCAGCGTGCGAGTAGCGGCCGCGGACGCCGATCACGCGGTCTGGTGCCGATGCTCGGACACCGTGGCACTGCCGCTCCAGATTGCGAGCGCAACCACGATGATGCCGACGATGACGCTGTTCAGCACATAGCCCGTACGGTCGACGAAGCTGAAGATCCACGGCGAGAACACCGTCCACGCGCCGAGCACGATGTTCGCCCAGCTGAAGATCGTGCGCGTGTGCGGCGCGTTGTAGCGGATGGCGCCGAAGATGAGGATGAGCGCCCCCACGATGACGCTGCTCGAGGTGGGATTGGGCGCGCTGCTCGCGTACCCATAGATCCACGGCGAGATGATCAGCCAGATACCAAGGGCCACATTGATGCCGCTTGCAGTACGAATCTGCGCGGTGAGGTCACGCGTTGCCA
The DNA here is from genome assembly GCA_035760965.1 of Steroidobacteraceae bacterium. Taxonomy (GTDB): domain Bacteria; phylum Pseudomonadota; class Gammaproteobacteria; order Steroidobacterales; family Steroidobacteraceae; genus JADGHX01. The sequence continues at coordinate 270 of DASTRY010000075.1, read as the reverse complement.
TAAAAATCTCCTTCTGTCTGAGAGGTCTGGCAAACGCGCCCGCGCGCCGTTCGAGCTCGTGCGACAGGCGCCCTTTCAGCGAATGAAAGTCAGGCCGGGCGCTTGGCGGCCGCGCTTTCGGTCACGCGGGCCATGGATTCCGCGGCGAGGACGTTCTTCTCGCGGTACCGCTCCACCAGAAAGTCGACGAACGTTCGGACTTTGTTCGGTGGCGCTCCTTGCGTTGGAAACACGGCGTGCACGGGCGTACGCGGCGACTCGTATTCCGCG
>DASTRY010000074.1:0-52752 GCA_035760965.1 Steroidobacteraceae bacterium | reverse complement strand
GCGTTGGTACACGAAAGCCAAGCGGGGCTACGCGCGCGGCTGGGAGCCGGTGCAGTTCGTCGATCGCGTGCAGCGATTCCTTACGCTGCTCGAGTGGCGACCGACGGATGCGATCGCGCAGGAAACGCGCGTCGAGCCGCGGCCGGGCGCGTAGCCGCACCCGTCGGCAGCGCCTCCTGCTGTCGCGGCTACCGCCGGCGTGCTTGGAAAAACCTCGTCAGCCGCGCGCCGCACTCCCCCATCAGCACGCCGCCGAACACGTCGACGCGATGATTGAGCTGCGGCAGCGAGAAGATGTCCACGATGCTACCCGCAGCACCCGCCTTCGGATCCCAAGCGCCGAAGACCACCCGCCGCACGCGCGCGTGCACGAGCGCTGCCGCGCACATGATGCACGGCTCGAGGGTCACGTAGAGCGTGGTGTCGTCGAGCCGATAGTTGTCGAGCAGTTGCGCGGCCTGACGCATGGCGACGATCTCGGCGTGCGCCGTCGGATCTTTCGCGGAAATGGGCTGGTTGTAGCCCATCGCGATGACGTGCTCTTCGTGCACGATGACGGCGCCAACGGGCACCTCACCCATGAGCGCAGCAGCGTCCGCCAGCTCGAGCGCCCGCTGCATGAATGTCTCGTCGGCGCTCGGCATGGCGCGCGCTCAGCCGTCGAGCGGGTAGTTATCCACGTCGTCGAAGAAGTCGACGACGCCGGTTTCGAGACAGTACTCGGCGCCCACGACGCGCAGCCCCTGCTCGCGACCCAAGCGCTCGAGCACCTCGGACCCGTATCGCAAGTGATTCACGGACATCACGACGTTCGAGCGCACCGCCAGTTTGTGCAGCATGGGCAGATCATTACGCAGCTCGGTGCGCATGAGGTTCTCCACCGAAGGACGCACGCGATCCACGATCGAGCGCAAGTTGCGCGACTGTCGCTCCGCCGACTGCTGTAGCTCCTCGATGGTGGCGGTGATCGCCCCGCACTGCGAATGCCCGAGCACCACGACGAGCCGCGTATCGAACCGAGAGGCGGCGAATTCCACGCTCCCGACCTGCGACGGTGCCACGATGTTGCCCGCCACGCGTATGACGAACAGGTCGCCCAGCCCTTGATCGAACACCAGCTCCGCGGGCACGCGCGCATCCGAGCAGCCGAGGACGATCGCAAAAGGCTTCTGATCGAGCGCAAGCTCGATCGGCCGCGACTCGGTCCGCAGCGGCTCGCGATTGGCGATGCTCGCGACGAAGCGGCGGTTGCCTTCCTGCAGCCGCTGCAGAGCTTCTCGTGCCGGTATCATGAATCTGCAAACCCCTCGACGGTTCCGCGACCTGGGGCGCGAAGTGTCGCATGCCACCGCCGGCTGCGTCACATTTCGGACGCGCGCGGCAGTGGGAAAATTCTCCGCATGCGCTATCCCGTGCTCGCTTTTGGCGCCTGTGCCGTGCTCGCGGCGTGGCATCTCGCGGCCACGCGACCGCTCGAGTGGCGGCCGGGCACGCTCGTGCCCGACGACCCGAAGCAGGTGAATCTCGAGGACGCGCGCGCCTTCAGCTTCAAGGACGTGACTCTCACGCCCCGCGCCGATTTCGACGCCGAGGTGCGCGTGCTGAGCCGCGAGCGCTACTGGCTGGGCACGTTTGCGAGCGTCGCGCCGCTCGATATCGCAGTGGGCTGGGGGCCGATGTCCGACAGCGCCGTGCTCGCGCGTCTCGACATCTCGCAGTCGGGCCGCTTCTACTTCTGGCACTACGACGACGCGCCGCCGATTGCGCCCGAGGCCATCATCAGGCACTCCGCAAATTGGCATCTCGTGCCGGCGAACAAGAGCGTGTGGCGCACGCTGCGCAGCCTGCGCGTCGGCAGCGTCGTGAGGCTGCGGGGTGAGCTCGTAGACATCCAGGCGCCGGACGGCGCGAGCATCCGAACATCGCTCACGCGCGAGGATTCCGGCGCGGGCGCGTGCGAGGTGATCTACGTCCAATCGGCGACGGTGCGGTATCACTGATGGGAGAGCGGCGCTCCTAGGCATTCGCATTGCTGGCACACTGCAAATCCGCGCCGCATTCGCGGCGCATCCTCACTACGCACCGGAGGCGCTCCGTGAAGTACCGCAAGCTGGGCCGTCAAGGGCCGCAGGTTTCCGCATTGGGTTTGGGTTGCATGAGCATCGGCATTCGCGACGTCTACACGAGCAGTGTGAAGGACGATGACGAGGCCGTCGCGCTCATTCATCGCGCACTCGAGCTCGGGATCACGCTGCTCGATACCGCCGACGTCTACGGCGATTCCGAGCGACAGGTCGGCAAGGCGTTGCGCGGCCGGGCGCGCGACTCCGTGGTGCTCGCGACGAAGTTCGGCTTCACGACCGGTGTGAGCGCGAACGCGCGGCGCGAGGCCGCCGATCGCATGATCAACGGCAGCCCGGAGTATGTGCGCCAGGCGTGCGACGCATCGCTGCAGCGGCTCGGGGTCGACTACATCGACTTGTACTACCTGCATCGCGTCGATCCGAAAACGCCGATCGAGGAAACGGTCGGCGCAATGGCGGACCTCGTGAAACAGGGCAAGGTGCGATACATCGGATTGTCCGAGCCCTCGACCGCGACGGTCGTGCGCGCGCACCAAGTGCATCCGCTCGCGGCGGTTCAGACCGAGTACTCGCTCTTCAGCCGGGAGCCCGAAGAGGAGCTCCTTCCGAAGCTGCAGGAGCTCGGGATCGCGCTCGTCGCCTACAGTCCGCTGGGCCGCGGCTTTCTCGGCGGCCGCTTCCGCAAGCCCGAGGATCTCGCGCCGGATGATTGGCGGCGCGCGAATCCGCGCTTCCAGGGCGAGAATTTCGCGAAGAATCTGCAGCTGGCCGATCACCTGCGCGCGCTCGCGGAGGAGAAAGGCTGCACGCCCGCCCAGCTCGCCCTCGCGTGGCTGCTCGCCCGACACGAGAACGTCATCCCGATTCCCGGCACGAGCAGCCCCAAGCGGCTCGAGGAGAACGTGCGTGCCGTGGATATCGAGCTGACACAGCAGGAGCTCGACCGCATAGACCGGATCGCGCCGAGCGGCGTCGTGGCGGGGATGCGCTACAACGAAGCGATGGCGCGCTTGCTCAACGGGTGAGGAACGTTGCCGGGCCGGGGCAACCCGGCCCGGCGCATCTGACCCGGCGCGTGCGACGCATTGCGGCTCGAGTGTCCTCTTGCCGCTCGAGCGCCCCCTTACTGCTCGACTGTTCTCTACGCGTTCGCGAGCAGCAGCGCGCCCGTCATTCTGACGTGTGCAGCGCTGGCACCTCGTTGCTCAACTGTGCCTGTGCGCCACTGGCGATCGCCAGTGCGGCTGCCATGGTCCATGCGGTGCTACGTCGCTCAGTCGATCGATGCGCGTCAGTCTGCGCGCTCGAACCCGTCGTCGCTCCATGCTTCAGTGCCGACGCCGTGACGAACATAGAAGAGACCCTTGGGGTCGTACTTGGATTTGATCTCGCGCAGCCGTGGATAGTTGGTGCCCCAGAAAGCATCCTGCCATTGCGGATTGAAGTAGTTGCTTTCTGAGACATACGAACCCGCGCCCGGCGCAAGGTTGCGGAGCTCGGAACTCGCGGACGCAACTGCCCGGGCCTGGTGCTCGGCCTTCTCGCGATCCAGCGTCTCGATGCCTGCGTAGGGCGGTGGACCGCCTGTCGCGATGATGGCCAAAGCAAATGCATCGGCCGCGTGGGGATTCGTCGCCGTGCCGCGTGCCGCTTCGCGAACGGAATCCGGAGCGCCCGCCAATCCTTTGTTGAAGTGCAGCTGGATCGGCACTGCGCGGCTGCCGGCGAACAGTGCCTCGACCAACTGCTGCCGACGCGGTTGGGCCAGCAGCGCCGCGGGCAGCCACACGGAGTCGAAGGCGTACAGGAACGCGCTGACTTGCTCTTGATCGCCACTCCACCAGGCATGAGTAGCCGGAGCATCGGGACGCGGATCGTCGATCATCGCGCCGGAACCTCGCTTGCGCCGGGCCTGCGCATCCCACCAGCCCACCGCCTCGATGGACCCCGTATTGGGACCCTCGACAAATGTGCAGCCCGCTGCCGGATCGCTCGTCGCGCTGAAGAACGGCTGCCAGACACGCTCGATTTCAGATGCGTCCAGCCCCGAGCTGACGAGCGAAATTTCGAGCACGTTGCCGGGCGCGATGGTGACGCTCTCGCCCCAACTCGGATTCATGAGCGCGCTTGCGTAGAGCTCGAGGAAGCGATCCAGCAGACGCTTGAACTCCGCATCGCCGCGCGCCTGAATCTTGGCACTCGCCGCACCGAAGTACTTCGGCAGCTCATGCGTGCGCAACGTGACTCGCGTCACGACGCCGAACGTGCCGCCACCACCGCCTTGCAATGCCCAGAAGAGATCGGGATCACGGCGCCGGTTCACCGTCCGCACCATGCCATCGGCGGTGACGACCTCGGCTTCGAGCAGGCTGCTGGCGGCGGTTCCGAAGCGCTTTGAAAAGGAGCCGAATCCTCCGCTCTGCACGAGTCCAGCAACCCCTACCGTCGTGCAGCCGCCGCCTTGCACGTAACGAGCGGCGCGTGTCGTGACAGCATCATAGACATCGATCCACATTGCACCGGCACCGACGCTGACTGCCGGCGACGGCGGCTCGGGATCCGCACAATCCACGGCCACGAAGTCGTCGTGCAACTTGATGTCGTGCATACGCCGCGTCCAGATCATCAAGGAATCGGCGGACGTTGACGTGCCTTGATAGCTGTGCCCGCCGCCCTTGATCACCAGCCGCAACCGATGCCGACTCGCGAAGCGGACGGCCGCAGCAACATCCCGAGCCGACGCTGCGGCGACGGCATACGCACTGGGCGCTGGACTCCACGCATCGAGCCAGCCGGACACCTGCGTGCCCGATACCTGATCGCCCAAGAAGAAGGGATTGCGGAGATTGGCCAGAAGCGCGCGACACTCGGCGCCCTTCGATTCCAAACGACAGGGCTCGAGCAGTGGCTTTGGCCGGATCAGCTCACCTGAAATCGATCGCGCGAGGCGATTCCATTCCCGCTCCGATGGCCAGCCCGGTTCGCCCGGCCGCACCTTCCGGAGATGTCGCACTGAGGACGCGTGCTCGGCAAAGCTCACACGTCCGGAGTAGCATGCCAAGCCGGCGATGCTTCCCAACACCTCTCGACGATTCATAGAACCTCAGGTGCTGCGAGTACGACTAACGTCTATCGTTCGTCGCTGCGGCCGACCTACTGCGTCACGGTGGCCGATGCGGACCGGGGTCTTCGCGCAAGGGCGAGAACGACGCAAAGTGTCGCGAGCAGGGACAAGACGATCGGGGCGGCGAAGAAAAAGCGAAAGAGCACGATGCTGGCGACGATCGAGGACAACGCGAACGAGAAGAGCATGGGTCGTGCGCGCCCGAGGTCAGCTTTGGCGATGGCGGCAAGCTGCCACAGCACGACGGCATTGGTCGCCAGATAGACGCTGAGGCTGGCTCCGAAGCCGACGTAGAAGTCCCAAAGCGAGCGTTCGCTGCCCATCACATTGAAGTGCGCAGCGTGCATCGATTGCTCGATGACCGCAGCCATGCCCGAATTGGCCGGAATCCAAGGGGCCCCGAGCGTATGGCCGATGGCCAGCAATCCTGTGAACACCGCTGCGATTCGAATCAGCTTGAATGACTGCATGGATGTGCCTTCGAGGCTGAGTAGCCTCTTTTTTTCATGGATTGGTGCGGCAGGCGCAGCGTCGCCATGCGAACGGCGGGACGTGATCGCGCAGGTCCATGGACACGTGCGGCAAGACAGCGACGTCCATGAATCTTCGCTGTCGCGGACTCCCCATATCATAACGGTAAGCAGTCGCTTACCGTCTGTCAAGCGGGCTGCGAAGTACTCGGAACTCAGAGCTTGCAGCTCACTCGCCGATCTCGGCACAGGTTGCGCCGAGCTCGGCACAGGTCGACGGCGCCTCGAGAAACATCACCGGCGGGTGAAACGGTTTCCGTCGAGGCCTACGCTTGACATGCAAGTATGCACTTGCCTATCGTCACGCAAGTCGATACTTGCCTATCGAAATCATGCCCGAGCGCCCCGACATCGACCTGCTGTTCAAGGCTTTGGCCGATCCCAGCCGCCGCAAGCTGCTGGACCTGCTGCATGCGCATGACGGCCGCACTCTCAACGAGCTGTGCGAATACATGGAGATGACGCGGCAGGGCGTGACTCAGCACCTCGACATGCTGGAGGCCGCGAATCTCGTCGCGACCGTGCGGCGCGGCCGCGAGAAGCTGCACTTCCTCAATCCGGTTCCGCTACAGCAGATCTACGAGCGCTGGATTGCGAAATTCGAAAAGCCGCGCCTGAAGGCGCTCTCGGAACTGAAACAACGACTGGAGAAAGGCAATGGCTAGATCGAGCTTCATCTACGTAACATACATTCGCACGACACCGGAGAAGCTCTGGTCGGCGCTGACGCACGACGTGGAGTTCATGAAGCAGTACTGGTTCGGCACACACTGCGAGAGTGAGTGGCGACCCGGATCGTCCTGGAAGATGGTGTATCCCGATGGGCGCATCACCGATACCGGCGAGATCGTCGAGGCCGATCCGCCGCGCCGTCTCGTCATTCGCTGGCGCAACCGGTTGAGGCCCGAGCTCGAGGCCGAAGGCGACTCGCTCTGCACGATGGAGCTGGAGCCGATCGGAGAGGCCGTCAAGCTCTGCATCACGCACACGATCGACCGTGAGCCCTCGAAGCTCATCGAAGCGGTTTCCGGCGGCTGGCCGAAGATCATCTCCAACCTGAAGTCGTTGCTGGAAAGCGGCTCGATCGCTTTGAAGATGTCCTACCCGGCTGGCGACGCTCAGCCCGGAAAGAAATAGCGACGTCACGGGCGTTGCGAAGTCGCGCGGAGAGCGCGGCTTTCGTGTCGCAACGCTGCCGCCTCTTCGAGCCTACGGAAGCGGAACATCATGAGCTCACACAGCGCCACTACGAAGAAAGTCCACGGATACGCGCCAGTCAACGGCCTCGAGATGTATTACGAAATCGAAGGGAGTGGCGATCCGCTGATCTACATCCCACCAGTCTTCGGGTTTGCGGGATTGAAATCATTCCCGACGCTGGCTCGGCGTCGGTCGGTCGTCACGATGGATCTGCAAGGGAACGGGCGCACGGCCGATCTCCCGGAGCGTCCGCTGTCCATCCAACAGTACGCCAAAGATGTGGTGGCGCTCTTGAGCTATCTCGGCATTCGCAACGCTGACTTTTTCGGCGAAAGCTACGGCGCTGCGACGGCGGTCATGATTGCAATCGAACATCCCGAGCTCGTCAGACGTGTAGCGGCCTACGGCGGCACATACGGTCCTCCGGAGGTTGCCCACAATCTGGAAATGCTGCGGTTTGAGGAACCGCCGACCCCTCACTCGCGGAGCTTCGAATATCTAAAGCGGAAGTACCGGGAAGTCGCGCCGGATCCGGACTACTGGCCCAAAATTTGGACAAAGGCCGTTGCGATCGAATGGCAAGGCTTTTCGAACGAACAACTGGCGTCGATCGAGAGGCCGGTGCTCATTGCGGTCGGCGATCGGGATTTCGTCCGTGTCGAGCACGCCACAGAGACCTTCAAGCGGATCCCCGGCGCCGAGCTCGCCGTGATCCCGGATGCCGGCCATTTCGCCCTATACTCGGAGCAAGAGCGAGTGATCCCGATCATTGAGCATTTCTTCGAGAAGCCTGAGAGACGCGCGCCGGTGGCCACCGCCGGGATGGGATACCGCCCAGGCGAGACCCGATGAGTGGAAAGACGACGGGCAAATCTGGCAAGCAGCGCGTGATCGCGTCTACTTATTACAAAGTACGAGTTGCGACTCCAGCTCCGGCGTGCGCGTCGTCGGCGGCTGCGACGCGTCATTGCGGGCGACTCGATGGCCATGAGCCACCACGACCCGAGCGCCTCGAACGCAACACGGTTGGGAACGGCAAACTCGCGAGCGCGCTTTCCGGGCAGCACGCACGCGGCCTCCCCCACTCCAAAATTTGCTAGCGCCGCCTGCTTCGTGTGCGCGATTCGATCGAGCGCAACTCGGATCGGAGGCTCACGCTGCGGCAAGCGGCCGAGCTATCCTCGCTTCGCTACAACCCGGAACGACGCTGGTGTCATGAGGCTCGCGATACTCTCGGACATTCACGCGAATCTGCAAGCCCTGGAGGCGGTCCTGCGCGACTTCGCCACCGAAGGAGCCGATCGCATCGTCTGTCTCGGCGACATAGTCGGTTACAACGCGAACCCCATCGAATGCCTCGACCGCCTGCGTGAGCTCGACGTTGTCTGGGTCGCCGGTAGCCATGAGCGTGCGGTCACAGGCCAGATCACGACGGAGGGTTTCAGCGCAACGGCTACACGAGCGATCGCCTGGACCCGAGCGCGCCTTGGAGCCGACATGCTCGCATTCCTGTCAGCCCTACCCGCACAAGCGACGGTAGGCCGCGATCTGATCGCGGTACATGGAGCGCTCCACCCGCCGGTGGGCTGCGAGACCGTGCGGCTGGATACCGATGAACGTCGGCTGCTGAGCTTCGAGGCGCTGCGGAGACACCCGTCTGGTGCTCGCATCTGCGCCTTCGGGCATACCCATCAGCTGGGAATTTACGAGTTGCACGATGGTTTAGTGCGCACGCTCCATCGGAACGAAGCCGAGCTGCGTGACGACGCGTATTACCTGATCAATCCGGGCGCGGTCGGTGAATCGCGCACAGACGATCGACGGGCGACCTACATGATTCTGGATACCGAGCGTCGAACGGTGCGTGTGAAATATGTACCGTACGATTTCGCTTCTGCTCGTGCGAAAACGCGACGCGCCGGTCTCTTGCCCCGTTTTTGGTTCCTGCCGCCGCGCGTGCGCGCGGCTCTCAAGAGAAGCAGACGCGCGCTCCACCTTGGCGGTTGATCAGGCAGCGCCGCGCTCCCGCTTCGCGCGCATCACGTGCAGAGCGAGCACCTTGGAAGCCGCCGTCGCAATCGGCTCTTTGCGGATGACCGACACCGTCCGCGCCTGCCGCCACGGATCGGCCCGACGGGTCTGCGCACCTTGCGTGTCGTCCAGAAATTCGAGCACCGCCGCGCGCACGACATTCTCATCGAGCGGACCCACGCGCGGGCTGACCAGCAGATCCACTCGCGGCAGCCCGTCTCGCTCGTCCTCGACGAACTGGTAGTCGGCTGGCGTACCGCCGAAGCGCGCCGGCAGGACTTCTTCGATGAGCCGGATGAGATCGTGCCCGATGAACGTCATCCCTTCGCTCGTGAGCTTCTCCCAGCTACGGATCGTGTGCATGTGAGTCGTGTAGCCGAGCGCTTCCAGCGGACAGCCGCAGGATCGCTCGCCGACATCCGCGTAGTCATCGCTCACGAAGTTCAGCATCAGCTTCGGCACGCTCGGAACGAGCGTGCTGTACACGTTGACCAGCACCGAGCGACCCGGCGCGATCTGGCGCTCACGCCGAATCATCGCGAGCTTGTCCGCCATCAGGTGCACTTCGTCGATCTCGGCGGCCTTCGAGCAGGGCAGACCGATGATTCCCGTCTCGCCGGTGGCGTACCAGCTCGCCGCCGTGCATCCGGTCCGCCGCAGAACTGCAGCTTTGCCTGGCGTGAACGGCTCGGCGCTGACGCGCATCGTCGTGCCGGAGATATCGAGCCCGCGCTCCTCGGCCGCAAGACAAACCCGCACCGCCGTTGACGAATTTGCGCGAAAGACCGGCCGCTCGCCACGCCGGCGGGCTTCGGCAAGCGCTTCGGCGGCGACCCATGCCTCGTTCAGGGGCAGCTTCTCCGGCGCCGGGATCGGACAACCATTCGCACGTGCGGCCCGAACGACGTATCGCGTGAGCACAGCATGGCGCCAGCTACGATCGCGGAGCGACGGAACGGATTGCGCAAACCAACGCTGCGGCACGACGCCGAGCTTCGCGCACCGGAGCACCTCGCTGATGCCGCTGAGCGCGGGCGCGGCCGAGCACCAGACGAACAGCGGCCGCCCATAGAGCCCGAACATGTGCATCTGATGGTGCACGTAGCCCGCATCGCGCTCGAGCAAGTCGAGGTCGATGAACAGCCGAGTACCGGTGGAGCGCGAGCCGCCTGTGCGCGTCTCGATGTGCGCGCGCGCAAGCGGGTTGTCAAAGTCGTGCGAGCCGATCTCGATGCAGAGGCTGCCGCGGCGGATCGGTACGCGCCCCTTGAACTCGTCGAGGCTGACGTAGACGCCGTTGTCGTAGAGCATCTCGAGCGTCGGCTCGAGGCCGGAGCGGCGCACGGACTCGCGTATGTCGCGCAAGGTGATACCGGCGTGCGCGAGCAGCTTGCTGTAGGGATTCGTGGCGCTCGACGTCAAAGCGGACTCGAGCGTCCCGATGAACGACGCCTCGCGACGCGCGAGACCGCTGCGCGACATTTCGGTGCAGCGTTCCGCGGTCAGCCGATCGCGCAAGAAGGGGCCGAGCCCGCCCGCCAAGCGTGCGAACAGCCCCAACTGCTTAGAAAAAGGTAGTGTTGTCGTCATGCTCGCGGATTCCCGACTAACCAACGGCGACGGCATGTCGTCCTGGTGCGCCGAGGGCGCGCGTCGCGCATCACGGTGCCACGCGGCTCCGCGCGCACACGCACTCGGGAACGCGCCGGGATAGCTGAGCTGCAGCGCGCTGCTCGGTTCAGCTTTGAACGTTGTAACGACGAGCAGATGTGCTTTGGTGTTTGTAGGGTGTGCGATCCAGTTTGGTTCACTGCGGCTCTCGAGCACCCTCCGGTGACTCCTTGCGCGGGCGAATTCATGCGCACTCCTTCTGTCGTCTTCATGCCTCTCCGATCGGCATGCGCGCACGTAGCAAGTAGTGTGCGAAGGCGCGCAGCGATACGCGCTCGCATCACTTCGAAGCTGGGCTTCGTTTCGCTACGCGCTCGTCGAGGACCGCGAGCACTTCATCGGCATTGATTGGATTGCGTGTGGCGAGGGCAACGCCGCTCGCGTGAGACGCTCCGAAGAGCGGACGACGTTTCGCTGCTGGCGACGGACGGCGTGTCGGCCTGCCAAACTTACCAACGGTTCAATTGCCGGGTTCCAAGAAAGGAACGCCCGCGCATTTGATGGTCGTCATGGACATGTGGGTAGCGAACGCTCACTCCGAACGGAATCACGCTCGGGCGGATCGCCAGTGGCCGCAACGATTCCGCTAGGCGGTGTGCTCGCGACCTTCGCGGGATGACGGAAAAGGATTGTCTGGAAGCAGTATTGCTCGATACCGACCCTTCGCTGCGACATGAGCGTGAAGCAGCGCCGAACCGATTCCCGAAGCGCCGACGGAGTAGCCCGTCTCGGCATTCACATCCCAAGGCTTCACGCGTGTCCAGGCCTGATACCAGCGTGCGCCCTTTCCGTCGATGTTGCTGGCATGACTGACGAGATGACGTGCCACGCGCTGAGCGAAGTCCAGGTATTCCTGGCGGCCCGAAGCCGCCCACAAACCGAGAAAGAAATCGACTTCGCCCGCCGATCCGCAGCACTGGCACGCGACATTCCAGAAACCGGGGGTGAGGTTCTCGGGAACGCCGCTCTCGATGACGCCGCGCGCGAGCCGCTCGGTCCACTGCTGATACTCGCGCTCGCGCGTGATTCGGTGAAGCTCGTAGAACGTGCGCGCCGTGCCCGCAGGACCGTGACAAAAGCCGAGATAGTAGAGATCGGGCAGATCAGGAAAACGGTATGGAATGAGCGCCGCGTCGCCGCGCACGGTAGCGATGCGCGTGAGATGCAACGCGCCTTGCTTGGCGGCGGCGAGATACTTCTCCTGCCGAGTCGCGTCGTACACGCGCGCGAGAATGAACGCGACCCCGGCCGTTCCGCCCTCGAAGTTCGGGAAGTAGGCGTCTTGCGGAAGACCGCGAAGCGGCGGGAAGCCGCGCCAGCTCGAGCCACCGCGCGGATCGTTGATAGCGAGCTCGAGAATGTGGTCGGCGGCCTTGCGTGCGGTCTCCAAATAACGGGGCTCGTCGAAAGCCCGCGCAGCGTAGAGCAGATAAAGCACGATGCTACCGTCGGCCGCGATTCCGGGTGCGCCTGACCACGCCAGTCCTGTGCCAGCGGCTCGAGCCGCGCCGACCACCGCGTCGGTCGCATCACGACTCGCCTGCAAGAGTTGCGCGTCTCCCGTGGCACTCGCAGTCTGGTGCAAGACGAAGGCGGTACCGCTCAGCCCTCCGTAGAGAGAAAGATTCAGACCTTTCCCGGACAACACACCGCCTTCGGGTTGACCGAGAAGATCTCTCCATGTCGCTGCGAGATACGAGGCACCCTGCCGCGCGCGCTCGCGATATGTCGCGTCACCTGTGACATCGGCGAGTTGCAAGAAGAACAGCACGGTACCTGCGCTACCAGAGTAGATCGCATTCGCTGCTGAGACAGTCGTTTGACGCTCTGGGTGATCCGGATCGGGCAACCACCAAGCACCGCGCGCGTCGTCACGGCGCACGGTATCGATCCATTGCGCCGTGCTCCGCGCCGTTTCGAGGAAATCTGTCGAGGGCGCGAACGCTGCCGGTGAGGACTTGCTCGCCGCCTCCACCGACGGACTGAAACCCGCGATGGCGGGCAACACCGCGGCGGAGACTGTGCTCTTGGCAAGGAACTCACGACGTGTAAAGCCGTGAGCATGGGGGAGACGGATGTTCATGAATTTCACCGCGCGAGGCGCACGCACATTTCAGCGCGAGGAAATTCTAGGAGCCGTGCCGGTCACGTCGAAATCACTTGTCCGCATGGCAAGATGACTTTTCGATCGATGCCCCGGCTCATGCCGATTCTGTCGGATTCCATGCGGAAAATTTCTTTTCCACCCTTGACCGGCACGCTCTAGCTTTTGGCCCCAGTATCCCTGGAGCGATATCCATGTCGAAGCTCGACATCGCGGCCGGCCTCGCGCTCGCCGCAACGTCTGCCGTGCTCATCGCAACGCGCGCCGACGCTCAACAACAGCCGACCAATACCGATGTCGCAGAGGTCGTCGTCACCGGCGCGCGCGTCTCGGAGGCGCGCACGGCCATTGGCACCGACCATGCGACCGCGACGGTTGCGATCACGAGCGCTGCGTTGCTGTCCGCGCCTTCCGGCATCACCGGACTGAAGATGCTCGAGTCCCTGCCCGGCTTCAACGTGCAAGCGAACGATGCGCTCGGGATGTACGAGTTCGGCAACTCGGTCTCGGTGCGAGCCTTCAACTTTCAGCAGATCGGATTCTTGCTCGACGGCATTCCGATGGGGCGCAGCGATCAGTTCGGCGGCAGCCCGATCTATCGTTACGTCGACAACGAGAACCTGCAGACCGTTTCTGCCTCGGCAGGCGCGGGTGACGTCTCGCTCGCGAGTTACGCCTCGCTGGGACCCATCGTGAGCTATCTCACGCAAGCGCCGTCCGATCACTTCGGGCTCAAGGCCAGTCAGACCTTCGGCAGCGACTCGCTCCGGAGAACGTTCGCGCGAATCGAGACGGGCGAGCTCGGCAACTTCGCCGCGTATCTCAGCGGCTCACGCATTCGCGGTGATTTGTGGCGCGGGCCCGGCACGATCTCGCGCGATCACGTCGAAGGCAAAGCGCGTTATCGAGTCGGCGAGAGCGAGCTCTCGTTGCAAGCCGTGTACAACGACTACTTCGACTACGACTCGCCGTCGATCACCCTGGCACAGTATCGAGGCACGGCCGGCGATGTGTTCGGCCGCTCGGGTCGCGAGTTCGCCTATTTGGATTTTGTGCCCGTCCTGCCGCAGACCACGCCCGGCGTGCAGTTCTCGAACGCCGCCTACAATCAGTACTACAAGCAAGCGATCAACAGCAGACAGGACAAATTGGTCGGATTGAACCTCACGACGCCGTTCACCGATTCGCTCCGGCTGCATGCAACCGCCTACTACGAAGACAAGGACGGCTATGGTGTCTCGCCGGAGGCGTACGCCACTTCGCTCGCGAGCTACAACGCCGAGCGGCTAATCGTTCCCGGGCTCACTGCACCGAAAGGCCTGCAGTATGGGCTCTCGACGGTCGGTGGCGATCGCAAAGGCGTCACGGCGCGGCTGGAGTACCGTCTCGGCGCTAATACGTTCTCCGCTGGGGCATGGGGCGAGAAGGACGTGTATCACCGCACGCAGGCCCGCTACAACCAGTTCAACGGCGATCCCTCGACCTTCCCGCTGCTCGACGAACCCGTTCACCTGCAACGCGACTACGTCTCGACGCGTAAGACGCGCGAGCTCTTCCTCAAGGACGCGATCTCGCTGTTGGACGATCGCCTGAAGCTCGAGATCGGTGCCAAAGCGATCGACATCGACTACGAGATCGCGGGCTATCGCAACCCGGGGGACTACATCGCGAGTCGCCGGCCGACGATCCGCGATAACTGGAAGGACAACTTCTTGCCGCAAGTGGGCCTGGTACTCGCGCTGAATCCGCGCGATCAGCTGTTCGCGTCCTATTCGGAGAACCTGGCTCTACCGCGCGGCGCGGACGATGTGTTCTCGGCAGCGAGCCCACTCGTTCCGGGTCCCGAGGCGGAGCGCGCCAAGAACGTGGAAATCGGGGTTCGTGCGAATCGCGAGACCTTCAACGCGTCACTCGTGGCGTACGGCACGCGGTTCGACAATCGGCTGCAATCTTTCGCATCGATCGTTCCCGGAACCACGACGACCGAGACCTTCTATCAGAATGTGGGCGGCGTAAAAGCGTACGGCGGCGAGCTGAGTGGTCAATGGAAGCCGACCGCGCTGGGCGGCAAGGTGTACTTCAACAGTAACGTCGCGCACAACACGGCGAAATTCGAAGACTCCTTCGCAACGTTCGCGATCAAAGGCAAACGCGTGCCGGACTTTCCGGAATGGCTCATCCAAGGAGGCGTCACCGTCGAGGCGCTCCCCGCGACGGTGCTCAATATCTCGGTGCGCCACATCAGCTCGCGGCAGACGAACTTCATCAACAGCGAGAGCGTGCCCGGCTACACGGTCTACAACGCGTACGTGGACTTCGGTGAGGGGTTCAACGCGGGGCCGTTCAAGGCACTCAAGGCGCGCATCAACGTCGACAACATCTTCGACAAGGACTATCTCGGCACGATCACGACGACCGTCAACACGCCGGCGTTCTTTCGCCCTGGCCCGGCGCGCACCGTGCAACTGACGCTGTCAGCCGAGTTGTGACACGTTCATTCGACACCGCGCCCGCTTCGACTACGTTCGTGCGCATGGGGGAGTCATCGTCTGCCCGATGCTCCGCAAAGAAGCGCAGATGAGTGAGCGAAATGCTTGGATCACGACCAGCAGCCCATACACCCAAACGGGAATGCCGCAGACGCCGGCGGTCCACGCCAGCACCGTTAACCGGCGCTCAGTGACATTACGGTTTCACGATCGTTCGAGGTGCGTGACCGCGCAGTCGAGCGCTCACGTCTCATAACGAAGTTCTATACCCGCATCAGACTTCGTTCGCGCGCGCCGCCGTACGTCGACGCATAATTGCCGCTCGAAGCCGAACAAGGAGTGCGATGTGACACGCGCGTTTCTCGCTCTACTGGCCGTCACGGCGCTGCCCGTGCAAGCCCATCATTCATTCGCAGCAGAGTTCGATGCGAACAAGCCGGCACGCATCGTGGGCAAGATCACCAAGATCGAGTGGACCAATCCGCACTCGTACTTCTACCTCGACGTCACCGACTCGAAAGGGAACGTGACGAACTGGGCGTGCGAGACCGGCAACCCGGGAGCGCTTTCGCGCCGCGGCTGGAAGAGGGGCGACATCAAGCTGGGTGACAAGCTGATCGTCGACGGTTACCTCGCGAAGGATGGCTCACACTTCATCGATGCGCGGCGCGTGACGTTGCCGGACGGGCGCACGGTGTACGGCGGCTCGCCTGGCGACGGTGGCCCGGGAGACAAGCCGACGGGTGAGAAGCCGACGGGTGAGAAGCCGGTCGGCAAATGAGCCCGTTGCTACGGATTTGCGAGTGGCTGCATGAGCTGCCACTCTCGACCTCGATTCGTGAGTCCGAGAACGCGTACTCGGTGATCGAGACTGTCCACGTGCTCGGCATCACGGCCGTGCTCGGAACAATCAGCGTCGTGGATGTTCGACTGCTCGGTGGTGTGCTGACGCAGGCTCCGGTCGCGCGCATCGCGCGGCCGCTGATTCGCCTGACCTGGTGCGGATTCATCGTGATGTTCGTGAGCGGGGCGCTGCTATTCGCCGCGCAGGCTGCGACTCTCTACTCGAACGCCGCATTTCGCATAAAGCTGCTGCTGCTGGCCCTGCTCGCGCTGAACGTCGTGGCCTTCCACAGTACGGTGTTCAAAAGCGTCGAGG
This sequence comes from Steroidobacteraceae bacterium, assembly GCA_035760965.1. GTDB lineage: Bacteria > Pseudomonadota > Gammaproteobacteria > Steroidobacterales > Steroidobacteraceae > JADGHX01. The sequence goes on along the minus strand of DASTRY010000074.1, from coordinate 36,360 downwards.
CCTGGGGCTCGAGTCCGCATTCGCCAGCACGTGCGCGTTTCGCTGCGTTCGTCTCGTTATTTCTCTGGAGCGGCGTCATCGCGTCCGGGCGCGCAATTGCCTATCTGAACCGGCACTGAGCGATGTCGCTGCTTCCCCTCTTCTCGTGGCTTGGAGACTCGGCGGCTGGCCGGTTCATGCAGGGTGCGACGTGGGCCTTCGCGAGTGTGGAAGTCGTTCATTTGCTCGGCCTCGCACTGCTGGGCGGCGCTGTTCTGATACTAGGCTTGCGAGCAGTCGGCGTGATCCTCCCCGATCAACCGCTCGGCGTGCTCGCTCGGGGTCTCGTGGCGTTGCTGAGCGCCGGGCTCGTGACACTGATCGCCTCTGGGGTACTGCTGGTTGCGGATGGTCCATTGCGTTACTACGCCAATGCGGCCTTCCGCTTGAAAATGGCGCTGCTCCTTGCCGCGATCTTGTCTGGGCTGCATGTGTACCGCGCGTTGCAGCGTGGCTCACAACCGACGCGCGTGGCCATCGTCATCTCTGCACTGCTCTGGCTCGGCGTAGGTCTCGCCGGACGAGCGATCGGCTTGCTGTAAGGAGAATCTCGATGAGAGCTGCGCTCTCTGCATTCAGCGTGGTCGTACTCATGACGGCGGCGACGGCCCATGCAGCGACAGCCGCGCCACCTGCGTCCGAGGGCTCGCTCCTATTCGGTGACGAGCCCCAAGGCTCACCGCAACCCACGCCGCGAACCGCGGACGGCAAACCCGATTTCAGCGGCTTCTGGAAAGGCTCGCGCGCGACCCGGCCGGTCGGCAACATCGGCAAGGATCTGCCGGGATTCAAGCTTCCGTTGACGCCCGCAGGCGAAGCCGCGCTTCACCATAACTTGACGCAGACGATCGATCCGGAAGCCCTCTGCATCATTGGCGGCATTCCGCGCCATAGCGCGAGCGCACTGCCCTTCGAGATCATCCAGCACAAGGATCGAGTGGCGTTCCTCTACATGTACACCTATTTCCGCGTGATCCCCATCGGCCCCAAGCGCGCGCACGACGAAGACCCTGATCCCTCCTTCTTCGGCGACAAGCTGGGCTGGTGGGAGGGCGACACGCTCGTCATCGACTCGGTCGGCTTCAAGGATCAGCACATTTGGATCGATGAGAACGCGAACCCGCAGAGCGACGCCATGCACGCGATCGAGCGCTGGACGCGACCGGACGCCAACCATCTGCACCTCGATCTCACCGTCGACGATCCGAAGTTCTACACGAAACCCTTCACGTACTCGCGCACATGGCTCTTGGGCCGGCCCGGTGAAAGCTTGAAGGAGTACTCTTGCAGCGAGAACAACATCGATCGCGAGCATCTCGGGCCCGGCCCGGGACCGATCCGCGCGGATGGCACACGCGGCTACGACGTGCCCGACCTGCCGGCAGAACCTCCTTCACCGGAGTTCTACGAACAGCAGTAGTGCGCACGTAACGAGGCCGTTACATCGAGGGCGTGAAAATCCAGGACGACGCGACCGCCTGGCTCTTCAATCCGAACTTTCAGCTCACGCCGGATGTGCATCTGTCCTTCTAGCGCAGCGGCTTACCGCAGCAATGCGCTGGTGGTCGATCACGAAAAGCTGAGAATTATTCCCACTCGATCGTCGCCGGCGGCTTTCCCGAGATGTCGTAGACAACGCGCGACACGCCCGCCACCTCATTGACGATGCGACGCGAGACGTGATCCAGAAAGTCGTATGGCAGCCGCGCCCAGTGCGCCGTCATGAAATCGACGGTCTCCACGGCGCGCAGCGCGATCACGTAGTCGTAGCGGCGCCCGTCGCCCATCACGGCGACGGACCGCACGGGCAGGAACACCGCGAACGCCTGGCTCGTCTTGTCGTAGAGATCGTGCTTGCGCAGCTCTTCGATGTAGATGTGATCGGCCTTGCGCAGCAGGTCCGCATACTCCTTGCGCACTTCGCCTAGGATGCGTACGCCGAGCCCCGGCCCCGGGAACGGATGTCGATAGACCATCGTGCTCGGCAGCCCGAGCTCCACGCCGAGCCGGCGCACCTCGTCCTTGAACAGCTCGCGCAGCGGCTCGACGAGCTTCATGCGCATGTTCGCCGGCAGCCCGCCGACATTGTGATGCGATTTGATGACGTGCGCCTTGCCCGTGCGCGCGCCCGCGGACTCGATGACGTCCGGATAGATCGTGCCCTGCGCCAGGAAGTCGATGCCCTCGAGCTTGTGCGACTCCTCGTCGAACACCTCGATGAAGGTCTTGCCGATGATCTTGCGCTTGGCCTCCGGGTCCGTGACGCCTTGCAGCGCCGCGAGGAAGCGCTCTTCCGCGTTCACGCGGATCACGCGCACGCCGAGGTGGTCGGCGAACGTGCGCATCACGTCATCGCCTTCGTTCAGACGAAGCAGCCCGGTATCGACGAACACGCACACGAGCTGATCGCCGATCGCCTTGTGCAGCAGCGCCGCCACGACCGACGAATCCACGCCGCCGGACAAGCCGAGCAGCACCTTCCCGCTACCCACCTGCGCGCGCACGCGCTCGATGGCATCGTCGATGATGTTGCCGACGCGCCAGCGATCCGCGCACCCGCAGATCTCGCGCACAAAACGTTCGAGCAACCGCGCGCCCTGCTTGGTGTGCGTGACTTCGGGATGGAACTGCACGCCGTAGAAGCGGCGCTTCTCGTCGGCCATCGCCGCGAGCGGCACGCTGTCCGTCGCGGCGGTAACGACAAAGCCTTCAGGAAGCGCGTCGACGTGGTCGCCGTGACTCATCCAGACGTCGAGCACGGAGCGTCCGCCTTCGTCGACTCGATCCGCAAGGTCGCCGAGCAGGCGGCATGGCGCGACCGCCCGGACAGCGGCATAGCCGAATTCCCGCTTCATCGAAAACGCCGTGCGTCCGCCGAGCTGCTTCGCCATGGTCTGCATGCCGTAGCAGATGCCGAGCACCGGCACGCCGAGCGTGAACACCACGTCCGGCGCCTTGGGCGGCTGTGCGTCCGTGGTCGATTCGGGACCGCCGCTCAAGATGATTCCGCGCGGCTCGAAGGCGCGGACTTCCTCGTCGGAGATATCCCAGGGATGAATTTCGCAATAGACGCCCGCTTCGCGCACCCGCCGGGCGATGAGCTGCGTGTACTGCGCGCCGAAGTCGAGGATGAGAATCCGATCCGCGTGGATATCCGGATGGGTTTGAGGGGGATTCATTGCCGGACGCGCCACGCTGTTCATTGTCGGATTCACGAGATGCGGTAGTTGGGGGCCTCTTTGGTGATGCTCACGTCGTGCACGTGACTCTCACGCACGCCCGCGTTCGTGATGCGCACGAAGTTGGGCCGGGTTCGCAGCTCGTCGATGTTGCGGCTACCGGTGTAGCCCATCGCGGCGCGCAGGCCGCCCGCGAGCTGCTGCAGAATCTGGACGACGCTGCCCTTGTAGGGCACGCGCCCCTCGACGCCTTCCGGCACGAGCTTCTCGAGCTCGGTCGCTGCGTCTTGAAAATAGCGGTCGGCGGAGCCGTGGCGCTCGGCCATCGCGCCGATCGAGCCCATGCCGCGATACGACTTGTACGACGCGCCCTGATACAGCTCGACTTCGCCCGGCGACTCTTCGGTGCCGGCAAACAGGCTGCCGATCATCACGGCGTGCGCGCCGGCCGCGAGCGCCTTCGCGATGTCGCCGGAGAAGCGGATGCCGCCGTCCGAGATGAGGGGCACGTCCGTCTTTGCAAGCGCGTCGCACACCATGGAAACCGCGGAAATCTGCGGCACCCCGACACCTGCGACGATGCGCGTCGTGCAAATGGAGCCTGGGCCGATGCCGACCTTCACCGCATCCGCGCCGGCGTCGACGAGTCTGCGCGCCGCGTCCGCTGTGGCGATGTTGCCGGCAATGACCTGCATGTCGCCCCAGCGCGCCTTGACCTTGCGCACCGTGTCGATGACGCCGACGTGCGCGCCGTGCGCGGTATCGACGACGACGAGATCTACGCCGGCCTCGCGCAGCGCGGCCACGCGGTCGAGCGTGTCCTGCGTGGTCCCAACGGCGGCGCCGACGCGCAGCCGGCCGCCCTCGTCCTTGCAGGCACGCGGAAATTCGGTGGCTTTCTGGAAGTCCTTCACCGTGATCATGCCGGCCAATTCGTGGTCGCCGTTCACGACGAGCACCTTCTCGATGCGGTGCTTGTGGAGCAGGCCGAGCACCTCTTCCTTCGGTGCGTTCTCGCGCACGGTGATGAGGCGCTCTTGCGGCGTCATCACCGTGGAAACCGGCGCGTCGAGCTTCTGCTCGAACCGCAAGTCGCGATGCGTGACGATGCCGACGACCTTGCGACCCACCACCACCGGCACGCCCGAAATGCCGCGCGAGCGCGTGAGTTCGAGCACCTGGCGGATGGTCATATCCGGCGAGACGGTGATCGGGTCCTTGATGACGCCGCTCTCGTACTTCTTCACGCGGCCCACTTCGGTGGCCTGCTGCTCGATCGACATGTTCTTGTGGACGATGCCGATGCCACCTTCCTGCGCGATGGTGATCGCGAGTCGCGCTTCGGTGACGGTATCCATGGCTGCGGACAGCAGCGGGATGTTGAGCCGGATGCGTCGGGTGACCTGCGTCGAGAGGTCCGTCTCGCGTGGCAGAACCTCCGAATAAGCCGGGACTAATAGAACATCGTCGAAGGTCAGTGCTTCTTCGAGGATTCGCATGGACCGCTGGACCGCCAAGTGCCCGGCTGGGAGGGGCCGGATGAAGATTGGCGCGCGATTGTACGCAGGGGGCAGGAGGCGGGAAAGCCTGGTGCAACCTGTGATAGGGTGTCATCTGGGCGCCCTCGGGCCGGGCCGATTGCGGGCGGCGGTCGCAGGAAAACGCGGCGCTTCCCGGCGTCATACGGCTTCACCGCCCCGCTCCCGCCGCTGCACTCCATGACCGAACAGCTACCCTTCTTCCTGCCCCCCGCCGGTCCGGACGAGAAACGCGCAGGCGCGCCCGCAGCGCCCGGGAAGCGCAGCGCGCCGACGCCTCAGCCCGCGCGGGATCGCCAGCAGGACGAAGCTTCGAGCACCGAAGGTGCGCGCGCTGCGAGCCGCAGCGCCGGCCCAAGCGCTCCGAACACGCGCGGCACCGCCGCGACGCAAAGCGCAGAGCCCCGCACGCGCACGGCGTACGTGAGCGGACGCTCGCCCGAGCAGGTCCGGCCGCCGGGTTCCGGGGCGGCCACTGCATCTGCAACGCCGGCCGCCGGAACCCAAACCGCACCGCCGATCGCTGGAGCCCAGATCGCAACGCCGACCGCCGGGGCCCAGGCCGCGACGCCGACTCGCACGGTCTACACCGTCTCGAAATTGAATCGCGAAGTGCGCCTGCTGCTCGAGCGGGGGATGCCGCTCGTGTGGCTCGAGGGCGAGCTGTCGAACTTCTCCTCGCCCGGCTCGGGTCATTGGTACTTCTCACTGAAGGACCGCGAGGCCCAGATCCGTTGCGCGATGTTCCGCGTGCAGAACGGGCGCGTCGGCTTCACACCGAAGTCCGGCCAGCACGTCGTCGTCCGCGGACGCGTCACGCTGTACGAGGCGCGCGGCGATTATCAGCTCACCGTCGAGCACATGGAGGAAGCGGGCGTCGGCGCGCTGAAACGCGAGTACGAACGTCTCAAAGCGAAGCTCGCCGCGGAGGGGCTCTTCGCGCTGGAAACGAAGCGCGAGTTGCCGCGCTTTCCACGTCGCATCGGGGTCATCACCTCGCCCACGGGCGCGGCCATCCGCGACGTGCTCAAGATCCTGGCGCGGCGTTTTCCGCCCGCGTCGGTGATCGTGTATCCGACGCCGGTGCAAGGCGCGGTCGCGATCCCCTCGATCATCCAGGCGCTGCGCGTGGCGAATGCGCGCGCCGAGTGCGACGTGCTCATCCTCACGCGCGGCGGCGGCTCGCTCGAAGACTTGTGGGCATTCAACGACGAGGGCGTCGCGCGCGCGATCCACGGCAGCAAGCTGCCGATCGTCAGCGGCGTCGGTCACGAGATCGACTTCACCATCGCCGACTTCGTCGCGGACGCACGCGCGCCGACACCGTCGGGTGCGGCCGAGATGGTCGTCCCCGATCGCCATGCCTGCCTGGACGTGCTTGCGCGCACGGCGGACCGGCTCGTCGTCGCGATGCGCCGCGAGTTGCGCATGTTCTCGAATCGGTTCGAAGCCGCCTCGTCGCGCCTGAAGGTGATGCATCCGGGCGCTCGGCTGCTGCAACAGGAGCAGCGGCTGGACGATCTCGAGCAACGTCTCGTTGGATCAATCCGCACGACCTTGCAGAAGGACCGCAGCCGCGTGAGCGAGGCGCTCGCGTCCCTGCTCCACCACTCGCCGGAGCGGCGCGTTCGGGAGCTTCGGCTGAGACATCAAACACTCGAAGGCCGACTGACGAACGCACTCAACAGGCTCGTCACGCGAGCCGAGAATCGCCTGGCGCTCGCCGTGCGGGCGCTGAACACCGTGAGCCCTCTTGCTACGCTCGATCGGGGCTTCGCGATCGTGACGCGGGTGGCAGACGGCGCACTCGTAACGGATGCAAGCTCCCTGAAGGTCGGTGACGACATCGAGGCGCGCGTCGCGCAAGGTAAGCTGCGCGCGCAAGTGACGAGGACCGAGAAGAAGGAATGACGATGCAGCGAAGCAAGTGGATCGCGATGGCGCTAGGGGCGCTCGCAACGCTTACGGCATGGAGCGACATCGCGCTCGCCGCGGACAGCAGCAGTGCGGCGGCAAAGGGGACCGACAGCTCCGCGCCGGCTGCGAAAGCCAGCACCGGCGCGCACGTCCGCAACACAGCATCCAGCGCGCTTCAGCTTCCCAAGGAGAGCCACGTTCCGGGCGGAGTGGTGCTGCTTCCGATCGACGCCGCGGCGGACGATCCGCCGACCGTGAAGCTCGGCGATTCGCGCGCCATGGTGCTGCGCGTGAAAGACCGGTGGCTCGCCGTCGTGGGCGTGCCGCTCGCGACCCAGCCCGGGTCCCTGAAGCTCGCCATCGAGACGCGCGCGTCACAGGGAAAGGACACGGTCGTCGAGATCAAACCGAAGCAGTATCGCGTGCAGAGCCTGAAGGTTGCGCCGAAGATGGTCGACCTCTCGCCCGAAGACAAAGCCCGGACCGACGAGGAACGACCGCGTCTGGCCAAGGCTTTCGCGACCTTCAGCGACACGCCGCCCGCCACGCTGCGCTTGCTGCCCCCGATTCCTGGGCCGCGCTCCAGCTCATACGGTCTGCGACGCGTATTCAACAATCAGCCGCGCAGCCCGCACACGGGGATGGACATCGCCGCGCCCACCGGAACGCCGATCAAAGCGCCGGCGGCCGGTCGCGTGATCGAGGCGGACAACTTCTTCTTCAGCGGCAACACGGTGATCGTCGATCACGGCCAGGGATTCATCACGATGTACGGTCACATGAGCGTCATCGACGTGAAGGTCGGCGACACGGTGAGCACGGGGGATGTGCTCGGCAAGGTCGGCGCAACCGGCCGCGTGACCGGGCCTCACCTGCACTGGGGCGTGATGCTGAACGGCACGATGGTGGATCCGGCGCTGTTCCTGCCTCCCACTCCACCGGCGACTCAGAAAGCAAGCACGAAGAGTTGAGCCACAGCGCGAAAGACACGGTCGTCGCCGCGCACGGCTTCAACACAACGTCCCGTGTGGGCGAAGGAGGCGGTTACCGCCGCCGGGCCGCTCAACGCGTCTGTACTCTTCCGGCCGGCTGAGTGAACTGTGAGCTGAGTGATCGCGCGCACGTCGGCGCGCTGTTTGACGCGCCCGCTCTAGCGCGCTTCCTTCGCGCGCCGCAATTCCTCACGAACCACGCGGCGCAATGTCTCCTCGAGCGGCTCCCGCTTGCGCGCGATGTGCTCGACAAGCGCGTCGTTGATTTCGGTCTGATAGTTACCGCCACCGGCCTCCTCGACGCGACGCATGAACCAGTGCAGCACCTCGTTGTCGAGCCGGATGGTGATGCGCGTCTTCCCTTTCGTCGGCTCGCGAAGCACCGGGCCGCGGCGGGCGCCGGAAAAGTCGTATTTCTTGCGCATTAGCCTTGCTCGAATGTGCGGCGCTCGGACTGCGTGGCGCGACGTGACGAGATGATTCGCACTCTCGCGCCACGAAAGGTGAAGACAGTGACCAGCGTTTGCCCGAGCGGATCGGCGCTGATCGCGACGTAGCGCGCTTCGCCATTGGAGTCCGGATCGGTTCGTACGAGCGCCCGCTCGTGCAGCAGACTGAGTGCCGCCGAAGCGAAACTCACGCCGTGCTTGCGCAAATTCGCGCGCGCGCTTTGACCGGGTCCCACTCGTACTCTCGCGATTTCATTGTATGCACACCTGTACACAGCGTCAACCAAAGAGGTCGAGCGGAACGATGTGCGGTGGTGGCTCGGCAGTGCGACGCGCATTCGTGGTGAGAACGTGCAGAAATACCCGATCGCGCCACATCTGCTGCAACTGGCAACGTGGTTGCGTGTTTTAGAGCAGCCGGCGGCAATGCGCCGGGTGAATGCCCCGGGACGACATCGAGATCATGATCAAATTTCTGCTGTGGCTGCTCTTGCTGGTGCTTTGCTGGCCACTCGCGCTGCTGGCGCTCGTGCTGTGGCCCTTCGTGTGGCTGCTCTCGCTGCCCTTCAGGCTGGTCGGGATTGCGGTCGGCGGGGTATTCGAGCTCTTGCGCGCAATCGTATTCCTGCCGGCGCGCCTGCTCGGCGGCCGGCCGTAGCGGCGCGACCACGACTTTCCGGTCGCCGCGGGGAGCTCTGCACTTCGCGCACTGTGCCAAACCATGAAGCTGAGATGCGCTTCGCCGCCCACCGCGGCGTCTGGCACTGTGACTTGAAAATTAGAAGTCGGACTTCTAATTTTCAACCGGGCAACGGGCGTTCGATGTCAGCAAAACGATCCGCGTCTTGCCGGCGATCGACGCGCTGACAGGAGGTGCGCGTTGGTAGCGCTCAGCGACGCCCCTTCGACCCGCCGCCCTCACCCGACGGCCGACTTTCCTGGCGCTGCTTCTTGATGCGCCTCTTGCGGTCGCGCTCGGCGGCCGCACGGCGATTCTTGCTGCCGGGATTGTTCGGGGTGGCCTTGCCGGGCCGACCGCTCGAGTTGCGCTTCTCGCGCTTGCCGGCCGTGAACGGATTCGCGTCCGTGCGAAATTCGAGCTGCACGGGCGTCGCGAACAAGTCGAACGTCTTGCGGAACACGTTGGCCAGATAGCGCGCGTACGCGTCGGGCACGTGCGCCGTCTGATTTCCGTGGATCACGATGCGCGGCGGATTGCGCCCGCCCTGGTGTGCGTAGCGCAGCTTGATGCGCCGGCCGTGCACGAGCGGCGGCTGGTGCACGGTCATCGCGTGCTCGAGCGTGCGAGTGAGCTCCGGCGTGCGCATCTCGCGCATCGCCGCTTCGTACGCGCGGATCGTGTCGCCGATGAGCTCGCCCACACCCGTGCCGTGACGCGCGGAAATGAAATGCACCGGCGCGAACGGCACGAAGTCGAGCTTCAGCGCAACCTGCCGACGGATCTCGTCGCGCTGCTCCATTGGAATGTGATCCCACTTGTTGACGGCGATCAGCACCGCGCGCCCGCGCTGCAGCGCGAGCCCCAGCACGCTCGCATCGTGCTCGCCGACCGCATCGTGCGCATCGAGCACGAGGATGACCACGTGTGCCTCCTCGATCGCCTGCAGGGTCTTTGCGACGCTGACCCGCTCGATGACGTCCTCCACCTTGGAGCGGCGGCGCACGCCTGCCGTGTCGATCAGGAGAAAATCGCGGTCGTCGCGCCGGAACGGCACGAGAATGCGATCGCGGGTCGTGCCCGGCTGATCGCTCGCGATGACGCGCTCCTCGCCGAGCAGCCGATTCACCAGCGTCGACTTGCCGACGTTCGGGCGCCCGATCACCGCGATCTTGATCGCCGAGGATTCCGTCGCGTCGGCCGCGGCCGGCTCGAATCCGGCGAGCACGTGCTCCATGAGCACATCGAGCCCCTGCGCATGGCTCGCGGAAATCGCGAACGGCTCGCCGAGCGCGAGCTCGTGAAATTCGGCCGCGACCTCCGTCGGGTCCTTGCCCTCGGCCTTGTTGACGGCGAGAAAAACCGGTTTGCCCGCGCGCCGCAGCTCGCGCGCGACGAACGCATCCTGATGCGTGAGCCCGGCGCGCGCGTCCGCGAGAAGCACGAAGCGATCCGCTTCCTCGATGGCGCGCTCGGTTTGCACGCGCATCTGTGCCTCGATGCCGGTGGGATTCTCGACGAGACCGCCCGTATCGATCGCAACATACGGCACCGGACCGACGCGGCCGAATCCGTACTGCCGGTCACGCGTCACGCCGGGAACGTCGGCGACGATGGCGTCGCGCGTTCCCGTCAGGGCATTGAACAGCGTCGATTTGCCGACGTTCGGCCGACCGACGAGAGCGATGACTGGCAGCACATCCGATACTCAACCGCCGTTGGCGTGAGACGTGCCGGGCGGCGGCGTGGCGTCAGGCGCCGCGCCCTGCGAGGACGCGCCGGAGCTGGGCGGCGATTCGACGGGTGGCTCCGCGGGCGTTCCGCTGTGCTCTGACGGCACGGACTCCGCCGGCGCGGCAGGAGGGGCCGCCGGCGCTTCCGGAGGCGGCGCAGCTTCCGCGGGCGCCCGCTCCGCACTGGACGACGGCGGAGTCGCCGAGCCCGGCGGCGTCGCCTCACCGGAACCGGCGGGCTCTTGCGCCGGTGCGGGACTCGTCGCCTCGCGCGCTTTGCTCGGCTTGCCCGCCGACGCCAGCGCAATCGGCGCGGTCTTGAAGGCCGTGATCTTGCCCTCGTCGTTCATCACGAGCACGCGGTTCTCAGTCGCGACCGGTGCATTGCTGATGCGCTCGCCACCCGCCTGGGCACGCCCCGCGAACGCACCCGTATTCTTATCGAGCCAGTGCACGTACCCTTTGAAGTCCGCGACGACGACCGAGTCGTCCGTCAGCACGGGCGCGGACAACCCGCGGTGCGCCAGGCCCTTCTGCCGCCACAACTCCGCACCGGTGGTGCGCCTGAGCGCGACGACATCGCCTTCGGCCGTCGAGATGTACACGTTGTCTTCATCGACAGTCAGCCCGCGATAGCTCGACATGTCCTGGGCCCACCAGATCTGCCCCGAGTCGAGCGCAAGCTGCGCGACCCGTCCCTGGAAGCTGACGGCGTAGACCTTGTCGTCGATCACCTTCACGGCCGAGTCGATATCGACGAGCCGCTCGAGCTCGGTGCGGCCGCGGGCCGGGGCGACCGTCGTCTCCCAGAGGAGCGCGCCGTCCGACAGGCTCAGCGCGACCACCTTGCCGTTGTCGAACCCGCAGATCACTTCGTTGCCGACGATGACAGGTATCGCGGTACCTCGCAGCGACAAGCGCGGGACCTGCTGCTCGTACTCCCAAATCTGCTTGCCCGTATCGTTCGCGAGCGCATGCAGCTTGCCGTCGACCGTGCGCACGATCGCGGCATTCGGCCCGACGGCAGGCGCCGACAGCACCTCCCCGTTCACCTTCACCCGCCAGCGCTCGCTCCCATCTGCGGAGCTCAGCGCGATGACTTCGCCCTCGCTCGACCCGACGACCACCAGCCCGTAGCCAACGCCGGTGCCGCCCGAGAGCGGCGCCTTTGTGCGAGCACGCCACAGCGTCTTCCCGGACTCCACATCGAACGCTTCGACCTCTCCGCTGCGCCCGGCTGCGTACGCGCGGCCGTCCACCGTCGCGACATCGAGCCCGAGCCGCAGGACTTCGGCCTTCTTGCCCCCGAGCGCCGTATCCCACACGCGCTGCACGCGCAGACTCGCGGGGAAATCGGTGAGCTCCGCCGGAGGATCGATGGCCTTGTCCTTCTTCGACGAGCACGCCGCGAGCGGCACGAGCACCAGCGCGCAGAGCGCGAGCCGAATCCAGGAGCCGGACTCCGGCGCGCGAGAAGAGCGGAAATCGGTATGCATGTCGGTTCAGCCTCGGAGGTGTGCGCCTCGGATGAGTTCGGGCTATTTCGCCTCAGGGGATTTCGCGGTCGACGCGGCGGGCGGCGCGGCCGGCGCCGCGGGCGTGTTCTCGGCGAGCAGATCGTCGATCTTCAGCTCGAGCGATTCCGCATCGATGGATTGTCCGAACGCGTCCTCGCGCGCCGCCTGATAGGCCTTGAGCGCCCCGGCCTTGTCGCCCTTCGCGTAGAGCGCATCGCCACGCACCACCTGATAGCGCGCCTTGAATGCACCGGGATCCACGGCATCGAGCGTCCGGATCGCGTCGTCCGGCTTGCCTTGCGCGAGCTGCACGCGCGCGAGGCGCAGCCGTGCGACGAGCGCGAGCTGCTTGTCCTTCGTGCCCTCCATCACGGCCCGCAGCGCGTCCGCCGCCTTGTCGAGCTCGTTGGACTCGACGGCCACGCGTGCCTGCAGCAGCCGGGCCTGGTCGACATACGGCGACGATTTGTAGTCGCGCTCCAACTCCATGGTGAGCGTATCGGCGCGCGCCCTGTCCTTGCGATCGAGCGCCTCGAGGATCTGCTGATACTTCGCGCCCGCCTCGAGTGCGATACGGTCGGTGCGCGCTTCCCACCAGCGCCAGCCGGCGAGGATTCCGGCACCGACGGCAATGCCCGCGATGATCCAGATGGCGTTCGAGCGGATCCAGGCCTTCAGCCGTTCCCACTGCTCTTGTTCCGACAGGAATTCGTCCACGCACCCTCCTCTAATAATTCTTCGTCAGCTCGGCCAGCATCGCTTCGAGGCGCGCCGGGAGCTCGGCGAGCGGGCAGTCGGTCTGACCGGACTCTTGCCGCAAAGGTTTCATCCCCACGACGCCGCGCGCGAGCTCGTCATCCCCGAGAATCAGCGCGAGCGGCGCGTTGCTGCGGTCCGCGCGCCGGAACTGCGCTTTGAAGTTGCCGCCGCCGAGATTCATCTCGAAGCGGCGCTGCGGGAACCGATCGCGGAGCTGCTCGAGGAGCTTCAGCGCCTCGATGGTCGCGCGCTCGCCGGCGACGACCACATACACGTCCGGCGCCGGACGCGGCGGGACCTTGCCCGCCTTCTCGAGCAGCTTGACCACCCGCTCCATGCCCATCGCGAAGCCGATGGCGGGCTGGGATTCGCCGCCGAGGTGCGCGATCAGACCGTCGTAGCGGCCGCCGGCGCACACGGCGTTCTGCGAGCCGAGCGCGTCGGTGACCCATTCGAACACGGTGCGATTGTAGTAATCGAGGCCGCGCACGAGCCGCGGATTCACACGGTACGGCACCCCGAGCGCGTCGAGGGTCGCACACAGTGTTGCGAAATGCTGCCGCGACTCCGCGTCGAGGTGCTCCGTCAGCACGGGCGCGCCGGCAATGAGGGCCTGCATCTCGGGGTTCTTGCTGTCGAGAATGCGCAGCGGATTGCCTTCGAGCCGGCGGCGGCTGTCCGCATCGAGCTGCGACTCGTGCCTCCTGAAATACGACACCAGCAGCTCGCGATAGGCGCGGCGCGCCTCGGGCGTGCCGAGCGAATTGATCTCGAGCCGCACGCGGTCGATGCCGAGCAGGCGCCACAGGCGCGCGGTCATCGCGATGATCTCGGCGTCGACATCGGGACCGGCGAAGCCGATCGTCTCGACATCGAGCTGATAGAACTGGCGGTAGCGCCCTTCCTGCGGCGTCTCGTGGCGGAACATCGGCCCGATGCACCAGAGCTTGTGGCGCGCGCCGCGCAGCATCCCGTTCTCGATGACGGCACGCACGATGCCCGCCGTCGCTTCGGGGCGCAGCGTGAGCAGCGTGCCGTTGTCGTCGAAGGTGTACATCTCCTTCTCGACGACGTCCGTCAGCTCGCCGATCGCGCGCTTGAAGAGCCGCGTCTCCTCGACGATGGGCACGCGAATTTCTTCGTACCCGTATGCGGCAACGAGGTTGCGCACGATGCTCTCGACGTATTGCCACGTACCGATTTCGGCCGGCAGCACGTCGTTCATGCCGCGTACGGCTTGGATGATGTCCGCCAAAACTACTCCCCGTTCGGCTTGCTCGCGGCGGAAGCGGCCTCGGTCGGCCGCGCGCGGACGATGCGCCCGGAGCGATTGATGGTGAATTGCGCGCTGTCGTTCTGGACCGCGCTCGCCGGCACCTTCGCGGGCCGACCGTTGATGTTGACCGTGACGCCCGGCGCGTTGCCGAGCACGACGCGCAGCGGCGGCGTGCCGGTGACCGCGTGCGAGGTGTTGGCGGCACCGATGTCGTAGAAGAGCCGCTGGCCGTCGGCGTCGTACACCTCGGCCCAGCTATCCGCCGAGAATTTCAGCGTGACGTCGATGGATTTCAGGGGCTGCGGCTCGGCCGGCTCCGGCCGTGGAGTTGCCGACGCGGCGAGTGCGGTGGACTTCGTGATTTGCGCGCTCGACGCCGCGCCGGCGGTGGTGCCAGCGCGAGTGCCGGTGCCGCGACGGCCGGCAGTGTCGGGGCTCGTATTCACGTCTGCATTCGACGCGGATGCATCCGACGCAGCGCTCGCCACCGGCGGCTCCGTGCTCTCATCCGCTGTGTTGGTGTCGGCACTTTCCGGTGACGTCGCCGCGGGCGGCACGGGCTCGGCGACGCCCGACGCGGCCGCCGTCGTCTCCTCTTGCGCCTCCACCGTCTGCGGCGCCACGGGGGCGCTGAGCTTGCCCACGTTCTGCAAGATCCACCACACCGTTCCGACGAGCGCGAACGCAATCAGCACGACCAGCGAAGGCAACACGAGCTTGCGCGGATCGGCCTGATGGTGCGCGGCCTTGGGCAGCTGCGTGAGATCGGGCATCACCGGCTTGATCGCGGCGGAATACACATCCAGCAGCTCCTGGATGTTCTCGCCGACGAGCTCCGCGTAGCGCTTGATGTGCCCTTTCACGTACACGGGCGCATCGAACTCGGCGAAGCGCTCCGCCTCGAGCTTCTCGACCACCGCCGGATCGACGTGGAGCTTCTCCGCGAGCTGCAGCAACGTCAGGCCCAGCCGCTCGCGGCCGGCCTTGAGTCGCGCACCGATGCCGGTGCGGAATTCGCTCCCGGGAGTCGCGGACATGACATCAGCCAGGGTTGCGCTTCGTCTCGAGCGAACGCAACTGGTCGGAGCCGGCGAACTCGATGCGCAGTCGACGGGTGTACTTCTCTTCGGCCACGCGGTCGCCCTGCAGCCGCGCGAAGCGCACGCCGAGCAGCAGCAGGTCCGCGGTGGCCGGGTGCGAAGCGAGATAGCGGTCGAGCTGCGCACGTCCCTCGGCGATGTGACCGCGCTCGAGCTCGAGATCGGCGGACTGGAAGGCCGCCTCGGCGAAACCTGGGCGAATCTGCAGCGCGCGGTCGAACGCGTTCGCCGCTTCGTCGTAACGCTTGGCGGTGCGCAGGCAGACGCCCGCGTTGCTGTAGGCCATCTCGGGCGTGCGATAGAGCGGATTACGCGCCGCTTCGAGGAAGCGCTTCACGCCCTCCTCCGTGCGCCCGTTCTTGCAAAGGTACACGGCGTAGTTGTTGATGATCTCCGGATCGCGCGGGGCGAGCCGGATGGCCGTCTTGTAGTGCGATTCCGCTTCGGCCGGGTTGTTCAGCTTCTCGTACAGGAGCGCGAGGACGCTGTGCGTCTCCGGGTCGCGCGGGTTGTACTTCTCGGCGCGCTCGAGCTTCTCTTTCGCGAGCGCGAGATTGCCCTGGCGCAGATACACCGTGCCGAGCTGCTTGTTCAGCGACGCGGCTTTCTCCGCCTCGGTCTCGTCGGACCGGTAGTTGCTGGTCGGCGTGTTGCCGCCGTTCGATGCGCACGCCGCTAGCAGCAGCAGTAGCGCGGACGCGATGACCCCGGGACGCGCATGTCTCATGATGGTTGTACCGCCACGCCAATGAGCTTGTTGCCGAGCCGGACGGTCGTGCGATCGATGACCTTGCCGGCGAGCTGGCCGCACGCCGCGTCGATGTCATCCCCCCGGGTGCGCCGGATGGTCGCGAGGAGACCTCGCTGGATGCATTCGTCGCGGAAGCGCTGGATCCGCTCCGCAGGCGAGCGCCGGTAGCGCGTGCCCGGGAACGGGTTGAACGGGATCAGGTTCATCTTCGCCGGATGACCCTTCAGAAGCTGTGCGAGCTCGCGCGCGTGCGCGATGGAGTCGTTGACGCCATCGAGCATAACGTATTCGAAGGTGACGCTGCGGCCGTTCTGCTCGTCGATGTAGTGCCAGCAGGCTTCGAGCAGCTCCGCGATCGGATGCACGCGGTTGATGGGCACGAGCTCGTTACGCAGCTCGTCGTTCGGCGCGTGCAGCGACACGGCGAGCGCGACGTTCACCTCTTCGGCGAGCTTGTAGATCTGCGGCACGAGCCCCGACGTCGACAGCGTCACGCGACGCCGCGACAGATCGAACCCGAGATCGTCCGTGAAGATGCGGAGCGCCGGCACGACGTTCCGGAAGTTCGCGAGCGGCTCGCCCATCCCCATCAGCACCACGTTCGTGACGGCACGGTCGCCCGGCTGCCCCGTGGTCCCGAGCTCGCGATTCGCGAGCCACACCTGCCCGACGATCTCCGCGGTCGTGAGATTGCGATTGAACCCCTGCTGCGCCGTCGAGCAGAACGCGCAGTCGAGCGCGCAGCCCACCTGCGAGGAAATGCACAGCGTGCCGCGGTCCGGCTCCGGGATGTAGACCATCTCGAACGCCTGCCGCGCATCCGCGCGCAGGAGCCACTTGCGTGTGCCGTCCGCGGACGCTTGCTGCGTGACGATCTCGGGCACGCGAATCTCGGCGCACTCCGCGAGCTGTGCGCGGAACGCTTTGGCGAGATCCGTCATGGCCTCGAACGAGCCCTCCGCGCGCTTGTACATCCAGCTCCAGAGCTGGCGCGCGCGGAAGGGTTCGCTCCCCAGCTCCCGCACGAACGCTTCCAGCTCGGGCCGCGTCAGCCCGAGCAGGTTCTTGCGTTCGCGTATGGCGGGAGCGCTGGACATGGATCAACCGCGCGGATGCAGGTCCGCGCCGGCGAAGAAGTATGCGATTTCCTGCGCGGCCGTTGCCGGCCCATCGGAGCCGTGCACCGTATTGCGCTCGATGCTCTCCGCGAGGTCGGCGCGGATCGTGCCGGGCGCGGCCTTCTTCGGGTCCGTAGCGCCCATGATCTCGCGGTTCTTCGCGATGGCGTTCTCGCCCTCGAGCACCTGGATCATCACGGGACCCGAGGTCATGTATTTCACCAGGTCCTTGAAGAAGGGCCGCTCCTTGTGGACCGCGTAGAACGCTTCCGCTTCCCGCTGGGACAGATGGACCATGCGCGCGGCGATCACGGTGAGCCCCGCCTGCTCGAAGCGGCGGTAGACCTCGCCGATGAGGTTGCGGGCTACGCCGTCGGGCTTGACGATGGAGAAAGTGCGCTCGAGCGCCATGGACATCGACCTCCGGAAAACGATTCGCGTGGGAAAAAGCCGCTCGCCCGGCACCTTACGGGGGCACCGAGCGCGGCGGCCACAGTGGGCCGGGAAGTCTACTGG
This sequence comes from Steroidobacteraceae bacterium, assembly GCA_035760965.1. Lineage (GTDB taxonomy): Bacteria > Pseudomonadota > Gammaproteobacteria > Steroidobacterales > Steroidobacteraceae > JADGHX01. The sequence goes on along the minus strand of DASTRY010000074.1, from coordinate 18,797 downwards.
CTGAGCGCCCCTGCCGCAATTTTGCGCGGGGTGGAAGTGCCGGTTCTGAAAGGACTTTTCGAGGCCGTAAAACAGGCCGCGGCACGGTGGCCCGTCAGACCGAGAAACTCTCGCCGCAACCGCATTCGCCCTTCACGTTCGGGTTGCGGAAGCGGAAGGCCTCGTTCAGCCCTTGCTTCACGAAGTCCACTTGCGTGCCGTCGATGAGCTTCAGGCTCTCCGGGTCCACGAACACCCGCACGCCGCGGTCCTCGAAGATGACGTCGCCGGGCTGCTGCCCGTCCGCGTAGTTCACGACGTAAGCGAAACCGGAGCAGCCGGTCTTGCGGACCCCGAGGCGGAGCCCGAGCCCATGGCCGCGGGCGGCCAGGAAGGTACGGATGCGATCGGCGGCGGATTCAGTGAGCGAAATGGACATATTCGGCTTGGCGAATTCTACGGCGCCCCGGCCGGGGGCTGAAGGGTGGCGTTCAACGCATCTTCGACCGTGAGCAGCCGACCCAGTTTCTCCACCGGAACTCCCAGAGTCTCGAGCCACGCAGCCGGCTTGCCGGGGACCAGGTCCCTGAGGGAGCGTCCGGGGAGCTGTTCGGTGAGCCACGCGGTCACCGCCAGAGTATGGGGACAGCCCCACGCCTGAAAAAGGGCCGCCTTCACAGACCCGTTCGCCACGCGCAGGTGGAAGCGCACCCACGCGCCCTCGCTGATGCTCCCGGCCTCGCCGCGCAGCACTGTGCCCTCTTCCATGCTCTCGTTGGCGCCTTGGACGTTGCCGTTCGGCGCCATTGCACCGGCATTTGGAAGCTCATCGAAGTACTTGCGCGCAAGCGGGCTCAGCGTGTCCAGCTCGGCCTCGGCCTGACGCGCGAGCGTCGCCGCACTGCTGGCGTACGAAGCGACGCGCCGGTCTTCCGCGCGTCGAGCGGTGACGCGCCTCTCGATGCGCGCAGGCGCTACCTGAGCGGCTGCGCTGGGCTCCATGCCAGCCTTCGTGGCGGCCATGCTTGCTCCGAGCGAGGGCCCGGCTGCGACGTTCGATGCCCCACTTGCGGACTTCGAGCTCGCGGGCGACACGCGCCGCAGCTTCTCCAGCTGCGCGGTCACGGCGGCGGCCGCCGCATCGATATCCGCTTCACTCGTGCCGCGCCCGAAGCTGAAGCGCAGTGAGCTCTGCGCCAGCTCCGTCCCGCGACCCAGCGCGCGCAGCACATACGACGGCTCGCCGGAGGCCGAGTTACACGCCGACCCCGTCGTGACCGCAAGCGACGTGAGCCCGGTCACGAGGCTCTCGCCCTCCACGCCCTCGAACGAGACATTCAAGATCTCGGCGACGCGTGGCGCGGCTGCACCGTTCAGATGCACGCCGCCGAGCGGCTCGAGCAATTGCCACAGCCGGTCGCGCAGGCGCGCAAGCCGCCCGGCCTCCTTCGCCATCGCCCACGCCGCGATCTCGCACGCGACGCCAAACCCGACGATTTGATGAAGCGGGAGCGTTCCCGGCCGCAGCCCGCGCTCCTGCCCGCCTCCGAATAGGACGGCACGCACGAGCGGACGCACTTCGGGCCGTACGTAGAGCGCCCCGATGCCCTGCGGCCCATAGAGCTTGTGCGCGGTAAAAGACAGCATGTCGACGGGCAAAACGTCGGCCGCCGCGTTGGCAACGCCGCCGCTGCCCCCTGTTTGCACGCCGGCGCGCCCGGGCTCTCGCACGCGAATCCGTATCTTGCCCACGGATTGTGCGGCGTCGGTGTGAAACGGCACGCCGCGCGCGCGGCACAAGTCGCCGATGGCGCGGATGTCCTGGATCACACCCGTCTCGTTGTTCACGTGCATGATCGAGACGAGCGCCGTATCGGGCCGCAGCCATGCCTCGACCGCGTCCGGGGTGATGCTGCCGTTCGCATTCGGCGCAAGGTAGGTGACCGTGAACCCTTCGCGCTCGAGCTGCTTGCAGGGGTCGAGCACCGCCTTGTGCTCGATGCGCGAGGTGATGATGTGACGCTTGCGATCCGCGTTCGCGCGCGCGGTGCCGAGAATCGCGAGGTTGTTCGACTCGGTGGCGCCCGAAGTGAACACGATGTCCTCGGGCTGCGCCCCGATGAGCGCCGCGACCTGAGCGCGCGCCGCTTCGATGCGCGCGGCCGCGCGACGACCGAAGGCATGGGTGATCGAGCCGGCATTGCCGTACGAGCCCGCGGCGTTCAGCACGGCGCACATGGCGCGTGCGACCGCGGGCTCCACCGGCGTCGTCGCCGCGTAGTCGAGGTAGATCACGCGGACCTCACGTGCCCGACCGCGGCGAGCCTGCGGCGCGTCGCTTGTTCTGCACGGCCGTCAACAGTCCGCGCAGGATGTTCACCTCGTTCTGATCCAGCTCCGCGCGCTGGAAGATGCGGCGGATGCGCGCCATCAGGTGCGTGCCCGACTGGGTGCGATCCCGGAAATCCACTTCCTCCATCACTTGCGCGAGATGGGTGTAGAGGCGCTCCATCTCCTCGGGCGTCGCGAGCGGTGCGCTGCGCGGATCGGCGATCGTCGGGCTCGCGAACGCCCGGAACAGCTCGTACGCCACGAGCTGCACGGCCATCGCGAGATTCAACGACAGGTACTCCTGATTCGCCGGAATGCGAATCAGCGCATGGGCCGTTTCGAGCGCCTCGTTCGTGAGCCCGGTACGCTCGGCCCCGAACAGCACAGCTGCCGGCGCGCGCTGCGACTCGGCGACGATGCGCGCCGCGGCATCGCGCACGTCGAGAACTCGGAAGTTCTGATCGCGATCGCGCGAGGTCGTCGCCGCGACGTAGCCGACGCCGGCGAGCGCCTGCTCGAGCGTGTCCACCACGGTGGCGCGCGCGAGCAGATCGTCCGCGCCCGAGGCGCGCGCCGTCGCCTCCGCATGCGGAAACAGCTTCGGCCGCACGAGCACGAGCTCACGCAGCGCCATGTTCTTCATCGCGCGCGCGACCGCCCCGATGTTGCCGGGGTGCGATGGCTCGACGAGCACGATGCGGATCGCGGGAGTCGCGGGAATCATGTGGAAATCGCAGGCCGGGGACTCGGGGTCATCTGGTACGCTAGCGGCCGCAGGCAACGCCTGCCCTGTCCCGGATCATCGGTGATCCGGGTGCTCTGTAAAACGCTCAGCCGCAAATTTCGCTCATTCGATCGCAGCATAAATGCCCGTCCACGCCCTGCTCAACATCGCGGTCCGCGCCGCGCGCAACGCCGGCGAAATCATCGTCCGGAGCATGAATCGGCTCGAGAGCCTCGAGATCACCTCGAAGGGCCGCAACGACTTCGTCACCGAGGTGGATCGCGCCGCCGAGAACGAAATCATCGGCCACATCCGCAAGCACTATCCGGCGCACGCCTTCCTCGGCGAGGAGAGCGGCTCGATCCCCGGCAAGAACGGCGAGTCCGACACCGTGTGGATCATCGATCCGCTCGATGGCACCACGAACTTTCTGCACGGATTCCCGCAGTTCGCGGTCTCCATTGCGTGCCGCCATCGCGGCCGCCTCGAGCATGCCGTCGTCTACGATCCGCTGCGCCAGGAGATCTTCACGGCCTCGCGCGGCGAAGGTGCGCGGCTCGACAATCACCGCATTCGCGTGAGCAAGCAGCGCACGCTCGACGGCGCGCTCGTGGCGACGGGCTTCCCCTATCGCTCGAACGTGCGCTTCATCGAGCCGTATCTCGCGATGCTGAGGACGGTCATGGAGCAAACGGCAGGCGTACGCCGGCCCGGCTCCGCCGCGCTCGATCTGGCTTACGTGGCGGCGGGCCGCGTGGATGCGTTCTTCGAGATCGGTCTTGCACCATGGGACACCGCCGCCGGCGTGCTGCTGATCCAGGAAGCCGGCGGCCGTGTCGGCAATCTGACCGGCGGGGAATACAAGGACAGCGGCAACATCGTCGCGGGCTCGCCGAAGGTCTACGCCGCGCTGCTCGACGCCCTGGCCCCGCACGTCACCGAGCAACTGCGCGAGCGCTGAGGACGGCTGACAATGCGACCTGCGAGCTAACGTTCGCTCGGCGCGGTGTAGTAGAGTCGCGCGCAATTTAACGTTGCGGGGACCGATCGATGAGCAAACCCGGTATTTTCGCGACCATCCCGATCGCCGAGCTGTCGAAGGAGGCCCAGGGCGAAGGCGGCGTCACCCTGGTTCGCTCGCTCGGCCCGGGGGCCCTCATCGCGATCGGCATCGGCGGCATCATCGGCACCGGCATCTTCGTGTTGACCGGCCTCGCGGCCGCGCAGCACGCCGGTCCTGCCATCCCCATCTCGTTCATCATCGCTGCGTTCGGCTGCCTCTTCGCAGGCCTCTGCTATGCCGAGTTCTCATCGATGGTGCCGGTATCCGGCAGCGCCTATGCCTACAGCTACGCGACGCTCGGCGAGTTCACCGCCTGGTTCGTCGGCTGGAACCTCGTCCTCGAATACATGCTGGCGGCCGCGACGGTCGCGGTAGGCTGGTCGCGCTATTTCGTGAAGCTCCTGGAGGAGCTGCACCTCGCCGCCGTGCCCGAAGCGCTTTCCAAAGCGCCGGTGGACTGGAGTCATGGGTTCGTCGCGTCGGGCGGCGTGCTGAACGTTCCGGCGATCCTGATTGCGGCGCTTGCGACGACGATCTGCTACATCGGCATCCGTCAGTCCGCCACCGTGAACGGCATCGTCGTCGCCATCAAGGTGACGATCGTCGTGCTCGTGATTGCGTTCGGCGCGTTCTACGTCAGCACCTCCTACTGGCATCCGTACGTGCCGCCGAACACCGGCACGTTCGGCGAATTCGGCATTTCCGGCATCCTGCGCGCCTCGGGCATCATCTTCTTCGCGTACATCGGCTTCGATGCGGTATCGACCGCCGCTCAGGAAGCGAGGAACCCACAACGCGATCTGCCGATCGGCATCCTCGGCAGCCTCTTCATCTGCACGCTGCTCTACATCCTCATGTCGGCGGTGCTGACGGGCCTCGTGCCGTATCCGCAGCTGAACGATGCTGCACCGGTCGCCGTGGCCTTGCAGGCGCATCCGGAGCTGAACTGGCTCACGATCTGGGTGATCGTCGGCGCGCTCGCCGGCCTCACCTCCGTCATCCTGGTGATGATCCTCGCGCAGGCCCGCATCTTCCTGACGATGGCCCAGCACGGACTGATACCGCCGGCGTTCGCGAAGGTGCATCCGAAATTTCGCACCCCATACGTCGCCACCGCCATCACGGGCGCGTTCGCGATGCTCGCGGCGGGGCTGCTGCCGATCAATGTACTGAGCGAGATGGTGTCCATCGGCACGCTGATCGCCTTTATCGTCGTCTGCATCGGCGTGTTGGTGCTGCGCTATACGCGCCCGGAGCTGCCGCGGCCCTTCAGGGTGAAGGGTGTCTGGGCCGTGAGCCTGCTCGGGGTCGGCTTCTGCGGTGTGATGGCCGCAACACTCGAGAAGGCCACCTGGATGCGCCTCATCTGGTGGACGGTCATCGGCGTCATCATCTACTTCGGCTACAGCTATCGCCGCAGCAAGCTGCGTAACGGCGAGGTCGCAACGAACGGCGAGCCGGCGCGCGCGGAAAGCTGACCGGTCAGCCCGGCGCGTCTTCCGTCTTCTCCTTGCGGTCGAGCAACCGCCGCAAGCGGATGTTGATCATCTCCACCGACACCGAGAAGGCCATCGCGAAGTAGAGGTAGCCCTTCGGAATGTGAAAGTGCGCGCCCTCGCCGATCAGCGCCACGCCGATCAGGATGAGGAACGAGAGCGCGAGAATCTTGATGGTCGGGTGGCGATCGACGAAGTCGGCGATCGCGCCCGACACGACCATCATCACGAGAATCGCGACGATCACGGCCGCCACCATGACCGGCAGGTCGTTCGCGAGCCCGACGGCCGTGAACACCGAATCGAGCGAGAACACGATATCGATCACGCCGATCTGCGCGACGGTCATGAAGAAGCTCGAAAAGACGGGCGCGCGGTGCTGCTCGGCAGCGCCTTCGAGCGTGTGATGGATCTCGAGCGTGCTCTTCACCAGCAGGAACAGCCCGCCGATGAAGAGGATCAGGTCGCGCCCGGACACGCCCTGCTCGAAGACGACGAACCAGGGGTTGGTCAAGCGCGTCAGCCAGACGATCGAAAAGAGCAACAGCACGCGCGTGAGCATCGCGAACGCGAGCCCGCTGATGCGCGCGGAGGTGCGCTGCTCGGCGGGCAGGCGCCCGACGAGGATCGAGATGAAGATGATGTTGTCGATGCCGAGGACGATTTCGAGCGCCGACAGCGTGAGGAACGCGATCCAGGCTTGCGGGTCGGTCAGTAGCTCCAGCATCGGGTCACGGCAGGTGGTCCACGGCGGTCTTCTTCACCGTCGGGAACACGTGCTCGGCTTTGAGCCCCAGGTCGAGCGCAACGGAGCTCGAAATGTAGATCGACGAATACGTGCCGGCGAGGATGCCGATCAACAGCGCTTCGGAGAAACCGCGCAGCACCGGCCCGCCGAGAAAGAGCAGCGCCACGACGACGATCGAGGTCACGACCTTCGTCATGATCGTGCGCGAGAGCGTCTGGTTGATCGCCTGGTCCAGCACGACGGCCGACGGCAGCCGCCGGCTCGCCTCGAAGCGCTCGCGGATGCGATCGAACACGATGACCGTGTCGTTCAGCGAGTAGCCGATGACCGCGAGGATGGCCGCGACGACCGCGAGATCGAACGGCGTCTGCGTCACCGAGAAGACGCCGAGCACGAGGATCGGGTCGTGCGCCACCGCGAGAATGGCTCCGGCGGAGAGGCGCCACGTGTGGAAGCGGAGCGCCAGATAGATGGCGATCAGTATCAGCGTGAACGACAGCGCCCACATCGCGCTCACCTTCAGCTCGCTGCCGACTTGCGGCCCGACGACTTCAAGCTGCTGGATGTGTGCGCCGGGATCGACCCCTTGCAGCGCCTTCTCGATGTTCGCGCGGATCACATCGCCGGTCTGCCCTTCGATGGGCGGGAGCCGGATCGCGATATCGCGGGATGAGCCGAACTGCTGCACCGACGGCTCGTGGAAGCCCGCCGCCTCGAGTGCGGCGCGCACCTTTTCCACATCCGCCGCCTGCGGGAAGGTGGCTTCGACGCTCACGCCGCCCGTGAAATCGATGGCGTAGTTCAGGCCGCGGGTCGCGAACGACACGAAGCACACGATCATCAGGACCACGGACAGCCCGTACCACACCTTGCGTGTGGCCATGAACGGGAAGTTCGTCGGCTTGTGAAAGAATTCCACTACGAATGCCCCAGAGAAAACTTAGATCGGTAACTTCGCGAGCTTGCGCTTGCCGCCGTACATGAGGGTGAGCAGCGCACGGCTGCCCATCAACGCCGTGAACATCGACGTGCCGATGCCGAGCGTCAGCACGACGGCGAAGCCGCGAATCGCGCCGGTGCCGAAGATCCAGAGCACGATGCCGGCGATGAGCGTCGTCACGTTCGAGTCCGCGATGGCGGAGAACGCCTTGTCGAAGCCATGTCGGATCGCCGCTTGCGGCGACACACCGTTGCGCAGCTCCTCACGGATGCGCTCGTAGATCAGCACGTTCGCGTCCACCGCCATGCCGACGGTCAGGATGATGCCCGCGATGCCCGGCAGCGAGAGCGACGCGCGCATCATCGAGAGCAGCGCGGTGAGCAGCACGACGTTGGCGAGCAGCACGGCATCGGCGACGAGGCCGAATACCTTGTAGTAGATCACCATGAAGATGAACACGCCGGCCATGCCGATGATGAGCGCGTTCACGCCCTGATCGATGTTCTTCTGCCCGACGCTCGGGCCGACGGCACGCTCCTCGACGACATAGATCGGCGCCGCGAGCGAGCCGGCGCGCAGCAGCAAGGCCAGCTCGCGCGCTTCTCCGGCCTGCAGGCCCGTGATCTGGAACTGGTTGCTGAACACGCCGCGAATCGTCGCAAGGCTGATGACCTCTTCGGTCGTCACATCACGCGTCACCGGCTTGCCGTTGACGTTCACCGTCTCGCGACTCTTCTCGATGAACACGACGCCCATGCGCCGGCCGACGTTCGCGCGCGTGGTCTTCAGCATCTCCTCGCCACCGCGCGAGTCGAGCTTGATCGAGACGCCCGGGCCTTCCTGCGTGGCGGCCGTGCGCGCATCGGTAAGCTGATCGCCGGTCACGATGATGTCGCGCTTCAGCAGCACCGGCTGGCGCGTGCCGCGCATGTAGTACAGCTTCGACCCGAGCGGCGCGCGGCCGCGCTGCGCGGCCTCGATCGCGCTGTGCTGCGTGTCCTCGAGACGCCATTCGAGCGTCGCCACTTTGCCCAGGATGTCTTTGACCTCGGCCGAGTTCTGCACGCCGGGCAGCTGCACGTTGATCCGGTCGAGCCCTTGCCGCTGCACGATGGGCTCGGACACGCCGAGCTCGTTCACGCGATTGCGCAGCGTTTCGATGTTCTTCTGGATCGCGTAGTCCTGGCGCTCGCGAATCTGCTTCTCGGTCATCACGCCCTGCACGGCCGGGCCGCTCGAGAGGTTGATGGTGGTCAGCGTGAGGTCGGAGAGCGTCTTCGAGAGCAGGTCGCGTACCGCGTCGGGATCCGAGTTGGGCGGCAGCGTGACGCGAATGGCGTTCGGGCGCGGGCTGTCGACCGCGACCGGAGCGACGTCGATGTACTGGATCTTCGCGTTGGCGAGCGCGCGGCGTGCGGCCTGCTCGTAGCCGCTCAGCACCTGATTGATCGCGCCGCTCACGTCCACCTGGTACAGCAGATATAGGCCGCCGCGCAGGTCGAGGCCGAATGGCATCGGCCGAATGCCGAGCTTGGTGAAGATCGCCGGGGCGCGGGTCGCGAACGACAGCGCCGTGATGTACTGATCCTTGAACTGCGGGTTGGCGTTGACCGCATCGCGCGCGCGCAACTGCGAGGGCACGTCCGCGAAATGCACCATGAGGCGGCCGCTATCGATGACGGAGCGAACGAAGGGGATCTTCTGGTCGGTGAGGAATTTCTCGATGGTCTGCTGTGCCGTCGTGTCCATCGCGGTGCGATCTTTGCGCGCCACCTGCAGAGCCGGCGCTTCGCCGAACACGTTGGGCAACGCAAAAATCAGAGCCAGAACGAGGACTACGGCAACGAGAACGTATTTCCAGCGCGCGTACTCGAGCATGGCTCAACTGCTCTTCAGCGTGCCCTTGGGCATCTGCGAACCGATCTGGAACTTCTGCACCTTGATGCGCACGCCGTCGGCGATCTCGAGCGTGACGAAGGTATCGCCCACCTCGATGACCTTGCCGAGGATCCCGCCGGTCGTGACGACCTCGTCGCCGGCGGCCAGGCGCTGCACCATGGCCTGATGCTCCTTCGCCTTCTTCTGCTGCGGACGGATCAGCAGGAAATAGAAGATGGCGATGAACACAACCATCATCAGCAGCGGCGCGAACTGCCCGCCGGGGGAAGCGCCGGCGCCCTGCGCCATTGCGTCCGGAATCAAACCGTTCATGAGGTCACCTTGGAGTGAAAACCCTGGATATCGCTTACGAAACCGTCGGCCGGATGGGCCGGGCCCGGGCGCGAAGGGGCGGCATTATGCCACAGCGTCCGGCGCCGCTTGTTCCTTGAAAAAGCGGGCCTTTCGCCCCGTACGTCGCATGCCGGACCGAGCCCATCAGGCCGCCGCCGCGCGGGCGCGATAGTCCCGGGCGAAAGCACCGAACCGCCCGGCGGCAATCGCGGCGCGAATCTGGCGCATGAGGTCCAGGTAGAAGTGCAGGTTGTGGATCGTGTTCAGCCGGGAGCCCAGGATCTCATTGCAACGGTCGAGGTGGCGGAGGTACGCGCGCGAGTAGTTGCGGCACGTATAGCAGGCGCAGTTGGGGTCCAGCGGACCGAGGTCCGCGTGATGCGCGCTGTTCCGGATGTTCACGACGCCGAGCGAGGTGAACAGGTGGCCGTTGCGCGCATGGCGGGTGGGGATCACGCAATCGAACATATCGATACCGCGGGCCACAGCGGCGACGATGTCCTCGGGCTTGCCGACGCCCATCAGGTACCGTGGCTTGTCCGCCGGCATCTGCGGCACCACGGTTTCCAGCACCCGCAGCCGCTCCTCCTCCGGTTCGCCCACCGCGAGGCCGCCGACCGCGAGTCCGGGCCAATCGAGCTGCAGGAGGGTCTCGAGCGAGGCGAGGCGCAGCGAGGTGTGCATGCCTCCCTGCACGATGCCGAACAGTCCTCCAGGAGGCCCCTCGGGCGCGCGTTGCGGGAGGTCGCCCGGGGCTCCATTCGAGCGCTCGTCGAGCGACGCGGCGGCCTCGGTCACGCCGCCGCGGTTCGATCCGCGCGCCCACTCGCGGTAGTAGTGCTCATGACTTCTCTTCGCCCAGCGCATCGATCTCTCCATCGATGCGCGAGCCTCGGCCTCGGTCGCGGGGTATGGCGTGCAATCGTCCAGCGCCATCGCGATGTCCGACCGCAACCGCAATTGCACATCCATCGAGTCTTCCGGCGTGAGCCGGACGTCGGAGCCGTCGATGGGTGATTTGAACCGCACGCCCTCCTCGGTGATCTTGCGCAAGCTGCGCAGGCTGAACACCTGAAAGCCGCCGGAATCCGTGAGGATCGGTCGCTGCCAGTGCATGAAGCCATGCAGCCCACCGTGCGCGTTCACGATGTCCGCGCCGGGCCGCAGCATGAGGTGGAACGTGTTGCCGAGGATGATCTGCGCGCCGAGCCCTTCGAGCTCCTCGGGCGTCATCGCTTTCACGCTGCCGTACGTCCCGATCGGCATGAACGCAGGCGTTTCGACGACGCCGTGCGTGAGAGAGAGCTTGCCGAGGCGCGCCGCGCCGTCGGTCGCGAGCAGCTCGAACGCCGGCCTCATCGCGGGCGGCTCCTTTGTGGATCGGCCGAAGTCACGAACATCGCATCGCCGTAGCTGAAAAACCGATAGCGTAACCGCACGGCGTGCTCATATGCGGCCAGAACGTGCTCGCGGCCCGCAAACGCAGCCACCAGCATCAGGAGCGTCGACTCCGGAAGGTGGAAATTCGTGATGAGCGCATCGACGACGCGAAACTGAAAGCCGGGCGTGATGAAGAGGCTCGTGTCGCCCGAGAAGGGCGCGACCTCGGCCCCGCCCGCAGCGCTCGCCAGCGCCGCAGACTCCAGTGCACGCGCAACCGTGGTGCCCACCGCAATCACGCGTCCGCCCGCTGCACGCGCGCTCGCAATCGCGGCGCACGTTTCCGCGCCAACGGAGAGCCACTCCGCATGCATCACATGCAACGAGATGTCGTCGACTCGCACCGGCTGAAACGTCCCTGCGCCGACGTGCAAGGTCACGAATGCGCGCTGCACGCCGAGCGCGTCCAGCCTCTCGACCAACCCCGCATCGAAATGCAGGCTAGCCGTCGGCGCGGCAACCGCCCCGGGATGCTCGGCAAAAATACTTTGATAGCGCTCGCGATCGGTACCGCTCGCGGCGCGCCGGATGTACGGCGGCAGCGGCACCTCGCCCCAGCGCTCGAAGAACTCGAGCGCGGGCGCCGGCAGCGCCACCTCCCAGAGCTCGCCTCGCTTCGCGACGACGCGCACCGAGCCGCCCACCGTCGCGATCTCCAGCTCCTCGCGAATCGGCTTGCTGGCCCGCAATTGCACCAGCGCGCCGCGCTCGCCGAGCGGGCGTTCGAGGAAGATCTCGACCCTGCCCCCCGAAGGCTTGAATCCAAGCAGTCGCGCGGCAACGACCCGCGTGTCGTTGAACACGAGCAGATCACCCGCGCGCAGCAGCGCGGGCAGGTCGCGGAACACGCGATCCGAAACTTGACCGGTCTGGCCATCGAGCACCAGCAGCCGGCTGGCCGAGCGCTCGGCCAGCGGCGTCTGGGCAATCAGCTCTTCGGGAAGCTCGTAGGAGAAGTCGGCGCGGCGCACGCGCGCATGGTAGACGATCAGAGCTCCGTCGTATCCAGCGCCGTGCGCACGGCGCGGGCGCGACGCGTGCGTTCGTCCGGCAGCGTGATCTGCAGGTCCATCGGTTTGCGGTCGCGCATGATGCGCATCGTGAGCGTTTCACCCGCCTGGTACGAGCGCAGGATGCGCGCCACTTGCGAGCCGCTCGTCGGCACGCGGCCGTCGATGTTCAGGATCACATCGCCATCCTGCAGCTTGTAGACGTCGCTCTTCGGCGCACGCACGACGAGCAGACCTTTGTCGGTGCCGAAGTAGCGCGCGAGTTGCGGCGTTAGCGCGGTGACCTCCATGCCGCCGAGACCTCCGTACATGCCGGACGGTCCGAAAGGTCCGAAGGGAATCTTCGACGGATCGAAGTCGAAATCGAAGCCGTCCGGCGGCGCGCGGTACGCAAACGTGCGCGCGTCGAAAGGACGGGCGGTGACCTTGATCTCCTTCGGCTTGCCGTCGCGGAGCACGCGCAGTTGCACCGTCGTGTCCGGCTCGACCGCGCGGAGCAGCCGGGCGACCTCGCGAGCCCCTTCTTTGACTTCCTTGCCGTCGACCGCGACGATCACGTCACCCGCGCGCAGGCCCGCCGCCTCGGCAGCACCGCCCGGACTGACCTCGCGCACCTTCGCACCGGTGCCACTCTCTGCTGCCTCGAGCTGCACACCGATGATCGAGCGCCGCGGCCCGGCCACGAAGGCCGAACCGATGCCGTCCAGGGCGTGTGCAGCCAACTCCGTGGAGAGCGCGGCGACCTCGGCGGCGGCTTGCTCGAGACGGCGCTTGGCATCCTGCAGACGCGCATTGCGATCGCGCTCCGCCTCTTCACGATCCTTCTCGGATGACGTGCGATCGCGATCCGACTGCGCCCGATTCTTGTCGGCTTGCGCACGCGTCGCCGGCTTCGCCGCCTCGGCGGGCGCCGCGGGCTCCGCCGGGGTCTCGGCAGCGGACCGCGGACTCTCATCGCGCTCGACCTGCTGCTCGGCGCCGAGCGCGTTGCCCGTGCCCGCGGCGAGCGTGGCGGCGAGCAGGAACGCAACGCCGCTGCGCGCCGCGCCGCTCTGTGCGCGACGCGCACGGATGCTATCGAATGGAATGACGTTCATGACCAACCCTCGACGGCGACTCAGGGCGCCTGAGCTGCCAGTGTCTCTGCGTAACGGACCTGTGCGAGCGAGCCGAGAAGGCGCGCACGTTCCTGTCGCAGCGCCTGCACGCCCGCCGCATCCGCCTGAGTGAACTCTGCATCGGACAGCGCATCGTCCACCCAAGCAATTCGATCTTCGAGATTCGCGACCGCGAGCCGCGAGCCCACGCGCACCACGCTCGGCTCGGCCGGCTGCTGTGCGAGCCAGCGGCGGGAGGTGGGCGCGGCGCCGAGAGCCGCGAATTGCGCGGACACGGCGGCCAACGCGGCTCTCGACACGGCATCCGAGCGCTCACGTGCGTTCGCGTTGACCTGCTCGTTCAGTTGCGCCATCTGCTCGCGCGTCCACGCACTGTTCGGCGCGCGGGTTGCGTCGGGCTCGGAGGCAGCCGAGTGTTCGCCGCTATCTGCGGACGCGGCACGCGCGATCGCTTCACCGCTCTCATTCGCAGGCCCGGAGCGCGGCGTCACCGGATTCGCAGCAACGACCGGCGGAACCGAAGTCCCACTGACCTCGAGCTCCGCGCGCGTCTGATGATCGGAGCGAGCCCACATCGCCAGGGACGCAATCAACACCGTGATGCCCGCCGCCGCGGCCGCGTGCTCCCATTTCACGGCGCTGCGATGCGGCGCCCTCTGCTCGCGCGCTCGCCGGCGGAACTCCGCCCAGTCGTACGGCGGTTGCCGTTCGGCCGGCAGCTCGCGCAGTCGCTGGCGAATGTCATCGATCAGCGGATCGCGAGAAGGAAATCGTTCTAGGGGGCGCATGGCTGTCTGTCCGTCGTCGGTTCGAACCACTCGCGCATCCGCGCATGGGCGCGCGCGAGCTGGGATTTGGAAAAGCTGATCGAGCGTCCGAAGGCCTGCGCGATCTCCTCGTGAGAATAGCCCTCCACGTCGTAGAGCCACACCACCGCACGGGCCGTGGGCGAGAGGGTCGCGAGCGCACGCTCGATATCGAGCTGCTCCGCGCGGGCGTCCGGGACGACGAGCCGTTGCAACTCCTCGCGGCTCAGCGCCTCCTCGTCATGGTCGCGATCGATGGCGAGCCGCGCGCGGTGCCACGGCGAACGCAGATACATGAGGCACTTCGTGATCGCGATCCGCCGTACCCAGGCGCCGAGCGGCGCCTCGCCGCGGAAGGCGCCGAGGCGCTCGAAGACCGTCATCATCGTGTCCTGGAAGAGGTCCTCGGCGAGCGCGCGGCTCGTGACGATGCGGCGGATCAGACCGAACGTGGCCGGAGCCAGAGCCGCGTACAGGCTCGACTGCGCACTCTCCTCCCCGCAGCGGGCCTTGAAGAGCATCTCTTCGGGGACGCAGATTTCGGTGAGTCGGCTCACGGGGGATATAGATGCCGTCCCGAGCGAAAAGGTCGCAGAGTCACTATACTGCCGCCCTCGATTTGCCCCCCTCGATGCCCGAGTGGCGGAACTGGTAGACGCAGCGGACTCAAAATCCGCCGCCCTTAAAAGCGTGTCGGTTCGACTCCGACCTCGGGCACCACGATTGGTGGTGAGCCTGCGGGCTGTACTCCTTCCAGGACAAGAACCCGGCGATGAATTTCTGCAACCAGTGCGGCGCCCGTGTCTCGCTTCGCATTCCGCCCGGTGATCACCTCCCCCGCTTCGTCTGCGATGCGTGTTCGACCATTCACTACCAGAACCCGCGTGTCGTCGTGGGCTGCGTGCCCGAATACGAGGGACGTCTCCTCATCTGCAAGCGCGCCATCGAGCCGCGCCTCGGCTACTGGACGGTGCCGGCGGGCTTCATGGAAAACGGCGAGACGCTGCAACAGGGCGCTGCGCGGGAATGTCACGAGGAGGCGATGGCGGAGGTCGAGATCGGGTCGCTCCTGAGTCTCGTCACCGTACTGGGCGCCAATCAGGTGCACGTGTTCTTTCGCGCGCGCCTCACGAGGCCGCAGTTCGGACCCGGGCCCGAGAGCCTGGAGGTGAAGCTCGTCACCGCCGACGAGATCCCCTGGCGGGACATCGCTTTCCCGAGCACGACATTCTCGCTCCAGCGGTATCTCGAGGACCGCCGTGCCGGCCGTGAGGATCACCACTTCACGACGTTCGAGCGACGCGCCGGCCCCTTGCCGACCGCAGGCTGAGACCTCAGCTCATAACCGCTCGGCCGTTTCACGCTCCGACGGCTGCGTGGCACAATGCGCGGCCCTGCCGCGGGGCGCCTGTCCGAGTACTCAGGCGCCGGAGGGGCTCTCTCGAGGACACTCATGACGTTCGTCGTTACCGAAAACTGCATCAAGTGCAAATACATGGACTGCGTGGAAGTCTGTCCGGTGGACTGCTTTCACGAAGGCCCGAACTTCCTGGTCATCGATCCCGACGAATGCATCGACTGCACCTTGTGCGAGCCGGAGTGCCCGGTCGAGGCGATCTTTTCCGAGGAAGAGCTGCCGCCTGGGCAGGAGGCTTTCAAGCCGCTGAACGCTCAGCTCGCGAAGCAGTGGCCCGTCATCACGGAAAAGAAGGAACCGCCGGCCGACGCCAAGGAATGGGAAGGCAAGCCGGACAAGCTGAAGCTGCTGGAGAAATAGCCCGCTGAGGGCTGCGGCGCGCCGGCGTCGTTCGAGGCACATCGACCCGGCCAGCCAACCTGACGCCGCGGCTCGAGCAACTATCCGCACCGGCTCGCGCCGAGACTCTGGACAGTGACGACACTCGCCTCCGGCGAGCTCCGCGCGAACCGCCCTGCTCGCCACCGACGCAGCCGCTCGCTGCGCGAGTGCCCCGGGGCTGCGGCTCAATTCATTGCAACGTGCTGAGGGTTCCCTTGCGGAAACGGCACTGCCGACCGCCCTTCAACGGCGGCCGTATGGGGTCTGGCTACGAGCGCTTCTTCAGGTGCTGGGCCAGCATTGCCGGCGGCAGATAGCCCGGGAGCATCTCGCCATCGTCGAGCACGATGGCCGGCGTGCCGCGTACGCCCACGTCCTGACCGAGCGCGTACTCGCGCGAAACCGGTGAGCCGGCGCAGTGCTTCGGTCCGGGAATGGGCTGATCGAGCTTCGCCTTCGTGAGCGCTTCGCCACGGTTCGGCGAGCACCACACCTGCTCCGCCTTCTCCCAGGACTCGGTGTCCGGCCCGGAACGCGGGAAGGCGAGGTAGCGCACCTTGATGCCGAGCCGGTTGTACTCGGCGATCTGGCTGTGGAGCTTGCGGCAGTACCCGCAATCGACGTCGGTGAACACGGTCACCGTGTACTTGGGGTCCTTGGGCGAGAAGATCACCATCTGCGATTCCGGCACGGCATTGATGAGCTTCGCGCGCTCGGTCCGCCGCGTCTTCTCGGTGAGGTTGTCCCGCGAGGCGATTTCGATGAGGTCACCGTCGATGGCGTATTTGCCGTCGCTGCTCACATACGCGATCTCGGCGCCTTGGGTGAATTCATAGACACCGGGAATCGGCGACTCGCGCAGGTCGTCCGGCTTCGCGCCGGGAATCTTGGCAGCAATCGCGGCGCGCGGATCGACTGCCGCCGCCGGGCTCTTCTGCCCCGCCGGCACCTGTGCCGTTGCCATCCACGATGCGCCGAGGCATGCCACTCCGAAGAGAAGCCACGTACGGGTGCGGAGCTGTGCCATGTCGCGATCCTGCCGGTCTTTCGAGTTGCGGTTTCGACCCGGTCGCCCGACGAAGGTTCGTCGGGCGCAATGAAACGGAAGCATAGCAGAGGCCCAGTGGCGACTGCTTTCAGCGACTGACCGGAGAGTGGCCTCCGCGATTGCGGACGCGCGTCGGGTCCGATGGCCGGGCCGCAGGTCGGCGCTCAGCCGCGCGGGTGGTGCTGCGAGTGCAATTCCTTCATGCGCTCCCGGGCCACGTGCGTGTAAATCTGCGTCGTCGAGAGGTCGCTGTGTCCGAGCAACATCTGCACGACGCGCAGGTCCGCCCCGTGATTGAGCAGATGGGTCGCGAACGCGTGACGCAGCGTGTGCGGCGACAGCTCTTTCGCAACGCCCGCCTTGCGGGCATAGCGCTTGATGATGTGCCAGAACGCCTGGCGCGTCATGCGATCGCCGCGGCGCGTGGGAAAGAGGTAATCGGTCTGACGCTCCAGCAGAATCTCCGCGCGCGGACCGCGCGAGAACTCGGCGAGCCAGCGCACCGCTTCCTCGCCGAGCGGGATCAGCCGCTCACGATTGCCCTTGCCGAGGATACGGATGACGCCCTGATTCAGATTCACCTGCGTGCCGCGCAGGTTCACGAGCTCCGAGACGCGCAAGCCCGTGGCGTACAGCACTTCGAGCATCGTCCGATCGCGGTTGCCGAGCGGATCGTTCACGGCCGGCGCCGCAAGCAGCGCTTCGACTTCCTCTTCCGTCAGACTCTTCGGCAGCGAGCGGCCGATCTTCGGCATCGCGATCTGCGCCGTCGGGTCTTCCTTGATCACGTTTTCGCGCAGCAGGTAGCGGAAGAAGCGGCGGAAGCTCGAGAGCTGGCGCGCGGTCGAGCGCGGTCGTGCGCCCGCGTGAACGCGGAACGCGATGAAGTCCTGCAGGTCCGCGCGCGTCGTCTTCATGATCGGCACGCCGCGTTCGGCGAGCCAGCGCGAGAGCGCGGTAAGATCGGCGCGGTAGGCGGCCAGCGTGTTCGACGACAGACCGCGCTCCATCCACACCGCATCCAGAAAGCGGGACACGGCCGGATCGGTCGAATCGGCGCTAGTGGATGTGGGCGCGGCGGCTAATGCGGCGTGTTTGGACAAGGTAAGCCTCGCTCCGTTCAAGAAGCCCGGCCAGTATGGTGAGCACCTCGCGAACCTCGGCGTGACGATCTTCACATCCGTACGGAAGCATTAACATAAAGAGAACTAGTTCACACCACGCCGCACGACCTTGGTCGAAAACCGCACGCATGACAGAGTCCACCACCGACGATTCGCCCGTGCCTCCGGCACCACACCGCTTGCTCGCGTACGCCGTTTACGGCGTGTATGCGTACATCGTGTTCCTCGTGCTCGGATTGATCGCGCTCGCCGGCATGGTGTTACCCGGGCTCGAACGCCGGCGTGCCGTCGCGCGCGCCATGTCGCGTGCGCTTCTGCGCTTGGCCGGCATGCCGCTCACCGTCAAGCACGCCGAGCGCATCCCGCAGGGCCAGTGCGTGATCGTGTCGAATCACGCGAGCTATCTCGATGGGCTCGTGTTCACCGCGGCGCTGCCGCCGCGCTTCGGATTCGTCATCAAACGCGAGATGGCGAACGTGCCGATGGCCGGCACGCTCCTGAAACGGCTCGGGCACGAGTTCGTCGAGCGCTTCAACCGCAATCGCGGCGGCGTCGATGCGCGCCGCGTGCTCCGCACGGCGAGCAACGGCCATTCGCTGGTGTTCTTTCCCGAGGGGACGTTCACGCCGGTGCCGGGCTTGGGTCGTTTTCACGCAGGCGCGTTCACCGTGGCGGTGCGCGCCGGATGCCCGGTGGTGCCCGCCGTGGTCCGCGGGACGCGGCGCGCGCTGCCGCCCAAGAAGGGATGGCCGCATCCGGCGCGGATCGAAATCGAGTTTCTCGAACCCATCGTCCCCGCGGCGACTTCGCCCGACGCCGCGGCTGTGGAGCTGCGCGAGCGTGCACGGTCCGCGATTCTCGATCAGCTCGAAGAGCCGGACCTCGCGGCCGTGGCGTAAGCGGCGCGCGCCGCCGGGCAGCGCGGGCTACATGTTGCGCC
>DASTRY010000073.1:0-95608 GCA_035760965.1 Steroidobacteraceae bacterium | reverse complement strand
AGCAGGTGTCGCCGGCAGCTGCGCGACTGCGTGCACGGTCGTGAGCGGCACGAGCGAGCTGGCCATCACCGCGCCGGCCACGAGTCCCACGCCCCCGAGAAAGGAGCGACGGTCCATCGTGAGCCGGTCTTCCTCGCGAGGCTCTGCGGCCTGCGCCTCGAAAAGCATCATGCGAGCTCATCCTTTCCGGGAACCGGCGGCAGCGACGACGCCGCGAACCAGTTCGTGTGCGTGCCGCTGCGCAGGCGGAACGGCAGCTTCACTGTTGCGATCACGCCCTCTTCGAGCCGCTGCGCATCGGCGATCACCAGGTCCGACGTCATCGACTCGTAGTTGCTTGCGATCGCCATGACGTAGCCGTCGCCCTCGCCTTTCGCATTCTTGCGCGGCACGAAGCAGTTCTCCTGCAAGCTCTGCACCGGCTCGACGAAGCACTGCTTGATCTCACCCGTGCGCACATCGAGCCGCTGCATGACGTTGCTCGGCCGGAACGGTCCGGTCATGCCGGGGGCACGCTTGGTGTCCGGCGGCCGGCTGTCGTCGCGGCTGCCGAGGAACGCATAGCGATAGTCGAGCGAGAGGAAGCGATCGTCCATGCGCGGCAGGATGCCAGGGGTCGTCGACACGACCTCCTCCTGGAATTCCGGCTCCTTCTTCTTGTTCTTGAGATCGAACGTCCAGCGGCGGATCTGCGAGGGATCGCGCTCGCCGCTCGACGTCGGCAGCTCCATGGTGATCTTGCTGCCGCGATCGGTGGCATTGAGGAAATGCAGCGTGTTGCGGGCCGGCCCCTTGTACCAGCGGACATCCTTGGCGTCGCCGTCGCGCGGCAGAATGCCGACGAGCGTCGGCAGATTGCCGTTCCACTCCCACATCGGCTCGCCGGACTTCAGCCGCTCGAGGCTCGTGGTGCGCGCGATCACCGGGATCAGCACGTATTTCTGCGTCACCGCGATGTCGTGAATGATCCCGAGGTACGGCGACTTGAGCCAGACCTCTTTGATGATCTCGCCCTGCGGATTGATCTCGTAAACCGCGATGTCCGTCGTGAGATCGCCCTTCGCCTGATAGCCGTACGCGATCATGTTGCCGTTCACGGGATCAATCTTCGGATGCGCCGACATCGTCTTCGCGGTGTACTTGCCGTTGAAGTCCCAGTCGCCGAGCGTCTCGAGCGTCTGCGGGTCCACGGTGTACGGCAGCGAATCCTCCTTGAGCACGAACATCTTGCCGCCGTGCCAGTAGATGTGCGTGTTCGCGGCCGAGCGATTGATGTTGGCGACGCTCGGGTCGTCGGTGAACTTGTTGCGATACACACCGAAGAGGCGCCGGCGCGCCGCGCGCTCGGCCTCGAGGCGTGCCGTCTTCACGTAGCGGCCGCGGTAGTCGACCGAGCCGTTCGCGAAGCGGAAGCGGCTCACGTGTCCGTCGCCGTTGAAGCCCGTCAGCCACTCGTTCTGGGGCGGGCGGTACTCGAAATCGCACTGCATGCGATAGAAGTTGCCCTCGATGTCCTTCGGGATCTCACCCCACACCTCGCAGTCGTAGACGTCGGCCTCAAAGCGCGTGGGGCTGTTGAACCCCGGGGGAAACATCGGGTGACCCCTGAAATCCACTGACATCGTCGAATCTCCTGAGCGAGGGTGTGCCGCCGGCAGAACCCGCGCCGACGGCCACACCGCTTCGAGAGTACTACTGGAAGTTGCGCTTGAAGCTCACCGCCCACTCGCGCGGCCGGCTTGCGGTTCCGACACGACCCGCGGTCGGGAACCCGGTGCGCGGGTCGGAGGCGGAGCCCAATTGTTGCCAGTAGAACTTGTTGAACAAATTGTTGACGTTGAGCGCGATCTGCCAGTTTGCATCCGCGGTGTCGAACGTCACGCGCGCATTCGCAAGGCCATAGCCCGGAATGCGATCGTCCGGGTCGCGCTGCGGCAGCGTCACCACGCCATTGGTCCGATAGGACTGGTAGTACCAGTCGATGCGCGGTGTGATCCGCCCCGATGCGCCCAAGTTGAAGACGTACTGCGCGCCGGCGCTGAAATTCCACTTCGGCTGCAGCACGGCGCTCGAGTCGCGGAAGTTCGGCGCGGTGCGGTCGGTTTGGTCACCCTTGAACATGTTGTAGCCGACCGAGGCGTTCACCGCGAAGCGCTCGAGTGGGAAGGCCATAAGCTCCGACTCGAAGCCTTTCACCACGCCCGGGGCATTCTGATAGTAGAACCAGGTGAGCGGATTCTGCCCCGCGAGCGGTGTGCCCGCCGGGCACGGCGTCCCGGGCGCGAGGAAGAACGGCTGGCCCGGGTCGAGCGAATCCGCCGGATTGCACTGGCCGGCCGTGACGCTCACGAGACGCTTGCTGTAATCCATGTAGAAGGCCGCGGAATTGAGCCGCACCTTGCGATCGAAGAAATCGAGCTTCGCGCCGAGCTCGTAGTTGGTGACCTCCTCGCCGGGCAGGCTCTGGATCTGGCCGACCGTGAACACGCGCGGCGTGATGCCGGCGGACTGGAAGCCGGTCGCGGTTTGCGCGTACAGGAACAGCGAATCAGCCGCCTGCCAGTCCAAGCTCACCGAGTAGTCGAAGCGATTCTCGCCGAACTCCTTGTTCGTCACCGGCACGAGGCCGAAGTGCTGGAACAGGTTGGTCTTGTCCTCGTCGGTGTAGCGCAGGCCGCCCGAGATCGAGAAGCTGTCGGTGAGCTTGTAGTTGAGATGCGTGAATACCGACTTGTTCTTCGAGGTGAAGCGGTCGTCGGCCACGAACGTCAGGCCGAAGGTGACGAAGTTCGCCGTGTTGTAGGCGCGGCTCGCGGAGTCGTAGTAGAAGACCCCGGTCGTCCAGTCGAGGCGGTCGCCGAGCGCCACGCCGCTCAGCTGCACTTCCGCCTGCTTCTGCCGATGCTCCTGCAGGTAGTTCGTCTGGATGAGCTCGAAGGGCGTCAGGTCGCTGTCGTTGATCCACGTCGTGTGATACGTGCGATACGCGCCAATGAAGCGCAGATGCGTCTTGTCCGTGAGCGAGTAATCCGCCGTGCCGTTCACGCCCCATACCGTGAGGTGCGTGTTCGGGTCGTAGCTGATGCCGGACACGGCATCGCCATAGGTCGCGTAGTTCGAGTACGGATCGCCCGTGAGAAAGCGATTGTCGGCGGTGTACCGGATGCCCCACTTCGGATAGATCGTGCGCAGGTCGTACCCGAACGGCTGTCCAGCCGCGTTGAGCAGCGCGCCCGAATCGCCGTCGCGCCCGTTCGGCGGAATCGTCTGGCTGCCGCGCCGGGTCAGCGCCGTCTCGATCGGCGGCTCGTTGTCCTGCTTCGAGAATTCGCCCGCGAGGTTGTACTCGAGACGATCGTTCGCGACGTAGCGCAACGCCAGTCGCGCGCCATGCGAGCTCGTGCCGCCGAGCGAGCCGAGCGCGCAGCCGTTGCCTTGGCGCTCGTCGATCACCTGCGGGAACGCGAACGCGTTGTCCGCCGGGCTGCCGGCGGGCACCACGTCGGGCTGGCCGTCGCGCGGCCCGGTCGTGCCATCGGCCGCGAGGCCGTCACCGATGCCCGCCAGCTCCGGTGTGCCGCGGCGCTTCATCTCGCACGTGAAGTCGAGGCGCTTGCCGTAGCCGTCCTGGCGGCGCGAAACTGCCGATATGCGCGCGAACACCTTGTCCGGCACGATCGACCAGTCGCCCACCGCGCGCACGTCCACGCGGTCGCGCTGCCCGTAAATGGCCTCGATCGAGCCCGTGCCATCGCCCTGCGGCTTCTTGCTGATGAGGCGGATGGCGCCGCCCATCGTGTTCTTGCCGAAGAGCGTGCCCTGCGGGCCGCGCAGGACTTCCACGCGATCGATGTCCGTCAGGTCGAGCGAGGAGCCCGTCAACGTACCGTGATACACATCGTCGATATAGAGACCGACTTCGGGCTCGAACGCGTAGTTGAAGTCGACCTGGATCAGGCCGCGCAAGCCGATCGTCTGCGTCGGGCCGAAGTTGCTCACCGGCTGGCGAAAGTACGCGTTCGGAATCGCGACGCCGAGATCGTCTACGGTCTTCAAGCTGCGCATCTCGATGTCCTCACCCGAGAACGCAGTGATGGCGAGCGGCGTCGTTTGCAGATTCTCCTGACGGTAGCGCGCGGTGACGGTGACTTCTTGCAGCGCCGCCGCGCTCTCTTGCGCTTGCACTGCCACACTGCCGAGACTCGCTGCCACCGCCGCAGCGACCGATGGAACGAAACGATGCACGCGTGACGCCAACGTCATAGCCCCCCCTTCTGCGACTTCAGACCATGAAACCGATCTCTGTGGATCGTCTCGTTCAGCATGCCGTCGGCAATCGATGCGCGGCAAGGAGCCGCGGCGCACATCTCCACCAGCCGGTTTGCAGAAGCGCCGCGTCGTTGGCGTTCGTTGCGCCCACGCCCTACAGTCCGAACTCGTTGCATCCACCAACGACGAGAAGAGAACGATGAAGAGAGCTCTGGCGCTGGCTGTATCTCTTTGGATATCGGGCGCGACCCTCGCCGACGAGAGCGCGCTGCCGGCCCGAGCGCCCGCGTTTCGCGCGGCGGAGCTGACGGCGCTGCCGCGCACCGGCTGGCTCACGAACGGCGGCAATCTCGCGAACCAGCGCTACTCGCCGCTCGATCAGATCAATCGCGACAACGTCGCGCGCTTGAAGGCGAGCTGGCGCGCATCGCTCAACGGCTCGGGCCTCTCCCCGCGCAGCGGCAATCAGGCGCAGCCCATCGTGTACGACGGCGTCGTGTACATCATGACCGGCGAGAACGATGCGTTCGCCGTGTCCGTCGAGACCGGCAAGGTGCTGTGGGAATACGAGGCGCACATCGACCCGAAAGTGGCGCGCCCGTGCTGCTCGTGGGTCGGGCGCGGTCTCGGCATCGGCGATGGCAAGATCTTCGTCGGGCAGCTCGATGCGAAGCTCGTCGCGCTCGATCAGCAGACCGGTCGCGTCGTCTGGTCGATCCAGGCGGAGGACCCGAAGCTCGGTTACGCCATCGCGAGCGCGCCACTCTATTACAACGGTCTCGTCATCACCGGCTTCGCGGGCAGCGACCTCGGCACGCGTGGACGCCTCAAAGCCTATGACGCGAAGACGGGCACGCTGCGTTGGACGTTCTACACCGTGCCGGGCCCGGGTGAGTTCGGGCACGACACCTGGCCGCAGAACAGCGACGTGTGGAAGTACGGTGGCGCGGCGATCTGGCAGACGCCGGCCGTCGATCCCGAGCTCGGACTCATCTATTTCTCGACCGCGAATCCCGGGCCCGTGCTGAATGGGCACCTGCGTCCCGGCGACAATCTCTTCAGCTCGTCGATCGTCGCCATCGACGCGAAGACGGGTCGCTATCGCTGGCACTTCCAGGAAGTGCACCACGACCTGTGGGACTACGACGCGCCGAATCCCGTCATCCTGTTCGACGCGCTCTACGACGGGAAGATGCGCAAGGCGCTCGCGCAAGCGGGCAAGACCGGCTGGGTCTATATCCTCGACCGTACCGACGGCAAGCCGCTCCTCGGCGTGCACGAAACGCCGGTGATGCAGGAGCCGCAGCAGTTCACTTCGCCCACCCAACCCTTCCCGGTCGGCGATGCGATCGTGCCGCAATTTATCGATATGGCACCGGAGGGCTTCGAGCTCATCAACGAGGGGCGGATCTTCACGCCGTTCACGAAGACGCCTGCCGTGTGGAAGCCGCTCGCGGCCGTGAACTGGCCGCCGAGCTCGTATGATCCGGAAACGAATCGCATGTTCATCTGCGCGACCGACGCGCTGTGGGGCGCGGTCGGCGGCGATCCGGACTATCCGGTCGAGCCCGGCGCACTCTATTCGGGCAGTGTCGTCGCGCGCTTCGCCGCGCCACGGCGCGGGGTGTTCGCAGCGATCGATCTGAAGACGAATCGCATCGCGTGGCGCCAGCAGTGGGTCGATCAGTGCTACAGCGGCTCCGTGACGACCGCAGGCGGGCTCGTTTTCGTCGGCCGCAACGACGGACGCTTCACCGCGCTCGACAAGAGCAACGGCAAGAAGCTGTGGGAATTCCAGACGGATGGCGGCGTGAACGCGCCCGCATCGGTCTTCGAGTATCGAGGGCGGGAGTACGTAGTCGTGCTCGCCGGCGGAACCGCGCTCGCGGGCAGCAAACGCAACGATGGCCTGTGGCTCTTCTCGCTCGACGGCACGATCGATTCGTTACCGAAGGGCTCGGCGGACCCGGTCGGCCCGCAACGCATGGGAGCGCCGCCCGTCGCCGCCGCACCGGCCGCGCGTGCGATTAACGTCCAACGAGGCAAAGAGCTCTACACGACCACGTGTGTCGTCTGTCACGGCGAGAACGGTAGCGGCGGCACTCACGGCGGCGCGCCACTCACCTCGAAGCTCACCGCGGAGACGATCGCGAACGTCGTAACCCACGGGCGCAACGACATGCCCGCCTTCGGCGCGTCGCTTTCTGCCGACGCCCTGCAAGATCTCACGGCGTACGTTCTCGCGCTTGTAGCGCGCTGAGCACAACGCGCGCAAGGATCGACAAGACTGCTCCTGTCGGCGCCACCGCGCGCGTGGAATTCCTGCATCCGCCGCGCAGCGGTCGTCGTGCACGCAGCGAGTTGCTGCGTGCAACTCACACGTCGCAATAATCGAACCGTCGGCACAGGTCATCCGCAACCAATCGAAGGAAGCATTCGAGCACGGGTTTTTCTATTTGAATCGACATCTGTATCTCATGAGGAGGGGGACCCATGAAGTTGATACGCCTTGCCGTAGCCGACGCGCTACGCGCAGCAGCGACCGAGCGCAACGCTCGCGTGAACCATTCGACGATTTCCCGAAACTCACCGCCCGGCGTAGCGTTATGCGCCGCCGCCATCTCGATGACGCTCTCCGGCGCGGCGTGGGCGCAACAGGCACCTGCAACACCCGCCGATACGACGGCCGCCAATACCCAGACTCTCGACGAGGTCACGGTCACCGGCTCCCGCATCCGTCGCACGACCGATTTCGATACACCCAATCCGACGACGGTCGTCGACTCGTCCTATCTGCAGAATCTCGGCATCGTCAATGTCGGCGCGGCGATCACGCAATTGCCGTCGAACATCTCGAACAACACGCCGACGACGACCGGCAACGCCAACTTCTTCACGGGCTCGACGATCGCGAACCTGCGCGGCCTCAACCCATTCTTCGGCAGCCGCACACTGACGCTGGTCAACACGCGCCGCTTCGTGCCGACCAATCAGGGCGACGGCGTCGATCTGAACTTCATTCCGTCGATCCTGATCGAGCGCGTCGACTCGGTGACGGGCGGTGCCTCGGCGGCGTACGGCTCGGGCGCGGTGGCAGGCACGCAGAACATCTTCCTGAACACGAAGATGGAAGGTGGCCGCGTCGACATGGACTACCAGCAGTCCGGGCACAACGACGCGAAGGACAAGCACGTGGCCGCTGCGTTCGGTCATGGCTTCGCGGAAGACCGCGGGCACTTCGTGATCGGCGCCGAGTGGGAGGATCTCGATGCGCTCGGCTGCGTGGACGCGCGCGACTTCTGCCGAAAGAACGTCGGCTTCTTCCAGAACACACAGAACACGAACGGCAACGGACCGACGTACCTCGTCGGCGAGAATCTGCGCGCCAACCAGGTGAGCGAGACCGGCGTGCTCTTCGGCGTGCGTTCCGGCCCGAACACCGTGTACCAATCGAACGCCAACGGCACCGGCGTCACGAACTTCACGCTGGGTCAGGAACCGTACGCTTCGGGACTCGGGGCGCCGGATCCGACGGGCACCTGCACGCTGAATCCCGGACCGCCGTTCTTCGGCACGGCCGGCATACCGCCCTGCCCCGCGCTGCCGAGCCCCATGAACACCGTGCCGGGGGGTGACGGCGTGCCGATCTACCAGCGCACCAATTTGCGTGCGCCCGTCGATCGCAAGGTCGCCTCCGCCACGTTCCGCTTCGCGCTCACGGATTCACTGAACCTGAACGCGGATGCCTCGTACGGCAACGTCGAAACCATCAACCAAACGGCTGCGTTGAACAGCAACTTCGTCGCGGTCACACCGGCGAACCCATTCGCCGCACCGGTACTGGCGGCCGCGGGCGTGCCATTCGCGCTCGCTCAGAAGTCCTGGAACGATCAGTCCGATTCGTTCACGCGCTTCACGACGCGCGTGCGGCGCGCGTCGATCGGGCTCGACGGCAAGTTCGGCGATTCTTCGTGGACGTGGGACGGCTACTACCAGATCGGCCGCACCAATCGGGAGCAGCTCGTCCACGACAACCTGCACAACAATGCAACGTCGCTCGCGTTGAATGCGGCCTTGGATGCCAACGGCAACATTGTCTGCGCCTCGCAGTTGCCGGGTGCAACCATTCCGGTGGGCATCGATCCGGCGTTGGTGGCGGCGTGCGTGCCGGTCAGCGTGTTCGGCAACCAGCCGCTCACTCAGGCGCAGCACGACTACATCTTCGGCGATCTCGACGAGCGCCTCACGTACACGCAACAGGTCGCCGCGATCAACGCGAGCGGCACGCTGTTCCGGGGCTGGGGCGCAGGGGAGATCCAGGGCGCCGTGGGTTACGAGCATCGCGACGAGCTCGGCCACAACCTGCAGCCCGATCTGCCGAGCTACATCCGCGCCGACTATCTCATCCAGTACGGCGAGCCGTTCTCGGGCGACGTGAAGGTCGACGAGGCCTACGTCGAGACGAATCTTCCGATCGTGAAGGACGTGCCGGGCTTCAAGAAGCTGAACTTCGACGTGGCAGCCCGCCAGTCGAAGTACCGCAACCAGGGCCTCGCGGGCACGACGGGTCTGCATCGCACGCACAATCTCACGACGTGGAAGATCAGCGCGCTGTGGGACGTCGTGGATTCGATCCGCTTCCGCGGCAGCCAATCGCGCGATGCGCGTGCGGGCAACTTCCGCGAGCTGTACTACGGGCAGATCATCGGCGCGGGCGGCATCTTCGGCTACTGCGCGCCGCCCGGAAACCCGTTCGGCACCGATCCGTGCACGTGGCACCTCGAGGGCAATCCGGACGTGAAGCCGGAGAAATCCGATACCACGACGTTCGGCATCGTGCTGACGCCGCAGAGCTTCTTCGAAGGCCTGCAGTTCTCGGTCGACTATTTCCGGATCAACATCAAGGATGCGATCCAGCAGGCCAACGTGCGCGATACGCTCGATGGCTGTCAGATTCGGCAGGATCCGGTGCTCTGCTCGCAGATCACCTTCGACGGCACGACCTACACCTCGGTGGACGGTCGCGTGCTGCAGGGAATCCAGGAGTTCCACGCGCTCTCGTTCAACGGCGCGGGCTACAAGTTCAAGGGCCTGGATTTCTCGGGCTCGTACAACAAGCAGCTCGGCAACGGTGCGAATCTCACGTTCCGTCTGCTCGCCGAGAACATGTGGCGTCAGGAGTTCCAGGCGACGCCACGCTCGCCGCGCGTCAACATCGTCGGCCAGACGGGCAATGCGAACTCGTTCCTCTCGGACAACCAGCCGCAGCCGAAGTGGACGGGCAGCCTGACCGGCACCTACCAGCAGGGTCCGGCCAGCGTGACGATGCAGATGCGCTTCCTCAGCCACGGCATCATGGACTACAACAACCCGACGGGCGGCGTGAACGCAGTGGGCAACCCGGTACTCCCGCGCACTCGCGTGCCGAGCTACGAGTTGTTCACGCTCAGCGGGACGTACAACTTCGAGAATCTCGGCATGGTGAACGGGCTGCAGGTCTTCGGGGTGGTGGACAACCTCTTCGACAAGCAGCCGCCGTTCGCGAGCGGCATCACCGCGTTCGGTCTGGCCAACGCCAACGGCGGGACGAACGCCACGTTCTTCGACACTCTCGGCAGGATGTACCGCATCGGCGTGCGGATGACCTTCTAGCGGCACAGGCCGCCCTCCTCGAGGCCGCGTCCGGGACGGGCGCGGCCTCCCTCTTTCCGCTTGCCTGCACCCTCTAAATAGGTAGAGTTCTACATGGCAATACTTCGTATCATCCGCGGGGGGCGCGCTCCCCTTGCGAGCCGCTGCACCGACGGATCGATGGCCGACCTGCTCGACTACGAAATCTTCGCCCGCGTCATCAAGGCCGGCAGCCTCTCGGCCGTCGCACGCGAGCTGTCGTCGACGCCGGCGATGATCTCGAAGCGCCTCACGCGCCTCGAGGATCGCCTCGGCGTGAAGCTGCTCCATCGCACCACGCGGCGTCTCACGGCGACGGAAGTCGGCCAGAGCTTCTACGAGCGCGTGCTCACCGTGCTCGCCGCGGTCGAAGACGCGGAAAGCGTCGCGATCAGCGACAACCTGCGGCCGCGCGGGCTGCTGCGCATCTCGCTGCCGACCGCATTCGGACGGCTGCACGTCGCGCCGCGCCTCAAGCATTTCCTCGATCAGAATCCCGAGCTGAAGCTGCTCGTGGACCTGAGCGACGACTACGTGGACCTCAATGGCGGCGCCTTCGATGTCGCCGTCCGCATCGGTACCCTGCCCGACTCGGGTTTGATCGCGCGGCGCCTCGCGCCGAACCGCCGCGTGCTCTGTGCATCGCCGGCGTATCTGCAGAAGTACGGCGCCCCGCGCACGCTCGACGAGCTGCACGAGCATCGCCTGCTCGCCGCGACTCCGCTCGTCGTGTGGCGGCTCGAAGGCCCCAACGGTCTTGTCGTGTTCAAACCGCAGAGCAGTCTGCAGACCAATTCGAGCGAAGTGGTGCGCGAAGCCGTCTTGAGCGGCCTGGGCATCGGCTTCCGTTCGACGTGGGATATCGCCAACGAGCTGAAGCTCGGCACCTTGAAGCGCGTGCTGCCCGAGTATGCCGGTGCCTCCGACGTCAACATCTACTGCGTGTACCCCGGTCGCCGCCTGGTGCCGCCGAAGGTGCGCGCATTCGTCGACTATTTCGCGGCGGTCTTCGGCGGCGATGCGCCGTACTGGGACCGGGAAATCGCGGCCGCCTCCGGTCGGGCGGCCTGATGTGGTTGCCAATGCAACCGCGCGCAACGGCGGTTGACGCGGAAAGTTCCAGCTGTTCGCCCGGAAAGTGGCAGGTACGGCCGGTCCGCTTTCACGACGCGGGCAGAACCGCCCGGAGGCCCGCGGCAGCCGCAGCGGGTCTGTTAGACTCGCCCGCACACAGAAATCACATGCTCATGAAGGGGCTTGCGACATGCGACCACTCGTCGATTTAGGGGTCAAACTTGGGGCCGTCACGTTCCTGGCTTTGGCGCCCGTCTCCATCTCCCTCGCGCAGGACTCGGCACCGGCGTCGCCCGAAGAATCCGCGCAGAAAGCCGTGGAGCTGCGGCAGTCGCTGTTCCGGGTGATCGGCTACAGCTTCGGCCCGGTCGGCGGCATGCTGAAAAACAAGGTGCCGTTCGATGCCGCGCTGGCCGCGAAGGCCGGAGAGCGCATCGAATCGTTGTCGACCCTGATTCCCGAGGTCTTCAACGAAGACACGCGCAAGTTCCAGTTGAAGACCAAGGCGCGCGAAGGCATCTGGACCAACAAGTCCGACTTCCAGGCCAAGGCCGACGATCTGACGAAAGCCGCGACGGCGCTCACCACGGCGGCCAAAGGCGGCGACAAGAAGTCCGTGCTGCAGGCCGCGGCGGCCGTCGGCAAGGCGTGCGGCGCCTGCCACGACAACTTTCGCGACAAGTAATCTCGCGACGACCGCTCGCAACGAAAGCGCCGGCGACTTCCGCCGGCGCTTTCTTTTTGGGCATTCGCACCGTGTGCCTGCGCTCTAGCGCGCCCGGCTCACTCTGCAGAAGCGGAGAGCTCCCCGAGCGGCGGCCGCCCGAGCGGGCAGTCATAGCGACTCACGCTTGCACCGATGAAGGGCGATCCGCCTTGCCGCGGAACCGGAAGTCCCAGTACCGGTGCTGTCAGTAATAGTTGTCCGAGGGCGGCGTGGGCGCCGCGCTGAGCAGCCAGTACACGAGCCCGGCGCTGATCGCGATCACGATGAGCGCCTTCACGATCTCCGATGTGGAGATCGCCTCGTGCGGCGGCACCGCCTTCTTGCCGTGGACCATTGCGGCGATGAGGTTCTGCTTCTTCACGAGGAAGTAGAACGCGATGGCCAGGATGTGCAGGCTCACGGCCACGAGGATGATGTTGAAGTTCAGGTGATGGAGCGACGTCAGCCGGTCCGCCGTCTCGCTGCTGACGGCCGGGTTGTACGGTCCCGTCCACACGATGTCATCGGTCGCGAAGAGCCCGGTGCCCGCCTGAAAGCCCACCAGCACCAGCATCACGATGACGGAGATGCCGCCGAGCGGGTTGTGGCCGGCGGTCTGGATCATGGTGCCCGCTGCAAGCCCGCGAGCGTACCGCCAGATTCCCTGCGGCCCGGTCAGAAAGCTCGCGAAGCGCGCGTGCCGCGGTCCGACGAAGCCCCAGATGATCCGAAAAATGAGCAGCCCGATGGTCCAGTACCCGAGGTACATGTGGATCTGCATCCAATCGAACCCGAGCTCGGCCGTGAGCCACGAGGCGCTCAGGCTGAGCACCAACAACCAATGAAACAGTCGCAGCGGCAGATCCCAAACCAGACGCTTCTCGGCGACCCCGCTTTCAGTCATGACCTCGGCCATATCACTCACGCAGCGAAAATTCCCGGGGCGATTCTAGAGGCGCCGGCTCCCCCGCTGCCAAATAAAAAAGGCCGCATCCGGATCACGGATGCGGCCTTCTGAGCACCGACTTCGAGCGACGAGCTTAGAAGTTCGTCCGCACGCCGATGCGGTAGTACCGCCCGAACGTGTCGAAGTAGATCGCGTTGGTACCGCCGTTGACGTTGGCGGAGTTGCCCGCGGCGACCGGCGGATCACGATCGAACAGGTTGTCGATGGTCGCGAAGACCTGGAAGTTCTTCGCGGGGCCCACGTTCTCGAACTCGTACGAGCCCGACAGACCGAACACCGCATAGCTCGGCACGCGGTTCTGATCGAGCGTCGCGCCGCTCAGGAACTGGCCGGCGTTCGGGCCCGTGGTGGGCGGGAACGAGCCGTCCGGATTCTGGAGCGCACCGCGGTAGTTGAACGTGCCGTGACCGACGAACCGGCCCTGACCCGTGATCGAGAGCGGACCGTGCTGGTACGTGGCCGTCAGGTTCCCGATCCACTTCGGCGAGGACTGATAGTCCGTGAGGAAGTTGTTCGCAGTACCCGTCTGACCGACGATCTGATACTCCGGCAGATTCGGCAGCGTCTGGTACAACTGGTCGATCATGTGCGTCGCGAGCAGCCGGAAGTTGATGCTGTTCGTGTCGTTGATCTGCCAGAGGTACGTCGACGTGAGGTCCACACCCTTGTAGGTGTAGCCGACGCCGTTGTAGGCGCGCGGGATGACCGTCACGATGTCCGAGAAGTCGCCCGGGTTTGCCGTGATGATGCTGTTCGGGTCGCAGTTCTGCGGAACCGCGCCGTACGCGCACGAATCGAGGAGCACGCGCGAGCTGCCCTGATTGATCGAATCCTTCACGCGAATGCGGAAGTAGTCCACCGCGAACTGCAGGCCCGGCACCAGATCCTTCGGCGTGAGCACGAGACCCAGGGTCGTCGTGTCGGCCTTCTCCGGATTCAGGTTCAGGTTACCGCGCAGATCCAAGTTGCAGGCATCGCGTGGCGTCGTGCCGGGACGTTCACAGAAGCTGAACGGACCGCCGGCCGAGAGCACCTGCTGGTAGTACAGCTCGCGGAAGTTCGGCGAACGGCTGTCGCGCGACTGACTGCCGCGGAAGCGCAGCCAATCGGTGGGATCCCAGATCGAGCTGATCTTCCACGTGAAGATGTTGCGCGTCGCGGAGCTGAAGTCCGGACCCTTGCCCGTGTTCTCGTAGCGCGAGATGCGGGCCGCGGTGTTGAACTCGAGCTTCTTCGCGAAGGCCGCATCCGCCAGCACCGGCAGGTTCGCTTCGACGAAGCCTTCCGTGACGTCCACGTCACCGGCGAACGACTCGCCGTACTGCGTCGGGTAGTCGCGGCGAAGGACATCCGACACGTCCTGACGGGCCTGGTTGACGCCCTTCTCCATGCGGTACTCGACGCCGATAGCGGCCTGGATCGGGCCGGCGCCGAGGCCGAAGCCGTTCGAGATCAGGTCGCCCGAGGCGCTCGCTGCGAAGACCTGCTGCTCGTAGTCGAGCTGCTCGTCGAGGAAGCCGAACGCATAGTCGTGCGCGGCCTGCGAGATCGCGCCTGTACCGAACGGATTCAGCGGCACGCAACCGGCAGCGAGCTGGTTGCCCATGTCGTTGGTCAAACCCCCATACGAGGGGTTCTGCGCGGCCGCCGACGCATAGCCGTCGCGCGTCACGCGGCAGACGATGTTGCCCGCATTGTCCTTCACCGCGTCGATTGCCATCAGGTACGACGTCAGGCGGCGCGCATCGGCGACCAGCTGCTCGCGCTTGGTATCGCCGTACTGGTAGTACGCATCCCAGGTCCAGGTGGAATCGCCGAACTTACCGTCGAGACCAATCGCGGCGCGCTTCACCTCGGTGGTGAAATCCGTGTGCGGATTCGTCTGCGCCGTCCAGTCCTTGTTGATCTGCGCGAACGCCGCGGTGCCGGCGGCAGCGGCGCGCGCGGCCTCGAGCGCCGGCGTGAGGAACGCGTTGTCCGCGTAGATGGGGTTGTTCGTCGCATCGGTCGCACCCGTGATGTTGGTGGTTTCGACCTTGCCGTACGACACGTCGATGCTGAGGTTCATCGTGTCCGTGAGCTCGTACGTGAACGTACCCGCACCGACGTTACGCTTCACCGGTGACGAGAGGTTCGTGTACTGATACACGGGACGGCCGTCGCCGCCCGAGACGAGGTTCTGCGCCGCGCCGACATACGACCCGTTCGGATCGAGATTGAACGGCAGGACGCCGGTGCCTGCGGCATCGGCCTGCATCGTCTGCGTGAGACCCGGCGTCGTGCGATAGAAGACGCCCGTCGTGCTGATCTGATTCGCACGAACGTCCTTGCCGAGGATGAACTGCGGGTTCGCGCCCGGCACGTTGTTGTAGAAGCCGTTGCCCTCTTTGCACCAGTCGCGCGCGTTGACGCAGCCGATCGCGTCCGAGTCCTCGTACTCGTACCCGACGACGAAATGGGCGCGGTTGTCGAAGAGACCCTGGCCGTACGCGAAGCCGACGTGCTTGTCGTCACCGTCGCTCTCGCCGCTCTGGCCGAAGTCCACCTGCACCTTGCCGCCTTCGAGCTTGCGGGTGAGGAACACGTTCTGCACACCGGCGATGGCGCCCGAACCGTACGCGGCGGAGACACCGCCCGTCACGATGTCGATGCGGTCGACCATGATCGACGGGATGAAGTTCAGGTCGACGCCGTCGCCCTGGTTCGTCGGCACGAAGCGGCGGTTGTTCAGCAGCGTCAGCGTGCGGCTGCCGAAGAACGGGTTCAGGCCGCGCAGGTTCGCGATGGTCGAGCCGATGAAGAAGTTCGCGTTGCCCGTCGTGCGCGGCGTGTTGTTCGAGAGGTTCGCCGGCAGCTGCTTGACCGCGTCGCCGGCGTTCACGATGCCGAGGTTCTGCAGGAACGACGAGTCGACGACCGTCGTCGGATTCGCCGTGTCGAAGTCGGTGGTGCGCTTGATGCGCGAGCCCGTCACCGTGATCTCTTCGACCTGCAATGCCTCGGGCGCGCCGCTCGAAGCTTGTTGAGCATGAGCCAGGTTCCCGACTCCTGCTCCCACCAGGGCGATGGCCCACGCCGCGCGCGAGCCGAACCTCCTGGACCTTGCGGCACTCAGGATGTCAGCCACGGCTGCGCCGACCTGAGTGGCCCTGAACTTAGATTCGCTTCGATTCACCGGTTAACCCCCCAATCAGGAAAACAAGCTGAAAAACCTGGCGGTCACACTCCGGGCCGAGGGAGTGGCTGACTCCATTCACACCGCCGCACACACACCTACACACAGCCCACCGCGCGCCCACACAGCGCGGCGGTCGCACAAACTCGGTCGCTCGGGTTCACATTTGGAAGTCACGCTCGCGAGGGAAGTCGTCCTGGCCGTCCGGGCCTGCGTGTCGCTGCAAGCGCTCCGCGATGCGGTGCCGGTCCTTTCCACCCGAGCCATTCGAATTGGGCCGCGATATGGCCACGCTCGGTTACTCCCTAACAAGCCGCTTTCCCTTAAAGCTCTCTTTCCCTTTCCGCAACAGTTCGTCACGCGAGATGCGGCGGGAGTCTACACGTTGGTTTTCAAACAACCAGATGTCGCCAAAGTGATGCACGTCACAGAGTCGCCGGGGGCAAACGTGAAGTGGAACGGTCGTCCACCCAGTGGTTGCTATGCACCAAAATGGCGTGAGAACGTCGGCGCAGATCGACTCATGAGCGGCTGATTGTCCGAGGAATTTCGATCATCGAAAGCGAGCCTAAAGTCGCGCTCGGGAGCCTCCGAAAGTCGCGGCTGCGAGCCTGAATGAGACGGATGTCACACCCGGCGCCTGCACCGCGAAGGGGCGACCCGAGTGTCGCCTACTGCCAACAGTTGGGCGATGCTAAGGTCGCGGTGCACTCTGTTATTGCATTTTCACGACGCATTTGTAGCGGGCACACCAAAGCGGATCGGGCGCGCAGCTCACGCCTGCGCGCCCGATTCCGCCTCGAGTCGAGAGATGTTTTAGAGCTGCGCCTTCGGTGGGGACGCCGCGGCCGCGAGCTCCCGGATGAGGGCCGCGGTCTGCTCGTGGACCTCGATGCGCGTGCCTCCGCGCCCGTGCCCGCCAGCCCTACCCAGAGCCGAATCCAGCGGCGTATGGCCCTTGTCGTCCTTGGCATTGATGTCGGCATTGTGGGCCACCAGCGCCTTGATAACGTCGTTCCAGCCCCATAGCGCCGCCCCGTGCAGGGCCGTCTGGCCACTCGCGCAGACGGAGCTCGTCGGCGGGCACGTGCGCGTCTCCCTCGCATTCACGTCGGCGCCGGCCGCGACGAGCAGATTGATCGACTCGACCGCCTCCTCCTGCGTCTTGAAGCGGCCGCGCGTGTCGATCTCGTTCGAGCTCAGACCTGCCGCCGCCATGATGGGCGTCGTGCCGTAGATGTTCGGCAGGTTCGGGTTCGCGCCATGCGCGAGGAGCAGCTTGATCGCGGGCACATCGCCTGCCTTCGCGGCACGCAACAGCGGCGTTGCACCCATCGTCAGCATCAAGTCCGCGCCGCGATCCGGGCCGAGCGCGCGATACGGCGGGAACAGCTTCAGTTGCGCATTCGGGTTCGCGCCCGCGTCGAGCAGCAGCTCGATCATCTCGAGGCTCGTCGTCTGGTCGAGCGAGATGCGATCGGGCCGCCCGCCATGGGGCACCGTGTTGAGATCGACGGCGAGATAGAGTGGCGTGCGTCCCCACCAGTCCCACTTGTTCGGATTCGCGCCGTGTTTCAGGAGATACGCGCCGACATCGAAGTGGAAGTTGTTGATGGCGACGATCAGCGGTGTGACGCCTTCGGGATCCGCCATATCGACGTCGGCCTTGCCCTCCACCAGCGCCTGCACGCAACCGAGGCAGCCTTGACGCGCGGCGTAGAGCAGCGGCGTGAGCCCGCCCGCCGGGCGCGCCTGCGCGCGCGGCTCGGCCGTCACCTGACGCTGCCAATTGTTCACGAGCGAACGCGCGTTCACGTTCGCGCCGTGCTTCACAAGCAGCTTCACCATCTCCGGCTGCTCTTGCGCGGCGGCCCACATGAGCGCCGTCTGCCCATGCCACTTCTCGACGGCGTTGACGTTCGCGCCCTTTTTCAGCAGCAGCTTCGCGGCTTCGAGATTGCTCGTGCGCGCGAGCACCATGAGCGCGGTCTGCCCGTCCGCATTCGGCGATTCGGGGTCGGCGCCCGCCTTCAGCAGCGCATCGATGACGGCGACGTTCCCCGTGACCGCCGCCTCGGAGAGCGGCGATGAGCCGAAGTCGTTCGTCACATTGGCCTTCGCGCCGGCTGCGAGCAGCGCCTGCACGAGCGCCGTGTCGTTGCGGTACACGGCCCAGTGCAGCGCGGTCGTTCCGTCCGCTTCGGCCGCATTCACATCGGCCCCGTGCTTGATCAGGTCCAGCGCAACCGCGCTGTCGCCCGTCTTCGCCGCCTCGAGCAGCGAAGCGACGGGATGCGCAGCGGGAGCCGCCGCCTCCGTGACGACCGGCGCGCCCTTGACCTGCGCCATCAGCGCAGGAGCGGCGAGCAGCTGTCCGAGCAAGGCGGAAGCCGCTGCGACCGCGAGGCCCGTCGTGCGCATGCTCAGACCTCCGTGAGCTTGCCGTTGCTGTCGCCGATCTTCTCGATCGGCACGCCCGCGCGATCGAGCAGCGTCAGCAACACGTTCGCGATCGGCGTGTGATCCGGGTAGCGCAGATGCTGGCCGCCCTTCAGCTTGCCGCAACCGCCGCCGACGATGGCCGTGGGCAACGGGAACTGGTTGTGGCGATCGCTGTTGCTCATGTTCGAGCCGTACAGAATGATCGCGTGATCGAGCAGCGAGCCATCGCCGTCCGGTGTGTTCGCCAGCTTCGTGAGCCACTTCGCGAACACCTGCGTGTGATACGTCTGGATGCGAACCAGCTTCTCCTTCTTCACCGGATCGTTCGCATGGTGGGACACGGCATGGAACGCGTCCGGCACACCGACGATGTTGTATGTGCGGCCACTCACTTCCGCCGCCAGCATGTAGTTCACGATGCGCGTGAGGTTGCCCTGCCACGCGAGCGCCGCCATGTCGAACATCAGGTTCAGGTGCTGAT
This sequence comes from Steroidobacteraceae bacterium, assembly GCA_035760965.1. Lineage (GTDB taxonomy): Bacteria > Pseudomonadota > Gammaproteobacteria > Steroidobacterales > Steroidobacteraceae > JADGHX01. The sequence continues at coordinate 76,824 of DASTRY010000073.1, read as the reverse complement.
CGAACGATTCGGGAATGCCCACCGGCACCTTCGGTAGGTTCAGCTTCGAGAGGTCCTGCGCCTGCGTCTTCTGCACGCGGCGCTCGAGCTCACGCACCGTCTCCAGGTAGTCCGAGAGCACGGCTTGGTCGCGCGCACCGAGCTTCCTCTGCAGGTCCGCCGCATCCTCCCGCACCATGTCGAGAATGCTGCCGTACTGCTGGACGAGCGCCGTGCGCTCTTCGGGCGAATCGCCGCGACCGAACAGGCGCTCGAACAGCTTCTTCGGGTTGTACTCCATGGGCAGCGGCGTCGATGCCGTGCGGAAGGAGATCGTCCCCGAGTAGTTGCAGCCGTAATCGCGGTCGCACGCGCCGCCGCCGCCCTGCGCCTCGGTGGCGATTTCGAGGGACGGAAGCGGTGTGTCCTGGCCGATGTGCTGGGCGGCGATTTGATCCGCCGTCGGCGCCATGTTCGGCTCTTGCCCTTGCTTGGGATGGACGCACGAGAGCCACGTGGCCGGCACGATGGCGTGCACCGCCTGGCTCTCCCCGGGCCGATTGCCGAGACCGCTGACGACGGTCAGCTTGTCCTTGAAATCCTTGAGCGGCGTCAGGATCGGGGAGAGCTCGAAATCCTTGCCCTCCTTCTCCGGCGTCCACTTCTCCATGATCGCGCCGTGCGGGAAGTAGATGAATGCCATCTTCGGCAGCGGTTTCGCCGCGGTGGCGGCGAGCGCGGTGCGCGCCGGAATCATGGCGTCGAGCAGGGGCAAAGCGATCATCGCACCCGCGCCGCGCAGGAACGTCCGGCGGGGAAGGTGTTTCTTGGTGATGAACATCGGCTTTCCTCGATTCACTTCATTCAGTGCGCGGCGTCCGCCGTCTTCGTATCGACGGCGGGGACGGGCACTCTCTGCATCTGGAACGGCGCGCTCTTGACGATACCGAGCACGATGGACGAGAAGCGGTAGTTGTGTTGCGCGGAGTCGCGCACGATGGCGCGCACCGTCGGCATGTCCGTGTACTCGAGGCCGCGACCGAGCGCGTACGTCATGAGCTTCTCGGTCAGCGTCTGCACGAACTGATCCGGTCGGCGCAGCACATAGGCGCGCAGCGCGTCCGGGCCGGAGATGGCCTCTCCGTGCAGCTTGTCGGTGCTATCGATGACGGTGCCCGTCTCGCGATCCTTCTCGTGCCACGCGCCGAGCGCATCGAAGTTCTCGAGCGAGAAGCCGAGCGGGTCGATGATGCCGTGGCAGGAGTTGCAGGTCGGAGTCGAGCGATGCGCCTCCATGCGCTCGCGCACGGTCTGCGCCTTCTTGCCATCCATGTTTTCCTTGAGCGCCTCGACGCCGGGCGGCGGCGCATGCGGCGGCGTCCCGAGCACCGTCTCGAGCACCCACGCGCCGCGTCGCACGGGCGATGTGCGATTCGCGTACGACATGCCCATGAGGAAGCTGCCCTTGCCGAGCAGACCGAAGCGATGCGAATCCGTGAGCGTCACGCGCCGGAAGCGCTCGCCGCGGACGTTGGGGATGCCGTAGTGGAGCGCGAGACGCTCGTTCACGAACGTGTAGTTCGCGGTGAGCAGGGTGCGCACGTCCTGGTCTTCGGAGAAGACGCTGTCGACGAACATCTCGATCTCTTTGCGGAAGGCCTGCCGCAACGAGTTGTCGAACTCCGGGAACAGCGACGGATCGGGCTCGATGCGATCCATCTCGTCCACGGTGAGCCATTGATCCGCGAAGCTCGTCGTCAGCGATTTCGAGCGCGGGTCGGCGAGCATGCGCTTCACCTGCTGCTCGAGTACCGCCGGATCGCGCAGCTTGCTGGCCACGGCGGTGTTCAGCAGCTCATCATCCGGACCCTGGCTCCATAAGAAGAACGAGAGCCGCGAGGCGAGCTCGACGTCGCTGATCGGATAGACCTTGCCCGGCGCGACATCCTTCGGCGGCGCCTCGACGCGGTACAAGAACTTCGGGCTCGCGAGGATGGCCATCACGGCCTGCTGGATGCCCGCGTCGAAGCCGCCCTTTTCCCGGCCCACCGTGTAGAAGTGCATCGGTGCGGCGATATCCGCATCCGTCACCGGCCGCCGATAAGCCTTGCGCGCGAGCGTGCTCACGATCTGCTTGGCGCACGGCAGCTCTTCGGCCTCGTTCGCCGGACGACAGACGAAGATCTTGCGCCGGCTCGGCGTTTCGCTGAGTGCGGTCGCCTTGTCCTTGCTCGGGCCGATGATCTCGACACCGAACACGCCCGGCACCCGCGGCAGACCGTCACCGAGGGGCTGCAGCGTGTCGTCCGTCTCGGCGAACGTGCGCGCCACGAACGCGATGCCGATCTTGTGCGGCCCCGCCTTCACAGGGACCTTGATGTTCTGGAACCGATCGCGAATCTCCTTCGCCGCCGGCGCCTGCTTCTGGTCGACCGCCTTCAGATCCGCTTCGCCGCCGAGCTCGGTCTCGAAGACCTTCTGCCCGTCGATGAACATGACCAGCTGCTGGCGACTATCGAGACCGGCGATGTAGCCGCCGCCGAAGCCGGCGCTCTGATTCACGTTGAACGTGTACTCGCCGTCCGCCGGGAACAGATGCTCGACCAGCAGACCGCCGCGGGTGCCGAGCGGCAGCCCTTCGTTGTGCACGGACTGGTTCATGCCCGCCGGCGTGCGATACGTCACGCTCGTCGGGCTCGGCTTGGGGTTGCCCACCGCCATCATGCTCACGTCCTGTGCGGCGGTGATGTACTGATCGAGAAACGAGGGCGATACGCGCAGCGCCAGCGCCACGTTGTCGAAACCATCCGCTTTGGTGTCCTTCGGCAGGAGCGCGGCCGCATCGATCTTCACGCCGAGGAGGTTTTCGACCTCGCGCGCGTACTCGGTGCGGTTCAAGCGGTGAACCACGACGCTGCCCGGATCGGGATGCGCCTTCGCGTTCTCGTCGAGCTTCGCTTCGAGCCAGGCCACCTGAGCGTCGATCGTCTGCTGATCCGGCTGCGGCTTGTCGGGTGGCGGCATGAGGCGGCCGCGCAGCTTGCGCACGGCCTCTTCCCAGATCTTCGCGTCGTCGGCGAAGGAGGCGGGGGTCATCGTGTCGAACGCGATGCCGCCGGCCCAGTCCGTCGAGTTGTGGCACTTGCCGCAATACTGATCGAAGAACTGCCACTCCTTCGGCTCCCCGCTGTGCGGATTCGCCTCGGTGGTGTTCGGGGCCGTGCTGCTCGCCGCGTCCGCGGCAGCGTGTGCGGTATTCGCGCACAGTACGGCCGCGAGGCCCGCCAAACCCCAGGTGAGGACCGCTGCTGTCAATCTCGATTTCATGGTCAAACGATTCCGCCCAGTTCACGCACGTGGCCCCACAGGCCCCGGTATGCGTTCGCAAGGAACAGCTTCGGGTCGCCCCACTTACCGTCGAACTCGCCCGTCGGCGGGCTCGCCAGGATGTCGTCGGTGCCCATGCCCTTCTTCAGCAGCCCGATCAGCCGGTCTTTCATCGTGCTCAGCATCTCGTATTGATCCTGCAGCTCCGCGCGGGTCACAACGGGCCCAGTACCGGGAATGATCCGCGTGTCGGCGTTCGCCACTTCGAGCAACGCCTTCGTTGCGTCGGTGAGGCCGCCGATCCAGCCGCCGGTCGTCACGTCGAGAACCGGGTAGCGACCGACCGAAACCAGATCGCCCACGACCAGCACGTTTTGCGCCGGGAAGTGCACGTAGAGATCGCCGTCCGTGTGCGCACGCGGCAGGTGCGCGTACCGGATCTCTTCGTTGCCGACGGTGAGCGTGCCCTCGGTGTAGAAGGTCTCCGTCGGCCATGCGACTTTCGGGCGGGGCTTGTAGGCGCGCCTTTCCCACTCCGAGTAGAAGTCGGCGCCAAGCCAGAGCTTCGTGTTCTCGTGCGCGATGATCTTCGCGCCCGCCTTGCCGAGACGCTCGTTCGACCCGGTGTGATCCCAGTGCCAATGGGTGTTGAAGACCGTCTGGGGATGCGACACCTTCGTATGCGCCGCCACTGCCTTAAGCAGCGCGCTCGATCGATCCGCGAGACCGCCATCGATCATCACGACGCCTTCACGGTTCGCGAACACTACGACGTTGCTGCCCGCCCCGGTCACCTGCGCGAGGGTATCCGTGATCGGGGTGACGGTGATCGGCTCCGCCTTGGCGCGTGCGAGCGCGCGGCCCGCCGGCAACGCCGCCAGCGAGGCGCCGGCGACACCGCCCAGGGCCAGTTTCAGGAACCGTCTGCGAGGGGTCAGGAGATCGCTAGTCATCGACTTTATTCATCGACTTTCTGGGGGTGCGGTCAACGCTCGGATAGGAGGCTGTTCATTCCCGAAAACTCTAGATTTATGGGTAACATAGGCTCAACGGGGGCTTCAACGCGGATGTCACGAGTTGTGCCGATGCGCGCATCGATTGCGCAGTTTTTCCTTTCCGGCACATCTGCTTTCGCAGCCCAGGTCTAAAGAGGGTTCCATGACAGAGGCGCTGGGCGCGGGCACCGGCATTCACCGGTCGCAGTGGCGCGTCATCATCTTGTCGAGCCTCGGGGGCGCGCTCGAGTTCTACGATTTCGTGATCTACAGCATGTTCGCGCAGTACATCGGCGCGGCGTTCTTCCCGGCGGCGGACCCTCTCAATTCGCTCCTGCTGTCGTTCAGCGTGTTCGCGGTGGGCTATGTCGCACGCCCGGTCGGCGGGGTGGTGTTCAGTCACTTCGGCGACAAGTACGGGCGCCGGCGCGTGTTCATCGTCGCGATGCTGACGATGTCACTAGCGACGACCGCCATCGGTTTGTTGCCGACCTACGCACAGTGGGGCATCGGGGCTTCGATCTGCATGGTGCTGCTGCGGCTGCTACAAGGCTTCAGCCTCGGTGGGGAATTGCCGGGCGCCATCACGTACGTCGCCGAAAGCGCAGATCCGCGGCGGGTCGGCTTCGCGGCGGGGTTCATCTTCTTCTGCGTGAACACGGGTGTCGCGCTCGCCTCCGGGCTGAACCTCGCCGTGCACCAGCTGCTCGCCGAGCCGGCTATCGCGGCGTGGGGCTGGCGCATCGGATTCCTCTTCGGCGGCGTGTGCGGGTTCGTGAGCTTCTGGCTGCGACTGTCGCTCGAGGAAACGCGCGAGTTCCAGCAGATGAAGAACGTCGCCTCGAAACAGCCGTTCGGCGAGCTGATGAAGTCGCATCCGGCGAACGTCGTTGCGGGCGTCGCCGCGCTCACCGCAACGGCCGGCTTCAACGGGCTCCTGTTCGCGATGCCCGCGCTCCTGCCGCGAATCATGGGTTACACGCCCGCGGCAGCGAGCGAGGCGCAGTACATCGCGCTCATCGTCATTTCGCTCGGGATGCTCGTCACGGCGTGGCTCGGCGATCGCTTCCCGCGCCGCTACATCCTCGGCGCCGGAGCGCTGCTGTTGCTGGTGCTGGCAATCCCCTTCTTCAGCGCCGCCGCCGAGCGCAGCGTCAATCTGAATCTGCTCTTCGTGATGGCCGGCGTGGTCGCCTCGCTCGTGAACGGCACGATGGCCGGCGTGGTCGCGGACTTGTTCCCGACGCGCATTCGATTCAGCGGCGTCGCCGTGTCGTTCAATCTGGCCTTCTCGATCTTCAGCGGCATTGCGCCGCTCGCGGCGGTGGAGCTCGTGAAGTTGCTCGGGTCGCCTACGGGTCCCGCGTACTACATGTGCCTCTGCGGCGGGATCACGTTCGTCGGCAGCTTGTTCTTGCGTCGTTACGAAGGCCACGTCGGGCACGCGCTGCAGGCGGCGAACGACGGCGCTGCGCAGCCCTCTTCCGTGCCCGCGCCCTGAGCGCGGGCGCTTTTACATTTCGTTCCAGGAGAATCTCGAGTGAAGACATCGACCGCCATTGCGGAGATCTTGAAGCGCGAAGGGATCGACGTGCTCTTCGGCTACCCCCGCAACCAGCTGCTCGAGGCGGCCGCGATCGCGGACATCCGCACGATCATCGTGCGTCAGGAGCGCATCGGACTGCACATGGCGGATGCCGTGTCGCGTCTCACGCGCGGCAAGAAGATCGGGGTGTTCTGCATGCAGCACGGGCCCGGCGCGGAGAACGCGTACGGCGGCGTCGCGCAGGCGTATGGCGATTCGGTGCCGGTATTGGTGCTGCCCGCCGGCTACGCGCGCAAGAACGCGTACCTGCCCTTCAACTTCAATTCGACCCGCGAGATGGCGGGCGTCGCAAAGCACGCCGAGCCGGTGATCATGGGTTCGGAAGTGCCGAACATCATGCGGCGCGCCTTCTCGATGCTGCGTAACGGGCGACCGCAGCCGGTGGTCGTGGAGATTCCGTACGACGCGTTCGACGACGAGGTGCCGGAGCCGCTGAGCTACACGCCCGTCATCACGGCGCGCTCGGCGCCCGATCCGGAGGCCGTCGCGCAGGTCGCGGACGTGCTGATCAAAGCCAAGCGCCCGGTGATCTATGCCGGCCAGGGCTGCCACTATGCCGACGCGTACCGGGAGCTGCAGGAGTTTGCCGAGCTGCTCGCCATCCCCGTGTGCACCAGCCTGCCGGGCAAGAGCACGTTCGACGAGACGCACCCCTTGGCGCTCGGCGCGGGCGGCAATGCGTACCCGAAGCCGGTCTCGCACTTCCTGGCGAATGCGGACGTGATCTTCGGGATCGGCTGCAGCTTCACCGAGTCCTCGTTCGCGATCTCCATCCCGCGCGGCAAGGTGCTGATCCACTCGACGCTCGATCCGACGGATCTCGCGAAGTGCCTGCCGACGCAGTACGCGCTGATCGGCGATGCGAAGCTCACCTTGCGCGCACTGCTCGAAGCCGTGAAGAAGAAGGTGCCCACCCCGCGCGATGCCTCGAAGGTCGCCAAGGAGATCAAGGACGTCGAGGCCGAGTGGATGAAGGAGTGGCTGCCGCGACTCGAGTCCAGCGAGAAGCCCTTCCTGCCCTATCGCGTCCTGTGGGACCTGCAGAAGACGGTGGACGTGGCGAACACCATCATCACGCACGACGCCGGCAGTCCGCGCGATCAGCTCATGCCGTTCTGGAAGACGAAGAAGCCGCTCACTTACATCGGCTGGGGCAAGACGACGCAGCTCGGCTATGGGCTCGGTCTCGCGATGGGCGCGAAGCTCGTGCATCCCGACAAGCTCTGCATCAACGTGTGGGGCGATGCGGCCATCGGGTTCACGGGCACCGATTTCGAGACCGCGGTGCGCGAGCGGCTGCCGATCCTGTCGATCCTGCTGAACAACAGCGCCATGGCGATCGAGCTGCCGATCATGCCGAATGCCACGCAGAAGTACCGGGCGACCGACATCTCGGGCGACTACGCGGCGTTCGCGCGTGCGCTCGGCGGCTACGGCGAGCGCGTGACGGAAGTATCGGAAATCGTGCCCGCCATCAAGCGCGGCATCGAACAGACGCAGCAAGGCAGACCGGCGCTGCTCGAGTTCATGACGGCGCAGGAAACCCGCATCTCGAAGCCGTAACGGTTATGCGCAACGTCAAGGAGGAGTCGTCCGTGCAGCGGAGCGTTCGAGGACTGTGGCTACTCGGGACCGCGGCTCTTGGCGCTGCGGCCGTCTTCAGCGCGCACGCTTCGGATGTGACCGCGAGCCGGGCCATCAAGGCCGCGCCGGCATTCACGCGGCAACAGCTCACCGCCCTGCCCACCGACGCGTGGATCACGAACGGCGGCAACATCTTCAATCAGCGGTATTCGCCGCTGACGCAGATCAACAAGGACAACGTCAAGAACCTGAAGGCGGAGTGGCGCATCCATCTCGGCTCCGGCGTCGGCCCGCAGTATTCGGGCCAGGCGCAGCCGCTCTTCTACGACGGCGTCCTGTACTACGTCACGGGCGCGAACGACGCGTTCGCGATCGACGTCGAGACCGGCAAGATCCTCTGGACCTACAAGGCCAATCTCGATCCTGCACGCGTCAAGGTGTGCTGCGGCTGGGTGGCGCGCGGCGTGGGTCTCGGCGAAGGCAAGATCTTCGTCGGGCAGCTCGATGCGAAGCTCGTCGCGCTCGATCAGAAGACGGGCAAGGTCGTGTGGGCGATCCAGGGCGAGGACCCGCTGCAAGGCTATTCCATCGTCAGCGCCCCGCTCTACTACGACGGCATGGTCATCACGGGCTATGCCGGCGGCGACATGGGCATTCGCGGGCGCGTGAAGGCGTACAGCGCGAAGAACGGCAAGCTCCTCTGGACCTTCTACACGATTCCCGCACCGGGCGAATTCGGCTCGGAAACGTGGCAATCCGACAACGACTACTACAAGTACGGCGGCGCGCCCGTGTGGCAAACACCGGCGGTCGATCCGGAGCTCGGGTTGCTCTACTTCTCGACGGGCAATGCGGGGCCGGATTACTCGGGTTGGAAACGCGGCGGCGACAATCTCTTCACCGCGTCCATCGTCGCCATCGAGGCGAAGACGGGCAAATACCGCTGGCACTTCCAGCAAGTGCACCACGACATCTGGGACTACGACTCGCCCAATCCCGTCGTCCTGTTCGACGCACCCTATGAGGGGCGGACGCGCAAAGGCATCGCGCAGATCTCGAAAACGGCGTGGGTGTACATCCTCGATCGCGAGACGGGCAAGCCGCTCATCGGCATCGAGGAGAAGCCGGTGCCGCAGGAGCCGCGCCAGAAAACCGCGGCGACGCAGCCCTATCCGATCGGCGACCCGCTCATCCCGCAGTACGTGGACATCGCGCCGGAAGGCTTCGATCTCGTGAACGGCGGCAAGATCTTCACGCCGTTCTGGGACAAGCCCATCGTGTACAAGCCGCAGATGGCGGTGAACTGGCCGCCGAGCTCGTACGATCCGACGACGAACTACTTCTTCGTGTGCGGCATCGACAACCTGGCCGTGTCCGCAACGGACCCGCGCCCGCTCGAGAAGCCGCGCTTCGATGGCATGTGGACGAGCACCGGGCCGCTGCCCTTCCCGCAAGTCGCGCGGCGCGGCGTCTTCGGCGCGTACGACCTGAAGACGAACCGGCTCGTCTGGAATCAAGCGTGGCCCGAGGGCTGCATGAGCGGCTCGATCAACACGGCCGGCGGGCTCGTCTTCGTCGGGCGCAGCGACGGGCGCTTTCTCGCGCTCGACAAGACGAACGGCCACAAGCTCTGGGAATTCCTCACCGACGCGGGCGTGAACGCCACGGCGAGCACGTTCGAGCACAAGGGCCGCCAGTACGTCGCGGTGCTGTCGGCCGGCACCTTGTTCGGCACCGGCAAGCGAGGCGACAGCGTCTGGTTGTTCTCGCTCGCGGGCAAGATCGAATCGATCCCGATCAACGCGCCCCCGCCGCGCATACCGGGGCGGACATCGCCGCCGCCACCGGATCTCGTCATGCCCGCGGGCGAACCGAATGTTGCGCACGGCAAGGATCTCTACAGTCGCTTCTGCGTCGCCTGCCACGGCGAAGAAGGCATGGGGGGCCATGGCGGCGGAGCTGCGCTCTCCACTGCCGCGAAAGACATGAACGTGATCTTCACGACGGCCTCGAACGGCAAGAACCAGGGCATGCCGCCGTTCAAGGGCGCGCTGAGCGCCGAGGAGCTGCGCGACATCGCGGGCTACATCGCGAAGGAGCTGCGCCCCGGCGAGCGCTAGCGAAATCGCGCCAAAGTTGTCACTCCCCGCCACCGCGGGGGTGCGCTTAACGTCACTCACGTCCTCTTTCCAAATGGAGAAACGTGATGACGACTCATGCCACCGGTACCCGCGAGCAGTGGCTCGAAGCGCGCTTGCGCCTGCTGACCGCAGAAAAGGAGCTCACGCGCCGTAGCGATGAGGTCGCCGAACAGCGGCAGGCGCTGCCGTGGGTTCGCATCGACAAGCCGTATCAGTTCGACACCGACGAGGGTCGAGCCACGCTGCCCGACCTGTTCAAGGGCCGCTCCCAGCTGATGGTGTATCACCTCATGTTCGGGCCGGATTTCACCGCACCCTGCCCGTCGTGCTCGGCCATCGCCGACGGGCTCGACGCCGCACAGATCCATCTCGCCAATCACGACGTCATGCTCATGGCGGTCTCGCGCGCGCCGCTCCCGAAACTGCAGGCCTACAAGCAGCGCATGGGGTGGAAATTCCCTTGGGCGTCCTCGTTCGGCAGCGACTTCAATTTCGACTTCAGCGTGTATTTCACCGAGGATCAGCAGCGCGCCGGCATCGAATACAACTATCGGCGCGAGCCGCCGCTGCGGGAACCGGTGAAAGCCAAACCGGGCGCGGAGCCGACGCAACCGGCAAACCCCGGTCCCGGGGCGCTCTCCGCTGCGAGCTCCGGTGTCGATTTGGCCACTTTCACGCGTGAGCGCCCGGGACTCAGCACCTTCGTGCTCGAGGACGGCGCGGTCTATCACGCGTATTCGTCATACGGTCGCGGTGTCGATGCAATCTGGGGCATGTACCAGTGGCTCGACCGCGCGCCTTTCGGACGCAACGAGAAAGGCATGTGGTGGCGTCGTCATGACGAGTACGGAACGCGGTGAGCCGGCGATGACTCGCTCCGGTGGCGGCTTTCTCGGTGCATCGGCGCTGCTGTTCTGTGCCTGCGCGGTGCTCACTGTCACATGGTGCGCTTCGATGTCGGGCATGGAAGGCATGCGCATGCCGGGCGGCTGGACGATGTCGATGACGTGGATGCTGATGCCGGGCCAATCGTGGCCCGGCGCTGCCGCCTCGTTCGTCGGCATGTGGGCGGCGATGATGACCGCGATGATGCTGCCCTCCGTAGCGCCGACCTTGTGGCGCTACCGAACGGCGCTCGCGCGGGCTGGCGCGCGCCGCCCGGACTTGCTGACCGGCCTCGCGGCGGCAGGATACTTCTCGGTCTGGACGCTGCTTGGGATCGCCGCATTTCCCATCGGCGTGGTACTCGCGAACGCGGAGATGCAGCACGAGGCGCTGGCTCGGGCGGTGCCCATCGCCGCGAGTACCGTCGTCCTGATCGCCGGCGCGCTTCAGTTCACTCGTTGGAAGAGCCGCCAGCTCGCCTGCTGTCGCGACCTGTCGATATGTCGGTGCGCGGCGTCCACGGATGCGGGCTCAGCCCTGAAATGCGGCTTCCGGCTCGGCATCCGCTGCACCAGCTGCTGCGCCGGTCTGACGGCGATCTTGCTCGTTACAGACGTGATGGACCTGCGTGCGATGGCGGCGTTGACCGTCGGCATCACGCTCGAGCGACTCTTACCGCCTCGGATGCGTGCTGCTCAGGCCGTTGGCATAGCGGCAATCGCGGCAGGTCTGGTCCTGCTCCGGTCGGCTATTGCTGGATGAGATTACCGGCCGCGCCGCCCGTGCCCCGCGTGGACTTGTTGAGGTTGCCCGAGAACTCCTTCGGCGGACGCCCGGTCGCCGCGACGATGTAGCCGCGCAGCAGGTTCACTGTCGAGTCGTGCCGCACGTGCTCCGGCTCGAGGAACGCGCGGGGATGGCGACCGACGGCGTAGTCGATGGGCGCGAGCCCAAGATGATCGAGCGGTTCGAGCTCCGCGCCATCCGCGACGAGCGCCGCCACCGTGTGATCCCAGCCGAGCGAGGCTGCGCTGTGCAGAGCCGTCAGACCCTGCACATTGGTGCCATTGACCTTCGCGCCCGCCGCCTTCAGCAGCTTCAGGCAAGCGACCGCGTCATCGTCCGTTTTGTAGCGGCCGCGAGTGGGATTGAAGCTCTGCCCCATTCCCGCAGCCGCCATGTACGGCGTTACACCGGCCGCTGTCGGGAGATCCACCATCGCGTGGTACTTCAGCAGCAGCTCCACGGACTTCGCGTCACCGACCTTGGCAGCGACGAGCAGCGGCGTCGCGCCCGTCGAAATCACCTGGTCGCCACCGCGATCGAACACGCCGTTGCGATACGGCGGCCGCAGTTTGAGCTGCGCGTTCGGATTCGCGCCGGCCTTCAGCAACATCTCCGCCACGTCATAGCCGGTGAGACGATCCGTCGACGGCAGATCCGGCCGGCCGCCGCGGGGCAGCGTGTTGAGATCGATCGCCGAATAGAGCGGCGTGCGACCCCAGAAATCCCATCTGTTGACGTCGGCGCCCTGCGAAATCAGGTACGCCGCGAAATCGAACCGCATGTTCGTCAGCGCGAGATTCAGCGGCGTCATCCCGTCGGGATCGGGCAGATTGATATCCGCCTTCGCCTTCAGCAGATGCTTCGCGCATTCGATGCAGCCTTCGCGAGCCGCATAGAGCAGCGGCGTGAAGCCGCCGTGGTTCATGTTCTTCGGGCGACCTTCCGCCGTCACGCGCCGCTGCCAATCGCGCACGACGCCGCGCGCATTCACGTTCGCGCCGTGCTTGATGAGCAGCGCCACCATGTCCGGCTGACTCTGCGCGGCGGCCCACATCAGCGCCGTCTGTCCGCCCCACTGCTCGACCGCATCGACCTTCGGCTTGTAGCTGAGGATGACCTTGGCCGCCTCGATCTCACCGGTGCGCGCCACGGCCATGAGAGCGGTCTGGCCCTCGGGATTCGGCGACTCGACGTCCGCACCGGCCTTCAGCAGCAGCTTCAACACGGGCGCGCTGCCGATGGTCGCGGCTTCCATCATCGGCGAGGAGCCGTAGTCGTTCGAGACGTTGACCTCGGCGCCTTTCTTGATCAGCGCATCGACCAGCTCGACGTCGGCGTAATGCGCGGCCCAGTGCAGCGCCGTGGTGCCATCGACGTCCTTCGCGCGCACGTCCGCGCCCTGCGCGATGAGCTTCATCGCCGCGTCATGATCCTTCGCCTCCGCTGCAGCGATCAGCGAGCCTGGCGGCGCCGCCCACGCGGCGCCGGCGGCGAGAGAACACAGCAGCAGAGCCGCGACGCGGGCCTTCATCATGGATCTCAAACCTCCGCGAGCACGCCGGTGCTGTTCCCGTGCGACTGCACGTCGATGCCGGCGCGTTGCAGAAGCGTGAGCCACAGATTGGCGAGCGGGGTGTCCTGCGGATAGTGCAGGTGCTGCCCGCCTTTGATCTTGCCGTAGGCATGGCCGAACACCGCAATCGGCAGCGGATCGTTGTTGTGCAGATCGCTGTTGCTCATGTTCGAGCCGTACACGAGGATCGAATGATCGAGCAGCGTGCCGTCGCCATCCGGCGTGCTCGCCATCCGCTTGATGAAGCGCGCGTAGGCCTCGCTGTGATACGTCTGCACCTTCGCCAGCCGATCGAGCTTCGCGGGATCGTTCTGGTGATGCGACAGCGGGTGAAAGGCGTCGGGGACGCCGATCTGGTTGTACGTGCGCATGCTGACCTCCTTCGCCATCATGAAGGTCGTTACGCGCGTGACGTTCGCCTGGTACGCGAGCGCGATCATGTCGAACATCGTGTCGAGCGTCTTGCCGAAATCCTCCTGCACGCCCGAGGGCGCATCGGGCAGCTTGACCCCGGAGTTTTCCTTCTCCTTCTGCTTTTGCACGCGCCGCTCGATCTCGCGCACGGAGTCGAGGTAGTCGTCCACCATCGCCTGATCGGCCGTGCCGAGCTGGCGCTTCAAGTCCGCCGCGTTCTGCGCGACGTAGTCGAGGATGCTGCCCGTCTCTTCGATGATCGAATGACGCTCGGTCGCGTTGTCGCCCTGGCCGAAGAGTCGATAGAACGCCTTGCGCGGGTTGTGCTCCATCGGCAGCGGCTGCGTCGGCGTGCGAAACGCGACCGTGCCGCTGTAGCTGCAGCCGTATTGCGGATCGCATGCGCCCCCGCCGCCTTCGCCGGCGAGCTCGATCGAGGGCAGCGTCGTGTCCTGTCCGATGTGCTGGGCGGCGACCTGGTCCGCGCTCGTGCCGCCGTGCGGCGCCTGCTGTCCGGGCGGCGGCGCGACGCAGCCGAGCCACGTGCCGGCGATGATCGCGTGCGGGCTCGGGCTCTCGCCGGCTTTGTTGCGCAGGCCGGTGACGACCGTCATGTGCTGCTTGAACGGCTCGAACGGCTTCAGGATCTGCGGCAGCTCGAAATTCGTGCCGGTTTCCTTCGGCTGCCAGCGCGCCATCACGGCGCCGTGCGGAAAGTAGGTGAACCCGATGCGCGGCCGCGGTGCCGCGGCAGTGTTCGCAAGCGCCGTCGCCGCGGGAATCATCGCGTCGAGCAGCGGCAGGCTGATCGCAAAACCCATCCCGCGCAGCACGGTGCGACGATCGAGATGCTTCTTGGTGATGAACATAGCCATAGCCGGGATTCCTCTCGTCCTAACGCTGGGCCGTCTGAGCCGTCTGACTCGCTGGGGTCTTCTCGTCCTTCGGAACTTGGCGCATCTGGAACGGCGCGCTCTTCACGATGTTCATGACGATGGACGAGAAGCGGTAGTTGTCTTTCGCGGCGGCCCGCACGATCGCGCGCACCGTGGGCATGTCGTGATAGTCGACGGTGCGGCCGAGCGAGTACGTCATCAGCTTCTCCGTCAGCGTCTGCACGAACTGCTCGGGATTCGCCATCAGCGCCGTACGCAGCGAATCCGGTCCGTTCACCTGCGTGCCGTCCGGCAGCTCACCGGTCGCGTCGATCACCGCGCCCGCCATACGATCCTTCTCGCGCCACGTGCCCACCGCGTCGAAGTTCTCGAGCGAGAAGCCGATCGGATCGATGATGCCGTGGCAGGAGAAGCAGCTCGATTTCGTGCGATGGAGCGCCATCTGCTCCTTCAGCGTCTTCGGCTTCTGACCGGGCTTCGTGTCCTTCAACGCTTCGACGTTCGGCGGCGGCGAGGCCGGCGGCGTGCCGTTGATGCGCTCGAGCACCCACGCGCCGCGCAGCACGACGGACGTGCGGTTCGGATACGACGTGAGCATGAGGACGCCGCCCTTGCCGAGCAGGCCCCAGCGCTTCGAGTCTTTCAGCTCGACGCGCCGCCACTGGTCGCCGCGCACGTCGTTGATGCCGTAGTGGAGCGCGAGCCGCTCGTTCAGGAACGTGTAGTTCGCGCCGAGCAGGTCCATGACGTTGTGGTCTTCGCGGAAGATGCTGTCGATGAACAGCTTCAACTCGGTGCGGAAGTCGTCGCGCGGATCGCCCGCATACGGGAAGAGATTCGCGTCCGGATCGATCTCGGTCAGGTGGCCGACGTTCAGCCACTGGAACGCGAAGCTCGTCGTGAGCGAGATCGAGCGCGGGTCCGCCAGCATGCGCTTCACCTGCGCCTCGAGCACCTGCGGATCGCGCAGCTTGCCGGCCACCGCGACCTTGCGAAGCTCATCGTCCGGCACGGTGCTCCACAGGAAGAACGACAGGCGCGACGCCAGCTCGAGATCGTTGATGCGGTAGATCGAGCCCGGCTGCGCCATCTGCGGCACGGGCTCCGCGCGATACAGGAACGAGGGGCTCGCGAGAATCGCCGTCATCGCCCGGCGAATGCCGACATCGAAGCTGCCGCCGTCGGACGCATCGCGACCGGCCTGATAGAACTTCATGAGCGACGCCTTCTCGGCGCCGGTGATCGGCCGACGGAAGGCCTGCGTCGCGAGGCGCGTGACGATCTGCTCGGCGCACGCCGGCTCCTCGGCAGGCGCCTTCGGATAGCACGAGAAGATGCGCTTGCGGCTCGGCGTCTCGCTCATGCCCGTCACCTTGAACGGGCCTTTCACCTCGAACGACGCCACCTTCAGCACGCGGTCCTGACCGCCGCCCGGCATCTGCTGGAACAGCTTGTCGTCGGATTCCGCGAACGTTCGCTGCACGAAGGTCACGGCGACCTTGTGCGGCCCGGCTGGCGCATGAAAACGGATGCCCTTCAGGCGCGCGTTGATCGCGTCGACGGCGGGGTCCTGCTTCTGATCGATGGCCTTCATGTCCTCTTCGCCACCGATGTCCGTTTCCCAGAACTTCTTGCCGTCGAGCGTGGCGATCACATGGTGCTTGAACTCCATGTTGTAGACCCAGAGCGCCACGGCCATGTTGGAGATGTTCAGCTCGTACTCCCCATCTGCCGGGAAGTTGTGCTCGACCGCCAGACCGCCGCGGGTACCGAGCGGCAGCCCTTCCTCGTGGAAGTACTGCCTCGCGCCCTTCGGCGCGAAGTACTGCACGCCCATCGGCTTCACGGACGCATCGCCGATCGCCTCGACCGCCACGGAACGCGCGGCAGCGACGTACTGGTCCAGGAACGACGGCGTGACCTGCAAGACGTTGGCGACGTTGTCGAAGCCGTCGCTCACGTTGTCTTCCGGCAGCAGCGAATTGACGTCGACGTTCACATCGAGCAGGTCGCGGATGGCGTTCGCGTACTCCTTGCGATTCAGCCGGTGGAGCGCGACGCGGCCCGGGCTCGGATGCGCCTCCCCCGCCTTGTCGAGCTCGGTCTCCATGAAGGAGATGAATTCTCTGCGGGCGGCCTTCGCGGGCTGCGGGTTGCCCGGCGGCGGCATCAACTGACCACGGAGCTTGCGCACGGCGTGCTCCCAGGTCTCCGCGTCGTCAGCAATCGTGTCGAAGGTCATCGTGTCGAACGCGACACCGCCCGCCCAGTCGGTGGCGTTGTGACACTTCGAGCAGTAGTAGTTGAGAAAGCCTGCGTGATCGTCGACGGCCGGCGGCGGGCCCTTGTCCTCGGCGCCCTTGTCCGCGTGCTCCTCGTGCTGCGTGCTCTTGTTGACGACGGCCGGCGGAGCGGACGCGGTGGCGCCGGATTTGTCGGCGTCGGCGGCGGCCGCTGTCAGCGCCGCAAGCATCGTCATGCCACACACGCCTGCGGTCAGGAGGAAGCGCCCGAACAGTCTCATACGCATCAATTCGTCCCGCCTCTGAACGGACTGCGAACCCGCGCATGATAGACCCACGATTTCGGAAAATTTGTCCGAACTCCGCGGATTTGCAGGCTCGTCCGTGCGTTGGACTCAGTCCAGATCGAGCGCAGGAATGGCGTCACGAAGCGCACGACACGCGTTATGAAACGCGCCGCGTGCCCGGATCGCCGCGACGAGCAAAGCTCCTGTTTCGAATCGGCAAAACTCATCGTGCTTCACACCGCGCGCGAACGCGTTAGAGTCCCGCGCCCATGAAACATCCCGTCACGCCCGCGCACGCTCAGCGCGCGATCAACGAACACACTAGCCTGCGCAATCGCAGAGCGTTCCTGCATGCGGCTCTCGGCAGCGTCGCCGCGGCCTCGGTTGCGCAATGGATGCCGCTGCCCGCACACGCGCGACAGAAGCTCGCACCTCTCACGGTCACGAAGCTCACCGATCGCGTGAGCGTTCTGAGCGGCGCCGGTGCGAACGTCGTCGCAATCAGCGGACCGGACGGCGCCCTGCTGGTGGATGGCGGGCTCGAAGCGCGCTCCGGCGAGCTGTTGAAGCTCGCGCTGAAAGAGACCGGCGCGAAGCGCGTCCACACCCTCGTGAACACGCACTGGCATCCCGAGCAGACCGGATCGAACGAGCGGCTCGGCAAGGCCGGCGCCAAGATCTTTGCGCACGAGAACACCAAGCTCTGGCTTGGCTACGCGAATCCCGTGCCGCTCACCAACGAGACCTACGGGCCGCTGCCTCCGAAGGCATTGCCCAACGAGACGACGTTCGGCATGCCGGGCACGCTCGATTTCGGCGGCCAGAAAGCGGAGTACGGCTACCTGCTCCAGGCGCACACGGATGGCGATCTGTACGTCTTCCTGCCCGAGTCGAACGTGCTCGTTGCGGGCGGCGTGGTGTCCGGCGAGGGCTGGCCGGTTATCGATTATCAGACCGGCGGCTGGATCGGCGGGCTGGTCGCAGGCTTGAAGACGCTGCTCGGCGTGGGTGATGCGAACACGCAGATCGTGCCGGCGAACGGGCCCGTGCTGAAGCGCGCCGATCTCGAAGCGCAGCACGAGATGTACGCGGCGATCTTCGATCGACTCTCGAAACTCCTGCGCAAGGGACTGGGGCCCGACGAAGTCGTCGCGCAG
Source organism: Steroidobacteraceae bacterium (assembly GCA_035760965.1). Classification (GTDB taxonomy): domain Bacteria; phylum Pseudomonadota; class Gammaproteobacteria; order Steroidobacterales; family Steroidobacteraceae; genus JADGHX01. Next base: position 58,951 of record DASTRY010000073.1, on the reverse strand, counting down.
AATCCGACGAAAGAGTTCGACGCGAAGTGGGGCGATCCGAAGGCGTTCACGACGCTCGCGTTCAAGAGCTTGTGGGGGCACATGGCCCCCGACGCCTAGTCGCGCTCGCGCGATCAGGCGGCAGACCGCCGCCTACTTCGCCTGCTTCGCCAGCCCGTCGACGATGTACGCCGCGATGTCGCGTAGATCATCCGCCGAGTAGGTGCCCGAGAACGACGGCATGTTGTTCCTGCCCGTGCTCGTGACGGCCACGATCTGGTCGGCGGTCTGACCCGCGATCAGCGACGGCCCGCCGCCGTGACCGCCCGCGCCTGATTCGCCGTGGCACGGCACGCACGCTTGCTTGTAAATCGCTTCGCCATGCGCGCGATCCACCGCTCGCGCCGCACGCGCGGCGCCAGGAGCCCCGCCGCCCGCACCCGCAGCGCTCGCACTGGGCCGCGAACCCGGTGGCGGAGGCGGCACGATCGGGTCGATCTTGCCGTCCAGCGAAAACATCCACACACCATCACCGCGCTTGCCGTTCGCGAACACGCCGCCGCCCGCGTGCACGGCGACGTACTGCTGCCCTTTGTGCTCGAACGTGGTGACCGTGGTGTTCACGCCGGCATCCGTCATGAACTCCCAGAGCTTCGCGCCAGTGCTCTTGTCCAGCGCCGTCAGCCGCCCGTCCGCACGCCCGACGAACAGGAGCCCACCCGCGGTCACCACCGAGCCGCTGTAACAGATCTCGCGCCACTGCTGGCGCCACTTCAGCTTGTTCGTGCGCACGTCGAGCGCCGCAAGAATGCCGCTGTCATCGACCTCTGCTTGGCCGAACGCGCCGCCCATGTAGACTTTGTTCGGCCCCGGTTCCTCGAGCTTCTCGCGCACCCAGAACGTGCTGATGCGATCGGACGCGCAGACGTACAGCAAGTGCGACTCAGGGTCGTACGAGCTCGGCGGCCAGTTGGCGCCGCCCATGGTCCCGGGTTTCACCGTAACGGGCTCGGTCCAGAACGGCGTGAAGATGCGCCCATGATTGGGCACCTCGCCCGTGCCCGGCACGAGCGGCACGCCCTCGGGCACGATGTCGACCTGCTGCGGAACGATCGCATCGCCGATCGGATACGGCTGCGTCGCCGCCGTGGCCTGTCGCGGTTCCTGCGGCACCGGCCGCTCCTCGATACCGATGAGCGGCTTGCCGTTCGTGCGATCGAGGATGTACGCCCAGCCGGTCTTCGAGACTTCCACGAGACCCTTGCGCGGCACGCCGTCGATCTCCGCATCGAAGAGCACGACGGGATTGGGCGAGTCGTAGTCCCACAGATCGTGATGGACCTGCTGGAAGTGCCAGCGATACTTCCCCGTCTTCGCGTCGATCGCAACGATCGACACCGAGAACAAGTTGTCTCCGGGACGAACACTGCCGTTCAGATCGGGACCGGGATTGCCGGTCGAGAAGTAGATCAGCCCCAGCTCGGAATCGACCGCGGGCGTCTGCCAGATCGCGGCGCCCCCGCGCTTCCACGCATCGCTGTCCTGCGGCCAGGTCTCGTGACCGAACTCGCCCGGACCGGGCACCGTGTAGAAAGTCCACCGCAGCTTGCCCGTCTTCGCATCGAACGCTTTGAGGCGACCGCGTGTGCCCATCTCGCCGCCGTTGAAGCCGACGATGACGAGCCCGTCGTAGTACAGCGGCGCCGCGGTGATCGCATAGCCGTCCTGCCAGCGCTCGGCCGGAATCTTCCAGATGACCTTGCCCGTGCGCTGATCGAGCGCGGCGAGCTGCGCGTCGGTGTGGCCGACGAACACCTTGCCCTCGCCGAGCGCGACACCGCGGCTCACCTTGCCGATGGGGCTGCCGCCGCGCGGGTCGGGATTGCCGCGGTAGGTCCAGAGGATCTGTCCCGTCTCCACGTCCATCGCGAACACGTCGTTCGCACCGTTGGTGACGTAGAGCACCCCTTCGTACGCGAGGATCTGCGCTTGACCGGCGTTACCCGGCCCTGCACCCGACCCCATGCTCGTACGCCAGCGCCCCTTCAGGTGTTTGACGTTCTCGCGATTCAGCAGCGTGAGCGGCGAATAGCGCTGGTTGAAGAGCGTGCCCCCGTTCGTGATCCATTGCGTCGTGGGCAGCGCATTCAGCTCTTTGGCCGTGAACGCCGGCGCGGGCTTGATTGCGGGTGCGCCGAGCGCGAGCGCCGCGCTCAACGCCATTCCCAGACCCGCGGCAAGGCGTGCTGTTCTTCGCATTTCGACTGGTCTCCCCCTTCGACCCGGCGAGCATAGGGTTGCCGTTCGCGCGAGAACAAATACTCCGGCGTACGCACCCGACTCGCGGGCAGGTTAGGATCGCGCGCATGGCGTTCGGGGTGGTCGTTGCGCTCTTCGTCGCGCTGCTCGTGTGGGCGGCGCTCGTCTACAACTCGCTCGTGCGCGATCGAAATCGAGTCGCTCAGGCGTGGAGCGACGTCGACGTGCAGCTCACGCGGCGGCACGAGCTCGTGCCGCGGCTCGTCGAGATCGTGAAGGGCTACGCGAGCTACGAGCGCGCGCTGCTCACGAGCCTCGCAGGGTTGCGGAGCGTTTCGCAGGGGACACCCGCATCGCGCAGCGAGACCGAGCGCGCCGTCAGCGCGGGCGTGCAAAAGCTCATCGCGCTCGTCGAGGCCTATCCGAACCTGAAGGCGAGCGAGGGCTTCGCGGACTTGCATCGCAAGCTCGTGGACACCGAGAACCAGATTCAGTACTCCCGGCGCTACTACAACGGCGCCGTGAACCTCTTCAACAATCGCCTCCAGCGCTTTCCCGATCTGCTCATCGCGCGCGCGTTCGCGTTCCGGCCGGCCGAGTTCTTCGAGCTCGACGAGCCGGACGCCGCGGCAGCCCCGAAAGTGGCGCTGCCGTGAAAGCGCTCCTCGCGCTCTGCATGCTCGTATGCGCGACCATTGCGCAGGCCGACGAGCGCATTCTGTCGTACGACAGCACGATCACGGTCCAGACGGACGGCTCGTTCGATGTGCACGAGGTCATTCGCGTGCGCGCCGAGGGCCGCAATATCCGGCGCGGCATCTACCGGGACTTTCCGACCGAGTATCCCGGCCGCAACGGCGGCATCGTCACGGTCGGCTTCGATTTTCGCGGCGCGCGCCGGGACGGCCGAGCCGAGCGGTGGTGGACGGAGAACCGCGGCAACGGCGTGCGCATCTATCTCGGCGATCCGCACAGCATGCTGGTGCCTGGCGAGCACACGTACGAGATCGACTACCGCACCGATCGCCAGCTCGGCTTCTTCGCCGATCACGACGAGGTGTACTGGAACGTGACGGGCAACGGCTGGGACTTCGCCATCGACACGGCGAGCGCGCGGGTCGTGCTGCCCGCAGCGATCCCGCGCTCGCAAGTGCGGCTCGAAGCGTACACGGGCCCGCAAGGCGCGCGCGGCACCGGCTATTCCGCGCGCATCGAAGAGGGTGAGCCGACGTTCCACACGACGGAGCGGCTGGCGGTTCACGAAGGCCTCACCATCGTGGTGATGTGGCCGAAGGGTTTCATCGCGCCGCCCGTCGAGAAGCCGTCGGCCGCCGCAAGCGGTCCGGGCGTCATGGCGAGCCTCACTCGCTATCGCAGCCAACGCGGCATCGGAGCCGCGGGCAACTTCGTGCTGCGTGACATCCGGCCCGCATACTTCGGCATCGGCGGGCTCGCCCTGCTGCTGCTCTACTACGTTTGGATCTGGAACAAGGTCGGGCGCGATCCGCCGGGCCGTGTCGTGATTCCCGAATACGAGCCGCCGAGCGGCATTTCGCCCGGCGCCATGCGCTATCTGCTCGAGATGCGCTACGACGACCGCTGCTTCGCCGCCGACGTTCTCGATCTCGCGGTGAAGGGCCATCTCGTGATCGACGAGACGCGCGGGTTTCTCGGCCTCGGTCGTGAATTCACGCTCATCAAGCGCGAGAGCGCGGACGCCCAGCCGCTCTCGGCCGAGCAGCGCGCGCTGCTCGCGCAGCTCTTCGCGAAGAGCGATCGAGTCGAGCTCAAGAAGGAGAACTGGGAGCAGGTACGCGCGGCGAAAATGCTCCACCGGAGCATGTTGAGGGCGCGCTTCACGCCGAGCTTCTTCCGCATCAATGGCGGCTGGCACGCGCTCGGCGTCGCTTTCAGCATCGCCATTGTCGTCGCGCTGGTGATGTCCGCGGGCCGGTACGTCCTGCCCGAGTGGTATTTCACGACGCGGCTCGGCTGGGCGAGCGTCGCCGCCGCGGCGATCGGGCTCATCGCAAACGGCGTGTTCGGCAAGCTCCTCAAGGCGCCGACCGCCGCGGGTCGCGCGGCGATGGATCACGTACGCGGCTTCAAGATGTACATGTCCGTCGCGGAGCAGGAAGAGCTCGCGCGCCTGAAGTCGCCGCCTCCGCCGCTGACTCCGGCGCTGTATCACGCGTATCTGCCCGCAGCGGTCGCGCTCGGTGTCGAGCAGCGCTGGGGCGAGCGGTTCGCGAGCGTGTTCGCGATGCAGCCGCCCTCGACATCGCAGCCTTCGTGGTACAGCGGGTCGGGCTGGAGCACCCGTCATCTCGGCAGCTTCTCGGAAAGCCTGAGCTCCCAGTTCAGCAGCGCGATCTCGTCCGCATCGACGGCTCCCGGCTCGAGCTCCGGTGGCGGTGGCGGCGGATCGTCGGGCGGTGGCGGTGGAGGCGGTGGCGGCGGCGGGTGGTAAGTATTCGCACGGCGCGAGTGTGTGAGCCTTGCGGCACTGGCATAACGCCGCCGCTGCACTCGACACGCCTCCTGACCCGGTTTTGTACAAGACCCTGACCAAAGGTCTCGGTCCGGGTCCACCTGCGACACCCTGCGCGCGCAGATTCGAATCCAGTGAAGCTGAGCCGGGTCCGTTCGTGTCGATCGCCCTCGAGACACGCCGGCACTTCGCGCCCGACGCGTGATCCCGGTCACACGCGGCGCGCCGACAAGAGTTGTACTGTGCGCGTACACACCGGGGTTCGAGAATTTAGCGGGAATGTCGATGGCCGAAAGTGTCGGCGAACGGATTGCGCTGACGATGCGGACGAGCTGTCTCAGCGAGTTCCGCACCATGAGCGGCGCGCTGGCGATGTTCGAGATCGGAGGTCCGCGCATCACGTTCGGTCGCGTGTGCGCGCTGCTCGCCCGCATTCCCGGCGTCGAGTTCGCCGACTTCAAGGTTCCCGCGCGCTTCACCGGTCCCGCGCGCTTCCGCTTCAAGGGAGCGGATTTCGAGGTCACGCTGGCGCACTTCGGCTCTCGCGTCACGGTGGGCGATCCGCTCGCCGCGCATTCGGAAAGCGCGGAGCTGCTCTCGCACGTCAAAGAGCAGCTTACGCAGCGGCCGACGCACGTGACACCGCAACGCTTGGTCTAGCTAGCGGCGGCGTGGCGCACCGGGTGTGCGCCCGGGGCCGCGCCGAGCCCCAGCTTGGTGTTCGGCATGCACGATCACACGCGCGCCGGCCTGGGTCCGCAAAATCAAGCGCAAGCTCATCGCACTCGCGAGCGAGAGGCTCAGGAAGGCCCTGCCAGTCACGTCCGCGCTACGGGCGCAGCGAGCACTCCCCCTCGCGTCCGCCGCTTTATAGCATTGAGAACCCGGGTGATTTCGCGACCGTGCCGAGGAGACGCTCTTTGATCCGCCGTATCGGCCTCGCCGCAGTGATCGTCCTCGCGCCGCTGCTCGCGGTGGCCGCTCCGGCAGGAGTCGCGCAGGTCGACGATACCCGGCTCGCGCATGCCGAGCGCGAGCCGCAAAACTGGCTCACGCACGGTGGCGACTGGAACGAGCGGCGCTTCTCGCGGCTCGCGCAGATCAATGTGCAGACCGTGCGCAGACTGAAGCCCGCGTGGTACTTCGATTACGACACGACGCGCGGACAGGAAGCGACGCCGCTCGTCGTCGACGGCGTGATGTACGTGAGTACCGCATGGAGCAAGGTCTACGCGCTCGATGCGCGCACGGGCCGGCAGATCTGGTTCTTCGATCCGAAGGTGCCTGGCAGCGCCGCCGTACCAACGTGCTGCGACATCGTGAATCGCGGTGTCGCGGTCTACAAAGGTCTCGTCTACGTCGGCACCGTGGACGGGCGACTCATTGCGCTCAACGCCGCAACGGGCACGCCCGTGTGGAGCACCGTGACGACACCGGTGGGCACCACGTACTCCATCACCGGCGCGCCGCGTGTCGCGCGCGACAAAGTGTTCATCGGCAATGCCGGCTCGGAGTTCGGCGGTCGCGGATACGTCAGCGCGTACGACGCTCGCTCCGGCAAGCTCATCTGGCGCTTCTATACCGTGCCCGGCGATCCGGCGGCCAAGCAAGACGGCGCAGCATCCGACGAAGTGCTCGCACGTCTCGCGCGACCGACGTGGTTCGGCGATTGGTACAAGTACGGCGGCGGCGGCCACGTCTGGAACGCGCTAGTGTTCGATCCCGATCTGAATCAGGTGTATTTCGGTACGGGCAACGGCTATCCCTGGAGTCGCGTGCATCGCTCGGCCGGCAAGGGCGACAACCTCTTCATCGCGTCGATCGTGGCAGTCGACGCGGACACGGGACGCTACAAGTGGCACTACCAGGAAGTGCCCGGTGAAGAGTGGGACTACGACGCGATCGCCGACATCACGCTGGTCGATCTGCGCATCGACGGGCAGCTGAAGAAGGTTCTGCTCCACGCGCCGAAGGACGGCTTCTTCTACGTGATCGAACGCGCGACCGGCAAAGTCCTCTCGGCACAGCCGTACATCTCCGGCCTGAACTGGGCGACCCGCGTGGACCTCGCCACCGGACGGCCCGAGATCGTCGCCGCTGCGCGCTATCAAGACGCGCCGTGGCTCGGGATTCCGGGCGGCGGCGGCGGTCACAACTGGCAGCCGGTCGCGTTCAGCCCGATGACGGGACTCATCTATATCCCCGCCACGGAGAGCTCGACGTACTACGAGCTCCTGCCCGAATTTCGATACGTGCAAGGCATTCCGCACATCGGCATCAATCGCGAGTCGATGGTCCACGGCGGGCCGGCGAGCGGGCCGCCGAAAGGACCGACGGGCGCCGCCAACTCCGCGTATCTGCTCGCCTGGAATCCCGTCACGCAGTCGGAGGCGTGGCGCGCCAACGGGCGCGGCAACGGCGTGCTCGCGACGGCGGGCAATCTCGTATTTCAAGGGCGCTCGCGCGCGGGATTGCTGGGAGAGCTCGTCGCGTTTCGCGCGGACACCGGCGAGCGCGTGTGGAGCTACAACACACCCAATGCGATCGTTGCGGGGCCGGTGATGTACAGCGTGGGCGGAGAGCAGTACGTCGCCGTCTCTTCAGGGCCGTCCGCGGTGGTGTTCACGCCGCCGGCGCGCATGCGCGACAACGGCCGCATGCTCGCCTTCAAGCTGGACGGCACGGCGACCTTGCCGCCGGACTCGCCGCTCGCGCCCCCCGCGAATCCGCCTGACCAGATCGCGTCGAGCACCGCGTACAACACGGGCAAGGCGCACTACGATCTGTACTGCGCCCGATGCCATGGCTTCGATGCGCAGTCGGCGAACGTGATTCCCGACTTGCGCCGCTCGCCGATGCTCACCGACAAGAGCGCGTGGAAGCGCGTCGTGATCGACGGTGCGCTGACGGATCGAGGCATGGTGAGCTGGGCGAAGTTCCTGTCGCCGGCCGATGCCGAAACCATTCGCGCGTATGTAGGCGAGCAGGCCCGCGCGCTCCAGCAGCAGGAGCTGTCGTCGAGCTCGACACGCTAGCCCATCGCGCGCTAGGGCACTTGGTGTCTCGCCCAGGGCAACGCATCGAGATCGAGGTTGCCGCCGGTCAGAATGATCCCGACGCGCTTGCGACTCACATCCAGCTTGTGCTCGATGACGGCCGCATAAGGGACGGCCGCCGAGGGCTCGACGACGATCTTCAGCATCTCCCAAAGCGCCCGCATCGCGAGCACGATCGCCTCCTCCGAGACGGTGACGATGTCGTCGACGTGCTCGCGGATTTCGCTGAACGTGAGCTCGCCGAGCTGCCCGCGGAGCCCGTCCGCGATGGTGTCCGGCTTGGTGTTGCCGACGATGCGACCACTCTTGAACGAACGGAACGCATCGTCCGCGCCCGCCGGCTCCGCCGCGATCACGCGGATGTCGGGCTTCAGCCCTTTCGCGGCCACCGCCGTGCCGCTCAGCAGGCCACCGCCGCCCACCGGGCAGAGCACGATGTCGAGATCCGGCACGTCCTCGAGCAACTCCAGAGCCGCGGTGCCCTGCCCCGCCATCACGCGCAGATCGTTGTACGGATGCACGAGCTCTGCGCCGGTCTCCTCCACGATCTTCGCCGCCCCGGCCTCGCGTGCGGCGATGGTCGGCTCGACGAACGTGACGTGCGCGCCGAAGCGCCGGACCGACGCCTGCTTGGCCTTCGGGACGTTCGTCGGCATGACGATATACGCCGGAATGCCTCGCAGCTGCGCGGCGCGCGCCACCGCTGCCGCGTGATTGCCCGACGAATGCGCAACGACGCCGCGCTGCGCTTGCGCATCGGAGAGCATGAACACCGCGTTCGTCGCGCCGCGCGCCTTGAAGGCGCCGATCTTCTGCAGGTTCTCCGCCTTGAAGAAGAGCGCCGCGCCCGCCTGATCGTCGAGCATCTCGTTGGTGAGCACCGGCGTGCGCGTGATCTTGTCGCGAATGCGCTCGCGCGCCGCGCGGATCGATTCGAGCGTGAGCTGCGACACTGCGTCCTCAGCCGTTCGGCTTCATGAACTTGAGCGTGAAGCGGTCGGACTCGCCGATCGCCGCGTACTTCGCTTTGTCCGTCTCGCCGAGCGCGTAGGTCGGCGGCAGCGTCCACACACCCTTCGGATAGTCCTTGGTGTCCTTCGGGTTGCGGTTGATGTCGGACTTGCCGACGAGCCGGAAGCCGACCGACTCGATCATCTTGATCGCCCAGTCCTCACCGACATAGGCCTGCCCGGGCTGCTTCGGCTCGTAGTTGGGATCGTCGTTGCGGTGCTCTTCGACGCCCAGGATGCCGCCCGGCTTCAGCGCGCGATACGCCGCCTCGAAGACGTCCTTCTCCATGCCCTGCCATACCCAATTGTGGATGTTGCGGAAGGTGACGACCATGTCGGCCGACCCGTCCGGCGCGATCTGGAACTTGCCGGGCGCGAGCACCGACCATTGCACCTCGCCGTAGAGGTCCGGCCGCGCCTCGAGCAACTTCTTCAATTCCGCGTTGTACTTCTGATCGCTCTTCGAAGTCGATGCCGGGTCCATGGCGGCCGCGTAGAACTTGCCGCTGCCCTTCACGTACGGCGCGATGATCGCCGTGTACCAGCCGCCGAACGGCCACAGCTCGACGACCGTCATGTTCGGCTGGATGCCGAAGAACGCGAGCGTCTCCACCGGATGACGATACTTGTCGCGGGCTTTCTCCGCGGGCGTACGGTGGTCGTCGTTCACCACCGCCTGCAATTTTTTCAACGCGGCGCCGGTCGTTTTCGGCCCGCCGACGGCATTGTCCGCGGCGAATGCACCGCTTGCGAGCAGCGTGCCCGCGAGGAGACCGACCCATCCCGCCCGCAGTCGCGCGTGCGCGCGCAGTCCGTCCCGAATCATGTCGCTCCCTTCTGATTGCCTAGTGGCGCGACAGTCTACGGAATCTCGGAATGCTCGTCGCGGTCACTACAGCGGTGGCACCATAGGTACGCGGTCCTCGGCAGGTGACGACGGAGATGGAGCGGGCACCCGGAAAGCTGCTGCGTGCGACGCTCGCCGTTGCGATCGTCCTGTGCCCCCTGCTCGTTCTGGGGCAAAGCGGCTTCGAGGCGCTGCCGCCGCTCGCGACGAGAAATCCCAAGAACGAATTCGAGTGGGCGCGCCTCGTGTACGCGGAGAACCCGGACTTCTCCCGCGGCTTCGGCTTCGGCGGCTATCGCTGGCTCACGGACGCGCCCGAAGCGGAGACCCATCTTCTACAAGGCATCCGGCGCCTCACGCGCATCGATACCGGGAGCCAGGGCACTGCGGTTCGGCTCAGCGACGAGGCGCTCTTCGATCATCCGTTCCTCTACGCCGTCGAAGTCGGCGGCTGGGATCTCAGCGAGGCCGATGCCGCGCGGCTGCGCGAGTACCTGGACCGGGGCGGCTTCCTCGTCGTCGACGACTTCCACGGCACGCTCGAGTGGGAAGGCTTCATGCAGTCGCTGCGCCGCGTGTATCCGGACCGGCCGGTGGTCGAGATTCCCGATGCGGACGAGGTCTTTCACGTGCTCTACGATCTCGTCGACCGCCCGCAGATTCCCGGCATCTACGGCGTGATGCGCGGGGTCACCTACGAGCGCGACGGGTACACCCCTCATTGGCGAGGCGTTTATGACGAGACGGGCCGACTCACCGTGGTCATCAACTTCAACATGGATCTCGGCGATGCCTGGGAGCACGCGGACAACCCGATCTATCCGCAGCCGCTCACGGGGCTCGCCTACCGTTTCGCCATCAACTATCTGCTCTATTCCATGACTCACTGAGCGCGCGTGTTCGAATTTCTGTTCAAGTACTCGCCCTGGGCGTATCGCGCCGGCGAGCTGTCGTTTGCGAGCAGCTGGCCGCTGTGGGTCCTGATCGCCCTCGTCTTCGCGGGGGCGGTGCTCATCAGCGTGAGCCTCGTGCGGCAGGGACATCTCGGCATCGGCCGGCGTGTCGCCATCGGCGTGCTGCAAGCGGCGATGCTCGCGGTCATTCTCGTAATGCTCTGGCGACCGGTGCTGCTGGTCGAGCGGGTGAAGGATCGCGAGAACGTGGTCGCTGTCGTCATGGACGCCTCCGCGAGCATGGCGCACGGCGAGGGCCAACAGTCCCGGCTGCAGCAGGCGGTGGCAGCGCTGGAGGGCGGACCGCTCGATGCCTTTCGCAAGTCGTTCGGCGTGCGCCTCTTCAGCTTCTCGGGCGCCGCGCAGTCGCTGAAGCAACTGACGGACGTGCCGCCGCCGGGCACGCAGACGCACATCGGCGATGCGCTCTACTCCGTCATGCAGACGGGGGCCACGACGCCGTTGTCGGGCGTCGTCATCGTCACCGATGGGGACGAGAACGGGGGCTCTCTGAGCGAGCAGCGGCTTGCGGAGCTGGCCTCGTTCGGCGTGCCCGTGCACACGGTCGGCGTCGGGCCGGAGAAGAACACGAACGATCTCGAGCTCGAAGCCGTGTCCGTCGCGCGCCGCGCTGCGCCCGGCGAAGTGCTCAACGCCGAGGTGAGCATTCGGCACGACGCGAAAGGCAAGACGCGGCTGCGCGTATACGACGGCGACACACTGCTCGCGTCGAACGAAGTGCAGCTCTCGGCCGATGCAGGCGTCACGACGCACACGATCTCGATTCCTGCGGGCGACCCCGGCGTGCGCGACCTGCGGTTCACGCTCGACCCGCTGCCGAACGAGCGGAACGTCATCAACAACACGCGCATGCAGGTGATCGATGTCGAGCCGCGCAAGCGGAACATCCTCTACATCGAGGGCGAGCCGCGCTGGGAGTACAAGTTCATCCGGCGCGCTGCGGAGACCGATCCGTCGCTGCGCCTCGCGAGCCTCGTGCGCGCCACGCCGAACCGCTACTACCGTCAGGGCATCGAGAATGCGGCGGAGCTCGAGAAAGGCTTTCCGCAAACGGCGGAGGAGCTGTTCGCGTTCGACGCCGTCGTCATCGGCAGCTTCGAAGCGTCGGCGCTGAGCTCCGAGCAGCATCAGATCCTGAAGGATTTCGTGGATCGCCGGGGCGGCGGGCTGCTGATGCTTGCCGGCCGCGACGGGCTGGCGGACGGCGGCTGGCAGCGTGTGCCGGTAGCGCAGACCTTCCCCGCGCGCCTTCCGGACGGCAACGCGAAAACGTTCGCGCTCACGCCGGGCAAGGCGCGGCTGACGATCTACGGCGCCGAGTCGCCCATCACGCGTCTCGACGACGACGCGGCGAAGAACGCGAAAGCGTGGAACGAGCTGCCTCCCTTCGCGGACATGCAGGCGCTCGGCACACTGAAGCCGGGCGCGGTCGTTTTGCTCGAGTCCGTCAACGAGCAGAGCCACGCAACACAGCCCCTGCTCGTCTGGCAGCACTATGGCCGCGGCACGACATACTTGCTCGGCACCGCGAGCACGTGGCGCTGGAAGATGCGTCTGCCTCACGAGGATCAGCGGCACTACATGTTCTGGCGCCAGCTCCTCCACGCCGTTGCCGCCGACGCGCCGCCGCGGATGTCTCTGACCACCGTCCGCAAGGTCTACGAAGACGAGCGACGCGTCATGGTGACCGCCGAGCTGCGCAACGAGCGCTTCGAGCCGGTGAACGACGCGGCGGTCCAGCTGACACTCACGTCCGACGAGGGTGCGACGAGCACCGTGCCGATGGTCGCCTCCGGCCAGGGCGATGGTCGTTACACCGCAACAGTGCAAGCCGACGCGCCCGGCTTGTATCGGCTGTCGATGAATGCAAAGAGCTGCGCGGGCTGCAAGAACGGCGAGAAGGATCTCGGCACGTTGCAGACGCATTTCCGCCGGGCCGACGGCGTCGTCGAGCACTTCGGCACGCAGCAGAACCGGCCGCTCCTGCAACGGATCGCAGATTCGACAGGCGGACGCTATTGGCGGCTCGACCAGCTCGACCAGATTCCGGATGCCATGCGTTACTCGAAAGCCGGTATCGTCGAGCGGCAGACGCTGGACCTGTGGAATCTGCCGGCGCTGTTCCTCCTTCTACTCGCCCTCAAAGGGGGCGATTGGCTGCTGCGGCTGAAGTGGAAGACGTTGTGAGATGAGCCCCGTGCGTGCACTCCTGCTCACGTTGGCGCTGGCGGCCGTGTCGCCCGCGCATGCGGAGCTGCACGTGTTCGTGGCAAGCGGGCTCGGCGGGGAGCCGGAATACGAGCAGCGCTTCCAGCAGCAGGCACACGCCATCGCGCAAGCCGCGGCGCGGGCGGGCGCAAAGCCGGAGAACATCGTGCTGCTCACCGGCGAAGGCGCGCGGCGCGAGCCGTTCCGGCGCGAGCTGACGCAGTTCGTGGAGAAGACGCAGAAGGACGATCAGGCGGTCGTCGTGCTCATCGGGCACGGCAGCTTCGACGGCGAGGACTACCGCTTCAACGTCCCGGGTCCGGACGTCACCGGACGCGAGATCGCCGCGATCCTCGACAAGCTCACGGCGACTCAACAGCTCGTCGTGAACGCCACGAGCTCGAGCGGCGCCGTCATCGAGCAGTGGAAGCGCGCGAATCGCATCGTGATCACCGCGACCAAGAGCGGGGGGGAGCGCAACGCGACGCGCTTCGCGCAGTTCTGGGTGGAGGCGCTGACCTCGCCCGACGCCGACCGTGACAAGAATGAGACGGTGACCGTCGAAGAGGCGTACGAGTATGCCGCGCGCCGCGTCGCTGATACCTTCAAGTCGGACGCGGCGCTCGCGACCGAGCACTCGCGCATCGAGGGCGGCGCGCCGGCGCGCTTCGTCCTCGCGCGCCTCGGCGAGAGCGCGGCGCTCCCGGAGGATGAGGCGCTCGCGGCGATGATGAAGGAGCAATCGGGCATCGAGCAGCAGATCGACGCGCTCAAGGCTCGCAAGGCCACGCTGCCCGCCGACCAATACTACGACGAGCTGGAGAAAGTGCTGCTGACGCTGGCGCACCTCGACCGGCGCATCGACGAACGCAAGGCCACACTGCTGGGCACGCAAGCCCGAGAGAGCGATGACCCGAAAACGCGGTAAGGCACTGAGGTCCGAAGGAGTGGACCGCGCGACGCACTTCGTGGGCGTCTTGATATGTGGGCTCTTCCTCGCGGCCACACATACGACGTCGGGGCAAGAGTTCGACTACGACCCTGCGCGCCCTGCCGCGCTCCGCGCTTGCGACGATCTGCGCAATCATGGGCGCACGCCCGACGCCCGCGCCTGCTACGAGCGCCTGCTGAGCTCCTCCAGCGACGACGCCATACAAGCCGAGGCCGCCTGGGCCATCGGCGACGTCCGCCGCGCCAACGACCTCTTCCGCGCCGTCGTTCAAGCCGACGACAAGGCCGTGCGCCCGAAGGTGCGCTGGGGCCGCCTCTATCTCGACACCCATCAATACGGCGACGCCTCCGGTCTTTTCAGGGAAGCGCTCGATGTCGCGCCGGACGATGTGTACGCGAAGCTCGCGGTCGCGCGCCTGATGTCGGAGACTTTCGACGGCGACGCGCGCAAGCTCGTTGCGCAGATCATCGACAAGGGCGGCGACAAGGTGCTCGAAGCCCACCTGCTCTCGGCGCGCATGGATCTCGACGACGGCCACTACCGTGCCGCCGAACGCTCACTCCAGCGCGCCGTCGATCTCGCGGCCGAACAGAAGCAGCCGCCGCTCGAAGCGTACGAGCTGCTCGCCGCCCTCGACCTGCTCCGCGGCGACACGCAGTCGAAACGCTGGATCGACAAGGCGCTCGCCTACAACCCCCACTACGGCGGCGTGTACGAAACGCTCGCACACTACGAAGTCATGCGCCGACGCTACGCTGAGGCGAACGACTGGCTGAAGCGCGCCGTCGAAGTGCAACCCGAGCGCTGGTCGGCGCAGGCCGAGCTCGGCGTGAACCTGCTGCGGCTCGGCGACATCGACGGCTCGCAGGCGGCGCTCCAACGTGCGTACTCGGGCGATCCTTTCAGCGCGACCACCGTCAACACGCTGCGCGTGCTCGACAAGCTGAAGGACTTCGCCGTGGAGCGCGCGACCTCGCCCGACATCGTCATGCGCCTCGATCGCAAGGAGGCGGACGCGCTGCGCCCGTACGTCGAGAAGGTCGCGCGCGAGAGCATTGCCACCTTCTCGCGCCGCTATTCGTTCGCGCCGCAGCAGGCCGTCAACATCGAGCTCTATCCGAATCACGATGACTTCGCCGTGCGCACCGCGGGCCTGCCCGGCATCGGACTGCTCGGCGTCACGTTCGGCTATCTCGTGGCGATGGATAGTCCCTCGGGTCGTTCGACGGGCGACTTCCACTGGGGCAGCACGCTCTGGCACGAGATGGCGCACGTCTTCACGCTCTCCATCACGGACCATCGCGTCCCGCGCTGGCTGAGTGAAGGCATCTCGGTCTTCGAGGAGTGGCGGACGGGCCCGACCCCGGGCATCGCCGTCACGCCGCGCGCGCTCGACGTGTTCCATGACGGCAAGTTCCTGCCCGTCGCGACGCTCGATGAAGGCTTCATCCGCCCGGACTACGCCGATCAGGTGCAGGTCTCCTACATGCAGAGCGGGCTGATCTGCTATTTCATCGAGCAGCGCTGGGGATTCGACAAGCTCGTCGCACTGCTACGTCAGTTCACCAAGGAAACGACGACCGCGGAGGCGGTGGAGGCGACGTTCAAAATGTCGCCGCCGGACTTCGACAAAGAGCTCGCCAAGTTCCTGAACGAGCGCTTCGCGAAGTACCTCGCCGATCCGAAGGCGTGGCAGCAAGCGATGCAGACCGCGCATAAGGCCGCGGGCGAGTCGAAGTGGGCGGACGTGATCGAGCCTGCGCGCCGCGCCGTCGATCTGTTCCCCGACTACACGCTCAGCGGCAGCCCGTGGCTGCTGCTGGCCCGCGCCTACGACGAGACCGGCAAGCGCGGCGACGCGCTCGGCGCCCTGCAGCGCTATCGCGAGTTGGGCGGCTGGGACCCGGATGCGCTACGCAAGCTCGCCACCTGGCTGGATGAGGCGAAGCAGCCGCAGAAGTCTCTCGAAGTGCTCAACGCGCTGACGCTCGTCGCCCCGCTCGATGCGTCGCTGCACGCGCAGCTCGGCGAGCGCTACAACGCGGCGGGCAAGGCCGCGGATTCGCTGCGCGAATACAAGGTTTTGCTCGCGCTCGATGCGCACGACAACGCGGCTGCGAATTTCGGCATCGCGCGCGCGCTCAACTCGCTGGGCGACCGCGCGCAGAGCCGCCGCTATGTGCTCGAGGCGCTGGAGACCGCGCCTCACTATCGGCCCGCCCAGGACCTGTTGCTCGAAATCACCGGAAAGCCAACTCAATGAACGACGTAGTGCGAGAGAACCTCGGCAGCGACGACACGCGGCAGCTCGTCGGCCTGTTTCGCGATCGGCTCACCGCCATCCGCGAGCAGGTGCGGCGGATCATCGTGGGACAGGACGAAGTCGTCGAGCATCTGCTGCTGACGATGCTCGTCGGCGGTCACTGTCTCATCACCGGGATGCCCGGGACTGCGAAGACGTTGCTCGTGCGCACGCTCGCCGACGCGCTCGGCCTCTCGTTCAAGCGCATTCAGTTCACCCCGGACCTCATGCCGACAGACGTCACGGGCACCGACATCATCGAAGAGGACCCGACCACCGGCCGCCGCCGCTGGACCTTCGTGCCCGGGCCGCTGTTCGCGCACGTGCTCCTCGCCGACGAGATCAACCGCACGCCGCCGAAGACGCAGGCCGCACTGCTCGAAGCGATGCAGGAGCGCTCGGTCACCGTTCGCGGCAACACGCGCGCGATCGAGCCGCCGTTCTTCGTGCTCGCGACGCAGAATCCCATCGAGCTCGAAGGCACGTATCCGCTTCCCGAGGCGCAGCTCGATCGGTTCCTGTTCAACATCCTGCTGGACTATCTGAGCGCCGAAGACGAGCGGCTCGTCGTCGAGCGCAACACGATGCAGATGGCGTTGCCGAAGGTCGAAGCGTGCACCGGGCCGGAGGAGATTCTGAAGTTCCAGTGGCTCGTGCGGCAGGTGCCGGTCTCCGAAGCGATGCAGCGGCGCGCCGTCGACATGGTGCGCGCGACGCGCCCGAGCGAAGCCACGGCGCCCGACGCGGTGAAGCGCTATGTGCGCTTCGGCGCGAGCGTGCGTGCAACGCAATTCCTCACGCTTTCCGCCAAAGCGCGCGCCTTGATGGAGGGCCGCTACCACGTGGATGAAAGCGATCTGAAGGCGCTCGCGCTGCCGGTGCTGCGCCACCGAGTGCTCACCAACTATCAGGCCGAGTCGGACGGCGTCACGGTCGACAAGGTGCTCACCGAGCTGGTGCGAGGTCTCGCGTGAAAGACGCACCCGCTTCGCGGCTGCTGACGCCCGAGGTGCTGGCGGGGCTCGCCAATCTCGAGCTCGTGGCGCGCACTGCGGTCGAGGGCTTTCTCATCGGGCTGCATCGCTCGCCGCGATTCGGGTTCAGCCAGGAATTCGCCGAGTTTCGCGCGTACGTGGAGGGTGACGATCCGCGCTTCGTCGACTGGAACGTGTTCGCGAGGACCGAGCGCACGTACATCCGCCGGTACGAAGGCGAGACGAACACGCGTCTCTTAGTGTTGCTCGACGCGAGCGCGTCCATGGGATATCGCTCGACGAGCACCGTTTCGAAGCTGCAGTACGCGAAATATCTCGCGGCGGCGCTCTCGTATCTCGCGGCGAAACAGCACGATCCGGTCGGGCTCATCGTGTTCGACGATGCCGTGCGCCACTACCGGCCGCCCTCGAGCCGCGCCGGAAGCCTGCACGCCGTTCTGCATGCGCTCGATTCGGCAACGCCCGGGCGGCGCACGGACATCGCGGGCTGCTTCCAGAAGTTTCGCGAGCACCTGAGCCGGCGCGGGCTCGTCGCGGTGATCTCGGATCTGTACTGCGATCCGGTGACGATGAGCCGGGCCGTGCAGCCGCTCGCGTACACGGGGCACGACATCATGTTCTTTCAGGTGCTGGATCCCGCCGAGATGGAGCCGCAGTGGCGCGACTCGGTGCTGTTCGAGGACATGGAGTCCGGGCAGACCATGGAGGTGTCGCCGGAGTATCTCGAGAACGGCTACCGGCAGAAGCTCGATGAGCACCTCGCCGGCGTACGGCGCGCGGCCGCGAGTGTCGGCGCGGACCTCGTGCTGGCGCGGACGGATCAGCCGCTCGATCGCGCCCTGCGGCAGTACTTGATGTTCCGGCAACGGCACTGACGAGAATCGCATGCCAGCCGCCGTCGCACTGCTAGAGCCGCCCGTGAGCCGCGTCGCGCAGCGGCGGCGTGCGCCGGCTCGGACGGGTGCGGCAACGACGTTAGTCGCGAAGAGAGACTGATCGTGCTGCTCGCCCCTCTCTTTCTTCTCGGGCTTCTCGGAATCGGGCTACCGCTGTGGCTCCATCGCTTCGCGCGCGACACGCGCACGAAGGAGCCGTTCGCGTCGTTGATGCTGCTCGAGCCGAGCCGCATTCACGAAAGTCGTGAGCACACGTTGCGCTACCTGCTGCTACTCGCGCTGCGGATCGCGCTGTTGGTGCTGATCGTGCTCGCCTTTGCGCAACCGTCGTTGCCCTGGCGCACGCCGCCGCTCGAGGGACGCGACCGCACGCTCCACGTGATCGTGCTCGACACGTCATTGTCGATGCGGCAAGGCGAGCGCTGGACCCGCGCTGTCGACAAAGCACGCGCGCTCATCAATGCGCTGCGCCCGAGCGATCAGGGGATGCTCGTGACCGCGGACTCGCGCGTGCGGGTCGTGAAGGGGCCCGTGAATCAGTCCGACGCGGATGAGCTGCGGACCGCGCTCGCGGGCCTGCAGCCGACTGCCGCTCGCCTGGACTACGGGATGCTGATGACGAGCGCACCGTCCTGGATCGGAACCGAGCGGCCGGCGACGCAGTTCCATCTGATCACCGACCTGCAGCAATCGGCGACGCCGCTGCAGTTTGCGGATCTCGAGCCGCCGGAAGGCGTGCAGCTCGTTCTCGAGGACGTCGGGGAACGGCAGGGCGACAATCAATTCGTGAAGTCGGTTGGAATTTCGCCGCAGGATGCGAACGTGCTGGAGGTTCGAGTCGGCGGGGCGCATGTCGCGCGCACGGTCGTCTTGAGCGTCGATGGCAAAGAGAAAGGCCGCAAGACGTTGACGGCGGCGGTTGCAGCCTCGACTCCTGGCAGCCCTACGAGCGACGCCGAGCGCGCCTCCAATGCGACCCCTTCGGCAGGCGCGGCTGGCGCTTCGTCCCGCGGCTCGTGGGGCGCCTCGTCGGGCATTCCGACCGGCTCGGCCGTGGGCGCTGTCGATGGACCTTCGGATGGCGAGAGCAAGAGCAGCGGCGCCGTGGCCGCGCTGCCGAACTCCGATAGTCGGGTGCTCTTCCCCGGCCTCGACCTCGACAAAGGCACCCACCGCATCACCGTCGCCTTGGAGCCCGCCGACTCCCTTCCCCAGGACGACCAGTTCTTCAGCGTGCTCGAGCGGCGCGAGCCGCGCGCGCTCGTCATCGGCGCGAACAGCAACGCCGACGACGTCTCCTACTTCGCCGCCGCGGTCGGCGCGCTGACCAACCCCCGGCTCACGGTCGAACGCACCGGCGCCGACGCCATCGCCCAGCGAGCGCTCGCGGACTACGCCGTGCTCGTCGTGTCGGACGTCGGCGTCCTGAACGGCGCCACGGTCGGCGCGCTCCAGCGATACCTCGAGGGGGGCGGCTCGGTGCTCATGACACTCGGCCCCCGGGCGGCCCAGCGGGATCGCATTCCGCTCAGCGCCCACGTCCCCGAGACGCGTTCGCTCAAAGCGCAGGCCGCGAAGACGAATGGTGAGGTCGCCGGGCGCGTGGCCGCCGTCGAGGAGAGCCACCCTGCCCTGCGCGATGCGCAGGGTTGGCGGAGCGTGCGCTTCTTCCGCTACGTGCCGGTCACGCCCCTGCCCGACGACACCGTGCTCATTCGCTTCGAAGACGGGCATCCGCTCCTCATCGAGCGCCATGTCGGTGCAGGACGGCTGCTCGTGCTCACCTCGCCGCTCGATCGCGACTGGAGCGACCTGGCGATCCATCCCCTGTTCGTGCGGTTCATCGGCGAGGCGGCCCGCTATCTCACCGCCGCGGCCGCTGCGCCGAACACCATCGTCGGCGCCGTGCTGCCGACCGGCGTGAATGGCCGCAACGGCGCTCAAGTCTTTGATCCCAGCGGCAAGCGCGTGCTCGCCCTCGGCGACACGGCCGGCCGAACGCAGCTCTTCGCCGAGCGCGTCGGCTTCTATGAGGTCCGCGGCGGCGGGCGCAGCGACTGGATCGCCGTGAACTCCGACCCGCGCGAATCCGATCTCTCGCGCATGTCCGACGCGAGCGTCGCGCAGTGGAATCGCCTGCAGACGCCCGAACACGCGCCCGCGAACGTCCAGCAAGCGAACGCCGACACCGGCCCGCAGCTCAAAGCTCTTTGGCCGTGGCTGTTGCTGCTCGCCGTCACGCTTGCGTTCGTCGAGCCGTTGGTGGCCAACTCTCATCTCCACGTGCGGCGCGGGGTGACGCCTTGAGCGCTGGAAGACGGCTCGAGCAATACCTGAGTGAGGTGCGGCGACGCCTGCAGGCCGTCGTCGTAGCCCGCGCGAGTGCGGTCGTCGCGCTCACCGCGCTCTTGGTCACCGTCGGCGCGGTGTTCGTCCTCCGCAATCCCGGATTCCCGCCCGGACAGGTGATGGTGGCGCGCATCGCTCTCGTCGTCGCGCTCGTCGTGGCCGCCGTGGCCATGCTCTGGCGGCCGCTGAACGCGCTGCGCGTGCGCAATCAGTCGCGGACGTTCGAGAAATATCTTCCTGCCCAAAGCGGCCGCATCGAGACCTATCTCGAGCAGGCCCGCCGCCGGGATCAGGGCGAAGAGACCCCGCTGATCGAATTGCTGGCGGAAGACGCTTTGGCGCTCGCCGATCAGGAGCCCGTCGACAAAGTCGTGCCGCCCGCGCGCTTGTGGGTGCCTGCCGCAGCTGCAATCGCGGGCTTCGTGGTGCTGGCGGCATTGCTCACCGTCGGTCGCGGCGAATGGGGATTCGGAACGCGCAACCTCTGGTTCGGCACGCCCATTCCGCGCGAGCAGCTCGCGCTTCGGCAAATCGCGGTCACTCCGGGCGACGCCACGGTCCGGCGCAATCAGGATGTGCCCATCCGAGCCGCCCTGAGCGGCTTCAAGGCGGAGCGCGCCGAGGTGTTCGTCCGCTTCGGCAACTCCAAGGAGTGGGAACGCGCGCCGATGAAGGCGGGCGATGACGGCAAGTTCGACTTCACGCTTTACGCGCTGCGTGAGCCGCTCTCGTACTACGTGGCTGCGAACGGCACGAAGAGCGCCGAGCACCATATCGACGTGGTCGACGCGCCGCGCATCGAGCGCATGCGGCTGACTTATCACTATCCGTCGTGGACCGGTCTCGAGCAGGAGACGGACGAGGTGAACCGCGACATTCGCGCCGTTGCCGGGACGCGCGTCGACGTCGAACTGCAGACCACGGTGCCGCTCGATCAAGCAACGCTCCTCGTCGATGACTTCAAGTCCGGCCTGAAGACGGACGGCGCGTGGACTCGCGGCGTCATCGAGGTGAAGAAGCCGGGGCACTACCGCATCAGCGCGCGCGTCGGCGACGAGCTGGTTCCCCTCACCGACGAGCACGAGATCTCGATCGTCGAGGACCAGCAACCCACCGTCGAATTCGCGAAGCCCGCGCGGGACTGGCAAGCGAGCAGCATCGAAGAAGTGCCGATCGAACTGCACGCGCGCGACGACTTCCGCGTGAACGACGTCGAGCTGCACTACTCCGTGAACGGTGGCGATTGGAAGGTCGCCAAGCTGAAGGGCACCGGCAAGGACGTCACCGGGAACACGGTGTTGCGCCTCGAAGAGATCGGCGAGCAGCAGGCGAAGACCGCTTCGAAGGCGGACGGTCACGATCCGGCGCGGCTGACGCCCGGCGATCTCGTCACGTACTACGCGGTCGCGAAGGATCGCAAACAGTCGGTCCAGACCGACCTCTTCCTCATTCACGTGCAGCCTTTCGAGCGCCGCTTCACGCAAGGACAGGCCGGCGGCATGCAAGGCGGCGGCGGTGACGATCAGCAGAACGCCATCTCGCAGCGCCAGCGCGAAATCCTGCTGGCGACGTGGAATCTGAAGCGGCAACGCGATCGCGACGCCGACCGCGAGAAGGAACGGCTCGAGCAGAACGCGCGCATGCTCTCCGACGCGCAAGGCACGCTCGCCGAGCAAGCGCAGACGCTGATCGAGCGCGCGGCCGCCCGCGGCGTCGACAACGCCGACCCGAAGAACCGCGAGCTCATCGAGAACCTGCAGGAAGCGGCGAAGGCGATGCAGCCGGCGGCAAAGAATCTCGGCGACATCAAGCTTGCCGAGGCCATTCCGTCGGAGCAGAAGGCCCTTCAGCACCTCATGCGCGCCGAGGCGCTGTACACGGACATCGAAGTGCAGTTCCGCAATTCGATGGCCGGCGGCGGTGGCGGACAGCAGGCGGGCCGCGATCTTGCCGAGATGTTCGAGCTCGAAATGGATCTCGACAAGAACCAGTACGAGACCCAGTCGCGCGCCGCGGGGAACCAACCCTCGCAGCAGCTGGAGGATGCGCTACGCAAGTTGCGTGAGCTGGCGCAGCGACAGGAGCGGCTTGCGCGCGAGGCGGCGCGGCAGCAGCAACAGCCGCGCGAGTCCGAGCGCTGGAAGCAGGAGCAGCTGCGGCGCGAAACGGAGGACCTGCGCAAGCGCCTCGAGCAGCTCGCGCAGCAGCAGAATTCCAATTCGCCGTCCTCGCAGGGCCAGGGGCAAGGTCAGAGCAGCGGCGGGCAACCCT
Source organism: Steroidobacteraceae bacterium (assembly GCA_035760965.1). Taxonomy (GTDB): domain Bacteria; phylum Pseudomonadota; class Gammaproteobacteria; order Steroidobacterales; family Steroidobacteraceae; genus JADGHX01. The sequence continues at coordinate 36,362 of DASTRY010000073.1, read as the reverse complement.
CCTCGCAGCAGGAAAGCGCGCGGCAGGCGTTGAATCAGGTCGAGCAGGCGCTGCGGAACATGCAAGGCGGCGAGTCGGGTTCGCAAAGCGGCAGCGATCAATCGCAGAACAGCGGCTCACCCTCGAGCGGGGGGCAGTCGGGCGGCAAGCCTTCCACGGCGCGCGCGGCGCAGCTTGCGAGTCGCGATCTGCAGCAGGCGCTCGACAAGCTCGAGCAAGGGCGCCGGCAAGGCATGGCGGGCTCCTTCGAAGACCTGGCGCGACGCGCGCAGCAAATGCTCGAACAGCAGCGGCGCGGGGAGCGCGAGCTGCTGAACGCGTTCTCCGGCAACAACGCGCAGGGTGGACAGCCCGGCAGCGCGATCGGCGGTCCCGGCCGTCGCGGTGGGCTCAGCTGGGAGCGCGCGGAGGCGCTCGCCGAAGAGAAGCGCAGCCTGCAGGCGCAGCTCGACGAGCTGCAGCGGGACATGCAGACGTATGCCCGTCAGCACCGGGAAGATGCACCGGAAGCGACGAAGAAGCTCGGCGCGGCGGCGTCCGATCTCGCCGAGTCGAATCTCAGCGCGGGGCTCGCGCGCAGCGCGCTCGAGTTGGAGCGCGGACGCGGGCTGCAGGCCGCCACGCGCGAACGCCTCATCACCGAGGCGATGGAAAATCTCGAAAGCGATCTGAATCAGGCGGCGCGGGTGGCGGCCAATGAAGTGCGCCGACGCAGCTCCGAAAAGAACGAGGCAACTCCCGAAGAGCTGCTCGCCGAGCTGAGCGAGCTGCGCCGCGCGTGGGCGCAAGCCCAAGCCGATGCGCTCGCGCGAGCACGCAATGGCGCCGGTCCGAACGGCGAGCGTCTCGACCCGAATGATCCGCGTGCGCGCGGGCCCAACGGCGAGCCGATCGATCCGCGCGCGCTCGCGAATCGCGCCGGAGCACGCAATCCCAGCGATCCCCGCTTGGCGGACCGCAACGCCGGCGGGCAACGTCCGGGCGTCGACCCCTCGGGCGATCCCAACGCGCCGGGTGGTCGAGACAAGGCGTCCGGCCAGCAGGGCCAGTCGGGCGGAGAAGGCCAACAGTCCGGCGACTCTTCCTCCGGCAGCTCGTCGCAAGGCGGTGCCAATGCCGGCGGCCGCTTCGCCAACAATGCCGGCCCGAACAACGGCGGCGGCTACGGTGCCTGGTGGGGTGGCGGCGCCGACTACGGCTACCGAGGTCCGTACTGGGGCGCATGGAATCCGCCGCTGCCGGCCAATGGCTTGCCGCCGAGCCGCGATTTCCGCATGCAGGCGGAGGACATCGCCCGGCGCCTGCGCGACATGCTGAACCGCATGCCGCAGGACGCGCTCTCCCCGGCCGACCTCAACGCGCTTCGCCAGCTCGTCGGCCGCCTGCGCAGGAATAGCGACGACCCGATGGAAGCCGAGTACAAGAAGATGGGCACGCTCGTCGACCAGCTCGAGCTCGCCGCCTTGAACGCCACCGAGAAGAATCGGCCCGCCGCGCCGACCCACACCGAGACTCCGGCGACGGATTCGCCCGAGTACCGCGAGACCGTCGCCGAATACTATCGCCGCCTCGGCGGCACGAAATAAGCCGCCCGGCCTGCCGGTCGGTGCTCGGAAGCCGGCCCCAAACAACTCGAACGAAAGGAAGGTTCATGGAATCGAGGCGCCAATTCATCACGCGCACGGCTGCGATCGCGGCCGCCGCGCCCTTCATCAGCACGCGCGTCACACGAGCGTTAGCGGCGAGCTCGCGCCCGCGGCTCGGCTGGGCGCTGTGCGGGCTCGGCGGGCTGAGCGAGCATCAGATCGCGCCGGCGCTCTTGAAGAGCGAACGCTGTCGCCTCGCCGGCATCATCACGGACACGCCCGAGAAGGCGAAAAAATGGCAGGCGCAGTACGGCATTCCCGACCGCAGCGTCTACACGTACGACACCATGTCCAGGATGGCGGACAACAAAGACATCGACGTGGTCTACATCGTCACGCCGAACGCTCTGCACGCCGAGCAAACACTGGCTGCCGCGAAAGCGGGCAAGCACGTGTATTGCGAGAAGCCGATGGAAGTCTCCGTCGAGAAATGCCAGCAGATGATCGACGCGTGCAAAGCCGCTAATCGCAAGCTCGGCGTCGCGTACCGCTGCCAGTTCGATCCGCTGCATCAGGAATGCATTCGCCTCGCACGCTCCAAGGAATTCGGCGAGCTACGGCTCATCGACGCGGCCTTCAACGTCGATATCGGCCCGCCTGGGCAGTGGCGCCTCAAGCGAGCGCTTTCGGGCGGCGGGGCCTTGATGGACGTCGGCATCTACGCGCTGCAGGCCGCGCGGTATCTCAGCGGTGAGGAGCCCGTGCAAGTCATCGCGTTCGAGCAGAAGACCGATCCGGTGAAGTTCGGCGAGGTCGACCAGTCGATGGTCTGGCAGATGCGTTTTCCGAGCGGCGTGCTCGCGAACTGCAGCACCTCCTACGACACCGGCGTGAGCGCGTATTTCCGCGTGAGCGCGCAGCGCGGCTGGTTCGGCATGGACCCGGCGTTCTTCTACGCCGGCAATCGCGCCCGCCGCAGCGACGGCAAAGAGATCGCGCTGCCGGAGATCGACATGTTCGCCGCGCAGATGGACGACTTCAGCCGCTGCATCCAGGAGAACGTCCCGAGCAAGGTGTCGGGCGAAGAAGGCCTGCGCGACGTGAAGATCATGATGGCGATCTACGAAGCCGCACGGACGGGCCGCGCCGTGACCGTGGCTTGACGGATTGTTCGAGCGCCGGCGCGCGACGGACGCGGGCGGCGGCACGCTGCCTGCTCCCGCAATCCCGCGGAAGCGCCCCATCGAATCGTTCACGCTGCTCGGAGATTTGGCCATGAACCACACGCTCGCGTCCGCCGGCACCTATCGGCTCGGCAATCGCACCGTCTACCGCATGGGCTACGGCGCCATGCAGCTCGCCGGGCCCGGTGTGTTCGGGCCGCCGCGAGATCGCACGGCAGCGATCGCCGTGCTCCGCGAGGCCGTGGCGAGCGGCGTCGATCACATCGACACGAGCGACTACTATGGCCCCCACGTCACGAACCAGATCATCGCCGAGGCGCTGCATCCCTATCCGCAGAACCTCACGATAGTGACGAAGGTCGGCGCGTCACGCGGCAGCGACGGCTCCTGGCTGCCCGCCTTCACGCCGGCCGAGCTCGCCCGCCAGGTTCACGACAATCTCAGGAACCTGCGCGTGGAGGCGATCGATGTGGTCAACCTGCGGATGATGGGAGAAGTCCACGGGCCGAGCGAAGGATCGATCGCGGAGCCGTTCGGGGCGCTCGCGGACTTGCAGCGGCAAGGACTGATTCGTCACCTGGGCGTGAGCAACGCCACGTCCGCTCAAGTGAAGGAGGCGCGCGGCATTGCCGAGGTCGTGTGCGTGCAGAATCACTACAACCTCGTTCATCGCGCCGACGATGCGCTCATCGACGAGCTGGCGGCAGCGGGAATTGCCTACGTCCCGTTCTTCCCGCTGGGCGGGTTCACGCCGCTGCAATCGTCGGCGCTCGAAAAAGTCGCTGCCCAAATCGGCGCAACGCCGATGCAGACCGCCCTCGCCTGGCTGCTGCATCGTTCGCCGAACATCCTGCTGATTCCCGGTACATCGTCGGTCGCTCATCTGCGCGAGAACCTGGCGGCCGCGCAACTGAAGCTGCCGGCCGACGTGCTCGCGCAGCTAGACCATGCGAGTAGCGGTGGCCGGTGAGATCGACGCAGCGCGCCGCGCCGGGACGAGCACGGCGAGCAATCCAAGCAGCCACAGCGCAATGACCCCAGCAACGAGGTAGTACAGCGGAAGGCGCGGCATCTGAAACATGGTGCTCAGTCGTACGCCCGCCGCGAGCGCGAGCACGCACCCGACGAGCGCGCCCGTCGTGGTGATGAACCAGTTCTCCACCATGAAGTAGCGCAGGATGTGAAACTTCGTGGCGCCGATCGCGCGGCGCGTGCCGAGCTGCTTCGTACGCGTCGTGACGTTGAACGCGGCGAGCCCCGCGACGCCGATCATCGTCACGGCCAGCACTAGCACGCCGACGATGCTCAGGATGATCACGCTCGAGCGCATGCCGAAGCGCGTCTGCGCCGCGGTCTTCTCGAGCGTCTCGATCCGCTGCACGAAGCGATTGCCGGGTTGCAGATCCGCAATTTCCTTTTCGACGCGCGCCATGACCGCGTCGCGCTTTCCAGGCTGCGTGCGCACGAGATAGAACGCCGTCGGCCCGGCGGGAATGATCGGCGCGAACACGATTTGGTACTGCATCTCCGCGAGCTTGGAACCCATGGACGGCACGCCCTGCATGTGCTCGACGATGCCGACGATGGTGGACGGCCGATTGACGAGCCCCACCCAGATCGTCTTGCCGAGCGCCCCACCCTGCGGGAACAGCTTGTCCGCCAGTGCCTGAGTGACGACCACCTGGGCGGGCCAGTTGGCGATCGTCTCGTTCATACCCGTCGCCGGCGGCGCCACGATGCCCGCGTCGAAGGGCTTGCCGGCCGCGAACTTCAGGCCGAGCGCATCGAAGTATTTCTCCGTGCCGAGAAAGACTCGTGCGGGCACCGCCGACGGCTGTTGTAGTTGCTCCTGGGTCGTGCCGAACGGCAAACCCATCATCCACCACGACTGCGGCGGGCCGTTGCTCGTGCTGGCCGCCACGACGCCCGGCAAACCGTTCAAGTAGGCGAGGTCTTCGCGCACGGCAGCGGCGAAGTTGTAGTTCGGATCCTGCGCCGCCACGGTGACCCAGAAGATGTTCGGGATGTCGATCCCGGTATCGGCATTCAGGACCGACAGCCGCTGCTGCACGATGTACGCGACGTTGACGACGACAGCGAGCGTGACCGCCACTTGCGCAGCGACGAGGATCGGCCCCGTTCGGCTGCGCCACAACGACGAAAGCAGTGCCCGGATCTCCATGACTGCCTCACTGCGTCTTCAGGAAGGTTGCGGGCGTCAGGCGCCCGATACGCCAGGCGGGATAAATCCCTGCGAGGATGCCGGTGGCGAGCGACAACGCCGTTGCGAGGAGAATCATCGTGAAGTCCATGTGATTCAGGGACTGCAGCATCTGCATGCGCGCCGGGTTGTCGCTGCTTTCGAGGCCGGCCGCAAACATGAGGCGCAGCAGCGCGAGCCCGCCGAAGCTCAGGAGCAGCCCGACGAGCCCGCCGATCAGGCCGACGACCACCACCTCGATCAGGTGCTGCCGAACGATGTCCACGCGGCTCGCGCCGAGCGCGCGCCGCACGCCCGTGACCGGCGCGGCGCTCAGGAATTTGGCGAGCATCAGCCCGAAGATGTTGAGGACGCAGACCGCGAGAAACGCGAGGCCGACGCCCACCTGCATGCGGCTCTCGTCGCCGACGACGTCGTTCATCTCGAGCCAGGTGGACACGTTCACGATCCGGTTGTTCAGCGCTCGCGGGAAGCGGCCGCCGCGTTTCTCGTCGCGAGTGTAGTTGTCCACGAACTGCTGGAAGCGCTCGAGCGCCGCGCGCGAATCGAGCTCGACCCAGTACGCGAGCCACACGCAGTCTTCGGTATAGATGCTGTCAGGTCCCGTGACTTTCGCGTTATTGCGCACGCAACTGAGGGACTGCGGCCGCGGCGGTTCGACGCGCGCCCAGCCGAACGGCATGTAGATATCCTCGGGAATGTCGAACGCGCCGCCGAAGTTCAGATCGTAGAAGCGCGGCTGCGGCATCCACGCCGGCAGCACGCCGATGATGCGGTAGGGCTTGCCGCTCAGCGTGAGCTCGCGGCCTACGCTGTTGATGCCCCCGAACACCTTGTCGTTGATGTACTTCGAGATGACGATGACGTTGTCGGGCGCGCTATCGGAGGAGCGCGGCCAGCCGCCGCCGTAGCGAAACGGCACGTCGAACATCGGGAAGAAATCGGCGGTCGTGACGCGCACGACCACATCGAACGGCTTCAGGGTACGGCTCGGCGGCGAAAGCAGGCGATTCGAGCGGAACATCATCGCCGCATGCCGCGGAATCTTGGATTCGTAGAGGCTCTGCGCGTCCCGCCACGTCAGCTGGAACGGCGGATATTCCGGATGTCTCGAGTACCCCTGGTCGGGCTCGTCGTCGCGCGTATCGAGCGTGACCGCATAGAGCTTGTCCTCTTTCCACGGTATCGGGTGCCCTGCACGCGCGTGATAGAGCGTGATCGCGATCATCGAGGCGGCGATGCCGACCGCGATCGTCAGGACCATGAGCGCGCTCAGCACCGGGTTGCGCCTCAGGCTTCGCAGCGCCAGGCGCACGTCGTGTAGCAGCATGAGACGTCCTCAAACGCTCGCGGAGGCGACGGCGCGCGGCGTCGACTGCCGGATCGAATCGATGTGACCGTCGACGATGTGAATCTGCCGATGCGCGCGCACCGCCAGCTCGGGGTTGTGGGTGACCATCAGGATGGTCGTGCCGCCGGCGTTGATCTGCTCGAGCATGTCCATGATCTGATTCGACATCGTCGTGTCGAGGTTGCCGGTCGGCTCGTCCGCCAGGATGACGCGCGGGTCGCCGGCGATCGCGCGCGCGATGGCCGCGCGCTGCTGCTGCCCGCCCGAGAGCTGGGACGGCAGATGCTTCATGCGGGAGGTGAGTCCGACGATGTCGAGCGCCGCGAGGATGCGCTCCTTGCGCTCGGCCGCCGGCACGCGGCGGTAATGCAGCGGCGCCTCGACGTTGTCGTAAATGTCGAGATCAGGGATCAGGTTGAAGCCCTGAAAGATGAAGCCGATCTTCTGATTCCGGATGCCGGAGCGCTCGGTGTCGGTAAGGCGGCTGACATCCTGTCCGTCGAGCTCGTAGGTTCCGGTGTCGAGCTCTTCCAGCAATCCGGCGACGTTCAGGAACGTGGTCTTCCCGGAGCCGGAGTGGCCGGTGATCGCAACGAATTCTCCGGGGTCGACCTCGAGGCTGAAATTGCGGAGAGCATGCGTTTCCACGAGCTCCGTCCGGAAGACCTTGCCGACGTTGTTCATCGCGATCATTGCGTCCCTCCCGCGCCGATGCTGGCCTTAGAATGCCGCGGCCTGCCCGAAAGTCGCATCCTAACGCGAAAAATTTGCGAATCGGGTTTGCCGGCCGTGCAATTAGACCCCAGAGCGGCGCTGGGTCAGAGCTTCGGGATGCGGATGCGGCTGATCATGAGCGAGCCGGACACCGCAAAGAGCAACGCGAGCGGGTGCAGGGTGAGGCCGGCGATCCGCGTCGTTCCGAACCAGAGCTGCTCACCGACGGCCCCCATCGCCGCGCCAACCGTGAGGACGCACGCGAGCACGAAGGACGTCGGGATGGGCGTCCCTTCGAAGTACCGTACTTTGCCCGTACCGCCGGACAGCGCGTCCGCGGTCACGTTATAGCGCGCGAGACGCGATACACCGCAAGCGATGAAGTACGCGAGGATCACGCGGTCGTAGAAGCCGCGCATGCCGCAGGCATAGGCGAGCACCGCCGGCGCTACGCCGAACGAGATGACGTCGGCCAGCGAGTCGAGCTCGCGACCCATCGCGGAAGACTTCTGCCGCCAGCGGGCGATGCGCCCATCGAGGACGTCGAAGACGAGCGCCGCGAAGATGAGCGCGCAGGCGGTGTAGATGCGCTCGACCTCGCCGGTTTCGATGTACGTCATGCTGGAGAACAGCGCGCCGGTGCCGCACACGGCGTTGCCCAGGGTGAACCAGTCTGCCGCGTGGAACTCGCGGATCATCGAAAACGGCTTGCGCGGTGGCGGGTTCGGGTGATCGACGCTCATGTGGTGTCCCCAACGATCTGCGCCCGGTGGAGTTCCGCGTAACGGTCCGGGCGACGGGGCGCGCAAATCGCTATCGCGCACACCGCTACGCTACGATTGCACGATGGAATCGCTCGCGCATCAGCGCCGGGCGAATGCACCGGGAGCCCCTCGTGAAGCAGGTCTGGAAAGTCGCACTCGTTTTCCTCGCGCTGGCCTTCGTCCAGGAAGCCTCGGCCCAGAATAATCCGGACTGGACGACACCGATCAAGCCCTTTCGCATCGCCGAAGGGCTGTACTACGTCGGCAGCAAGGATCTCGCGTCCTATCTCGTCGTCACGCGCGAAGGGAACATCCTGATCAATTCGGGCCTCGAGAGCTCCCCTGCCCTCATTCGCGCGAGCATCGAACAGCTCGGATTCAAGTACGCCGACACCAAGATCCTGCTGATCAGCCATGCGCACTGGGACCACGACGCAGGCAGTGCGCGCGTGATCCAAGAGACGGGCGCGAAGTACATGGTGATGGACGCCGATGTGCCCGTGGTCGAAAGCGGCGGCGCGCTGGATTTCGCGTACGCCGATACGCCGTACCCGAAGGCGAAAGTCGATCGGGTGCTCCACGACGGTGACGAGGTCCGGCTGGGCGACGCCGTGCTAGTCGCGCACAAGACCGGCGGCCACACGCGTGGCTGCACGACGTGGACGATGAAAGTGAAGCAGCAGGGCAAGACGCTCGACGCGGTGATCGTGGGGAGCTGGTACGTGAATCCGGGGTTCAGGCTCGTGGACAAGCCGCAGCAACCCGCCTCATATCCGGGAATTGCCGACGACTATCGAAAGACGTTCGCCGTGTTGAAGAAGCTGCCGTGCGACATATTCCTCGGCGCGCACGGTGCGTACTTCAACATGATGCAGAAGCTCTCGAAGGTGAACGAGGTCGGCGAATCCGTCTGGATCGATCCGCAGGGGTACAGAGCTGCGCTCGCCGAGCGGGAGCAGGCGTTCGAAGCGGAGCTCCGCAAGCAGCGAGGATGAGGAGCCACCGCGGCCACGTAAGGGCGCGTGCTAGCATGCGCGTCGCCATCGGGGGTCACGAAGGAGAACGCCGACGTCATGCACCTTCCGCAACCGTTCGGAAAGTAGTCCCATGCTGCGTACGTCCCTTCTGATTCTCTGCGCGCTCACCGCCGCGGGCGCCGCACCGGCGGCGGAACAAGTGTCGACGACCACGGCGAGCACCGTGGCGGACAACATTCCGAGCGACGTCGAGAGCTCCGTCGTCAAGATCTTCGCAACCTTGCGCTATCCGGATCCCTTTCAGCCGTGGACGAAGCAGCCTCCCACCGAAGCGACTGCGTCTGGCGTGGTGATCGAGGGCCATCGCATTCTGACAAACGCGCATGCGGTCGAATATGCGAGCCAGGTCCAGGTGCAGGCCAGCCAGTCCGCGGACAAGGTGTCCGCGAAAGTGGTCGCGATGGCACCAGGGATCGATCTCGCGGTGCTGCAGCTCGAGGACGATTCGATCTTCGCGACGCATCGTCCGCTCGCGCGCGCGAGCGCCCTGCCGGGCATCAAGGACGCGGTGCTGGCGTATGGATTTCCGACCGGCGGCAACTCGCTGTCCATCACCAAGGGCATCGTGTCGCGGATCGAGTTCGTCACGTACACGTATCCGGTCTCGGGGCTGCGCATCCAGATCGACGCCGCCATCAATCCGGGTAACAGCGGCGGGCCGGCCATCGCCGGCGACAAGATGATCGGCCTCGCCTTCAGTCGCCTCGGCGAGGCACAGAACATCGGGTACATCATCCCGAACGAGGAAATCGAGCTGTTCCTCAAGGACATCGCCGATGGCCACTACGACGGCAAGCCTGCGATGTACGACGACCTGCAGACCCTGCAGAACCCGGCGCTGCGCGCGTTCTTGAAGCTCGACAAATCCGCCGCGGGCATCGTGGTCACGCGGCCGGCGCAGACCGAGAGCTCGTATCCGCTGAAGGCTTGGGATGTCATCACGCGCATCGCCGATGAGCCTATAGACGACGAAGGGATGATCCGTCTCGCCGGCAGCCTGCGCGTGAGCTTCATGTATCGGATACAGCAGATTGCCGGCCACGGCGTCGTGCCGCTCAAAGTCATCCGCGCAGGCAAGCAGATCGATGTGAAGCTGCCGGTCGCGACGGATCGCGCCACGCTGGTGCCCGATCTGAAGGGCGCGTATCCGGAGTACTTCATCTACGGGCCGCTCGTCTTCTCGGCAGCTTCGACGCAGATGTTCTCGTTCTTTCAAAGCAATGCGGCCTGGATGACCGCCCTCGGGTTCGTCGGCAGCCCGCTCCTCACGCAGTTCGGCGCGAGCCCCACTCCCGAGCGCGACCAGCTGGTCGTCGTGTCCTCGCCGTTCTTCCCGCATCCGCTCGCGAAGGGCTACGGCAATCCCGCGGGCGGAGTCGTGCTCGCGGTGAACGGCGTGCGCGTGAAGAACCTGCGTCACCTCGTGACGCTGCTGCGCGACCTGAAGGACGAGTTCGTCGTGCTGGAATTCGACATGCGCAAGGGCGAGACGCTGGTCTTTCCCCGCAGCGAGATGGTCGCGGCCACCGAGGGCATCCTGACCGACAACGGCGTGCGCGCGCAGGGTTCGCCGGAGTTGCTGAAGATCTGGCAAGGCGCCCCGGCCGGCCCCTCGGGCTCGGGGCGCTGACCCGCACTGCGCGGATGGCACCTCGCCGCTTCCGCACGCGCCGGCGATCAGCGATCGGTCTTGGGCGTGGGGCGCGAGCGCGCAACCTCGATGATCTTGCTCTCGTTCGCATCTCCGTGACCCAGCCGGCACAGGCGCTCGAACGCCTCGCGGGCCGAGTCTCCGAACGGTGTCGCAACGCCTAGCGCTCGCGCGAAACGCAAGGCGTACTCGACGTCCTTCAATCGGAGGACCGGCGTGAATGCAATGCCGCTTTCGTGGTCGCCATCCGCGATGCGCCGCGTATTGCGCACGACCTGCGGGCTCGCGGCCTGACTCGTCGCGATCGCCTCGGCCACGAGGTGCACGTCGAGTCCTGCCCGCTCGGCAAATGCCATCCCCTCGGCTGCCGCGGCAATCTGAACCGCGCCCATCAGGTTGATCATCAGTTTGTACGTCGTGCCGGCGCCAACATCTCCGAAGCGCAGCACGCGATTCGACAATGGCGCCAGCAGCGGCCGCGCGCGCTCGAGATCGTCTTCGCGTGCGCCGACGAGCAAGGTCAACTCGCCGGCCGCGGCGGCATCCGGTAAGCCTGTCACGGGAGCGTCGATGTACCGCATACCCCGGCGCGTCGCCGCGCTTGCGAGCTCCATTACCCACTCGTGCGACAAGGTCGAACACTCGATGGCCAGCGCGCCGGGTGCGAGCTCCGCGGCTAGCGCACCGTGGTCGCCGAACCATGTGGCACGCGAGGATTCATCGTTTGCCGTCATTGCGAGAACGGCGTCGGCGCCGAGCGCCGCCTCACGCGGACTCATCGCAACGCGCGCACCCTTGGCTCGGAGCGGCTCGGCTCTCTCTCGGCTGCGGTTGTAGACGGCGACGTCGTGTCCGGCCGCAAGCAGGCGCGCAGCCATTCCGCTGCCCATGCGGCCAAGACCCATGAAGGCGATACGTGCCATGCGTTGACCACCCCTACAGCGGTACTTGATCGAGTGTGCAAGCCCGGCAAGCTACAGGGTCGTGCGCTACGGCGGCAATCGCCGTGGGCGCGCCGAACGAGATACCTGCTGCACGCTGACGATTGCGCACGGCGCCCTGCACGCGCTCACCCGACGAACAGTGGCTTCCAGCGGAATCGTCGAGAGACGTGCCGAGCCGGTCCTTGCACACGCTCACCGCTGCGCGCTCCGCTCTCCAAGCGCGCTCAGTCGCCCGATGATGCCTTCAGCGCTTCGATGATGCGCTTGCGGACCTCGGGATCGGGAACGCCCTTGAACGGTTTCATGTTGTTGTTGGGCACGACGTCCTCCGGATTGGCGATGAAGCGATCGAGAGTCTCCTCGTCCCAGACGATGTTGGAATTCTTCATCGAGCCGGAATAGTTGGGGTAGCCCGGTCGCGTCCCCGCCTTCGCTCCGACGATGCCGCCCAGCGACGGACCGAGGCGATTGTCGCCCTTCTTGAGCGAATGACACGTGCGGCAGTTGTTGTTGAAGGCCGCCTGATTCGAGCCGGTGTTCGCGTCGGCGCCCGGTGCCGGTGCCGCCAGCGCGCACGCGAGCACCAGCCCGCCCGCCAACATCACGCCTTTCGCTCGACTCATGACGCGCCTCCACAGCAACGGGCGCGTGGGCCGCGCCCCGCTGTGAGCAAACGCGCGCGGCGCGGACGTGTTCCGCGCCACGGTACGCTATCCGCGGCTCTGAGGTCGCGTCCCAGCCTTATCGGCTAGCGCCGCCTTCGACCGCGGCGGCGACTGCCGCCGTCACTTGCTCGTGAAGCGTGTCGCTGAGCGCGTCCGGCACGAGTTGCCCTTCCGGGGCGGCCGCGGCGATGGTGCGTGCCGCCGCCAGCAGCATCGCATCCGTGAAGGCTTTCGCTCGCGCGCGCAGCGCGCCCGCGAACAGCCCGGGAAACGCGAGCACGTTGTTGATGCTCTTGCCGTCGGCGGCGACCTTCGCGCCGGCGCGCTTGGCGGCCTCCGGCTCGATCTCCGGATCGGGATTGGAGAGCGCGAGCACGATCTGGCCGCGTCGCACCTGATCTTCGGCGATGAGCCCTTTCTGCCCGGTCGTCGCGATGACGACATCCGCGCGACGCATGAGATCCGGCAGGGTCACCGCCTGCCCGTGCAGCTCGGCAAGCCGCGCAGTGGCCTCCGGACGCAGGTCCGTGCCGATGAGCCGCTCCACTCCGAACCCGCGCAGCAGTCGCGCAATGCCGAGCCCGGCGGCGCCAAGACCGATGATCCCCACCACCTGCTTCTCGAGTGACGTGCCCGCGATACGCGTGGCGTTCAGCAACGAGGCGAGCGTCACGACCGCGGTCGCGTGCTGATCGTCGTGCAGCACCGGCATGTCGAGCCGCGCCCGCAGCTTGTGCTCGATTTCGAAGCAGCGCGGCGCCGCGATGTCTTCCAGCAGGATCGCCCCGAACGAATGCGAGATCGAGCGCACGACGTCGACGAAATGATCGATGCTCGTGCTCTCGACCAGGATCGGAACACCCGAGAGCCCGACGAGCGATGCGAACAGCGCCGCCTTGCCCTCGATCACCGGCAGGCCCGCCCGCGCGCCGATGTTGCCGAGGCCGAGGATCGCCGACCCGTCCGTGATCACCGCAACGGCACGGCTCACGTACGTGTAGTCGAATACCTTCTCGGGATCTTTCTGGATGGCCAGACACACCCGCGCCACACCCGGCGTGTACAGATCGCGCAGAATCTGCTGGCTCGAGATCGGCATGCGCGAGCGCACCTCGATCTTGCCGCCCCGATGGCGGTCGAACACCCGGTCGGACCAGCCCATGAACTTCGCGGAGGGCACGGCGCCCAGCTTGGCGAGCAGCTCTTCCTGCCGACCCTCCTCGATCTCCACCGTGATCTCCCAGAGCGTGCGTCCCTGTTCGCGGTGGAGCATGGTCACGTGCTCGAGCACGAGACCCAGATCGGCGATGGCGTTGAGCACGCTCGCGAGGCTGCCGGGCACCTGCGAGGTCTCGACCTGGAGAATTTCAGGAATCTTCATCGTTCAGCGCGTGCAAGCGGGTAGCCGAAGGGGCGCGCATCTTCGCACAAACGGCCGGCGCTGAGCTTTCGTTCGTAAGTCATTGAATGTACTATGCGCCCTGGGGACGAGCTCGACCTTGAACCCGCCTGCGACTTTTGTGGGCGTGCCGTGTTTTCGGCATAAACCGATGTCACGCAAGTGCAAACTTCAACGCCGCCGAAGGTAGCCCTCTCGGCCGAGTTCACAGCGTTCATGCATGCCTATCAAGATATGGTTTTCTCCACGGCCGCCCGTCTCACGGGAAACGATGCCGTTGCCGAAGACCTCGCGCAGGAAACCTTTCTGAAAGCCTACGAGCACTTCGACACGCTGCGGACGAGCCCGACCCCGGGCGGCTGGTTGAAGACCGTCGTCACCAATCTGACGCTGAATTACCTCTCGCGATATCGCAAACGCTGGCGCTTCTTCACGGATTTGCGCCGGGCCGATGCCGATCATGACGACTCGGACAGCGACGTGCCCGAGGCGCTGCTCGGCTGCTCGAGCCCCGACGATCTGCTCGGCAACGTACACGCGAGCGAGCAAGGTGCCCTGATCGAGCGCGCGCTGAAGCAGCTGCCCGATCATCAGCGGATCCCATTGGTGCTCTACCACTTCGAAGACATGCCGTATCAGGACATCGCGAAACACCTGCGCGTGTCGCTGCCCAAGATCAAGACCGACATCATGCGCGCGCGCATCGCGCTGGCCAAAACGCTGGCCGCCGCGGGTGTGACGAGCGATAGCCTGGAGCACTGAGAGCATCGCCATGGCCGCCCCGCTCGATCCTCGCTCCCCCCGCCCCGATACCGCAGCAGCCATCGAGCGACTCGTCGACAGCGTATTGCGCCGGCAACCGCCGCGCTCCGCGCCGCCCACTCTGCAAGCGCGCGTGTTCGCCGAGATCGAACGCCGCGCGGCCCTCCCGTGGTGGCATCACAGCTTCCTGCATTGGCCGCTCGTGGTCCGGGTCGCCTTCATCCTGGCATCGCTCGGCGTCGCGAGGCTCGCGCTCACCGGCGTGATGATGGCCATCGCCAGCATGCAGTCGCAGCCGGTCGTGGAGACGATTTCGCGGCCGCTGTCGTGGGCAGAGTCGAGCGCGACCGTCTTTTCGAAGATCGCCAGTCTTGCGGCTCTCGTGTTCGACGCCATCCCGAGCACCTGGCTCTACGCGGGTGCGGGCGTGGCGCTCACGCTCTATCTCGCACTCGTCATTCTCGGCGCCACGGCGTATCGCACGCTCTACGTGAACAAATGAACATGTCATTCCGCAAAGGGGTCTTCCTGCTGGCCATGGCAGGCCTCGGCGTGTTGACGGTCATCGCGAACGCGCAGAACCCACCGCCGTCGCCGCCGCCTCCCGTGAACGTCGAGGCACCCGAGCAGCCCGCGAACGCGCCTCCGCCGCCGACCGTCGAAGCGCCCGCAAACCCCGGGCCGAACGTCGAAGCACCGGCGGCCGACGCCGCCGGCGCGAACGCGCCTGCCGCGGATCAATCGGACGAGTCCGGGCCGCGCACGCGTGCTGGCCGCCATCGTCGGAACAACGCCGAGCGCGTGCAGGTCGGCGGCGACGCCACGGTGGGCCCGGGCGAGCGTGCCGACGATGTGGTCTCGGTCTTTGGAAATTCCACGAGCAGCGGTGAAGTGGGCGATGTCGTCTCGGTCTTCGGCGACACGCGCGTCCTCGCGGGCTCCGCGCACGATGTGGTGGCCGTCGCGGGCAACGTGTACCTGAACGGGAAGGCGGCGGGTGATGTCGTCGCGTCGTTCGGCAACGTCGAGCTCGGCCCGCAAGCCGAAGTGGAAGGCGATGTCGTCGTGGTCGGCGGGAAGCTCGAGCGCGACCCCGCGGCCGTCGTTCGCGGCAACGTGCAGAACGTGCTCTCGTTTGCGTCGGGCAGCTTCGAGTGGCTGCGGCCGTGGGCGCGTCATTGCCTGCTGCTCGGCCGGCCGCTCGCGCTCGCGCCGGGCCTCGGCTGGGCGTGGGGCCTGGCGTTCGGCTTCCTTGCGCTGTACGTGCTGATCGCGTTCCTGTTCCGCGATGCGGTCGATCGCACGGTGCGCACATTCGAGACGCAACCGGGCCGCTGCATCATCGCCGCGCTGCTGACGACGGTGCTGACGCCCGTGGTCTTTGCGCTGCTGCTCATCACCGTCGTCGGCATCCCGTTCATGCCGTTCGCTGCCCTCGGCCTCTTTCTGCTGGGCCTCTTCGGCAAGGCGGTCGTGTTGGCGTGGATCGGCCGCTCTTGCCTGAGGCTCGGAGGTGAGGTGCGCGCCGCGCATACGGCGGTTGCCGTGGCACTGGGCGGCGCCATCATCCTCGTGTTCTACCTCGTGCCGTTCGTCGGCTTCATCGTCTACAAGGTGCTCGGCATTCTCGGGCTCGGGATCGCGGTGTACGCGCTCATTCAGACCACGAAGGAGCGGCGCAGTGGCGGTGGCGGGCCCGAGCCGGCCCTGGCCGGCGCTCCGGCGGGCGGCGGCGGCGCAGCGTTCAAGGAGCCCACGATCGGCGAGAGCGAGCCGTCCTCCACGTCGGCGAGATCGAGTTGGGACTTTGGTGTCGGCCCCTCCAGCACGATGAGCGCCTTCAATGACGGCGCGCCGCGAGCGTCCAGTGCGGAAGGTGCAGCGGATGCGCAGGAGACCTCCGGCGCGTCCGGAGGCGCGCACGGCACGTCTCAGGCGAGCGCGGCAGGCGACAGGTCACGACCGTCGGACGCGCCGAATGCCTCGGATTCGTCAGCCGGTGCGGCTCCGCCGCCCCCGCCTCCACCGCAGCAGCCGACGAACACTGCCGCCCTGACTTATCCGCGTGCGGGGTTCGGCGTTCGCATGGCGGCGCTGTTCATCGATCTGATTCTCGTCGCGGTCCTGCTCAACATCATCGACAGCAAATTCCAGGCGGAGCTGATCGCCCTCGCGGCGTATGGCGCGGTCATGTGGAAGCTGAAGGGCACCACGATCGGCGGCATCGTGTTCGGGCTCCAGGTCGTGCGGCTCGATGGGCGGCCGATCGATTGGGCGACAGCCACCGTGCGCGCGCTGAGCTGCTTCCTGTCGCTCATCGTTGCCGGGCTCGGCTTCATCTGGATTGCCTTCGACGAAGGCAACCAGGCGTGGCACGACAAGATCGCCGGCACGGCGGTCGTGCGCGTGCCGAAGGGCGTGTCACTGCTCTAATCGGGCGTGGTCGCTACGCGCGCCGGCGCTGGACGCCGCGCGGCCGTTTCAGCACGCTCGCACGATGTCCCTGACGAAGCTCGCGAGTGTATTGCTGATGAGCGTGCTGGCTGCGCCTCTGCTCGCCGCAGAGCGGTCCGATATCGGACTCAGCGCCGGCGGCACGGTGATCGAGCGTCTACGTGTCGACGGGCCTGGCCCGTCATCCTTGCCGACCGTGCTGCTGATCGGTGGACTGGACGGTCCGGGCGAGAGCGCAGCCCGCGTCGAGAAAGCCGTCGCCGCCTTCGCGAAGCTGAAGCACCCGCGCTTTCGATTGCTCGCCGTGCCGCTCGCAAATCCTGAAGCGCGCCCGCTGCGGTTTCCGCCGAGCGGCGTCGCTTACCGGGAGAACGTCGAATCCAACGTGCTCTGGCGCTGGATCGGTGTGCAGGCACCCGATCTCGTGCTCATCGCGGGCGACGACGACCATGGCCTCGCGCAGGCGCTCTCGAACAATGTCGTCGCGGAAGTCGGGCGGATTCCCGCGCGAGTCGTGCCGGCCGGCCACGATCTGCTGGATGTGAAAGCGGCCGCGCTCGCACCTTCCGAAGCACATCGCGAAATGGATCGGCGCCGCGCCCGCACGCCGCGGCAGCTCGCGGAGGAGCTCGCCAAGTACTACGGGCATGATTTCGACCAGCCCTGGTACATCCAGGCGATCGCGCTCATCGGGCAAGTGCGGCTCGGGCATCTCGACGAAGTGCAGCGGCTCGTCGAGCCGTACGTCGACGGTACCCGGGATAGCCTCGCGCGCGCGAATTCGCTCGTGCTCGCCGGCCATATGATCTTCACCGAGCTGGCGCGCCGCACGGGCGATGCGCGTTACGTGCAAATGGTGCGCAAAGTCGCGGACCTCGGTTTCGAGCAGGACGGGTCGCTGAAGGAGTCGATGCCCTATCACGACCAGTACAGCGATTCGGTGTTCATGGGAACCGTGATGCCGGCGCAGGCAGGCGGGCTCACCGGCGAGCGCAAGTACTTCGACGTCGCGGCCCGACACATCGCCTTCATGCAGAAGATCGTGCTGCGACCGGACGGACTGTATCGTCACCAGCCGCTGACCGACGCGGCCTGGGCGCGGGGCAATGCCTTCCCCGCGATGGGACTTGCGCTCGCGCTCGCGGAATTCCCGCACGATCATCCCGCCTACGCGAAGCTGCTGGCCGACTTCCAGTCGCACATGCGGGTGCTCGCGAAGTGGCAAACGCCCGACGGCCTGTGGCGCAATGTCGTCGACTATCCGGGCGCATATCCCGAGCTCTCCGCCACCGCGATGATCGGGTGGGCCATGCTTCGCGGCGTCCGCAGCGGCTGGATGCCGGCCGCGGAATTTCAACCGCGCGTCGACAAGGCGTGGCAGGCGGTGCTCGAGCGCATCGGGCCGGAAGGGCACGTCGTCGACGGCTGCGAATCGACCCTCAAGATGAAGAGCGTCGAAGAGTATCTGCACCGCGCAGCCATCCTCGGGCCCGACCCGCGGACCGGCGCAATGGCGCTGCTGTTTGCGACCGAGCGGATGACCCACTAGGGCGCAGCTCGAAACGGCGGGCACCGAGACAGCCACCCGCGCGCGCGAGGCGAACGCCGTTCCGCGCGTGCACTCCGCCTAGGCTGGCGCATTCCACGGTGCGCACGCCTTCTGGCTCAGGGCAACGTGTGCCGGCTCAGCGCGTGTGCCGTTGTGCGCCCCGCACGCCTTCTGCCTCAGCGCAACGTGTACCGGCTCAGCGCGCGCGTGCCGTCTTGCGGCGCATGCTGCGCTCGCCGCGCAGCGGGTCGTAGGAATTGGCGAGCGGCACGTTCTTCAGCATCCGGTGCAGAAAACCGATCAGCGCCGTCTTTTCGTCGGACGAGAACCCCTTCAGCATGAGCGCCTCGCGATGGAGCGCGACGCCTGAGACGCGATCGTGCATCTCCCAGCCCGCGGGGGTGAGCTCCACTTCGAGACGGCTGTCCGTCGGCACGACGCGCACCAGGCCCTTCGAGCGCAGCACGCGCAGGCTGCGGCTGACGACGGACTTGTTCAGCGAGGTGTCCTCGCTCAGCTCCTTGCCCGTGATACGCGGGCGTCGAGCGAGCACGACGATGATGCGTGAGTCGTTGATGCCGAGGCCGAGGCGTTCGCGGTAGAGCACCGATGCGGCGGAGGCGATTCCTTTACTGATACGTCCCAAAAGATACGGAACGTAGCGATCGCGGTGAACGAGGCGGGTCGTGGCGCGGCGCGCGCTTCTTTTCATGTCGGGAGGTTCCAGTCGTTGTGCCTCCCTATTGTGCAATAGAAGGATCAGAAGATCAGCGTCAATCCGGCCGTGAGCACGCGATCGTCGTAGCCGTAGAGCGGGCGGTTGGTGTCACGTCGCTCGAATCGGTAGTTGACATTCAGGGCCAGCATTTGTACGGGCGTATAACTCACGCCCACCTGCCAGATGGCGAGGCGATCGCGACGCTCCGGTGCGCCTGCCTCGAGGGGATCGAAGCCGGTGTAGTCGTGGTGCTCGCGCGAAGCATCGAGCGAGACCGCGATCTTGCTGGTCGGCAGCCACGCCACTGCATGCCGCGCATCGGTGTCGTGCGAGCCGTCCGCGTACTGTCCCGTGGCCGTGACACTCCAGTGTGGCGTCAGCTCATAGCGAACGGTCCCGTGGTAGTCGGAGTGCGAACGACTGCTTTCCGAGATCCCAGTTGCCGCCGATCACCGCGGACGTCCGGCTCAGAGATCGTCGCGGTTCAGGTCGGCGCCCGCCACTATCGCCGTGATGTCGAGGTCGTCCGGCAGACGGTAGATGTTCGCGTCGCGAGTGATCTGTTCCGAGATCGTCAGCGAGAACGGATCGCCCGGTTGACGCGCAACGGTTGCGGCGTTGATCTCCGTGGACTCGCGCGACTCCCCCGTCGTGAACACTGTGCAGACGTGCCCGCGCGCGGCCGCCGCCTCCGCGAGAAATCGCAGCGAGCGCTCTGCCCCGCCGTGCTCGTCGGGTAGTAGTGGGAGTTGACGATGGCGATGCGCATGCCGCCCGAGCTACGCGACGGCCGCGAGCTTCTGACCGTAGGTCAGCGCGGCACAGCGATCCCACGTGAACTGGCGCGCGTGCGCGATGCAGGCCTCGCGCAGCTCTTGGCCGCCCGAGCTCGCCAGCGCCATCGAAAGCACCACCGCGAGGCGCGCCGGATCGTTGCCTTCGCAGACCCAGCCCGTCGTGCCGTTCACGACCACCTCCGGCAGCGCGTGCACGTTCGTGACGACGGCCGGCAAACCCTGCGCGGCGGCTTCCAGCAGCACGAGTCCGAAGCCTTCGACCTTCTGCGGCACCTCTTGACCGCACAGCGCGAGGACCTCCGCCGTGCGATACGCCGCGAGCAGCTCCGCATCGGGCAACGTGCCGGCGAGCACCGTCCTGACACCGAGCCGCTGCGCCGCCTCGGCGATGCGCGCCTCGTAGACGCTGTCGACGGACCGCCCCACGCAGACGTACACGAGGTTTCTCCGCTCCCGCTCCGGCAGCTTTGCAATGGCGGCGAGGGTTGCCAGGTGACCTTTGCGCTCATCGAGGCGCGCAACGGTGAGGACGATGCGGTCTTCTTCCGTGCAACCGACACGCGAGCGATAGGCCGCGACCGCTTCCGTCGTCGGCTCTTCGAACCATCGGGCGTCCACGCCCAGCGGCGCCACGCGGATGTCCGGTACATCGGGAAAGCGGCTTCGCAGCAACGAGGCGGTGTATGCGCTGTTGCAGACCAACGGCTGAAAGCGCCGGAGCGCGCGTTGCACACGGGCGATGCGCGCACGCAGCGAATGCCGAAACAGCAGCACGTCACTGCCGTGCAAGCTGGCCACGCGCTCCGCTGCATCGATCTCGATGCGCCGGAACGCCGCGATCATCGGCCAATCCGCCGCGTGCACGAGGTCCCAGTGGTCGGTCGCGAGCGTGTCTTCGACGAGCTGCTCCAGGGCCGGCAGCTCGCGGAAATGAAAGAGATCGCCGCCAAAGTGCACGACTTCCACGCCTGGCGGGTCCCGGTAGTGATCGGAGCGATGCGTCGCGTGCACGGGAGCGAGCACCTTCACACGATGACCCGCGCGCGCCGCGGCCGCCGCGAGACTCCAGCAATAGCGGCCCACGCCGCCCGGATACGGCGGGAACTCGTGAGTCAACATGAGAATCCGCTTGCCCGTAGCCATCCCCTCACGCCCCCCTGACCCGCCTCTTGACTGCCACCACGATCAGCACCGCAAGCAACAGCTCACACCCGAGACATACCCCGACGCAGGCCATCCAACCGAATCGCGGGATGGCCAGTGCGGCGGCCACCGCATAGGTTGCCGCTACGAGCATGAGCACATCGTCGTATGGCCGGGTCCATGCTCGGCTCATGCGCGCTGCGAGCCGGATCGACCTGTTCGGCAAGCGAGGACACCTCTCGCCACTCGCCGAACTCACGAGGTGTACGGATTCAGCGAGCACCGGCTGACCAGTCGTCACAATCGGCTCCGGCTGCAGGAGCCGCACCGCTGCCGCCGTCGCGAGATCGTCACACCGAACACGACGAAGGTGTTCACGCCACCGTCTCCGCGGCCGGCGACGGCGGAGTAGCACGCGTGAGGCCGAGCAGATAATCGACGGCGAAGAAGCCACCGAACGCGAGAACGATCTCGAGCCACGCAGCCGACGAATGAAACGCCCGACCGGCCGCATCACCGAAGTAGTACGTCACTCCCAACTGGTTATCCCATGGTGCGGGATGAGCCCGTGGTATGACGGAGCGCATCCCGCGCAATCGCGCCTCGGATGCAGAGCGCCGGTGTGGTGAGAACCGCGTTGGGTGACGACCCGAAGCGCACGGAAGGATTCCCGCGCGATACCCCGGACCGGCAACCCCGCTATCCCCTCGAAGACTCGTCGTCTCTCGAGGACCGGAGGCTTTGCGTCCCCGCCTTACGACGGGTTTGCCGATTTGCGACGGCGCGCAGTTAATCGGGGTCTGTGAGCGAATTCAACTGTCTGCGCCTGGATACAGTGATCGCGCGCACAGTATTCCGCGCGCGCTTCGGGTTACGCGGCAACGAAAGATTTTGGTCCGTCGCGCAAGAGCTTAGGACGTGCATCGCGTGGTGCCGACTCATCCTGGTGCACGCGTCGCGCGCGGCGAGCGGCAAAAATTACCGACATAAAATTATTTCGTGTGTCGAAAAAGGCACGTCTCACGATGCGGTGGGTGCGACGTAGAGGTCCCGACGCAACGTCCGCGAAGCCATGTAGTACGAGATCGCGGCCAGCCAAAACACACACACGGCGGCGGTCAACGCGTGTTGCACGCCGATTGCCGAAGCGCTCGTGCAGGCGTGCATCAGCGTCTCCGGCGCGCCCGCCGGAGCGACCCCGCCCGGACAGATCTGCTTGAAGTTGCCGCTGCCGAAGGCGGTCTGCGTGAAGCGATCGCTCATGAAGCCCACGAACGTCGGCCCGAGGCCCGCGCCGATCGCGGTGTAGAGCGTCGTGAACAGCGCGACGCCCGTCGCGCGCATCTTCGGCTCGAGCAGGTTCTGGATCATGCCGAGCGTCGGCCCGTAGAACAGCAGCAGAATCGCGGCGGCTCCGGTGAGCACGATGGACGCAGGCACGCGCGCCTCGATCCGGAACGCAACGAAGTAGATGAAGGGCGCCACCGTGAGACCGAGCGTCGCAATCCACGCCGACCAGCGGCGGTCGCGTTGCGCGAGCCAGTCCGAGCTGAACGCGCCGATGATGAGGCCGATCGCGATGGCCGACCCGGAGATCGTCCCGTACAGCGCCCCCGCATCGCGCATCGGCAAGTGATGAACGCGTGCGAGGAACACGGCGAGGAATGACGAGATCGACGTCATGCCGAACCCGGCGAGCGCGCCGCCGATGATCACGTACCGAAACGCGGGGCGATGCACGAGCTGCGAGAAGAACGCAGCGAGATCCGGCGGCGGCGCGGGAGACTTCGGCACATTGTCCACGAGCCCGCGCGGCGGCTCGCGGAGCACGAGCCAGATGAAGAGCGCAGCGACGATCCCCGGCAAGCCGAGCACGAAGAACGCCGTGCGCCACGTCCAAGCGTCCGCCGCCCATCCGGCGATCACGGAACCGAGGAACGTGCCCACGGGTGTGCCCAGCATCACGATCGACATGGCCGATGCACGACGCGTCGCCGGGAAGTGATCGGCCACCAGCGAGCTCGCGCCCGGCACGAATCCCGCCTCGCCGAGACCGACGCCCGAGCGCGCGAGCATGATCTGCCACGCGCTCTGCACGAACCCGCAGAACACCGTGCTGAACGACCAGATGGCCGTCGCGATCGCCACGATGCGCACGCGATTGAACCGCTCGCACAGCCAGCCGAACGGGATGCCCAGGAGTGAATACAACCCGGCGAACGCCAGTCCCTGCGCGAGGCCGAGCTGAAAGTCCGTGAGCTTCAGATCGACCTTGATGGCCTGCGCGAGCACCGCGAACACTGCGCGGTCCGCAAAGTTGAAACAGCAGATGGCGAACATCGAAGCGAGGAACAGGCCGCGATAGGACGTGCGGAGGAGCTTGCGTTCCTCGGCCGTGTAGTGGCTGACGGTATCGTTCAAGTCTCGGCCCCCTCGACCGCAGAGTCGTCGCGGATTATAAGGTGGCCGGCACTGTCTGCTGCGTGCGTCATCTAGGGGGATGACCCGTGATCAAACCCATCGCAACGTTGCTCGCCGGCCTTCTGTTCCTGAGCACCGCGGCTGCCCATCACTCCGTAGCAGGTGAGTTCGATGTCCACAAGACCGTTACATTGAACGGGGTGGTGTCGAAAGTGGACTGGGTGAACCCCCACATCTACATCTGGCTCGACGTGAAGAGCGCGAGCGGCGCGATCGAGCAGTGGCACCTCGAATGCGTGCCGGTCGGCATGGCGCGCAAGGCCGGCCTCTCGAAGAAGATGCTCGAAGGGAACGGCGAGACGGTCACGGTCGTCGTCTTCCCGGCCCGAGACGGCACGAAGCACCTCGGTTTCATGACCAAGCTCACCTTCCCCGATGGACACTTCTTCCAGTTCGCCGCCGAAGGCGCGGGGAAGAAGACGACTTGAGGCGCGCGAGGAGGTTGCTATGAATCGTCCTTTCGGTCGCGTTTTCGGTGCGCTCGTCGCGGCCCTGGCCGCGGCGACTGTGTTCGCAGGCAACGCGGCAGTGCCGCGGCTGCCGGACGGCCATCCCGACTTCAACGGGACCTGGGAAAACGGCAGCGGCTACGACTTCGTGAAGCCGCAGAAAGGAACGGACGGTTCCATTTGCATCGCCGGTTGCGCCTCGAATGGCGGAAGCGCGCCCGCAACGGGCGCCGCGATGGCGCCCGATCGACCCGTCTACAAGCCGGAGTTCCAGGCCAAAGTGAAAGACCTCGAGAAACGGCAGGTCGAGATGGACCCGGTGCTCCGCTGCCGCTCGCCCGGCCTGCCGCGCATCGGCCCGCCGGACAAGATCGTGCAGCGACCCGGCGAGATCGTGTTTCTCTACGACGATGTGTCGGGCAGCTTCTGGCGCATCGTGCCGACCGACGGCCGCAAACACCGCGCCGACGCGGACGAGAGCTATCTCGGAGATGCGGTCGGACACTGGGAAGGTGACACGCTCGTCGTCGAGACGACCAACTTCAATGAAGACACCTGGCTCACGGACGACGGCGCCTTCCACACGAAGGCGTTACGCGTGACGGAGAAGCTCACGCGCAACGGCGACACCATGCAGTGGGTTGCGATCGCAGACGATCCGAACGTGCTCGCGCAGCCCTGGCAGCTGCGGCCGCGCATCATGACGAAGGCGGAACACGAGCTGCAGGAGCCCGTGCCGTGCGTCGAGCAGGACTTGAAGCACGTCGTCGACGGCACGCATCACGACAATCCCCGCTGAAGAAGCGGACGCGCACACGCGCGACGAGTGACGCCCGCCGGCGTCACAGCAATCATTTTTCATGCGCCTGTCTGCACGCGCAGACGTGAAGCGCATCTCATCTCGCGCGGCGTTCAGGGAACTTTCAATTTTTGGCGCCGATCGCCAACACTTTTTTCCACATCTGACCCTCGACCGGAACCGTAGAGATCGGCGGAGCGAGACATTCGTCGCACCCGCGGGCGCTGCCCCGCACCCATCACATCCGATCAGAGAGGTTGACGGTCATGACATTCAACAAGGTCACGCACGGGCTCGTGCACATCGCCGTGACAGCGGCATGCGTGCTCGCCGCGTCAGTCGCTTCGGCACACAAGTCAAAAGGCAATCCGGACAGCTCGAGCTACCGCCCGCGGGGAGTCGCTCAGGGGGTCAATATCCCGAACGTGCCGGTCTACGCGCTGACCAGCGACAACGCGATCTACGTGCTGCGCCCGGGCGCGAGCAACTATGTCCGTCTCGGCCGCGTGGAAACCGAAGGGGGCAATCTCATCGGCATGGATTTCCGCCCCGCGGACGGCAAGCTCTACGCGCTCACCGATCTCGGCACGATCTACACGATCCCCATCTCGCAGTACTACGTCGGGCAGGCGCAGCGTGTGAGCACGATGAATCCGCGCTTCACGGGCGGCTTCGAGATGCTCTTCGACTTCAACCCGGTGGCGAACGCGATTCGCGTCGCGGGCAGCAATGATCAGAACCTGGCGGTCGTCAACGGCACCGACGGCAGCAATCTCAGCACGACGGTCGCGCAGACGAACTTCGCATACGTGCAAGGCGACGTGAACTTCGGCAAGGACCCCGAGCTGAGTGGCGGCGCGTACACGAACAATCTCAACGGTGCGACCACCACCCTCTTCTACGGTATCGATCACGACAAGGACGTGCTCGTCACGATCGCGGACAAGACGGCCACGGGCAGCTCGAACACCGGCGGCGGCAAGCTGCAGACGATCGGCAACTTCGTCGACGTGAACGGCAACCGCGTGAATCTCTCGCCGACTTCCGATATCGACGTCTACACGGACAAGGCGGGCAAGAACTACCTCGTGGGTCAGACGACGCGGCTGCTCTTCTCGATCGATCTGTCGCAGATCGATCCGAACCTCCCCGTCGGCAAGACGCAGAAGGTCGTCGTGAAGTGGGGTCCGCCCGCTGCACTGCCCGGCTCGTCGGCGCCGCTGACGGGCGGCGTGTGGGACATCGCGCTGCCGATCGCGCAATAGAGCGCTGCGATCCGCGCAGATCGCCCGGCCCCGAGTCGCAGGATTCCGGGCCGGACGATCCGGGGAGCCGCCCCATGGTACGATCGCCCGATCCATGGGAGACCCCGAGCAATTGCGCGCGCACGCCGAACGCATCCGCGCCAGCGGCGTTCTCGGCCGCTCGTCGCTGATGCAGCGCTTGTTCGACTTCCTGCTCGAGTGCTCGCTGGCGGACCGGGCTCCGAAAGAAATCGAAGTCGCCATGGACGCCTTCGGCAAAGGCGCCGACTTCGACGTCTCGCAAGATGCGATGGTGCGCGTGTACGTGCACAAGCTGCGGCGCAAGCTCGAGGAGTTCTACGCCGGTGCGGGCGCCGGCGAACCCACGCATCTGACCATTCCCAAGGGCGAGTACCGGTTCGTTGTCGAGAGCGTGCCGTCCGCAGCGGCTGAGCCCGGCGCATCGCCAGCCGCGGGCGCACCGGGCCCCGAAACGCCGCTGCGTGCCGCCCGGTCGTCCCGACGCACGTGGCTGGTCGTTGCGCTCGCCGTCTCGCTGCTCGTGAACGCAGCCATCCTGCTCACCGCGTATATGCGCCCCACGGAGCCGCGCGACGAGCTCGCGCAGGTCCGCGAGAGCGGCCTCTGGGCGCCGATCCTCAAGGACGAGCGCGCGATCTTCGTGGTGGTCGGCGACTATTACATCTTCGGCGAGACCGACGAGAGCATGGAGGTGCGCCGGCTCGTGCGCGAATTCCAGATCAATTCGCCACAGGACCTCGAGAACTACGTCAAAGTCCATCCGGAGCAGGCCGAGCGCTACCTGGACCTCGAGCTCGCGTATTTGCCCACCGCGGCCGCCTACGCCCTCCGCGACCTGATGCCCGTGCTGACGAGCGCGAATCGCCGCGTGCGCGTCGTCACGATGTCGCAGCTCAATCCCGCCGTCCTGAAAACGGCCGATGTGATCTACGTCGGATATTTGAGCGGGCTCGGCCGGCTGGGAGAGCTCGTGTTCCGCACGTCGCGGCTGCGTTTCGGCGAGTCCTATGACGAGATCGTCGACCGCAAGACGAACAAGCGCTACGTCAGTCAGGCGGGCGCGCCCTATCGCGGCGAGGCCCAGATCCGCGACTACGGCTACTTCGCCTCGTTCGCCGGCCCCGAGGGCAACCACTTCGTGGTGATTGCGGGAACCCGCGACGTGGCGGCGATGCACATGGCCGAGACGGTGACGAGCCCGCGCACGCTCGCCACCCTCCTCGCGAGCGCCAAGGCCACTCCCGAGTTCGAAGCGCTCTACGAAGTGTACGGTATGGATCGCTTGAACCTGGACGGCAAGCTGCTGCTCACCGCGCCGCTCGACAGCGTGCGCATCTGGACGGGCGCGCGCTGATTCCTTGAACCGCGTCAGGCTGGAGCCTCCTGACGACGCCTCCCGGCTCGTCCATACTCGTATCGAATAGGATGCGAGGCACTTCCATGACGAGCACGGCCGAGAACACCGCGACGACACGGCTGATCAGCGAGCTCGCGAGCCGCATCGACACGCTCGGCGTCGAGGTGGCGGACATCGCGGGCCATCTCGACGAGGTCACCCAGCGCTTCTCGCAGCAGGCGGCGCAATTCGAAGAGCTGCAGGGGACGGTCGAGACGATGGTGGCCGGCAATCGCGAGATCGACCGCGCCGCGCGCTCCACGCAGGAGGCCGCCTCGCAGACCGGGGCCGAGATCGCGGAGTCGCGCGCACTGATCGGCAGCTCGGTGCGGCACATCAACGACCTCACCGCATCCGTCGCGCGCGTCGAGGAGCGGCTCGCCTCCTTCAACAGCGTCATTCACCAGATCGGCAACGTCTCGAACGCCATCGAGACGATCGCCAAGCAGACGCGGCTGCTCTCGCTCAACGCGGCGATCGAGGCGGCGCGTGCCGGCGAGGCCGGCAGGGGTTTCGCGGTGGTTGCCGGCGAAGTGAAGAACCTCGCCGACGAGACGCGCAAGGCGACCGATCAGATCAGCGCGATCATCAAGGACCTCGGCGCGCAGATCGAAGGGCTGATCGGCGAGAGCAGTCAGGCGGCCGTCCACGCCGGACACGCGCGCAACGGCGCCGTCCGCATCGAGAGCGTCGTCACCAACGCCAACCAGGCGTTCGCGGTCATGGGCCGTGAGATCGACGCGATCGCGCGCGCCGCGGCCGACAATCTGAACCATTGCGACAGCACGCTCGCCGAGCTGCGCGGGCTGGCCGAAGGCGTGAATCTCTCCTCCGCCAACCTCGAGCACGCCGACGACCGCGTGCAGAATCTGCTCACCCTGAGCGAAACGCTCATCGAGTTCATCGCGGGGAGCGGCATCGAGACCCGCGACACCCCGCTCATCCGGTCCTGCATGGAAACGGCGAAGCGCATCTCGCAGCTCTTCGAGAGCGCGATCCGGCGCGGCGACATTACCGAGACGCAGCTCTTCGACGAGCGCTATCGGCCCATCCGCGGCACCAATCCACAGCAGTACCTCACCGACTACGTCGAGTTCACCGATCGGGTGCTGCCGCCGATCCAGGATCCGCTGCAGAAGTCGGACCCGCGCATCGTGTTCTGCGTCGCCTGGGCGCGCGGCGGGTATCTGCCCACCCACAATCCGGAATACCGGCAGCCCCAGAGCAGCGATCCGGAGTGGAACGCGGCTCACTGCCGCAACCGGCGCGTCTTCGACGATCGCGCCGTGAAGAAGGTC
Source organism: Steroidobacteraceae bacterium (assembly GCA_035760965.1). Lineage (GTDB taxonomy): Bacteria > Pseudomonadota > Gammaproteobacteria > Steroidobacterales > Steroidobacteraceae > JADGHX01. The sequence continues at coordinate 7,714 of DASTRY010000073.1, read as the reverse complement.
GCCAAGAACACCAAGCCGTTCCTCGTGCAGACCTATCGGCGCAACATGGGCGGCGGGAAGTTCGTGCTGATGAAAGACGTTTCTTCACCAATCGTCGTAAATGGCCGTCACTGGGGCGCTTTCCGAATCGGGTACCGACACGCGTAGCGCTCTCTGTATACTGCGCGCCGCTTTTCGCCCGTGCGCGCTCCATGTGGTTCAAGAATCTGATCGTCTATCGCCTGCCCGCTGACTGGTCCGTCTCCGCCGCCGAGCTCGAAGAGCATCTCGCGAAACGCCCGCTGCAGCCGTGCGGCCCGTTCGACATGTTCAGCCGCGGCTGGGTCGCGCCCGCCGCGACGGGCCGCCTGCTCCACACCGTCAATCAGCAGCACCTCATTGCGCTCGGTGTCGATCAGAAGCTGCTGCCGGCATCGATCATTCGCCAGGTCGCCGCGGAGCGGGCCGCCGCGCAGGCCACGGAGCAAGGCTTTCCCGTCGGCCGCCGGCAGATGCGCGACATCAAGCTGCGCGTCACGGAGGAGTTGCGCGCCCGCGCCCTCACCCGCCGCCGCATCACGCGCGCGTGGATCGATCCCGAGAACGGCTGGTTCGTGGTCGACGCCGCCGGTGCGGCCAAAGCGGAGGAGCTGGTCGAGACGCTGCGCGAGACGCTCGGCAGCCTCGCCGTGACCTTCATGGAAACGGTGCGCTCGCCGCAGCAGTCGATGTCCGCGTGGCTCACGCATGGCGATGCGCCGAGCCGCTTCGTCATCGATCAGGATCTCGAGCTGCAATCCGCGGATGCGAACAAGGCGACCGTGCGCTACGCGCGTCACCCGCTCGACGTCCGCGAAGTGCAGCAGCACCTGAAGGCCGGCAAGTACCCGATGAAGCTCGGTTTGACGTGGAGCGACCGGATCTCGTTCATCCTCACCGACAAACTGCAGGTGAAGCGCGTCGAGTTCCTCGAGATGACGCGCGACACGGCGGACGGCGGCGAGATCGACGAGGCGGAGCAATTCGACATCGACTTCGCGGTCATGACCGGCGAGCTCGCGAAGCTGCTCGAGGACCTCGGCGAAGCACTGGGCGGACAGCCGCAACGCCAGGCCGCGGCGGCTTAGCCGCAAGACCCTCGCCGTCCTGTACTCTCCGCGCTTCACGAGTGCGGGGGGTACGTCTTTCGATGAAGCACCGGGCAGCTCTCTTCGCCGCTGTTGCGGCCGTTCTGTACGCGGGGCCGGGGATCACGCTGGCCGGCGATCCGATCGTCACCACCGAGAAAGTCATCACCGACGACCGCAGAATGGCGATCCTGCAATGGAAGCTCGCCTCGCTGCAGAAGCAGGTGGAGCTGCTCGAAGACGTGAAGGCGATCGAACGCCTGCAGCAGGCCTACGGGTACTACGTCAGCGAGGGCATGGGCAGCGAGGCCGCAGCGCTCTTCTCGGATAGCCCGACGGTCTCCATCGAATTCGCGCAACAGGGCGTGTACGTCGGGAAGGATCGTATCCGCGCGTTCCTCACGCATGGCGGCGAGGGCTTGCGGGACGGCGAGATTCGCGAGACGCCCATCATGCAGGGCGTCGTGCACGTCGCCCCGGACGGCAAGACGGCGAAGGCGCGCTGGCGCACGCTGACGATGGCCGGGATTCACGGGCAGGACGGGCAATGGATCGAGGGCCCGTTCGAGAACGAGTACGTCAAGGAAGGCGGTGTCTGGAAGTTCAGCAAGATCCACTGGTACACGACCGTGATCGGCTCGTACGACCAGGGCTGGCACAAGAAGAGCTATCCGGCGCCGGGGCCGCTCGCCGATCTGCCGCCCGATCTGCCGCCGACCGACAAGTACGCCGCGTTTCCCGCGTACTACTTGCCGCCCTATCACTACTTGCATCCGGTGACGCAGAAGCCGGTGGCGTGGGAGTGAGCGGCATGAACATTCGCAACGCCCTGCGAGCGGCATGTCTCGCGATCGGTACGTGCGCACTCGCCGGCACCGCGCTCGCGCAGCAAGCGAGCGCTCCACCACCGCTATCGCCGGAACTGCAGGCGAAGCTCGCGAGTGGCTACGAGCGCTTGCAGCTCATCGCGGCGCGCGCCGCTCGCGTCAGCGACATCGATCAGCTGCGCAACCTTCAGGCCGCGTACGGCTACTACACTGACAAGGCGCTGTGGGACGAGGTCGTCGACCTCTTCACCGACGACGGCACCATGGAGCTGGGCTTGAATGGGGTGTACGTCGGTAAGAACAGCATCCGCAAATATCTCTACAGCCTGACCGGCGGCAAGCCCGGCCTGCCGCCGAACACGCTCAACAATCATTTCCAGCTCTCGCCCGTGATCACGCTCGCTCCCGACGGGCGATCCGCCAAGGCGCGTTGGCGCGCCATCATCCAAGGCGGCGTGTACGGCAAAGGGTCCGGCGGCGATTGGGGCGACGGCATCTACGAGAACGAGTACGTGAAGCAAGGCGGCGTGTGGAAGATCCGCTCGCTGCACTTCTACGTGAAGTTCTATGCGCCGTACGAAGGCGGGTGGACGAAAGCGCCGGCCGCCTCCGCGCTTCGCTATGGTAAGTCGAACGTGCGGCCGGACAGGCCGACGAGCGTGAAGTATCAGCCCTACCCGGCCCACTTCACGCCGCCGTTCCACTACGAGAATCCGGTGAAGACGTCGTATGTATTCGGCGGCACGCCGCCGCCGGGTAGCGACTCCGTTATCGAGACGACCCCGCCGAAGATCGTTGCCGATCTCGAATCGCAGGTACGCGCGCTCGAGCTGCAGGTGGATCGACTACAGTCCGCCGTCGACGTCGAGAACCTGAACGCGGCGTACGGCTACTACGTCGACAAGTCGATGCAGGACGCCATCTCCGCACTCTTCGCGGACGACGCCACCCTCGAGATTCTCGGGCGCGGCGTATTCATCGGGCGCGACCGCATCTACGAGTACATGCGGCGGCTCGGCGCGCCACAGCCCGGCTCGCTGTTCAATCACATGCAGCTGCAGCCGTTCATCACGATTTCCGCGGATGGCACGACCGCACAGATGCGCACGCGGCTCTTCGTCATGTTCGGTGCGACCGGCCGCGCGGCGCAGTGGGGCGAAGGCATCTACGAGAACACGTTCGTCAAGGACCACGGCGTCTGGAAGTACAAGAACCTGCACGGCTATCAGACTTACTACACCAACTACGATGCAGGTTGGGCCAAGCAGTCCGCCGGGATGTTCGACCCGTTTCCGGGCTATCCGCCCGACATGCCGCAATCGGTCGCCTACGACCCGTATCCAGCGCAGTTCATCCCGCCTTTTCATTATCGTCATCCCGTGACGGGGAAGATCAGGTGAACGAAGCGTTGCAGCGTGAAGAATATTGCGTTTTGCAGCGCGATTTTTTGACCGTGTAACTTGAAGCGCGTCGTTCCATCGGTATGATCCGCGCCGCCGCTGTCGGAGCGGATCGTTTCGAGGGAACGTACGATGACCACGCCAATTGCGAAGCTCGCAAAATCCACACTGCCGCTCGTCAGTGCAGCGCTCGTCACTTCACTGCTGGCCGCCTGCACTACTCGTGAAGCCACGCTGCCGAACGACGTGACGACGGCACTCGCGAGCGCGTTCACGCGCGGTGACGCCGAAGCCTGCGCGGATCTCTATAGCGAGGACGCCGAGATCATTTCGAACGAAGCGCCGACAGTGCGCGGCAGAGAAGCGATCGAAGAGTTCTTCAGAGAGCAGGTGTCGCGCGACATCCTGTTCGCGACCGATTCGAACGTCAGCGTCGTGAACGGCGATCTCGCGATGGATCAGGGAACCTACCGCGTGCGGAACGTGGATCGGGGTGTCGACGTCGAGTACGGCTCGTATCTCAACGTCTGGCGGCTGGAGAACGGCCGGTGGCGCGTGTTTCGCAGCATGTACAACGTGACGATGGCCCCGAAAGTGCGGGTCTCCGTGGCACCTGCAGCCGACGACGTGCCAATCCCGACGGTCTCGCACGTGACGTCCTGACGCCTCCGCTCCGCTGGACCCCCTGCCGACCGGGCGGCGCGCCTGTTCACGTGGGGCGCGTCGCCCCGTACTATGTGCGCCCCGCGCTCTTCCGGCGCTATCGGGCTACCCATGGGACGCATCTTCGAAGTCAGAAAACACACGATGTTCGCGCGGTGGAACCGCATGGCGAAGCAGTTCGCGCGCATCGCCAAGGACATCACGATGGCGGTCAAGGCCGGGGGGCCGGACCCTCAGTCGAACCCTACCCTGCGCCGGGTCATCCAGAACGCGCGGTCCGTCAACATGCCGAAGGATCGCATCGAGGCAGCCATCAAGCGGGCCTCGGGCCGGGACGCGACCAACTACCAGCAGGTGCTCTACGAGGGCTACGCGCCGCACGGCGTGGCGCTGCTGATCGAGACGGCGACGGACAATCCGACCCGTACGGTCGCGTCCGTCCGCAGCATCATGTCCAAGCACGGCGGCAATCTCGCGACGAACGGGAGCGTGAGCTTCCTCTTCACCAAGATGGGCGTGTTCCGCCTGGACCCCACGGGCATCGATCAGGACGATCTCGAGCTCTATCTGATCGATCACGGCCTCGAGGAGATGGGCGAAGGCACCGGCGAGAAAGGTGAGCCGCAGATCGTCATCCGCTGCGCCTTCGCCGATTTCGGCAAGGTTCAGGAGGCGCTCGAAGCGCGCAAGATCGTGCCGCTCTCGGCGGAGCACGAGTACATCCCGTCCGCGCCGACGCAGCTACCCGAAGCGCAGGCGACGGAGGTGCTGGAGCTGATCGACAAGCTCGAGCAGGACGACGACGTGCAGGCCGTGTTTCACACGCTCGCCTAGAAGATCATCTCCAGCAGCCGCCGATAGGCGCGCGGATCCGTCAGGGCCACGAAGGCCAGCCCCGTGAGTGCGCCCCCGATGTGCGCGTCATGATTCACGTTGCCGACGTTCTGCCGTGACTGGTAGTAGCTGTAGACGAGGTAGCCGACGGCGAACAGCGGTGCCGGAATCGGGATCGGCAGCGGGAAGATGAACAGCGAGTTGTTCGGGAAGTACACGATCGACGCGAACAACACCGCGAGGATGGCGCCCGACGCGCCGAGCGAGGCGTAGTTCGGATCGTTGCGATGCTTCAGGCAGGTGCCGATCTCGCTCAGCACCATGCCGATGAAATACAGCGATACGAAGCGCAGCGAGCCGATGCGCCGTTCCAGCGGGAACGCGAAGAAGTAGAACGTGATCGCATTGAAGATGAGATGGCTCCAGTCGGCGTGCACGAACCCGCTCGTGATGAGCTTCTCGTACTGGCGCTCGCGAAAGAGCCGGTAGGGCCGCAGCATCGCCCACATGACGAACTGGGGCCGGTTCAGGCCGTAGATGCTGAGGGCCACCGTGACCAGCAGGATCAGCAGCGCCGCCGGCGAGTACAGCATGAGCGTCATCGCGCGGTGTTCCTGGCGCTGGCCGGTCCGCGCGTCTCATCGAGCTTGCGCGGACCGTAGTGAGGCACGGGTCTGCCGTATTCGTAGGCGCCCAGATCCGGCTCGCGGCCCGTGAACCGGTCGGTGACGTTGGGCAGCACGACGCCCGCGTCGATCGCCGCCGAGCCCTTGCGCAGCTGCAGGTCCACGGAATCCACCGCGACGACGTGCGTGACATCGCTGAAATCCGGTTTCGGCGCGTTCACGAAGACATCGTAATCGACGAGGCGGCTGTGCCGGTCCTGCCCCGTCGCCTTCGAATAGGCCCTCAAGGTGGCGAACGTGCGCTGCTCGAGCTGGATCGGCCCGGGATTCTCGGCCGCCTTGTGCGCCGGATAGAAGTTGCGCAGCTGATCGAACGGCGGCGAATTCCAGGAGAACGCCTCCTCGAACTCCGGGTTCGGCCGAAAGCCGTTGTAGTCCGAGTCGCTGTAGTTGGTGAACGTGTCGAGGGCGAACACTTTGGGCTGCGTTCCTTGGCCGAGGATCAGGTTGTTCCGCAAGTGGATGTTCGAGGCCGGCGTGAGCTGCTTGAACTCGCCGATGAACGTATTGTTGAAATAGTAGATGCCGGCGGGCTCGCCGTGAATCTTCACCGGCCCCCACCATGCGTTGTAGACGACGTTGCGAATGAAATACGCGGGCCCGCCGAAGATCGGCTGCGGGCTCATCGCGCCGAGCACCGCATTGAAGCAGCGATTGCGCAGCACGCGGATGTTACGCGCGGCGCCATCGGCCTCGATGCAGTTGTCGTGCATGACGTCGATGTCGTTGTTGTAGATGTCGATGGCGACGGGCAGTCGGTCGCGCGGCGTGTTCGGATAATCCTCCGGCATGCCGAAGGTCGCGTGATCGAGCCCGTCGTGGAAGCCACGCACGCGGTTGTACGCCATGACGTGACCCTGTCCGTAGATCGAGACCGCATAGAAGGACTTCATCTTGGCGCGCTCCGCGAAGTCCGGGCGGTCGACCCAGGGCTTGATCGCGTACCACGTGAAGACGTGATCGAGCGCTTCGCGGCCGAGCATGTCGTTGTCGGCGATGTAGAAGCCGCTCGAGCCGGACCAATCCGAGTGCACCGCCGTGCCGATGTTCTCGAACTTGCAGCGCTTGACGGTGAGGCCCTTGGCGCCGGCGATGCCTTTCATGCCGGCTTCGAAGACCGTCCCGGCATTGCGGAACGTGAGACCCTCGAAGTAGTTGTAGTCGCCGCCCATCATGTTGAACAGCACGGTGTTGTTGTCGCCGTCGAAGATCGCCTCGCCATCGCCGGCCGCGACGATGGCGATGGGCTTCTCGGGCGTGCCGTCCTGAGTGAGGTAGTACGTGCCGTCCCACGGCGTGCCGCAGCAGGTGGTGAACCGCGAATTGATCTCGTGCGAGTAGTGATCGTGCTTGCTCAGATAGACGCCTGCATGCACGAGGATGGTGTCGCCGGGTTGCACGCGCGGCGGCGAGGCGCGGCTCCAATCCCCGCCGAGTGAGGCCATGTAGTAGGCCTCGAGCAGACCGGAGAACGCCGGCTGCTGCTTCGGGCCCTTGTAGCCCGGCGGGTAGACATGGAACACCCGCCCGCCCGGCGCCGGTTTCGGCTCGGCGCGCGTGCGCACGGTGACGATCTTCTGCTTCTCGCCGATGACGCCGTCCGGGTCGCGAATGATGAACCGGACCTCGTACTCCGTGTCCTCCTCCAGATCGAACACGCTGCCCGCGAACATATTCGGCGCCGTGTAGTCGAGCGCGCCGCGCGTGTAGACCTCCTCGTTCTGCAGCCGCATGAGATCGAGGCCGCGCGACCAGAGCGTGCTGCCCTTCTTGCGGTAGTGCACGCCGACGCGGGCGTTGCGATTGTCGTCCCCCTGAATCTGCAGCTCGAACCCGAGCGCGATCAGCGTGGGCGGTTCGATGATCAGCTCACCGGTCGTGATGCGATTTTCCGCATGCACCACGCTCGCGTTGAGCCCGATCAAAAACAGCAGCACGCCCGCGATCGCGCCTCTCATTCTCCACGCCCCCGTTGAAGTCAAGTCGAATCCGCAGGTTACTGCGCGAATGGCCGCCCCGGGTAACGCAGCGCCGCCTTGGCCGGCCACCGGATCGCCGCCGCGCGTTTGGGGTTGCATGTGCCCTGACCGCACCCTAGAATGCGCGCCCTTTCCGGTGCGGGGTGGAGCAGTCTGGCAGCTCGTCGGGCTCATAACCCGAAGGTCGCAGGTTCAAATCCTGCCCCCGCTACCAACTCC
>DASTRY010000072.1:0-25825 GCA_035760965.1 Steroidobacteraceae bacterium | reverse complement strand
CAAGTCGGGCTGACAAACTGACACCCAAACGGCACCCAGCGCCCTTGCGTTCCTGGCACCCAGCGGTACCGTGCTGGACAAATACCAAATAGGATCAATGGTCGGGGTGACAGGATTTGAACCTGCGACTCCTACGTCCCGAACGTAGTGCTCTACCAGGCTGAGCTACACCCCGAGGTGTGAGAGCCGGCGCGGCCGGAGGGGCGGGCGACGGGTCTGCGGCGAGGGCGCGCAGTGTACTGAAGGGGGGCGGGCGCTTCAAATCTTCCGGCAGCGCGCCCATTCCGCTCGCCGCCGCGCGCCCGTTCCGCTTTCCGATGGCGCCCGTTCCGCTTCCCGACGGCGCCGGATGGTGGCCCGAGGCGCCCGGTCTATCAGGCAGTTGCGGGGGGCGGTCCCCCACGACTCCTCACTCCTTCTTCCCCACGACCACCTGCCCGTGCCGCATCACGAAAATCGGGTGCTCCGTCGCGTGGATGTCGGCGATGACATCGCCCGGCACGGCCACGACATCCGCGAACTTGCCCGCCTCGAGCGTGCCGGCCTCGGCCTCGATGCCGAGCAGCTTGGCCGCTTCGCGCGTGCCTGCGAGCAGCGCAGCGGCGGGGGTCATGCCGAGCTCCGTCATGAGGCCGAATTCCCTCGCATTCATGCCGTGCGGGAAAACGCCGGCGTCCGTCCCGAACGCAATCGGCACGCCGACGCGCAGCGCCGTCTTGAACATGTCCGCGTGCGCGGCCCACGCGGCGCGCGCTTTCGCCGCGATCTGCGGCGGATACGTGTCGGCGGACTGGTTCACCCAGTACACCGCCATGCGCGTCGGCACGAGGTACACGCCTTTCTGCTTCATCAGCTTCAGCGTGGATTCGGTGAGGAAGGTGCCGTGCTCGATGGAGTCGATGCCCGCCTCGATCGCCTGGCGCGCGGCGAGATCGCCGTGGGCGTGCGCGGCCGTCTTGCGCTTCCAGCGATGCGCCTCGCCGATGATCGCGCTCAGCTCATCCGGCGTGAGCTGCGGAACATCCACCGGATCGGCCTCGGACAGCACCCCGCCCGACGCACAGATCTTGATGACGTCCGCGCCGAACTTCATCTGCTGACGCACGGCCTCGCGGCACTGTTCCGGCCCATTGCACACGCCCTGGATCGGCCCGATCGCAGGGACGTTTTCGGGCGGGAACGGGCTCTGATCGCAGTGACCGCCGGTCGAGCCGATCGAGTGCACGGCGGTGAGAATGCGCGGCCCGACCGTCACGCCGTCGTTGATCGCATTGCGCAGGCCGACGTCGACGTAGTCCGACGCGCCGACGTTGCGGACCGTCGTGAATCCCGCAAACAGCGTGCGCTGCGCGTACCGCTCGGCGATCAGCGTCTTCTCGGACGGAAACTTCATCAGCTCGTCGTACACGCCGCGGTAGTAGTTCGGGTTGAACTGCGACGTCACGTGCGTGTGCGCGTCGATGAACCCCGCGATCAGCGTCGCATCCCCGAGGTCGATCACCTTCGCGCCGGCCGGAATCGCTGTGCCGCTGCCCGCTGCGACGATCTTCTCGCCCTGCACGACGACGACGCCGTTCGAGCGGAGCGTGCCGGTGGTCGAATCGAAGAGTCGCGCGGCTTTCACGGCGATCGGCGTGGCGGGCGCGGCCGGCGGCGGCGGTGTTTGCGCGTGGGCCGCGGCGCAGGCGAGCAGCACGGCGGCAATTGTCGAGGTGACCGAGAGGGCTGAGGTCATGAGGGCTCGCTTTCAGAGTCCAGGGTTCGCGGGGGAGAGCATTTTGGCATGCAGCCGGGCGCGCGGACGCACGCGTGCGCGGCGATCCGGCGCACGCATGATTCCACTCAGCGACTCAGTTCGGCGGCTGCTCGCCCGAGAACTTCTGCGGCGTCGCGCCTTCGATGGGTCCGTTCACCTGCGCGCTGTCGCTGATGTACAGCGTCACGGGATGCTCGAACGTCAAGCCGCCATTCACGATCGCGTTCGGTCCGATGACGACGCGGGGCATGTGCGTCTCGTTGCTCACGCCGATCGTCGGCTTCTCGACGTAAATCCCGCCGTCGACGTGCGAGCCGGCTCCGACCTCGATGTCCGCACCCACCGTGCGGATGCCGCCGCCGACGCGGGCCGCCGTGAGTCGAATCTCGCCGTTGACGTTCGCGATGCCACCGCCGACATCCGCATTGGTGTCCAGCGTCACCGAGCCGTTCACGGTCTTGACGCCCTCGCTGATGCGACTTGCGTGCCCGATCCGCACCTGGCCGTTCACCGTCCTCACCGATTGCGCCGTCACTTCCGAGCCGAGCGTCACGGAGCCGTTCACCGTCTTGGCCGCGCCGATGGTCGCACGGTCGCCCACGTTCACTTCCCCGTTCACGGTCGCGACGTCGCCCGTCTTCTCGCCGGCGGCGACGCTCACCGGACCGTTGATCGACCCACTCCCGCAGCCGCCGAGCAAACCGAATGCAAGCACCGCCACCAGAATGGCGAACGCATTGCGAGCCATGGTGTTCTCCCCTGTACGGATGGTTGTTGTCCTTAAGTCGTGTGCTCCACTGCGAAACGCGCGAGCGCCGCGAGCCCTTCCTTATAAGGTGTTTCGGGCAGCGCGCCGAGCGCGACGAGTGCCTTGTCGGATTCGGCGCGCGCGAGTCGCGCCGCGTAGTCGAGACCTCCGGTCGCATCGATCGCGGCGATGATCGTGTCGAGCCGTTCGATTCCGCCTTGTTCGATCGCCTGCCGGATGGCGGCCTGCTGCGCATCCGAGCCGTGCTTCAGCGCATGGATGAGCGGCAGCGTCGGTTTGCCTTCCGCGAGATCGTCGCCGATGTTCTTGCCGCGCTGCGCGGGGTCCGAGCGGTAGTCGAGCACATCGTCTACGAGTTGATACGCCGTGCCGAGGTGCCGACCATATTTCGCGAGCGCACGCTGCACGTCGGGCGTTGCGTGCGAGAGGACGCCGGCGACTTCTGCACCGGCTTCGAAGAGTCTCGCGGTCTTGCGATAGATCACTTCGAGGTAGCGCTGCTCGGTCGTCTCGGGATCGTGCGCATTCATGAGCTGCAGCACTTCACCCTCGGCGATGATGTTCGTGGCATCCGCCATGATCTCCATCACCCGCTGCGAGCTGAGCGCCGCCATCATCTGGAATGCGCGCGAGTAGACGAAATCGCCGACGAGCACGCTCGCCTGGTTGCCGAACGCCTCGTTCGCCGTGGCCCGCCCGCGGCGCAAGGAGGAGCCGTCGACGACATCGTCGTGGAGCAGCGTGGCCGTGTGGATGAACTCGATGAACGCCGCCGCCTCGAGATAGGCCTCACCCTGGCCGCCGCAAGCGCGGCTGGCGAGCACCACGAGCAGGGGGCGCAGGCGTTTCCCGCCGCCGGCGATGATGTGATCGGCCACCCGATCGACCAGGGGTACCGTGCTCTTCAAGCGGGCACGGATCACGTTGTCCACGTTGGCGAGGTCGGTTCGGACGAGAGCGCGGATTTGGTCGAGGGTCATGCCGGGGTGGGCCTGCTGGAGGTCCCGCATCCTAGCCGACGAACGGGGCGGGGAGAACGGTAGCGAACGGCGGCCGCCGGAGGGCCTAAGTCCGCGTCCCGGAATGGGAAACCCCGGTTCGGCCCTGGTTTGACCCTGGGGAGGCTCGTCAGTAGAATGCGCGACCTTTCGTCGGGTCGACGAGTTTCTTCCGGAATTTTCTCATGTACGCGGTCATCGCCACCGGTGGTAAGCAATACCGGGTCACGAAAGACGCCACGCTGCGCGTCGAAAAACTGGACGCCGAGCCGGGCGCCACCGTCGAGTTCGGCGAGGTGCTGCTCCTGGGCGAGGGTGCCGACGTCAAGCTTGGCACGCCGCTCTTGAAGGGCAGCAAGGTCGTCGCCACGGTGGTCCGCCACGGCAAGGGCGAGAAGGTCGCCATCGTGAAATTCCGTCGGCGCAAGCACTACCTGCGCCGCAAGAACCATCGCCAGCCCTTCACGGAAGTGAAGGTCACGGAAATCAGCGCCGGCTAGCGGCCGCGCGCGCTTCGAGGATTACGAGTCATGGCACACAAAAAGGCAGGCGGCAGTACCCGTAACGGCCGCGATTCCCATTCCAAGCGCCTCGGCGTGAAGCGCTTCGGCGGGGAGTCGGTGCTGGCCGGCAACATCCTGGTCCGCCAGCGCGGCACGCAGGTGCATCCGGGCGTGAACGTCGGGATGGGGTCGGACCACACGCTCTTCGCGACGGTGGACGGCAAGGTCGAGTTCAAGCGCAAGGGCACCGAGGGACGCATGTTCGTCAACGTGGTGCCGGTGGCGGCCGAAGAAACGGCAGCCTGAACGGCATGCGCTGCGCCCGGCCGATCCGGTCGGTGGCGCGCGAACGGTTCGCGAAAACCCCGGCCCCGGCCGGGGTTTTTGCGTTATACCGGCCGGCGCGGCGCCCCAGCTCTCCACTTCCATGAAGTTCGTCGACGAAGCATCGCTCAAAGTCCAGGCCGGCAACGGAGGGCGCGGCGCGGCCAGCTTTCGCCGCGAGAAGTTCGTCCCCTTCGGCGGGCCGGATGGGGGAGATGGGGGCGATGGCGGCAGCGTCTATCTGCGCGCGGTCGGCGGCATCAACACGCTCGCGGATTTCCGTGTCCTGCGCACCTACAAGGCGCAGTCCGGCGAAGCCGGGTCGGGGAACGAGTGCGCCGGCCGCAGTGGCGAAGATCTGTACATCCCAGTTCCCGTCGGCACCGTCGTCACCGATGCGGAGACGGGCGAGCAATTGGGCGACCTGCTTCGCGAGGGCGAGACGCTGCTCGTCGCCCGCGGCGGCAAGGGCGGCTGGGGCAATACGCGCTTCAAGTCGAGCACGAATCGGGCACCGCGCCAGTTCGGGCCGGGGCTGCCCGGCGAGCGACGCACCCTGTCGCTCGAGCTCAAAGTGATCGCGGATGTCGGGCTGCTCGGGCTGCCCAACGCGGGCAAATCGACGCTCATCAGCGCGGTGTCGGCAGCGCGGCCCAAGATCGCGGACTACCCCTTCACCACGCTGCACCCGAATCTCGGAGTCGTGTCGGTCGGCGAGCATCGCAGCTTCGTCATGGCGGACATCCCCGGTCTGATCGAAGGCGCTGCGGAAGGGGCGGGCCTCGGCATTCGCTTCCTCAAGCACCTGCAGCGCACGCGCGTGCTGCTGCATCTCGTGGATATCGCGCCGCCCGATCCGGAAGCGGATCCGGTCAAGGATGCGCGCGCGATCGTCGCGGAGCTCAAGAAATTCAGCAAAGAGCTCGCGGAGAAGCCGCGCTGGCTGGTGCTCAACAAGATCGATCTGCTGCCCGAGGACGAGGCGGAGAAGCGCTGCGCCGACATCGTGCGCCGCCTGCGCTGGAAGGGTCGCACCTTCCGCATCTCGGGCGCGACGGGCAAGGGCACGAAAGAGCTCGTACAGGCCGTGATGAGCGAGCTCGAGGAGATCGACGCGCGACAGAAAGCCGCGGCGACCGCCGAGGCAGGCTAGCTGCGCGGCAAAACGACTTCGGCCTCGAGCCCACGCACGTCACGATTTCGCAGCCTCAGCTCGCCGCCGTGACCGAGCACGATATCGCGCGCGATGCTGAGTCCCAACCCTGTGCCTTCGACGCCGCGCGCCAATGCGGCGTGCGCGCGATAGAACGGCTGAAAGACCTTCTCGATCTCGTCTGGCGCGATACCCGGGCCGCGATCGGCCACCTTGACTCGCAGCGCGTGCCCGTCTTCGAGCGTCACGCTCGCCGACTCTCCGAACTTGACCGCGTTGTCGATCAGGTTCGTGAGGCACCGGCGCAGGAGCTGCATGCGGCCGAGATAGGGCCGGCGCGCACGCCCGGTCACGGCGACCGAGCGCCCCATCTCCGCATACTCGGACTGCAAGCGCGCGAGCAGCGCGTTCACATCGATGGACTCGACGGACTCCGCCGCTTCGAGGTCCCGCAGCATCGCGATGGCCGAGCGCACCATCGACGAGAGCTCTTCGATATCGCGCTCGAGCTTCTCGCGCGCCACATCGTCCGTGAGCGTCTCGACACGTAACTGCATCCGCGTGAGAGGGGCTTTCAAGTCGTGCGACACAGCCGCGAGCGCCCGCGAGCGATGCGACACGTAGGTGCGCACTCGCGTCTGCGCCGTCTCGAATGCATTGGAGAGCGCACGCAGCTCGCGCGGACCCGTCGCCTCGGTGGCTTCGCCCTCGGTGCCGTGGCCGAGCGCCTCGGCTTCGCGCGTGAGCTGTGCCAGCGGCCGCGTGATGCTACGCGCAGCGAAGTACACGCCGATTGCCAGCGGCGGCAGCAGCAAGAAGAGCGCGCCCAGCAGCGAGGCGCGATGCTGCGCAGGCGCAAGGAAAAGCGCGATCGCGTCGGGCACGACCACGCTTGCGAGGACAATCAGCAGCAGCCGGCCGAACACCGTGTCCGGCAACAGCGCCCTCATTCGACCTCCACTGCAGCGCTCAGCACGTAGCCGTCGCCATAAACCGTCTTGATGATGTGCGACGTGCGCGACTGGTCGCGCAGCAGATGTCGCAAACGGCTCACGCGCACGTCGATGCTGCGGTCGAAGAGCTCCGCGCGGCGCGAGCTCGTCAGCTCGATGAGCTGATGCCGCGTGAGCACGCGGTTCGGGTGCGACACGAACGCGAGCAGCAGCCGGTACTCGGCGCCCGTCAGCGTCTGCCGCGTGCCTTCGGGATCGATGAGCTCGCGCGCGGCCGCATCGAGCGTCCAGCCCGCGAAGCGATAGCGCGACACACCGTCCGCACCGCTCTTGCGCGGCGCGAGCTCCCATCGGCGCAACACGTTCCGCGCTCGCGCCAGCAGCTCGCGCGGATTGAAAGGCTTCGCGAGATAGTCATCGGCACCGATCTCCAGCCCGATGATGCGATCGACGTCGTCGCCGCGGGCGGTGAGCATGATGATGGGGATCTGCGCTTCCATGCTGAGACGGCGGCAGATGGTGAGCCCATCTTCGCCGCCGGGAAGCATGATATCGAGCACCACCAGGTCCACGCGCTGCGTGGCGAGCACCCGGCGCAAGCTGCGCCCGTCCGGGACGGCGGTGACCCGGAACCCATGCTTCTCGAAGAACTGCGAGAGCAGTCCGCGAACCTCGCGGTCGTCATCGACCACTGCGATATGACGTGCGGTCGACATGAGACCCACGTGCTCCTGCTGTTGTGGCGCGCGCGCCTCAATCGGTGGGGTAGCCTCGGACATCGGTTCGCTTTGGCATGAACTTACGAACAAAGTTCGCTGCCGAGTCGCGAGGTAACATTCAGTAAACATCTGCCTTGCTTCAGCAAGGGTCGCGCGCGCCGACGTTGCTACTGTCGGGCGCCGAATGCACCTCCGCAGACCTTTCACGCATGCGCTCGCATGCGGCACGACACTCTATTTGCTTGGTTTTGGAGCAAGCGCGCACGCGCAATCCCTGGCCGATGCCGACTTCACGGTCAGCGACATCAAGGTCGAAGGTCTGCAGCGTGTTTCGGAAGGCACGGTCTACAACTACCTGCCCGTGAACATCGGGGACACGCTGAATGCCCAGCGCGTGCGCGAAGCGATCCGTGCCCTCTACAACACCGGCTTCTTCCGCGATGTGCAGCTTCGGCGCAACGGCAACACGCTGATCGTCGTCGTCCTCGAGCGGCCCTCCATCGAGAGCTTCGAGATCACCGGCAACAAGGACATCAAGACGGAGGATCTGCAGAAGTCCCTGCGCAACGTCGGCCTTGCGACCGGCAAGACCTTCGACCGCTCGGTGCTCGAGGACGTGAAGCAGTACCTCACCGATCAGTACTTCAGCCGCGGCAAGTACGGCGTGCGCGTCGACACGGACGTCGAGGACGTCAGCGGCAACAAGGTGAAGATCAAGATCGACATCAAGGAAGGCAAGCGCGCGAAGATCCGCCAGATCAACATCGTCGGCAACGAATCCTTCAGCGACAAGCAGATCCAGGAAGGCTTCGAGCTGCACACGCCCAATTGGCTCTCCTGGTACAAGCAGGACGACCGCTACTCGCGCGAATCCTTGCAGGGCGATCTCGAGAAGCTGCGCTCCTTCTACATGGACCGCGGCTATGCGAACTTCGCGATCGACTCGACCCAGGTGGCGATCGCGCCCGAGAAGGACGACATCTTCATCACGGTGAACGTGACGGAGGGCGAGGTCTTCGAGGTGAGCGAGGTGAAGCTCGCCGGCACGTTCGTCGTGCCCGAGGCGGAGCTGCGCAAGTATCTGCTGATCGCACCGGGGGAGATCTTCTCGCGCAAGCTGATCACCGCGAGCCAGGAGCTGATGCAGAACCGGCTCGGCGCCGATGGCTACGCGTTCGCGAAGGTCGATCCGGTGCCGACCACCAATCCCGAGACGCACGAAGTCTCGCTCACGTTCTTCGTCGAGCCGGGCAACCGCGTGTACGTGCGCAACATCACCTTCGGCGGCTCGAACCGCATCAACGACGAGGTGTTACGCCGTGAGCTGCGCCAGCTCGAAGGCGGGTGGCTCTCGAATTCGGCGCTCGAGCGCTCGAAGCAGCGCATCCAGCGGCTGCCGTACGTGAAGAAGGTCGAGGCGGAAACGAACCCCGTGCCGGGCGCGCCTGATCTCGTCGATGTCAACTTCGACGTCGAGGAAGGGCAGAGCGCGACGCTCCAGGGCGGCATCGGCTACTCGGAATCGCAGAAGTTTTCGCTGAACGGCAGCATCGCCGACGCGAATTTTCTCGGGAGTGGCCAGCGTGTCGCGCTGGACCTCACCACCGGCGCATATGCGAAGGTCTACAGCTTCTCGCACACGAATCCCGCCGTAACGCCCGACGGCGTCTATCGCACGATCGATCTCGCGTACCGCGACGTGAGTCAGCTCACGTCCGTCTCGTCGGACTTCTCGACGAAGACGTGGCTCACGGGGCTGAGCTACGGCTATCCCGTCGGCGAGCGCCAGACGATCCAGGTCGGCGGCACGTGGAGCCACGTCGAGCTCGCGACGACGAGCTTCAGCTCCACGCAGTTGCAGGACTGGGTGAAGAACAACGGCCGTCCGATCAGCGCCAACGTCGCCGGCATCGAATTTCTCGGCAGCCGTTACGAAGCCTTCGAGGCGAGCCTGTCGTATGTGTTCGACAGCCGCGATCGCACGCTCTTCCCGAGCGTCGGCGGGCTGCAGCGCCTCTCGCTCAGCTCCACGATCCCGGGCGCCGACGTCGAGTACTACGTCGCCGACTACCTCGGGCAGCAGTTCTTCCGCATTCCCTTGCCGCTCATCCGGCGCTTGCCGTTCAGCGCCACGATGCACGTGAGTTACGCCGCGCCCTTCGGCAACACGACGGCCGTGCCGCCGAACCGCAATTTCTATCTCGGCGGACCGGATTCGGTGCGCGGCTTCAGGGAGTCGACGCTCGGTCCGCGCGACTCGCTCGGCAATCCGTACGGCGCGGACCTCGCGGTGAGCGGTCAGCTCGAGATGCTGATGCCGATGCCGAAGAAGTTCGAGCAGAGCGCGCGCGTCAGCGCGTTCGTGGACTTCGGCAACGGCTTCAATCTCGGCAGCACGAAATTCACCGACAAGGCCGGCTTCCCGATCGACTACCGGTTCGATCTCTCGGAGCTGCGCGCGTCGACGGGGCTCGCGGTGCAGTGGCTCGCGCCGCTCGGGCTCTTCCGGTTCAGCTACGCGATTCCTCTGCGATACAAGAAGGCGACGGAGTTCGACTATGGCGATGAGCTCGAAGGCTTCCAGTTCTCGATCGGCAGGGCGTTCTAGGCTCGCCGCGCGCGGGATGCTGCTGGCAGTCGCGCTCGCCGTCGCGGCGGTCGGGCTCGTCGGCTGCAAGAAAGTCCTGAATGGCGGCAGTGACGAGGACGTCTTTCACGTCCGCATGCTGAATCTGCTGACGGATTCGGCGACCGTGCAGTACTCGATCGACAGTACAGTGGTGGCTTCGAGCGCGTATACGGGCGTCACGACCTTCAACCCCGCGCATCCCGGCGAGCACACCGTGAGTTTCGCGTTGATCCGTCCGGCGTCGCTGAATTCCAGCGATCCCACCGATCCGATCCCGATCGCCGGCTCGTTCCAGGGTTCGTATGCCAAGAACACCGACTACACGATCTTCGCGTACGGCACGACGAGCAATCCGCACGCGTTCACGATGGACGAGCCGAGCAACCGCCCCACACCGGCGGCCGCGACCATCGAGTATCAGCTCGTGAATGCGTCCCCGAGCACGCCGAACGCGGACGTTTACATCACCGCGCCGGAGGGCGGCATCACGAGTGCAACGAAGGTCGCGACGCTCGCGTTCGGCGCGAAGTCCACACCGACGACGATGACGCTCACGCGCCGTCCCGACGTGACGGACACCACCGCACCGCTCATCGTCGACTTCACCATCGAGCTGCGCGATCCGGCGAGCGGCGCCGAGCTCTTCAACTCCGGCAAGATCCGCCTCACTGAGAAGACGCGTGTGCTCTGGGCGCTCGCGGACAACGTCGGCCCGGGCCCCTCGAAGGTGAAGCTCGTGGGCATCGACGGAGTGACCGGCACGACGCTGGACATCAACGATCAGGCGCAGGTCCGCGTGGTTCACGTGTCGCCCGACTCGGGGGCGTTCGACGTGTTTCGCGACTCCACCGACACGCCCATCGCAACGAACGTCGCATTTCGAGACAGCTCGCCCTACGTGAATGCGCCGGCGGGGAATGTGGACGTGTTCGCGATGCCGGCGGGCAGCCAGGCGGTCACGATTGTCTTCGTCGCGGCGCTGGCGCCGTTCGCCGATAACAACTACAGCATCTACACCGTGGGGAATCAGGGCGCCGTCGGGGCGCTCACCCTCACGGACCTGCATCGCAGCGTTCCGACCCAAAGCTCGTTCCGCTTCCTCAACGTGGCGCCGAGCTTGGACGGGCAGGACGCCCTCGACGTCTACCTGACCCTCCCGGGCCAGGCCTTGGACTTCACGACCACCGACACGAACAACGCGAACATGGCCTCGAAATTCAAGCGGGGCACGATCGGCTACAAGGGCGGGACGGACTTCATCGTCCTGAAGTCCGGGACGTATCAGGTGCGGATGACGCCGACGGGCACCTCGCGCATCGTGCTGGACACGACGTTCACGGTGCAGGATGGAAGCGTGCAGACGCTCGCGGTGATCGACGATCTGCCGACCGCCTCACTCGAGCTGATGCCAGTGGAAGAAGCCCTCACCGACCGGTGAGGGCGGACCTCATGACGTCTTGGCGACCCGGGCTGCATGGGCCGCGCGTACCGCGCGGTCGTGGACCAGCCGCAGCACGAAGGCGCGACGGCCAACGGGAGTCTTGCTCAGCACCGGTACCGCCCGCGGCACACGCCGCGCGCCGGTCGCCTCTTTGCTTGTCATGAGGACATCCCTCGTATGCGTGCCGCGAGCCGGCTCTTGTGCCGGGCGGCCTTGTTCCGATGGACGATCTGCTTGTTGACCAGCGAGTCGATGACCGGGACGGCGGCGGAATAGCTCTTCTGCGCTTCTTCTTTGTTGCCGCTCGCAATGGCGGCCGTGACATTACGGATCGCCGTACGCATGCGGGAGCGCAGAGCCACGTTCTGCGCACGATGTTTTTCTGCCTGACGAGCCGCCTTTTCAGCGGACTTGGTATTCGCCACGAGCTCTCCGATTCCGACCAGCCATTTCGAAGGGGGGCGTAGTCTGATGAGGCCCCCACGGGATGTCAACGCTGCGAGGCGGGTCCCGAAAGGGGGGCCGGACGATTTGTCAGAATGCGCGGCCTGTGAGCAGGGCCATCTTCAAAAGCACGGGCGTAGTCGGAGCCATGACGCTCGTGTCCCGGGTCCTCGCCCTGTTCCGTGACATCCAGCTCGCCCGGGCCTTCGGCGCCGGCTCCGGCATGGACGTCTTCATCATCGCCCAGATGATCCCGAACCTCGGCCGGCGGATGTTCGCCGAGGGGGCCTTCTCCCAGGCGTTCGTGCCCACCTTCACGGCCGCCAAGACGACCGGAAGCGAGGAGGAGGCGCGCGACCTCATGGCCGTGGTGCTCGGCACGCTGGGCGGAGTGCTGTCGCTCGTGACGCTCGTGGGCTGCCTCGCCGCGCCGGTGCTCCTGACCGTGTTTGCGTCCGGCTTCGCGTCCGACCCGGCGAAGAGCGCGCTCGGCGCGGAGATGCTGCGCTGGACCTTTCCTTATCTGATGTTCATTTCTCTGACCTCGCTCGCGGGCGGCGTCCTCAATGCCTACGGCCGGTTCGCCATTCCCGCGGCGACTCCGGCGATTCTCAATATCTGCCTGATCGCGACCGCCTTCATCGACGCCAGCTCGGTGAAGGTGCTCGCGTATGCGGTGTTCGGCGCGGGCATCCTGCAGTTCCTTTTTCAGCTCCCCGCGCTCGCGCGCATTCGCATGCTGCCGAGGCCGCGCTGGGCGTGGAGCGATCCGCGCGTGAAACGGCTCGTGTCGCTGATGATCCCGGTGCTGGTCGGCTCGTCCGTCGCACAGGTGAGCCTGCTCCTGAACTCCAATCTCTCGACCCTGCTCGGCGATGGGCCGGTGAGCTGGCTCTACTACTCGAACCGGCTCATGGAATTTCCCCTTGGGATTTTCAGCATCGCCATCGGGACGGCCATGCTGCCCGCGCTCTCCGCACACCACGCGACGAGCTCCGACCGGCAGTTCTCGGCGACGCTCGACTGGAGCCTGCGCATGATCGTGCTCATCGGGCTGCCGGCCGCGGCGGGGCTCATCCTGCTGGGCGGGCCAATGGTCGCGACGATCTTCGGGCGCGGCCAGTTCGACGCCCACGATGTGCGGATGACCGCCTACGCGCTGTGGGCCTACGGGCTGGGATTTCTGGGTTTTTCGCTCGTGAAGGTGCTCGTGCCGGGGTTCTACGCGCGGCATGAAATGAAGCGCCCGGTGCGCTACGCCGTCGGCTCGCTGCTCGTCGGCATGGCGGTCAGTCTGGCGCTCTTCGGGCTCAATCGTGTGCGGCCGTTTCCGGCGCCGCACGTCGTGCTCGCGGCCTCCACCTCGATCACGGCTTGCCTCAATGCCGCCCTGCTTTTCCGGCGACTGCGCCGCGACAAGGTGTTCGCGGCGGAGCCGGGATGGGGCCTGTTCCTGCTGCAGGTGGGCGGCGCGCTGACGGCCATGATCGTGCTGGTGGTGCTGTATTCGGGCTCGCTGTCCATGTGGCTCGCGCTCGACGACTGGCACCGCGTCGCGCGGCTCGCGGCGGTGATCCTCGGCGCCATCGCCGTCTATTTCGCGGTTCTGCTCGCGTTGGGGCTGCGCTACAGGCACCTATTTCACCGGCCCTAGCCCTATACTTGCGCCCTTTGATGGCATCGGCGCACATGGAGCTCATTCGCGGACTTCTCAATCTGCGCCCGCGCCACCAGGGCTCCGTCGTCACCATCGGCTCCTTCGACGGCATCCATCCGGGTCATCAGGCGCTCATCCGACGCCTGCTGGAACATGGGGAGCGGCTGCACCGCCCGGCCATGATGCTGACGTTCGAGCCCATGCCGCGGGAGTACCTTGCGGCCACCGATCCGCCGGCGCGGCTCACGTCGTGGCGCGAGCGGTGGCGAGTGTTGCAGCGGACGGGGCTCAGCTACGTCCTGCAGTTGCGGTTCGGAGAGCGCCTGCGGAATCTCTCGGGCGAGGAGTTCGCGACGCTTCTGGCGCGCGAGCTGAAGACGCCCGCCGTCGTGATCGGCCACGATTTCCGCTTCGGCCGCAAAGGCGAAGCGACCGGGCCGATGCTCGCCGCGGCGGGCGAGCGGCTGGGGTTCACGGTGGACGTGGTGCCGCCGGTGTGCATCGACGGCCAGCGCGTCAGCAGCAGCCTCATCCGGGGCGCGCTGGAGCGCAGCGATTTTGCGACCGCGGAGCGCCTGCTCGGCCGGCCGTACTCGATGATCGGCCGCGTCGTGCGCGGCGATCAGCTCGGCCGCAAGCTCGGGTTTCCGACCGCGAACCTGCGGCTCGGCCGCAAGCGCTCGCCGTTGCACGGCATCTTCGCAGTGCGCGTGAGGTGTCTCGGTGGCCAGAACTTGCTGCCCGGGGTCGCAAGTCTTGGCACGCGCCCCACTGTAGGGGGAACGGTGCCGCTCCTCGAGGCGCACGTGTTCGACTTCGATCGCGACCTCTACGGGCGCGAGATCGAAGTGGTGTTCGTCGCGAAGCTGCGCGACGAGGAGCATTTCGCGAGCCTCGATGCGCTCGTGAAGCAGATGCATATCGACGCGGCCCAAGCGCGCGCGATCCTGAAGTGTTGAGAGAGGCTGTACTGTCCGTGCCCGATTACAAGTCGACCATCAATCTGCCGCAGACCGATTTCCCCATGAAGGCGGACCTCGCCCAGCGCGAGCCCGTCATTCAGAAGGCGTGGGAGGAGCGCGGCATCTATCAGAAGATGCGCGAGGTCGGGCGCGGCCGCCCGCGCTTCGTGCTGCACGATGGTCCGCCGTACGCGAACGGCGATATCCACATCGGGCACGCGCTCAACAAGATCCTGAAGGACATCGTCGTCAAGTCGCGCGCGATGGACGGCTTCGATTCGCCGTACGTCCCGGGCTGGGATTGCCACGGCTTGCCCATCGAGCTGCAGGTCGAGAAGAAGCACGGCCGGCCGGGACAGAAGCTCGACGCCGCTGCGTTCCGTGCGGCGTGCCGCGCCTACGCGCAGTCGCAGGTGGAGAAGCAGCGCACGGATTTCAAGCGGCTCGGGGTGCTCGGCGACTGGGATCATCCGTATCTCACGATGGCGCCGAGCTACGAAGCGCAGCAGATCCGCGCGTTCGGCAAGATCATCCGCAACGGGCACCTCTACAAGGGCGTGAAGCCCGTGTACTGGTGTCTCGATTGCCGCTCGGCGCTTGCCGAGGCGGAAGTCGAGTATCAGGACAAGACCTCGCAGGCGATCGATGTCGCGTTCCCCGTGGTCGACAACCGCGATCTCGAGAAGCACCTGGGCCTCGCCTCTGGCAAGCTCGGCAACGCCGAGGTCGCGGTGGTCATCTGGACGACGACGCCGTGGACGCTGCCCGGTAACCAAGCCGTCGCGCTCGGACACGACATCGAATACGTGCTGCTCGAAACGGAGCGCACGGGCGATGACGAGCACGCGCACAAAACGCAGGCGCTCATCGTCGCCGCCGATCTCGCCGACGGCGCGCTCGCGCGCTACGGCATGGTCGCGCGCACTCGTGTCGCGGAATTCACGGGCAAGGCGCTCGAGGGCTTGAAGCTCCAACACCCCTTCCAGGACCGACAGGTGCCGGTCGTGCTCGGCGAGCACGTCACGCTCGATGCGGGCACGGGCGCCGTGCACACGGCGCCGGGTCACGGTCTCGAAGACTTCGCGGTCGGCAAGCTCTACAACCTGCCGGTGACGAACCCCGTCGGCAACGACGGCCGTTTTCTGCCGGACACGCCGCTCGTCGGGGGGCTCACGCTCGACGAGGGTGGCGCGAAGATTCTCGACGAGCTGAAGAGGCGGCATCGGCTCGTGCATCACGAGTCGATCCGTCACAGCTATCCGCATTGCTGGCGTCACAAGACACCGGTGATCTTTCGCGCGACGCCGCAGTGGTTCATCAGCATGGACCAGAAGGGCTTGCGTGCGAACGCGCTGCGCGACATCCCGAAGGTGAAGTGGACTCCGGCGTGGGGCGAGCAGCGCATCCTCGGCATGATCGAGAACCGGCCCGACTGGTGCATCTCGCGGCAGCGCACGTGGGGCGTGCCGATCACGCTATTTGTGCACAAGAGCACGGGTGAGCTGCATCCGCGCACGCAGGAGCTCATCGAGCAGGTCGCGGCGCGCGTCGAGAAGGACGGCATCGAGGCGTGGTTCGCGCTCGATCCCGCCGAGCTGCTCGGCAAGGAGGCGGACGACTACGAGAAGGTGAAGGACGTGATGGACGTCTGGGCCGACTCCGGCCTCTCCTTCGAGTGCGTCGGCGCCTCGCGTCCGGATGTGCTGCAGGCGCCCGTCGATCTGTATCTCGAAGGCTCGGACCAGCATCGTGGCTGGTTCCACAGCTCGCTGCTCATGTCCGAAGCGCTGTACGAGCGCGCGCCGTACAAGGGCGTGCTGACGCACGGCTTCACGGTCGACGAGAAGGGCCGAAAGATGTCCAAGTCGCTCGGCAACGTGATCGCACCTCAGAAGGTGATGAGCACGCTGGGAGCGGACATCCTGCGCCTGTGGGTCTCCGCGACGGACTATGCGAACGAGCTCTCCGTCTCCGACACCATCCTCAAGCACATGGCGGATTCGTACCGGCGCATGCGGAACACGTTCCGCTTCCTGCTCGGCAATCTGCACGGCTTCGACCCGCGCGAGCACTCGGTTGCCCCGGGCGACATGGTGGCGTTCGATCGCTGGGCGCTGAGGCGCGCGCGGGAAGTGCAGGAGATCGTGATCGACGCGTACCGCCGCTACGAGTTCCACACCATCTATCAGGCCGTGCACAAGTTCTGCGCGGTCGACATGGGCAGCCTGTATCTCGATGTGTTGAAGGACCGGCTGTACACGATGCCGGCGGATAGCCAGCCGCGCCGCTCGGGGCAGACCGCGATGTACCACATCGCCGAAGCGATGGTGCGCTGGCTCGCGCCGATTCTGTCGTTCACGGCGGAAGAGATGTTCGGCTACCTGCCCGGCAAGCGGCCGGAGTCCGTGTTCCTCGAGACGTGGTACACGCTGCCGGAGGTGCCGCGCGATGACATCGCGTGGGACAAGCTACTCGAGCTGCGCAGCGACGTGCTCCGCGAGCTGGAGAAGCTGCGCGATGCCGGAACGATCGGCGCGCCGCTCGAAGCGCAGGTCGACGTGTACGCGACGCCGGCTCAGTTCGCGAGCATCAACGCGCTCCACGACGAGCTGCGGTTCCTGTTCATCACATCCGAAGCGCGCGTGCATCAGGTCGAGGCGCCGCCTGCGAACGCAGTGCCCGCCGCGGGCGAGGGGCTCGAAGGCGTGTGGCTGCTCGTGCAAGAGACCGAGGCGCCGAAGTGCGTCCGGTGCTGGCATCGCCGCACGGATGTCGGCTCGCACGAAGGGCATCCGGAGCTCTGCGACCGCTGCTACACGAACATCACGACCTCCGGCGAGAAACGGCGATACGCATGAGTGAGCCGAACGGTTTGCGATGGTTGCCGCTCAGCCTGGGCGTGATCCTCCTGGATCAGCTCACGAAGCTCGCGATCGTCCGGCACTTCGCGTTGTACGAGCGCGTCGCGGTGCTGCCGGTGCTGGACATCACCCGGCTGCACAATTCCGGCGCGGCCTTCAGCATGCTGGCCGAAGCGTCGGGCTGGCAGCGATGGTTCTTCACCGTGCTGGCGGTGGCTGTGGCCGTGGCCATCGTGTGGTGGCTGAGCAGGCTCAAAGCGAAATCGCAGTGGCTGCTCGCCTGTAGCCTGTCGCTGATCCTTGCGGGCGCGCTCGGCAACCTCATCGATCGCTTGCGCCTCGGTCACGTGATCGACTTCATTCACGCGCACTGGGGCGAATGGTACTTCGCGGCATTCAATGTCGCGGACTCTGCGATCACCGTGGGTGCGGCGCTTCTATTGCTGGACGCGCTGCTCGAGAGCCGGCGCGCCAAGGCCCGCCGGACCGGCGCCGAGGACTCCTCGGACCTGCATGCGCCCGGCGACAAGTCCGAGAGCAAGGAGGCGTCGTCATGAAGGTTCTCCTGGCGAATCCGCGCGGGTTCTGCGCCGGCGTGGACCGAGCCATCGACATCGTCGAGCGCGCGATCGATCTCTTCGGGCCGCCGATCTACGTGCGTCACGAGGTGGTGCACAACCGGTACGTCGTCGATCGCCTGCGGGCTCTCGGCGCCGTCTTCGTCGACGAGCTCGATGAGGTGCCGGAAGGCGCCACGGTCATCTTCTCCGCTCACGGCGTGTCGAGCGCGGTGGTCGCCGAGGCGGCGCGGCGCGGCTTGCGCGTCTTCGACGCGACGTGCCCTCTGGTGACGAAAGTTCACATGGAAGTGCATCGTTACGCGCGCGACGCGAAGGACGTCATCCTCATTGGTCACGCCGGCCATCCGGAAGTGGAAGGCACGATGGGGCGCTTCGATGCGTCCTTTGGCGGCAAGATCCATCTGGTCGAGAGCGTTGCGGACGTGCAGAACTTGCAGGTTCGCGACCCGGACCGGCTCGCGTTCGTCACGCAGACGACGCTGTCGGTCGACGACACCGCCGAGATCGTCGCCGCCTTGCGCGAGCGCTTCCCGTTGCTCGCCACACCGCGCAAGGAAGACATCTGCTACGCCACGCAGAACCGGCAGGACGCCGTGAAGAAGCTGCTCGAACAATGCGACGTGCTGCTCGTCGTCGGCTCACGCACCAGCTCGAACTCCAATCGCTTGCGCGAGCTCGCGGATCGCGCCGGCGTGAGCGGGTATCTCGTCGATGGCCCGGACGACTTGCGTCGCGAGTGGTTCACGCACAAGAAGGCCGTCGGCGTGACTGCGGGCGCGTCGGCGCCGGAGCTGCTGGTCCAGCAAGTCGTCGAGAAGCTGCGCTCGTGGGGCGGCGAGACGCCGCACGAGGTCGTGGGCCGCGAAGAGAACGTCTTCTTCACGCTGCCGCGCGAGCTGCGCCGCGCGGACGAATCCGCCCGGCGTTAGCGCGGAGCGGTCGCGATGTGGCGGTCGTTGCACGTCACGCTGATCGCGACGCTCTGGATTCTGTTGTGGGTCGTCGTCACGCTCATCGGGGCGGCGCCTCTACTTCGCGACACACGCATGCCGCTTTGGCAGGCGTTGGGCGTCGTGCTCGTCCCCGTCGCCTTCGTGACTGCATGGGCCGAGTGGGAGCTGCGCTCGGCGCGGTTCGAGCGTCCCGAGTTGGATCCGCCGTGGCCGTGGTTCCGGCATCATCTGCGCCGGTTGCCGATCTTCATCGTGATGATGCTGATTGCGGCATATCTGACGAACCGCTTCCTGCTTCATTCCTTTCTGCCGATGCACGTGATGCTTGCGTGGGCGGTACTCGAGTCGAGCGTGCTCTACCTCGTCTGGCTTGCGCTGGTGTTCGGCTGGCTCACGAACACGACTATGCGGAAAGACACCGAGCGGCTCCTCGGCGCGCAACAGGCGCTTGCGGAAGCGCAGCTCGCGCAGCTGCAGGCGCAATTGCGGCCGCAGTTCATCTTCGATGCGCTCAATACCGTCGCGGCGTTGATACATGCGGACGTCGGACGCGCGGAGCGCATGCTCGCGCACATCAGAGATTTGCTGCGTGCAAGCCTGCGCGTCGACCGTCACGACGAGGTGAGCCTGAAAGAAGAGCTCGAGCTGTTCGAACGCTACGCGAGCATCGTGCGCGAGCGCTTCGACGGCCGCGTGAGCGTCCAATGGAACGTTCCCGCGGAAACGTTGCCCGCGCGCGTGCCGGCGCTGCTGTTGCAGCCGCTCGTCGAGAACGCGTTCGAGCACGGGATCGAAAAGAGCGGTGCGGCCGGGCGCATCACCATCCGTGCGGAGCGACGCGGCGATGAGCTGCGCATCGACGTGCTCAATACGTGTCCGGGCATGAAAGGCTCGACCAATGGTGTGGGCCTCCAGAACTGTCGTGAGCGGCTCTATCTGCTCTACAACTCCCAGGCATCACTCGATGTCGCGGCCGAGGAGGGCGGCGGTGTGAAGGCGAGCGTGACGCTGCCCTGGCGCCCGACGATCCACTGATCCGTGTCCGTGTCGTCAGACTGACTTGCTCTCGCTACTCGTGCTCGAAGGCGCTCAGTTGTCCGCATCAAACTGAGTGGCGCCCGCTGCGCGCTCACCCGCTCTTCCCGTACAACCCCTTCTTCAACCGCCACCGCTTGTGCGACCACGGCCAATCCGGCGGTGCGGCGCGGATCTGCGCTTCGACGAGGCGGGCGTAGCGCTCGGTCAGCTCGCCGGTAGCGAGGGTTTCGCCGTCTCGGGTCAAGGGTTGGACGTCGATCTCGTAATAGCCGCGTTTCACGCGCCGCATGCCGACGAAGAACGCGGGATAGCGCGTCACCCGCGCGATCTCTTCCGCGCCCATGTAAAACGCGGTCTGCCGATTCAGGAAGCGCGTCCAGTGCTTGTGCTCGCTCGTCGTGGGCTCCTGATCCGCGACCATGCACACGGCGCGCACGTCCTTGCGATGCTTGATGATGTCGCCGAGCAAGGTCTTGGCCGGTACGAGGCGGCTGCCGAAGCGCGTGCGGATCGCGAGCATCTCGCGCTCGGCCCAGGGATTGACGAGCGGCTTGTACGCCGCATCGATGCGATACCCGAGCTGCTGTGACAAGCCAAGCAGCATCCACTCCCAATTGCACTGGTGCGCGGCGACGAGCAGCACCGGCTTGCCCGCGTCGAGCAGCGCGCGCGGCGCCTCCAATCCCCGGATCTTCACTCGCTTCAGGAATTCGTCCGGCGGCAGCGAGGCCGCCTTGATGAGCTCGACCAGCACCTGCGCGAACCCGAGGTAATAGCGCTTCATGACGGCGCGCAGGCCAGCCTCGTCGAGATCCGGGAACGCCTTGGTCAGGTTCTCCCGCACGACGTCCTGTCGGTACGGAAAGACCCGGTACGCCAGAAACGCGAGAAAAGACGCGAGCGCGTAGAGCGCCGGGAACGGCAGCGCCGACAACATGCGAACCCACCAGGCAGACCGCGTGCTGCCCGCTCGCTCAGCCGTGGAGGCTGAGACGGTCTCGGTACCGTGCAAAGAACCTCGCCTCGATCGTTAGCCCGCCGGATGCGGCTTCGAAGGCGCGGTAGTTTCCACGGTTGCGGGCCGCGCCGCCAGAGCGCGCCCGACCTTCGGGCCAAGCCAGCGCTCGACGTCGTCGATCAGCGTGAAGGCCGCCGGCACGACGATCAGGGTGAGGCAGGTGGACGTCAGGAGCCCGCCGATCACCGCCACGGCCATCGGCGCCCGGAACGAGGAGTCCCCGTGCAGCCCGAGGGCCGACGGCAGCATGCCCGCGACCATCGCGACGGTAGTCATCACGATGGGCCGCGCGCGCTTGTGCCCGGCTTCGAGCAGCGCGGTGATGCGGTCCTTGCCGGCGCGCATCTCCTCGATGGCGAAATCCACCAGCAGGATGGAGTTCTTCGCCACGATGCCCATGAGCATCAGGAACCCGATGACGACCGGTAGCGAGAACGGATTGTTCGTGATCAGCAGCGCGATCGCCGCACCCCCGATCGACAGCGGCAACGCCGACAGGATGGTGATCGGCTGGAACACGCGTGCGAAGAGCAGCACGAGCACCGCGAACACCATCAGGATCCCGGTCGACATCGCGATCGCGAACCCGGTGAAGAGCTCGCCCATGATCTCGGCGTCGCCGCGATCGATGATCTGCACGCCCGTCGGCAGCGACTTCGCCGCCGGCAACGCGTGAATCTCCTTCAGCGCCTCGCCCAGCTCGATGCCGTTCAGGTCGGCCTCGACGGCCACGCGCCGGCTCTGGTTGTACCGGCGCACGCGCGTCGGACCCGTGCCGAAGCTGATATCCGCGACCGACTTCAGCGGCACCGTCGAGCCCGACGCCGTCGGCACCGGCAGGTTCTCGAGCGTCGACAGATCGCGGCGGGCGCTCTCGATCAGGCTCACGCGAATGGGCACCTGCCGATCCGCGAGTGAGAACTTCGCGCCGTTCTGCGGGAGATCGCCGAGCGTCGCGATGCGGATGGTCTGGCTGATGGTCTGCACCGTCACGCCGAGCTGCGCGGCGAGATCGAGCCGCGGGTGAATGATGATCTCCGGCCGCTGCAGATCGCCGTTGATGCGCGGCTCGCGCAGCGTGGGCAGCGCTTGCATCTGCGCGACCAGCTTGTTGGCGGTCTGCTCGACGAGCTGCGGATCGTCGCCCGTGACGTACAGGGTGATGTCACGCCCCTCGCTCGCGCCGCTGAAGTTCTGGAAGTTCATGCGCGCATCGGGAATCTGCTTCAGCTCCTGCATCACCTTCTTTTCCCAGTCCTGCTGCCGGAGCTCGCGCTGTTTGCGCGGGACGAGAGAGATGTAGAGCGTGGCGTTGCGCACTTCGTCGCCGTCGCCGCCGCCGATTTGCTCGACGACGCTGGTCACCTCGGGATGCTTCGCGATGATGCGATACGCGGCGGCGGAGACCGCAGCGGTGTCCTCCAGTCGCACGCCCGGCGGCAGCTCGATCTGCAGCTGCGAGTTCGAGAAATCCCCCTGCGGGATGAACGACTGCGGCACGAAGCTCAGCGCCAGGATCGAGAGCGCGAAGAACGTCGTGCCGCCGGCGAGCGTGCGCCAGCGGTGGCGGATGCACTTGCCGACGAAGTCCAGGTACCACGTCATGATCGGCCCGTCGTGGTGGACCTTCAGGCTGTCGGGTCGCAAGGTGAAGGCCGCGATCACCGGCGTGATCAAGCGCGCAACCAGCAGCGAGAAGAACACCGCAGCCGCGACGGTGAGCCCGAATTGCCGGAAGTACTGCCCGACGATGCCCGACATGAAGCTGACCGGCAGGAACACCGCGATGATCGTCGCGGACGTTGCGACCACCGCAAGGCCGATCTCGTCCGCCGCGTCGAACGCCGCCTGATAGCCGGTCTTGCCCATGCGCATGTGGCGCACGATGTTCTCGATCTCGACGATCGCATCGTCGACCAGCACGCCCGCCACCAGAGAGAGCGCGAGCAGGCTGATGCCGTTCAGCGTGAAATCCATCCAGTACATGAAGGCGAACGTCGGGATGGCCGAGAGGGGAATGGCCATCGCTGCGATCGTCGTGGCGCGCCAGTCGCGCAGGAACAGCCACACGACCAGCACCGCGAGAATCGAGCCTTCGATCAGCGTCGTGAGCGCGGCGTCGTACTGCAGCTTCGTGTTGTCGACGGTCGTGAAGACCTGGTCGATCTTCACTTGCGGGAACTGCTTGGCGATTTCGGCGAGCTCTTTCTGGACGTCCGCGAGCACGGTGACGTCGGAGGAGCCCTTCGAGCGGAACACGCCGAAGGTCGTGGCCGGCCGGCCGTTCAGCCGCGACAGCGAGCGGATTTCCGAGACGCCGTCGCGAACCACGCCGATATCCGAGAGGCGCGCGAAGCGCCCGCCCGGCAGCATGATTTGCGTGTCCGCGAGCTCCTGCGCCGTCTTCGCGCCGCCGAGCACGCGAATGCCTTGCTCGCCGCCGCCGACCTGCGCGCGGCCGCCGGGCGCATCCAGGTTCAGCGCGCGCAGCTGCGCGTTGACGTTCACGGCCGTGAGACCGAGCGCCTGCATGCGCGCCGGATCGAGCTCGATGCGGATCTCGCGATTCACGCCGCCGCCGCGCGTGACCTGCGCGACGCCATTCAGCGTGAGCAGCCGCTTCGTGATGGTGTTGTCGACGAACCAGGACAGCTCTTCCTCGGTCATCGAGGTCGTGCTGACGGCGTAGTACACGATCGCGCCGCCGTCGACGTCGATGCGCTGGACGACCGGCTCCTGAATGCCTTCGGGCAGATCGCTGCGAATCTTCGCCACCGCATCGCGCACGTCCGTCACCGCGCGATCGACCGGCGTGCCGATCTGGAACTCGATGCCGATGTTCGCCTGGCCTTCGAGCGCGGTGGACTGGATGTGCTTCACGCCGCCGATGTTCGCGACGGCGCCTTCCACCTTCTGGATGATCTGCGTCTCGATCTCCGGCGGCGCTGCACCCGGCTGGGAGACGCCGACGATCACGTACGGAAACGAGATGTCCGGGTTCTGATTGATGGGCAGTCGGATGAACGACACGACGCCCATGAAGAACAGCACGACGAACAGCACCACCGGCGTGACCGGATGGCGGATGGCCCACGCGGACAGGTTTCTCATGTGGCGGCGGCCTGCGTCGTGTCGGCGACGCGCACTTTCTCGCCGATGCGCAGGAATGCGCCGGCTGTCGAGACGACGCGCTCATCGCCCTTCAGGCCCGCTCCGATGACGAGGCCTTCGGGAATCGTGTCGGCGACGCGCACCGCGCGCCGCACCGTGCGGTTCTGCTCGTCCAGGATGAGCACGTACGTGCCTTGCGAGTCGGACAGCACTGCGGTCTGCGGCAGGATCGGACGCTGAGCCGCACCCACGATGACATCGGCGCGCGCGAACGCGCCGGGGCGGATCTTCGCGTCCGGCGCGAGCGCGATGCGAATCTCGCCGAGACGCGTCTGCGGATCGATGATGGCGCCGAGCAAGCGCACCTTGCCTGCGAAGGGCTTGTCGATGCCCGTGAGGTAGACCTGCGCGCTCTGATTCACCGACAACTCGGCGAGATCGCGCTCCGCGACCTGGCCGCGCATTTCCATTTCCCCGTCGCGCGCGAGCCGGAAGAGGGGCTCGCCGCCGGGGCTCGCCGTCTGACCGACTTCGGCGTTGCGCGTGAGCACGATTCCGTCCGCCGGCGCGACGATCTCCGTCTTGCCGAGACGAGCCTTCGCCTCGTTCAACTGCGCGGCGGCGACCTTGACGCGCGCTTCGTCCGTCACCGCGGCGGCGTGCCGGCGCGCGATCTCTTCGGCCGACAACGCGCCCGCGGCCTCGACACCCTGCGCGCGCCGATATTCCGCCGCCGAAAGGTTTGCCTGTGCGCGCGCCTCCTCGAGCGACGCTTCGAGTCGCTTGATCTGCGGAAGGAGCACGGACTGATCGAGCCGCACGAGCACTTGCCCGCGCTTCACGTGATCGCCCACTTCGACGTACACGCCCGTGATGCGGCCGCTCTCGCCCTCAGGGCTGATCGGCATGTCGTAGCGCGCATGGATGGTTCCGGTGAAGGTCACCGTCGACTGCACGGCCTTCAGGCGCGGCGTCATGACGCTCACGAGCGGCAGCTGAGTTTCCTGCAGCGCCCCGGCCGCAAGCGGCGACGGCTGCATGAAATGGCGCGCAACGAGCAGAGCAACGATGACGAGCAGCGCAATGACGCCGCCGAAGATCCAGCGCTGGAGATCGGGACGGACCGGCTCCGCGGAGCTGGGGGGCTCCGCGACGCCCGTCGACTGGGGCAGCCGATCGCGATTGAGGTAGGTCACCGAAGGCGAGTCGGGCTGGGGATGTTCAGGGTGCGCGGCCACGATGGGAGTCCTTGAGAGGAGGCCGGTAACGGCGCTTCGGGAGTGTAGTCCGGACGAGGCTTTTTCAACGCGAGAACACGCCGGAGAGACCCCTGGTTGCGATGGGTGGTGCCGCTCAGGCTGCACAGCATCGAGCTTGGGCGTTCCTCGCGCGGCGTGAGCTCGGGCGCTCGTCGCGGCATGCGGCCCATCACGGCTCAGGAGCCGGGCGCGGGCGCGTCCAAGATCCTGAGCTCGCGGCGCAGACGATCACGGTCTTCGATGTGCGACGCCTGCACGCGCTCGAACTGACGGAGAATGTCCTCCGCGGTCGCGGTGTCGTAGCCCGATTGCCGGATGCGCTCCAGCAAGTCTCGCTGGTTCTGGAGCAGATGCTCGCCCGCAGTCACGTGCCGTTCGGCCTGTGCCAAATGCGCAGCGATGAGCGTGCGGTCCATGCGGAAGCATCATACGCGCGCCGTGCGGCATATGCGGGCTGGATGGATTGACGTGGTGTCGCTACGCCTGCGTGGTTCAAGGTGAAGCAGCGCAAGCCGCAGCGAGGCTAGTCTCGCCTCGGTCGCACTGGCGGGCGAGGCGTTCGAGCGCGATCACCGCCCGGCGCGGAATTCCTGCTCTCGTGTGACGTGCAGCGCGCGGCGGCTGTCTCGGCGAGCGCCACGGAATGCGGTTGTGAAAGGTGCGGCGAGCAGCCGAGGGCATGGCGAGCAATGACGG
>DASTRY010000071.1:0-5567 GCA_035760965.1 Steroidobacteraceae bacterium | reverse complement strand
AGCGGGGTCACGTTCGTGGCGCACGCGCCGCTGCGGTAATTGCAGCACTCGCCGCGCGGGATGACGATCTCGTCGCCGCGTGGCGCTGAGGGAAACCAGCCGGGGTTCAGGTCGTTGTGAATGACGCCATCGCGGCTGCCGCTGGCATGGTGATGCAGGCTGCCGCTCACGCAGCCGATCGCGTCGATGCCGAACAGGCGCGCGAACAAATCGTGCCACGGTCGCGACACGAACAGGCTGAAGGGCCGGCCCACGCGGGCTTCGAAATCGACGGCGGCCGCGTCGTACCCCGGCATATTCCGGCTGAATCGAGCCTCGGGCCAGCTCGACAGCGTTTGCCCGCTCAATATCGTGGCGAATGCCGTCTCGAGCTCGCGATGGACCGCCTCTTTGAAGACAGAGCGTGCGCGGACGTGAGGGAACGGGTCATGGCACAGCACCCACGGGTCCGGGTGGAGCAGCGCGGCCATGTCCCTCGTCGAATCCATGCCGACTCACTTGCTCTTCACACCCGGTCGCGGGCCGACGAGCGTGCGCGGTTTCGTGCTCGCCTTGGTCGTCTGTGCCGCTGCGGCCTGATCTTCCACGGAGGCCGCGAGCTTCGGCAGGATCGGCGGTCCCCCTGGCCCGGGGCCGCCGGGACCCGGCCCGGGACCGGGTCCCGGGCCGACAGGGTTCGCGTTGATATCCACGCTGTCGGACTTCGTCGGGTCGGCGACGCTCGTGCCGGTCACTGTGAAGCGACCGCCGAGGCCCGGTGCGATGTACGTCGTCGTCGGACCTCGAGTCGTCGTGATCTGTCCCGCGCCCGTCAGTGTCCAGTCGGCATTCTGATCGACGAAGCTCGGCGTGATGGTTGCGCGCACGACCGTGCTGCCCGTGCCGGGAATCGGATTGGTATCCGCTCTCACGGAGATGCTCACCGCGCTGACGGTGATGACGCACTTCGCAAACGCGTTCTTGTCGGCGATGCTGGTAGCGACGACGGTAAACGTACCCGGCGACGCGGGCGCGGTGAACGTCGTCGATGCGCCGGACGTCGTGCTGAGCGTTCCACCCGCATTGTTCTCGATGGACCACGTGATGCCGGTGTTGGGTGTATTGATCACGCTCGCACTGAGCGTCAGCTGAGTGCGGGTGATCAGATTGGCGCTGAGCTGCGAGAGGTTTACCGCGATGGCAGCGGTGACGTTGATGTTGGCCGTCGCCGACTTCGATGTGTCCGCCGTGCTGGTTGCCGTGACCTGGAAATTCCCGGACTTCACGCCGGAGGTGTACGTCGCGGTGGTCGCGTTGTTGACGACCAATGTGCCGCCGTCCGGTCCGGGGCCAGCCCAGGTGACGCCGGTGGCGGTCGCATTCTTGACGGTCGCGGTGAACACCTGCGTCGTGTTGCCGGCCACATTGATCTGCGGCGGCGAGACGGTGACGCCGACCTCCACGGTGTTGTCCGGTCCGCTCGGCAGCTTGAGCGCGTACCAGCGAACGCGCACCGCGCCCGTGCCCGCCTGGGTGCGCATGGCGAAGATTCGGAAGCGGCCCGTCGAGCGATTCAGAACCGAACGCACGCTGACGCTGCGCGCGTATCCCACATCGCCCGCCAGAGTGAGATTCGGTTGCGCGGTGTCGTCGAACGCGAGCTCGATGCTCAGCGGGCCGTCGGCGAGCCCGGGATCGATCTCGTCGGAGAACTGCTCCTGATTCAGCGCGAGATTCGTGAATGTGACGGTGCCGGTTGCCGTCGTGCGCTCGACTCGAGCGCCCGCGATGACGCCGGTCCCCGCGTTGATCTGCGTGACGAGGCGGTTCGGGCCGCCGAGCGTGTCGAGTCGCTCCACGGTAACCGCGTCCTGAGTCAGCTCGTCGACCCCGATGGAGTGGGGCGTGATTCGAGCACCGGCGCGTGTGCGGACACTCGGGTCGATGGAGCCATCGGACTCGATGGTGGCGGATGCGCTCAGCCGGATGCGGGCGAGCACGATGACCGAGCCGTCCGCCGGCGGCACCGCCGCGCCATCCTGCAACACCGGACGCTCCGCGGTGCGCGTGAACTTGTCGATGCCGGCTTGGTTGTAGTGATCGGTCGGCACATCCTGATACGCGATCGTGAGGTACACATCGAGATCACTGCCGTGCGTCGTGAGCGCATACGTCACGGGATCCGCGAGGACGATCTCACGTCCATCCTTGTCGATGGCCGTACCGACGCCGACCCGAACTTCCGTGGTGCTGGCGCGCGTGACCTCGAATCCGTCGGCCACGCCAAACGTGTGCAGCACGCGATTCAGCCGGCGGCGCATGTCCAGGTGATACGCCTGCTCGTCGTTGAAGTCCTTTTCCACCAGGAACTGGGAGGTGAAGTAGTTCGGTCGCTTGATTTCAGTCATGGTGCGTTCTCTGGGACCTGTGCGATTTCACGGCGCGGCAGGGGCGGCGCCGGAGTCCGTTCCGAGCAAGGTGTCGACGCCGAGGGTCGACGTCACGCCGATCTGCATGGTCGGAAACAGCAGATCGAGGTCGTAATAGGTGTGCGCCGGGCGCTCGAGGTCGATCAGCGCATGCGCGATGGCGCTCTGGCGCAGCTGCACGTCCGGCGCGTCTTTCGGCAGACGCATGGTGATGCGGAAGTAGTGCGGCTGCGCCGGATCCTCCTCGACGGTCGGCACACCGCCGTGAGTGAAGATCGTCAGCAGCTTCACCAGATTGTCTCGCGTGCCGCGCCGGCGGTAGAGCGAGACGATATTGGCGAGGAACGTGCGTTGGCGTGGCACATCGAGGTCCGCGCGCAGCGCGAACGCGACCCAGGAGGAGAGCCAGGGCAGAAATTCCTCGGGCGTCTGCGCGGGGTCGAAATACATCGGCAGGTCGGCGATACGCTGCTCGAGCCCGAGCAGCACCTGCTCGAAGGCCCAGAGGTAACGGCCGACGAAGGCATCGTTTCGATAGATCGCCGGGAGCCAGGTCAGGAGCCGCTGCGCGCGCTGCGCCGTGATGGTGTCCATGAGATGCCTGCGACGCTCAGAAGGAGGTGGGCGGTTCTTCGATGACGAGGTCGGTATCGACGTCGCCGTCGGTGCTCGGAACTTGCAGCTCGACCAGCTCTTCGGGGTTCAGTGCGACGCTGATCAGCTCGCCTGCGGAATTGCGTACGAGGCGGTCGGCAAGGTCGGGCGTCGTCACGAGCTCATCCAGCGGCGCCGATGAGCTCGGGTCCAGCGTGCGGCGGACGAAGTCGACGCCCGGCAAGGTGTCCAGCAGCCGATACAGCTCCGATACGTACACGCTGCGGCCGAAGGGCCAGCCGCTACCGTCGGCACCCCCTGCAATCGGATCGAGAAAGCTCCGCAGCGCATCGAGCGTGCGTTGCTTCATCTTCTTCTCCGGGGCTTCCGGCAGGAGCCGCAACGTCATGCGGACCCGAATCGGTACGACGCGCGGTCCGACGACGTGCACGCGCGCAGTGAGCAGCCGTCGCGGCTCCAGGTAGTCGCTCACGGCCTTGCGCAACGATTCGAGATCGGCAGTCGGCTGCGGCACGATGACGACACTCACGTGCGCAGGCTGCTGGCGCAGATCCGGATCGACCGCTTCGAGGTTCATACCGGGAAGGCAATGAGCGCGTGCAACGCGGGCGTCCGCGGCACGAGCGAGGAATTCGAAATCCGCGGCGGTCACGGCGCGATCCGTGCTGCGCAATGCGAGCACCGTGCTGCGCACCTGCGCGTCGATACCCTCGCGCGAATCCGGCACGGGCCAGTCGGGTCCGTTCAGCAGTTGCAGGAACTTCACGCGATTCGCATCGGTGATGCTGTTCACGCGAAACAGCAATGCTTCGGTGACGTAGGCGAACAGCTCCATCAGCGTGATCGCCGGGTCCGAAGGATTGTGATCGGTCAACGCGGGTGCGTGCGCCACCAGCAGGCTGCGCGCTTCTTCCACCAGATCGGCGTAGCGGCGGTCGTCGAGATTGGGGAGCGTGATCATGTCAGCGTGATCTGGTGGTGGCCCGAGTAAACGAGAAAGCGATCCGTGTTCAACGCGCCCTGCAGCTCCTCGACCTGGTCGACGTGCAGCGCGCGGATGTGATCCACGCCTGCGACTCCGGCAACGACGGCGTGCAGATCGGACAACGCCGGCTCGCGGCCGAAGTCCCACCCGGCGCCGTTGCGCCCGCCTGTCAGCGGATGCAGGAATGCGCGCAGCGCCTCGCGCACGGCGATCTCCACCGCGCTTGCGCCGTCGAGCGAGACGAGCGCGATTTCGAGCGAGACGTCGACGCGCACGTAGATCGGTCCGACAGCGGCGACCGTTGCCGTCGGCGTCGAGAGGCTTCGCACATGCTGCTCGACGCGTGCAAGGAGCGTGGTGGAGGGCGTGGGCTTCGCGTCGAGCGATTGCGGAACGACGACGATGCTCACCGCACCCGGGACTCGGTTCGTGCCGACAGGGTCGGTGTCCAAACGGCGCAGCGGCACCGCCCGGGCGCGCGCGACTTCCGGTGATGCTGCGCGCGCCAGATCTTCGTAGTCGTCGAATGCGACGGCGCGCCCGCCGTTGCGCAACAGGCGCGGCGCGCGCGCCACGAATGCGGCATCGGGCTCGGCATCGATGCCGCCCGTTGCGGGCTCGAAATTCGTGACCTTGTCGATGTAGGGCACGGTCGTCTTCAGCTGCACGATGGCACCTGCCGGTCGATTGCCGGCGCTGCCGCCACCCGTCTGATAGCGAGCCATGCGGACGTTCCCGACGCCGCGCGGTGGAATGCGTCCCTGCACGCCGTCGCCGAAGAGCACCGTGCCGCTCACGTGATCGAGAACGTAGTGGCGATCCTGCGAGGTGGAGCCGTGAAAATCCGGCACCTCGGTCCAGCTCACCCACGACTCTCCCGGCGGTTGCGTGGCGCCGGCTTCGCGCACTTCGAGCTGCGCACCCGCCAGCACCGGACTGCGCGTCGTCCGGAACTGAAGGTTCGCGGAAGCGTCGCTCGAACCGAGCACCTCGTTGCGCAGAGTGACGGCCTGGGTCGCGAAGGTCGTGTTGAGCAACAGGGTGCGCAATTGCACCGGTTGATCGTCGCCAGAATCGAATACGGCGCGTATCCAGTAGGCGCTCACGCCAAACTGCTCGCTCGCGTGAAAATCGGCGGGTGCGAGCAGCTCGACCACACCCGGCTCACTCAGCGCGTTGGTGCCGTCGAGCGCGAGCAGCTTCGCCCAGCCGCTCCCGTTCCAATACTCGAAGCGCAGCTCGCGCCGGCCCGGAGCCACGGCGCCGACGAGCGTTTCGAATGCGACCGAGCACAGCGGTTCCTCACCCGCGAACCGCACATTGAGGAAGCCGCGGTCGCCGACATTCGCGGCCTCCGCGGGCACTGTGACGGATACTTTGATTTCGCTCGCGAGTCCCGGCGGCAGCGTGATTTGCGTGCGCTCCACGGAGCTGGCCCACTTCCCGCCGAGCGTCGCGAGCGTGCAGTTGAGCGTTTCCGAGCTCGTATTGGTCAGCGTGAAGCGATGCGTGGCCGTGCTGCCCGCCGCGGCGGTTTGCACGCTGAGTCCCGGAGAGAG
>DASTRY010000070.1:0-15458 GCA_035760965.1 Steroidobacteraceae bacterium | reverse complement strand
CGCAGGCGCAGCTGCTGGAAGTGTTAAATAGCTGCGCTGAGACCAAGGTCACAAAAGTGAAAGTCCGCGTCGGGCGGCGCGTTGAGGCTGCGAAAGCTGACGAATAGGAACGGAGCTCGGTGGCTTGCGCCAACTGGCTCGGGTTACGCGCCGACCATCGCGGCCGCGGGCACGTACGAGATCGGGCTGTCTTTTACATTATCGAATGT
Organism: Steroidobacteraceae bacterium; assembly: GCA_035760965.1. Taxonomy (GTDB): domain Bacteria; phylum Pseudomonadota; class Gammaproteobacteria; order Steroidobacterales; family Steroidobacteraceae; genus JADGHX01. The sequence goes on along the minus strand of DASTRY010000070.1, from coordinate 15,249 downwards.
CACCGGCTCCCACGCGTTCGGGGTGTTGATCAGCTTGCGGACCAGCTGATTGTTGAGCGCGTGGCCGGATTTGTGGCCGCTGAATTCGCCGATCAGGCTCTTGCCGAGCAGGTACAGATCGCCGATGGCGTCGAGGATCTTGTGTTTGACGAACTCGTCCTCGTAACGCAGGCCGTCTTCGTTCAGCACGCGAAAATCATCGAGCACGATGGCGTTGTCGAGGTTGCCGCCGAGCGCCAGATTGCGCGCGCGCATCATCTCGAGATCGCGCATGAAGCCGAAGGTGCGCGCGCGGCTCACCTCGCGCAGGAACGAGGTGGTCGAGAAATCCATCGAGGCCTTCTGCGAGCGGCGCTTGAAGATCGGGTGATTGAACTCGATCTCGAAATTCACCTTGAAGCCGTCGAAGGGGCGAAACTCCGCCCACTTGTCGCCGTCCTCGACGCGCACCGGCTGCTTGACGCGCACGAAGCGCTTGGGCGCGCGCTGCTCTTCGATGCCGGCCGACTGCAGCAGGAACACGAACGGACCGGCGCTCCCGTCCATGATGGGCACTTCCGGCGCGCTCACCTCGACGATGGCGTTGTCGATGCCGAGGCCCGCAAAGGCCGAGAGCAGGTGCTCGACGGTCGAGACCTTCGACTCACCCTTCACCAGCGTGGTCCCGAGCGCGGTTTCGCCGACGTTCTCGGCCCGCGCCGGGATGTCCTCGGAATTGGGGAGATCGGTACGGCGGAATACGATGCCGGTGTCCGCGAGCGCCGGCCGCAGCACCATCAGCACCTTCTTACCGGTGTGAAGGCCTACGCCTGAGGCGCGAATCGAGTTTTTGAGCGTCCGTTGTCCAACCATAGGGAATCGGTAACGCGCGCCTGCGACACCGGCGCGTGAGGAGCGACCCGGGTCCGCGGGATAGGCGGACAGTCCGCTCCGGCGCACAAGGCGCGCTACCGTAACACAAACGACCCCGGTCGGCCTCGCCCGACGCTGAGCCTGACAGGCTCGAGCCAGACGGGACTCGCGATCCCGCGTCCCGCAGGCGGCCGGTCGTTTCCCCTCGACCCGCCCCCAGTCCAGCTCTCGCCGCCGTGTATCAGTCGGCCTGACGCCGCAGGAACGCCGGAATATCCAGCAGATCCTCGGCATCCGCAGGCTCGGGCCGGAGCCCATCACCCACGGCCCGCTGCCGCTGCACCGTCGGCTTGTCGAGTGCCGCATAGTCGCTGCTGGTCAGCGGCTGGCGGCGCACGACGCGCATCGACGGCATCGGGTTCGGCTCGCCCCGATCGCGAGAGTTCAGCGACTCGCGCGCCGCCGCGATCTCGCGGTGGTGGTGGCTCGTGAGCGAGGGCCGCGCGATCGCGGCCGGACGGCCGAGACCGGTTGCCACCACCGTGACGCGCACGGTGTTCGTGAGCTCTGGATCGATAACGGTACCGACCACGACGGTGGCATCGTCGGAGGCGAACTGCTTCACGATCTGGCCGACTTCCTGGAATTCGCCGATCGAGAGGTCCATGCCCGCCGAGACGTTCACGAGGATGCCGTGCGCGCCCGCGAGGTTGATGTCCTCGAGCAGCGGCGACGAGACCGCGGCCTCGGCGGCCTGGCGCGCGCGGCCTTCGCCGCTCGCCGAGCCCGAGCCCATCATCGCCATGCCGGTCTCCGCCATGACCGTACGTACGTCGGCAAAGTCGACGTTGATGAGGCCGGGCCGCGTGATCAGCTCCGCAATGCCCTGCACCGCGCCCTGCAGCACCTGATTCGCCGCCTTGAAGGCATCGAGCAGCGTCGTCTGCGGCCCGAGCACCGTGAGCAGCTTCTGGTTCGGGATCGTGATCAGCGAGTCGCAGTACTTGCCGAGCTCACCGATGCCGTGGTCGGCCACGAGCGAGCGCTTTGCGCCCTCCATGTCGAACGGCCGCGTCACGACCGCGACCGTGAGGATGCCGAGCTCCTTCGCGATCTGCGCCACGACCGGCGCGGCGCCCGTGCCCGTGCCACCGCCCATCCCCGCGGTGATGAAGAGCATGTCGCAGCCTTCGACCAGCTCGACGATGCGGTCACGATCCTCCATCGCGGCCTGCCGGCCGACCTCGGGATCGGCGCCGGCGCCGAGACCTTTGGTCATGTTCGCGCCGATCTGCAGCGCGGTCTTCACCTTGGAGTGCTTGAGCGCCTGTGCATCGGTGTTGATGCACATGAAATCGACTCCGTCGATGCCGCTCGTCACCATGTGTGCAACGGCATTTCCGCCGCCGCCCCCGACGCCAAGCACCTTGATGACGGCGCTTTGGCTGTACGCGTCCATCAGTTCGAACATTGGTGTGTCGCTCCTCTTCTCTTGTCTCTCGAATTGAACGGTTGGTTGTTTCGTCGTCGCGTCTGTCAGTGTCTGTCAGCTCAAAAGTTGCCCTGGAACCAGGACTTCATGCGCTCGAGCGCCGATTTCGCGTTCGTGAGCGAACGGCCGCGGCGCGCGGGCATGTGATTGTCACGGGCGTACATCAGGAGGCCGACGCCCGTGGAGTAGATGGGATTGCGCACCACGTCCGAGAGGCCGTTGACGGCCTGCGGCACGCCGAGGCGCACCGGCACGTGGAACACTTCTTCGGCGAGCTCGATCGCGCCTTCCATCTTGGCGCTGCCGCCGGTGAGCACGATGCCCGCCGCGATCACTTCCTCGAAGCCGCTGCGGCGCAGCTCTTCGCGCACGAGGCCAAACAGCTCCTCGTAGCGCGGCTCGACGATCTCGGCGAGCGTCTGACGCGCGAGCCGGCGCGCGGGGCGATCGCCGACGCTCGGCACCTCGATGCTCTCGTCGGGATTCGCGAGCTGCGAGAGCGCGCACGCATAGCGGATCTTGATGTCCTCCGCGTACTGCGTCGGCGTGCGCATCGAGACCGCGATGTCGTTCGTCACCTGATCGCCGGCGATCGGAATCACGGCGGTATGGCGGATCGCGCCGTTCGAGAACACTGCGAGATCGGTCGTGCCGCCGCCGATGTCGACGAGGCACACGCCGAGCTCCTTCTCGTCCTCGGTGAGCACGGCGAAGCTCGACGCGAGCTGCTCGAGCACGACGTCGTCCACTTCGAGCCCGCAGCGCTGGATGCATTTCTCGATGTTCTGCGCGGCGCTGTCCGCGCCGGTCACGATGTGCACCTTCGCTTCGAGGCGCACGCCGGACATGCCGATCGGATCGCGGATGCCTTCCTGACCGTCGATGAGGAACTCCTGCGGCAGCACGTGCAGGATCTTCTGATCGGCCGGAATCGCGACGGCTTTCGCGGCGTCGATGACGTGCCCGACATCGCCATGCGTCACTTCGCGATCGCGAATCGCGACCACGCCGTGCGAATTCAGGCTGCGCACGTGACTGCCCGCGATACCGGCATACACCGAGTGGATCTCGCAGCCGGCCATGAGCTCGGCCTCTTCCACGGCGCGCTGGATGGACTGCACCGTCGACTCGATGTTGACGACCACGCCCTTCTTCAGGCCGCGCGAGGGATGCGAGCCGACGCCCAGCACCTCGACGCCGCCATCCGGCGTCACTTCCGCCACGAGCGCGACCACTTTCGAGGTGCCGATGTCGAGTCCGACGATCAGTCCTCGATCCGAGCGTTTAGACATCTTTCGCAGAATCCCCGTCTGTGTGATGCGCGACGTGCCCGGCGCCGCGCCATCCAATGGCAAACCCGTTCGTGTAACGCATGTCGACATAGCTGATGTCATCCGCACGTTGTGTAACCAGTTTTGCGGCGGTGGTGATGAAGCGCTCGAAGCGCTCGTCGACCTGACGCCGTCCGAGGCGAACGGTCACGCCGTTCGCCAGATCGAATTCCCACGCGCCGCGCGCATCGAGGCGCAACGCGGTGAGCCGCAGGCCCGCCTCGGCGAGGCGCCCCTGCGAAACGAGATAGCGCTGCGCGACCTCGGACTCGGTGCCATCCGGTCCGTCGAGCTGCGCGAGCTCCTGCGGCACGTGCCGCGCATCGCTCGCAAACAGCTCGCCGCGCGTGTTCAGCAGGCCGCTCTCGCGCCACCGCGCGGCGGCGACCTGCTCGGAAACGACGACCCGCAAGCCGCGCGGCCACGCACGCTGCACGGTCACCTTGTCGACCCACGGGATCGAAGCGATCGCGCCGCGCACCGCTTCGAGATCGATGCTCACGAGCCCGACGCCGCGCACTTGCCGCTTCACGGCGCGCTCGATGTCCGCCGGCGAGACGCGCTGGAAGCGGCCGGCCACCTCGACCTTCTGAATCGGCTGATCGAGCGTCCACATCACCACGCCGCCGGCCGCGGCAAGGCCGGCGAGGCTCGCGAGCGTCATGCTCCAGCGGCGCCAGTCGACCTTGACTGCACCCAGCGAGAGCCAGCCGGACTTCCCGGCCTGCTTGCGACGATTGCGCGGCTTGCCCAGCATGCGCGTCAGCCCCTCACTCGCGCGAAGCTCGTTTCGAGCACGCGCCAGACGAGTCGATCGAAATCCATCCCGGCCGCGCGCGCCGCCATGGGCACGAGGCTGTGGTCGGTCATGCCCGGCACCGTATTGATTTCGAGCAGGAGCGGCCGACCCGTCGGGTCCATCATGAAATCCACGCGGCCCCAGCCTTCCGCGCCGGTCGCTTCGAACGTTGCGACGGCGAGATTCGCGAGATGCTGCTCGGCCGGCGCCGAGAGGCCCGACGGGCAGTGATATCGCGTGTCGTCGCGGAAGTACTTCGCCTCGTAGTCGTAGAAGGCGCGCGGCGTCTCGATGCGGATCGAGGGCAGCGCCTTGCCCTGCAGGATGGCGACGGTGTATTCGCCGCCGCTGATCCACGCCTCGGCGAACACGCTGCGATCGTTCTTCGCTGCCGCCTCGTACGCCGCCGGCAGATCCGCCGCGCGCTCGACTTTCGTCATGCCGACGCTCGAGCCTTGCGTCGCCGGCTTCACGATCATCGGCAGCCCGAGCTTCTCGAGCGCCGTGTCGAAATCCTGCGGCCCGCTCAGCACGACGTAAGGCGCGGTTGCGATCCCAACCGAGAGCGCGAGCCGCTTCGTGCGCAGCTTGTCCATGCCGAGGGCGGAGCCCAGCACGCCGCTGCCGGTGTAGGGCACGCCGAGATATTCGAGCGCGCCTTGCAGCGTGCCGTCCTCGCCACCCGGACCGTGAAGCGCGATCCACACGCGATCGAAGCGCTCTTCGAGCAGTCGCGACAGCGCCTTGTCGCGCGGATCGAAGGCATGCGCATCCACGCCGCTGCGCTTCAACGCGGCCAGCACGGCATTGCCCGAGAGCAGGGAGATCTCGCGCTCCGTCGAATCCCCGCCGAAGAGCACGGCGACGCGGCCGAAGGCTTTCGGCTCGCTCACCGGCGTCACGGCGCGGGGTTCGTATTTCAGGCGCATCGTCGTCTACTTCCTGCCGATGATCCGGACTTCGGGCTCGAGGCGAACGCCGTGCAGACGTTCGACCGTCTCCTGCACGCGCAGGATCAAGCCTTCGATGTCGGCGGCACTCGCGTGCCCGTGATTGATCAGAAAATTCGCGTGCTTCTCCGACACGGACGCATCGCCGATGCGCAGGCCCTTCAGGCCCGACGCTTCGATGAGGCGCGCCGCGTGATCGCCGGGCGGATTCGTGAAGGTCGAACCGCCGCTCCATTCCCCAATCGGTTGCGACGCCTTGCGCCGCGCGAGCAAATCGCGCACCTGCGACTCGTGCGTACCGGGCTTGTGCTCGAACGCGAGCCGCGCGGCGACGAACCACTCGTCCGGCACCGGCATCTCGACGTGCCGATACGTTGCGACGTATTCCGACGCGGCGCGCGTGTGCTCCTTGCCGTGCCGATCGATCGTTTCCACTTCGAGCACATGACGCCACGTCTCGCCGCCGAACGCGCCGGCATTCATCGCGAGCGCACCGCCCATCGTTCCCGGAATTCCGGCGAAGAACTCGGCGGGACCGAGTCCCCACTTGATGCATTGCTTGGCGATGCGAGCGCACGGCACGCCGGCCTCGGCGTACACGTGCGTTTCGCTTTCACGCTCGAGCCGATCGAGCGCGCCGTGCGTCGAGATCACGACGCCTTCGAGGCCGCCGTCGCGGACGAGCACGTTGCTGCCGAGCCCGATCCAGTAGATCGGCACGTCCGGCGGCAAGGTGCGCAGGAACGCCGCGAGGTCCGCGCGGTCGCGCGGATTGAAAAAGACATCGGCCGGCCCGCCCACGTGCCACGAGGTGTGCTTGTGCATCGGCTCGTTGCGCCGGACGCGAGGCATGAATTCGGGTGCGACGGCCACGGTCACTGCGACCTCCGGCGTGCAAGCTGCTGCGGCAGCGCATGCGAGACAGCGCTGATGTGGCCTGCGCCCATCGTGACGATGAGATCGCCGTCGCGGATCACTCCTCGCAGCGCATCCGCAAGCTCTTCCACTTTCTCGACGAACACCGGCTCGACCTGCCCGCGGGTGCGCACGGCGCGGCAGATGGCGCGTCCGTCGGCGCCGGCGATGGGCGCCTCGCCCGCGGCATAGACCTCGGTGACGAACAGCACGTCTGCTGCCGAGAGCGCCTTGCCGAAGTCGTCGATGAGATCGCGCGTGCGCGTGTATCGGTGCGGCTGGAACGCAAGCACGAGTCGGCGTCCCGCGTAGCCTTGCCGCAGCGCCTGCAATGTCGCCGTGACTTCCGTCGGGTGATGGCCGTAGTCGTCGACGATGGTTACGCGACCGCTCGGCGTATCGACATCCGCGATGTGCTGCAGCCGGCGGTCGATGCCTTGGAAAGACATCAGCGCGCGCCGAATCGCATCGACGTCGATGTTCAGCTCCAGCCCAACAGCGATCGCGGCGAGCGCGTTCAGCACGTTGTGCGTGCCGGGCAGATTCACCGTGACGGTGAACGACGGACCGCTCGTGCGCTCGACATCGAAGGTCGTCTGCAAGCCGCGCGGTTGGATATTCACCGCGCGCAGGTCCGCGCCTGCATTCAACCCGTACGTGATGATCGGACGGCCGATACGCGGCAGGATGCTGCGCGCGTTCTCGTCGTCGAAGCACACGACCGCCAGTCCGTAGAACGGCAGGTTCTGCAGAAAGTCGACGAAGCTCTGCTTCAGGCGCTCGAAATCGCCGTCGTGCGTGACGAGGTGATCGTTGTCGATGTTCGTGACGATGGCGATGAGCGGCTGCAGGTGCGTGAACGACGCGTCGCTCTCGTCCGCCTCCGCGACGAGGTAGTGACCCGCGCCGAGCCGGGCGTTGCTGCCGGCGCTCTTCAGCCGACCGCCGATCACGAACGTCGGATCTTCGCCGCCCTCGGCGAGAATGCTCGCAACGAGACTCGTCGTCGTGGTCTTGCCGTGCGTGCCGCCGACCGCGATCGAGTAGCGGAACCGCATCAGCTCGCCGAGCATTTGCGCGCGAGGCACGACCGGGATGCGGTGCTCGCGTGCCGCGGCCACTTCGGGATTGTCCGGCGCGACCGCGCTCGAGACGACCACGACGTCCGCGCCCGCGATGTTGTGCGCGGCATGGCCGAACGCGATCTTCGCGCCGAGCTTGCTCAGGTGCTCGGTCACGTTGTTGGGCTTCAGGTCCGAGCCCTGTACCTTGTACCCGAGATTCAGCAGCACCTCAGCGATGCCACCCATGCCGCTGCCGCCGATCCCCACGAAATGGATCGTGTTGATCCGGCGCATGCGATCCGTGCCGACCGAGCTCATGCGGCGCTCCTTGCGTAACGCAGCGCGGATTCGGCGAGCTCTTCGGCGGCGCGCGGGCGCGCGAGCATGCGTGCACGGTCCGCCATCGCGAGCAGCTTGCCGCGCCCGGCGCAGAGCTTCTGGAGCTCCTCGCTCAGGCGCTCGGCCGTGAGCTCGCGATCCGGGATGAGCACCGCGGCGCCCTCGGATACGAGATAGCGCGCGTTGTGTGTCTGATGATCATCCACCGCTGCCGGAAACGGCACGAGAATCGCGCCGACGCCCGCCGCGGCGAGCTCGGAAATCGTGAGCGCGCCCGCGCGGCAGATGACGAGATCGGCCCAGCCGTACGCTTCCGCCATATCGTCGATGAACGGCCGCACGTCCGCGCGCACGTTCGCTTCGGCGTAGCTCTTGCGCGCATTTTCGACCCACTTCTCGCCGGCCTGATGCCGCACTTCGAAGTTGATCCGGCCGGCGAGCTTCGCGATAGCGAACGGCACGACGGCGTTCAGCTTCATTGCACCCAGGCTGCCGCCGATCACGAGGATGCGGATCGAGTTGCCGCGATGCGCGAAGCGCTCGACCGGCGGCGGCAGCGCGCAGATCTCCGCGCGCACCGGGTTGCCGATGGCACGCGCCTTCGTGCCCGCGTCGAAGCTGTTCGGGAACGCCTCCAGCACCTCGCGTGCGAGCGGCGCGAGGCGCTTGTTCGTGAAACCCGCGATGGCGTTCTGCTCGTGAATGACGAGCGGCGCACGCGTGAGCCATGCAGCCAGACCGCCGGGGCCGGTCACGAATCCGCCCAGCCCGACGACTACTTTCGGGCGGTACTTGCGCATGATGCGAAGCGCTTGCCACAGCGCGCGCGTGAGCTTGAATGGCGCGGCGAGCAGCGTGCCGATTCCTTTGCCGCGCAAGCCGCCGACCGACAGCCATTCGATCGGAAGATTGTTCGCCGGCACGATGCGCGCTTCGAGACCCGCTTTCGTCCCGAGCCACACGACCTCGTGCGAGCGCGCGCGCAGCAGCTTCGCGACCGCAAGCGCGGGAAAGATGTGTCCGCCGGTGCCGCCCGCCATGATGAGCACGGGGCCCGGTTTCGAGCGGCGAGCTTCAGGTGCGGGCGCGTTCATACGCCTCCCCCGTCGATCGCAGCGGCGCGCTCACAGCGATTCCTTTCATTCGTCGTCCTCGTCGTCGACCCCGCGCCTGCGGACACTCGCAGAGCCTCTGCTCTCCGACATGGCCTCGTGATAGACGCGCAGCAAGATCCCGATCCACGCCAGCGTCACGATCAAGCTCGATCGGCCGTAGCTCATCAACGGCAGCGTGAGCCCCTTCGTCGGCAGCACACCCATGTTGACGCCGATGTTGATGAACGCCTGCAAGCCGAGCCACAACCCGAACCCGACGGCGAGATACGCCGCGAAATCGAGCCCGGCGTTCTGCGCGAGCCGCGCGATGTGAAAGCTGCGCCAGATGAGCGCAACGAAGAGCGCCAGCGTCAGCACCACGCCGACGAGCCCGAGCTCCTCCGCGAGCACGGCGAACAGGAAATCGGTGTGCGCCTCGGGCAAGTAGAAGAGCTTCTGCACGCTCTCGCCGAGGCCGACCCCGAACCACTGCCCGCGACCGATCGCGATGAGCGACTGCGCGAGCTGAAAGCCGCTGTTGTATTGATCCGCCCACGGATCGAGGAAGCCGAGGATGCGCCGCAAGCGATACGGCGAGGCGACGGCCAGCGCGCCGAACGCCGCGCCCGCGAGCAGCATCATCACGATGACATAGCGAAGTCGCGCGCCGGCGATGAACAGCAACCCGAATCCCGTGCCGAACAGCACCGTGGCCGCACCGAAGTCCGGCTCCGAGAGCAGCAGTCCCGCGATCATCGCCAGCAGACCGAGCGGCTTCGCGAGACCGGAGAGCGTGCCGCGCAATTCCTCGGAACGGCGCACGGCGTAGCTCGCCAGATAGATCAGCACGAGCACGCGAGCCAGCTCCGACGCCTGGAAGTTGAAACCAAGCAGGCGAATCCAGCGGCGGCTGCCGTTCACGGCGTGCCCGAGCCCCGGCACCAGCACCACGAACAGCAACCCGATCGCCACGATCAGGAGCGGCATCGAGATCTTTTCGATCAGCCGGGTCGGAATGCAGAAGAGCAGCGCCGCCGCGCCCGAGCCGAGCAGCGTCAGAATGAGCTGGCGTTCGAGGTAGTAGAAGACGTCGCCCGTTTCCTTGCTCGCGATCGAGATCGAGGCGGACGTCACCATCACCAGCCCGAGCAGCACGATCGACAGCACGAGCCCGACGGTGACGCGATCGACGTGCACGGTCACGCCGCGCGAACCCGAACGTGCGAAGGACATCGTGCTCTTCATCGCCGTGCTGTTCATGCCGCGAGCTCCTGCACCGCTTGCGCGAACACGGCGCCGCGATGGGTGTAGTCGCGAAACATGTCGAGGCTCGCGCAGGCGGGCGAGAGCAACACCGTGTCGCCCGGCTGCGCGGCGCGAGCCGCCGCGCGCACCGCCTCTTCCAGCGTCGGCACTTTCTCGAAGGTGCAGATTCCACCCAGCACGCGCGCGATCGCGTCGGCATCGCGGCCGATCAGTACCGTGTGCCGGACCTTGCCGCGAAACGCCTCGCGCAGCGGCGTGAAATCCTGATTCTTGCCGTCGCCCCCGGCGATCATCACGAGCGGCCCGCTCATGCCGGCAACGGCCGCAAGCGTCGCACCGACGTTCGTGCCCTTCGAATCGTTGATGTACGTGACGCCCTTCACGTCCGCGACCCACTGCGAGCGGTGCGGCAGGCCGGGGAACGTCTTCAGCTCCTCGAGCATCGCGTCGAGCGGCAAGGCGAGCGCTTCGCCGAGTGCCAGCGCGGCCAGCGCGTTCGCCGCGTTGTGGAGGCCTTTGATCTTCATCGCGCTCACCGGCAAGAGCGGGCGGCTGCGCCGGCTCAGCCACCACTGCGCATCGCTGCCGCTCGTCACGGCGTAATCGGCACCGATCGATGCGCGCAGCGAGAAGCCCAGCGTTCGCTGGCCCGGGCGCGGCATCGCGACGACGAGCGGATCGTCCAGGTTGATCACGGCGGTGTCGCAGCGAGCGAATATGCGCGCCTTGGCAGCGGCGTAGTCCTGGATCGTGCTGTAGCGATCCATGTGATCCGGCGTCACGTTCAGCACCGCGGCCGCTTTCAGGTCTAGCGACACGGTGCTCTCGAGCTGATAGCTCGACAGCTCGAGGACATAGAGGTCGGTCTTCTGCGCATCGCCCGCGGCCGCGACCAGCAGATCGAGCGCAGGCTCGCCGAGATTACCGCCGACGCGAACCGTCAAGCCGGCGCGCTCGGCCATGCGGCCGACGAGCGTCGTCACCGTGCTCTTGCCGTTCGTGCCCGTGATGCCGACGACGGGCGCATCGACGGCGCGTGCAAAGAGCTCGATGTCGCCCACGACTTCGAGCCCGCGCCGGCGCGCCTCGTTGAAGAACGGGTCGGCGAGCGAAAGTCCCGGCGATGCGACCACGCAGAGCGCATCGTCGAGCAGCTTCAGGTCGAGACCGCCCGTGCGCACCGGAATCGTCGGATCGAGCGCCGCGAGCTTGGCGAGCTCCGGCGGCTGCGCGCGCGTGTCCGTCACGGCGATGCGCCAGCCGTGCGCGCGCAGATAACGCACGCACGACAGCCCGGTCTTGCCGAGACCGGCGATCACCGCGGAGGACTTGGCGGGCGCTGCGTTCATCTGAGTTTCAAGGTCGCGAGGCCCGTCAGCACGAGCAGCAGAGAAATGATCCAGAAGCGCACGATCACCTTCGGCTCCGCCCAGCCCTTCAGCTCGAAGTGATGGTGAATCGGCGCCATCCGAAAGATGCGGCGGCCCGTCAGCTTGAAGGAGGCCACCTGCAGGATCACCGACACGGTCTCGAGCACGAAGATGCCGCCCATCACGAGCGTGACCAGCTCCTGCCGCACGATGACGGCGATGAGACCGAGCGCCGCGCCGATCGCGAGCGCGCCGATGTCGCCCATGAAGACCTGCGCGGGATACGCGTTGAACCAGAGGAAGCCGAGGCCGGCACCGGCGAGCGCTGCGCAGAAGATGATCAGCTCGCCGGAATGCGGGATCGAAGGAATCGCGAGGTACTCGGCGAATTTCACGTTGCCGCTCGCGTACGCGAAGACACCGAGCGCCGCCGCCACGAGCGCCGCCGGCATGATCGCGAGCCCGTCGAGCCCGTCGGTGAGATTCACCGCGTTGCTCATGCCGACGATCATGAAATACGCGATCGCGATGAAGACCCACGCGGACAGCGGCTCCGCGAAGCTCTTCACGAAGGGCAGGAACAACGTCGTTTCCGCCGGCGACTGCGCGGTGAAATAGAGCGCGCACGCCGCGGCGAGCCCGGCAATGGACTGATAGAAGTACTTCCAGCGCGCGATCAGCCCGCGCGAGTTGCCGACGACGAGCTTCAGGTAATCGTCGTAGAAGCCGATCAGGCCGAACGCGAACGTCACGCCGAGCACGGTCCAGATGTAGCGGTTGCGCAGGTCCGCCCACAGCAGCGTGGCGAAGAGGATCGCGCACAGGATGAGCGCGCCGCCCATCGTCGGCGTGCCGGCTTTCGGCAGGTGCGACTTCGGCCCGTCTTTGCGCACGACCTGGCCGATCTGATAGCGCGAGAGATTCGCGATCATCTTCGGCCCGACGAGCAGCGAGAAGCCGAGCGCGGAGATCGTCGCCAGAATCGCGCGGAACGTCAGGTACGAGAAGACGTTGAAGCCCGAGTACCAGCTCGTCAGTTGTTGTGTGACCCAGTAGAGCACGTACGACCCTTTACTTTCCGCCCAGCGCTTCGACGACGCGTTCGAGCCGATTCGACCGCGATCCCTTGACGAGCAGGCGCACATCCGGCGTCAGCACCTCATCGACGGCCTGCGCGAGCGCCGTCGTGTCCGCGAACCATTCGGCGCCCGCGCCGAAGGTCTGCACCGTGAGCCGCGCGTCCTCGCCGACCGCGAACAGGCGCTCGATGCCGTGTGTACGCGCGAAGGTCCCGATCTCGCGGTGCGCCTCGTCCGCGAACGAGCCCAGCTCTCCCATCTGCCCGAACACGAACCACCTGCGACCGTCGAGCTGCGCGAGCACCTCGATGCCCGCGTACACGGAGCTCGGATTCGCGTTGTACGAATCGTCGATCAGCCAGGCGCCGTGCCGCGTCTTCTTGAACTGCAAGCGGCCCTTGACGGCCTGCACGGCGCCGAGACCGGCGACGATGTGGTCCATGCTCACGCCGGCAGCCGCGGCGGCGGCGGCTGCACAGAGCGCGTTGGTCACGTTGTGTTTGCCTGCGAGCTTCAGTTGCACCGGTGCGCTGCCCTTCGGGCACACCAGCGTGAAGCGCGTGATGAATCCTTCGGCGCCGATTTCGGTACGCACGTCCCGAGCCGTGAAATCCGCGCCGGCTTGCAGACCGAAAGTCACGACTCGCGCTTTCGTCAGCCCGCGCCACAGCGCTGCGAAGGGATCGTCCGCGTTGATGATCGCCGTCCCCGAGGGCGCGAGGTGCTCGACCATCTCGCCTTCGGCGCGCGCGGCCCCTTCGAGGCTGCCGAAGCCTTCGAGATGCTCCGCGCCCGCGTTGGTGATGAGACCGATCGTCGGCCGCGCGATCTTCACGAGCGCGGCGAGCTCGCCCGGGTGGTTCGCGCCCATCTCGACGACCGCGAAGCGCTGCTCGGGCGCGAGCCGGAACAGCGTGAGCGGCACGCCGATGTGATTGTTCAGATTGCCGCGGGTCGACATCGTGTTGCCCGCCTGCGAGAGGATCTGCGCAATCATCTCCTTCACGGTCGTCTTGCCGTTGCTGCCGGCGACGCCGACGATCGGAATGGAGAACTGCTCGCGCCATGCGCTCGCGGCTTTCTCGAGGGCCGCCTGCGTATCGCTCACGACGATCTGCGGCAGAGCAACGGACTGCTCGGTGTCGACGAGCGCACCGGCGGCACCGGCCTTCTCCGCCGCAGCGACGAAATCGTTGCCGTTGAAGTTGGGACCGCGCAGCGCGACGAACAGCTCACCCGCGGCGAGCGTGCGCGTATCGGAAGAGACGCCGGCAAATGGGCGGTCGGCTCCCACAAGCCGACCGCCGCAAACGCGCACCATATCCCCTAGCGTGCGCTTCACGTCTCCTCCCCCCAATGGTTACGGATCACCGCCTGATCGCTGAACGGGCGCTTCTCGGTGCCGTAAATCTGATAGCTCTCGTGTCCTTTGCCGGCGATCAGCACCACGTCCTCCACTGCCGCCGCATCGAGTGTCGAAGTGATGGCGCGTGCGCGATCGTGCTCGACTCTCACGGACGTCGCGCGCGCAACGATCGGTCCGAGCGCGCGGATGCCGGACGCGGATGTGCTGCTGCCGCCGATGCCGCCGACGCCCGTCCCGACGCCGCGCACGCCCGCGATGATGTCCGCGACGATGCGTCGCGGATCTTCCGTGCGCGGGTTGTCGTCGGTGATGACGATGTTGTCGGCCAGCTCCGCGGCGATGGTACCCATCAGCGGGCGCTTGCCCGCATCCCGATCGCCGCCGCAGCCGAACACGACGTGCAGCCGACCGCGGCAGTGCATGCGGGCCGCGCGCAGCGCCTTGCTGAGCGCGTCCGGTGTGTGCGCGTAGTCGACGATCGCGAGCGGCAGCCGTCCACGACCGCCGAACAACTCCATGCGACCGCTCGGGGCGCGACAGCGCGCCAACGCATGCGCGGCGTCCGCCAACGGCACGCCGAGCGCGAGCAGCGCGCCGAGGACGCTGAGTGTGTTCTCGATATTGAACTCGCCGACGAGCGGCACCGTGACCTCGCCGACACCGAAGCTCGACTCGATCGAGATCACGAGGCCCGACGATTCGGCGCGCACGCGCGAGGCGCGCACGAACTCACTCAAGCCGAAGTACTCCTTGCGCGTCGTCGCGATCAGGCGCGCGGACGATCGCCGCTCGGCGAGCGCTGCGCCGAACTCATCGTCGACGTTCACGACGCTGGCTGCGAGCCCGGGCGTCGCGAAGAGCAGCGCCTTCGCCGCACCGTACTCGTCCATCGAGCCGTGATAGTCGAGGTGATCGCGCGTGAGATTGGTGAAGATGGCCGTGTTGAAGCGCACGCCGTTCACGCGGCCTTGGTGGAGCGCGTGCGACGACACCTCCATGCAGACGTACTGCACGCCCGCACGCCGAAACTCGGCAAGCTGGCGATGCACGCTCACGGCATCGACGGTGGTGTGCGTCGACTCGACGAGGGCGCCCGGCAGCCCGTAGCCGATCGTGCCGCTGTAGGCTGCCGGTCGGCCGCAAAAACCGAGCGCTTGTGCGAGCAGGAAAGCGGTGGTCGTCTTGCCATTCGTGCCCGTGATGCCGGCGATCTTCAGCGCGCGCGAGGGCTCGCCGAAGAAGCGATCGGCGATCGTGCCCACGTGCCGACTGAGCTCCGGCACGCGCGCGAAGAACACGTCCGAGCTGAACTCCGGCGCACGATCGGCTGCC
>DASTRY010000069.1:0-12772 GCA_035760965.1 Steroidobacteraceae bacterium | reverse complement strand
AAGTTGCGCGTCGCGCGCGTGCGCGCGACCGATGTGCAGCTCGACTACCGAGCAGCGCAAGTGCATTCGGCGCATTTGCCGAACCGAGCGCTGTCTCTGAAGCTGGATCTGCAGGACGGCGTGATCACGCTCGACCCCGTCGCCGTCGCTCTGCCGCAGGGCGAGATCAAAGGCACGGTGCACATCGACGCGCGCGACGACGTGGCGCAGACCGCTGTCGATGCCACTCTCTCGGGCGTGCAGCTCTCGCAATTCAAGCCGAAGAGCGCCGCGAGCGCGCCCTTCGAAGGCGCGCTGCGCGGCCGCGTGCAGCTCACGGGGCGTGGCAACTCGGTGCGGCAGTTCATGGCGTCGAGCAATGGGAGGGCCACGTTCGTCGTGCCGCGCGGTGAGGTCCGCGAGTCGCTCGCCGAGCTGAGCGGCGTGAATCTCGCGCGCGGACTCGGGCTGATGTTCGCGAAGGATCAGGAGAATGCGAGCGTGCGCTGCGGTGTCGCGAGCCTGAAAGCGGTCGACGGCATGCTGCAGGTGCAGAACCTCGTCTTCGACACGCAAAACGTGATCGTCACGGGCCAGGGCCACATCGATCTGCGCGCGGAACGCTACGACCTGGAGATTCGCGGTCGGCCGAAGAAGCTGCGGCTGTTCCGCGTGAAGTCGCCGGTCGCGATTCGCGGACCGCTGCTGAAACCGGAGCCGAGCATCGCAGCCGACGGCAAGGCGCTCGAGCAGGGTGGCATCGCGGCGGCGCTCGCCGCGCTCGCCGGACCGCTCGGTGCCGTCGTCGCGTTCGTCGATCCGGGCCTTGCCAAGGACGCGGACTGCGCCTCGCTCCTCGAAGACGCCCGCTCGGCCGGTGCGCCCGTCAAGACCGCAGAAGCTCGAGCGACCCCGCCGCGCTGAGAGGCACGCGCGACGCACTGGCCATTCGGCTGATGCGGGCTGCCGTTGAATTTCCGAAGCTCAGCGCCACTACCCCTTCGTTTCCGGAGACCCCGATGAGCCTCGCCGCTTTTTCCGCAGACCTCGCCCGCCTCGTCGCGCAGACGGCGCCCTCCGTCGTGGCGCTGCAAGCGCGGCGGTCGTATCCGTCGTCGGGCGTCATCGTGCAGCCCGGGGTCGTGGTGACCGCCGCGCACACCTTGCGACGCGAAGACGGCATCGCCGCGCTCACTCCCGATGGCACCACGACATCCGCCACGCTCGTCGGCGCGGACCCGGCCACCGATATCGCCGTTCTCCGGCTCGACTCCACGCAAGGCACGCCCCTCGCGTTCGGGGAGGCCGCGGACGTCGAGACGGGTCACTTCGTGGTCGCGATTGCCCGCGGCGGGGATGGCTCGGTTGCGGCGAGTGCCGGCATCGTCGCCAGCACCGGCGGCGAATGGCGCACGTGGCGCGGCGGTCGGCTCGAGCGCCGCATCCAGCTCGACGGCGGGCTCTGGGGCGGGTTCTCCGGCGGCCCGGTCGTCGGCGCGTACGGGGGTGCGATCGGGATTGGCACTTCGGCGCTTTCGCGCGGGCGTGCGGTCGTCATTCCCGGTTCGGCTCTGCGGCGCGTCAGCGAACAGCTGCTTGCGCGCGGCCGCGTGTCCCACGCGTATATCGGCGCCGCGGTTCAGTCGGTCGAGCTGCCGGGATCGCTGCGCGCGCAACACCACATCGAGGCAACGCACGGCCTCATCGTCCTTTCCACGGTTCCGCAAGGACCGGCGGAAGCCGCGGGCATCACCCTCGGCGACACGCTGCTCACGCTCGACGAAAAGCCGCTGCAGGACGTCGACGATCTGAAGGCGGCGCTCACCGCCGAGCGCATAGGGAAGCCCGCGAAAGTCACGTTCCTGCGGGGCGGGCAGCTCGCGACCGCCGACGTTATCGTCGGCGAGCGGCCGAGCGGGCGCTGAACGCGGGTCGCGTGCACATGCTGCGCGTCGGGATCGTCGTCGAGTCGCCCCGTCTGCGAAGCGAGCTGCGCGATCTGCTTCATGAGACCGGGCGCTTCGAAGTCGTCGGCGCCTCCGCGCCGGCCCCGGGAAACGAGCTCGGAGGTGCGCGCGATGGGATGGCGCTGGAAGGCGCCGATGTGATCGTCACGGACGCGGAGGCGATGATGGTTGCGGGATCGACGGGCGGCGACGCAGGTGCCGCCGCGCTCGTCCTGCTTACCGATGACGCGGAGTCAGCCGGCAGCCTGCGGCCATGGCGTACGGGCATGGCGCTGTTGCCGACCACGGCCACGGCCGACCAGATCGTTGCCGCCGTCGAGGCGGCGGCCGCCGGGCTAGTCGTCTTGCACGGCGATCACGCAGGCTCGTTGAGCGCGGCGCCCGTGCTGGATGACCCGCTAACGCCGCGCGAGCACGAGGTGCTGCAGATGCTGGCGGCCGGCCTCGGCAACAAGGAGATCGCGGGGCGGCTGCATATCTCCGACCACACGGCCAAATTCCACGTCTCGCAGATTCTGGCGAAGCTCAACGCGGCCTCGCGAGCCGAAGCCGTCTCGATTGCCATGAGGCGCGGCCTCGTGCCGCTCTGAGCCACGGCTAGTGCAGTCGGTGGCGTCGGCGTTGATGCGGGCTAGCGTCGGCTTCGAGACAGGGCCGGCCTCGATACCGGTCAGCGCCGGTGGCTATGCAGCGCAGCGCCAGCGGTGGTGCCGAGCGCCGCCACCGGTGACGCGCGGCAGCGCCAACCGACCGCCGCGCATCAAGTAAGACGCACGACGTACCCGCCCGATTTGCCTTCGCGCTCGAGCGTGAGCAGGCGCCGCTTGGCCGCCTCTTCCAGCAGCTCGTTGAACGAGCGGAAGCCGTAGTAGCGCTCGTTGAAGCCGGGCTGCCGGCGCTTCAGCGTCTGCTTCACCATCGAGCTCCACACTTTCTCCTCGTCGCCCCGCTCGGCGATGAGCGCTTCGAGCGTCTCCAGCACGAGATCGAAGGCCTCCTGCTTCTTGTCGTGCTCCTTGCCGTCCGTCGCCGCTTCGGCGTGCGCCGCCGCATGCGGCGGGTGCTCTTCCTCGGCAGGCGCCGCCTTCGCTTTCGGGGCAGCCTTGGCCGGCGCTTTCTTTCCGCGCCGCGCCGGACGCTTCAGCTCGCGGACCAGGTCGTCGTAGTAGATGAACTCGCTGCACCGCTGCACGAGCATGTCCGACGTCGAGTTCTTGACCCCCACGCCGATGACGCTCTTGTTGTTTTCGAGGAGCTTCGTCACGAGCGGCGAGAAGTCCGAGTCGCCGCTCACGATGACGAACGTGTCCACGTGCGGCTTGGTGTAGCAGAGGTCGAGCGCGTCCACGACCATGCGGATGTCCGCCGAGTTCTTGCCGGACTGGCTCACGTGCGGGATGTCGATGAGCTCGAACCCGGCCTGGTGCATCGCCACCTTGAATTCCTTGTAGCGCGTCCAGTCGCAGTACGCCTTGCGTACCACGATGCTGCCTTTCAGCAGCACGCGCTGGATGACGAGATCGATGTCGAGCTGCGGATAGTGCGCGTCGCGCACGCCGAGCGCGATGTTCTCGAAGTCGCAGAACAGCGCGATGATGCGATTGTCGGTCTGGGGGCTCATCGGGCGAGTGTAGCACCCATGGGACAGGCGCCCGCCCGATGCCCTCACTGCGTGCTGTCGGGCAGGGGTTCCCCCCGGCCGAGCGCGAACGCCGTCTCGTGCACATGGTCGAGCACGCGCCGGGCTTGGTCCGGAGTGCAGATGCCGGCATGCATGAACACCCGCAAGGCACCGCCGACGTGCTCGGCCAGCGCGGCGACGATCACCAGATCCTGGTAGCGGGCGGCGAGCCGCGGCAACACGGCGTTCAGATCGTCCACGCAGGACAGCACGTCTTCGGCGAACTTCTCTTCAATGGACAGCATAGAACCGGTCTCCCTGGTCAACGTCAGGCGCACCTTAGAAGCGAGGGGCCGGCGCGCTCCACATGCATTCTTGTTGTAAACGTTCAGAAATGGACTTGCAGGCTATATACCGTGGACCTGAAGCCTCAAGGAGTCGAATGATGGCGGCACAATGCGTGCGGATCAAGTGTCGGCGGCGTTCGGTCGTGTGCTGCGGGAGCAGCGGGCGGCGGCGGGTGTTTCCCAGGAAACCTTGGCGCTCAGCGCCGACGTCGACCGCACGTTCGTGAGTCAGATCGAGCGCGGCATTCGCCAGCCGACGCTCACCACCCTCTGCAAGCTGGCGCGAGCCCTGGAAGTACAGCCCTCGACGCTGGTTTCGCGCATGGAGCGGCTGCTGCGCTAGCGGGCCTGGCCCCATTTCAGAGCCCTTGCTCGATTATCCGTAAGGCGGCCGAAAAAGCGTGACGCGGGTCACGCTCGTGCCCTCAACAGGTGCGCTGCGGTGCCGTAAAGGTCTGAGCGCCGGTACCGACGATCGAGAGGGGGCGCACACTTGCGCACCCGAATCCTGACATTCACCGCGCTCGGCGCGCTGCTGCTGACAGCGGGAGCCTTCTTCGCGACCGACGCCGTGCTCACGCGCAGCTTCGAAGCGATCGAGGCCGAGGCCATCCAGCACCGCGACGCGATTGGCCAGCCGGGCGACGCGGGCGTGCTCCATGGCAGCGAGCGACCGGGCGAGCCCCCCGCGCTCGCGTCTCGACGCCGTCACGACGCCATCGAAGCCGGCCGGCGCAACATCAAGCTGCTGATCGCGGTGCTGCTCGCGGGTTTCGCGACGGTGACCTTCCTGCTGATGGCTCTGCTCAATCGGAGCTGGCGCGTGCGCGAGAGCTCGCAACGCCAGCGCCTCGAACAACAACGCAAGATTTCCCGCCTCGCGCGTCGCGACGCGCTGACCGGCTTGCCAAATCGCTTCCACTTGCAGCGGCTGCTGCCGCGCCTCATCGCGCGCGCGGCCCGGGATCAGTCGCGGCTCGCGCTCTTGTACATCGACCTCGACCACTTCAAGAACGTGAACGACTCGCTCGGGCACGGCATCGGCGATCGCCTGATCGATTCGATTGCCCGCCGGCTCCGCAGCTCCGTGGCCGCGAGCGATCTGGTCGTGCGCATGGGCGGCGATGAGTTCGTCGTCGTGGCCAAAGGGCTGCCGAGCGCCCAGGTGGTCGATTCGATCGCGCGGCGCATTCGCACCGAGCTCAGTGCACCGGTGGACCTCGACGGCGTGTCGCTGACCGTCTCGCCGAGTATCGGCATCAGCGTGTTCCCGGATGACAGCGCGACGGCCGAGCAGTTGCTAAAGCACTCGGACATCGCGCTCTATCAGGCCAAGGAACGCGGCCGCAGCAACCACCTGTTCTTCACGGCCGAGATGAACGCGCGACTTGCCGAGCGGCTCGGCATGGAGCGCGCGCTGCGCCGTGCGCTCGACGCCGGCGAGCTGTTCGTCGAATACCAGCCGTCGTTCGATCTGCGCACTCTGCAGCCGGTGAGCTTCGAGGCACTCGTGCGCTGGCGCATGCCGGACGGCGTGCTCGTGCCGCCTTCGCGTTTCATCCCGCTTGCCGAGCACAGCGGCGTCATCGTGGAGATCGGCGAGTGGGTGTTGCGGCGAGTGTGCGAGCAGCTCGCCGAGTGGCGCCGCGCGCACCTGCCGCTGCTGCCCGTGTCGGTGAACCTGTCGGTGCGTCAGTTCGAGCAGCCCGGCCTCGCCGATACGGTCGCCGAGATCGTGCGCGCCGCGGGAATCGAGAGCCGCCTCGTGCACTTCGAGATCACCGAGACCAGCGCGATGCAGACCTCCGAGCAGAATCTCGGCGCGTTGCACGCGCTGCGCCATCTCGGCTGCCGCATTCTCGTCGACGACTTCGGCACGGGCTATTCGAGCCTGAGCTATCTGAAGCACCTGCCGGTCGACACGCTGAAGATCGATCGCGCGTTCGTGCGGGACATGGCGGCGGACGCGAACGATGCCGCCATCGTCAGCGCGATCGTCGGCATCGCCAAGAGTCTCGGGCTGCACCTGGTCGCAGAAGGCATCGAGTCCGCCGAGCAGCTCGAATGTCTGCGTACCCTCGGGTGCGGGGCCGGGCAGGGCTTCTTTTTCAGTCCGCCGATTCCGGCGGACCGCTGCGCGGGCCTGCTCGAGCAGTTGCGCGCGCAACGCGCGAGCGAAGCCACCCGAAAGGTGCGCGTGCTGGACGCGGCGGAGACCGAAGCCGTGCGCTAGGCCCTGCCTGCTACACTGAGCGCGGGTTGCGCGGACGGGCGGGATCGGCCATGGCGAAAGCAAAGAAAACAAGAACGAGCGGCGCGGTGACGCGCGAGGCCGCGGAAGAAGCCGTGCGCACACTGCTGAGGTGGGCGGGCGACGACCCGACGCGCGAAGGGCTCCTCGAAACCCCGAAGCGGGTCGTGAACGCGTACCGCGACTGGTTTTCGGGCTACGCGATCGATCCCGCCGAGTACCTGCGGCGCACGTTCGAGGAAGTCGGCGGGTACGACGAGATGATCGTTCTGCGCGACATCACCTTCGAATCCCACTGCGAGCACCACATGGCGCCGATCATCGGGCGCGTCCATGTCGGATATCTGCCGACCAACAAGGTCGTCGGAATCAGCAAGCTCGCGCGCGTCGTCGATGGCTACGCCCGGCGGTTCCAAGTGCAGGAAAAGCTGACTGCGCAGGTCGCGGGTTGCATCCACGACGTGCTGAAGCCGCGTGGCGTCGGCGTCGTGATCGACGCCGTGCACCAGTGCATGACGACGCGCGGCGTGCACAAGCGTTCGGTCTCGATGATCACCAGCCGCATGATGGGCACCTTTCGCGAGGATGCGCGTACGCGCGCGGAATTCCTGCAGTTCATCGAGATCCGCGGCGCGCGCGAGGTGTAGCCGCTCGGCACGAACATTGCGAGTCGCGACGTCTATGAAGCTTGCCTCCTTGCTCGCCTCGACCTGCGCCGCAATCCTCCTGTGCGCCGTGCCCGCGTGGAGTGCCGACCGCGAGGCACCGGCCACGACGCCCGAGGGTCTGAAGCTCGTCAAGCGCCCCGGCCTCGACACCGTATATCTGCGGGAGGGCGTGAGCTTCGCCAAGTACGAGCGCGTGATGCTCGACCCCGTGGAAGTCTCGTTCGACAAGAACTGGGACCCCCGGCGCGGCAGCGCCGCTTCGCTCGAGACGGTGGACCCGGCCGAGATCCAGCGCGATCTCGCGAAGCTCGCCCGGCAAGTCTTCCAGCGTGAGCTCGAGAAAAAAGGCGGATATCCCCTCGTCGACGAGCCCGCCGATGACGTGCTCCGCGTGCGTGCGCGGATCGTCGATCTCTATATCAATGCGCCTGAACCGCGCACCGCCTCGCCGACCCGTATCTACGTGATCAACGCCGGCGAGATGACGCTGATGGCGGAGTTGTACGACTCCGTGACCAACACGCTGCTGGCGGAGGTCATCGATCGTCAGAGAGGCATGGAGCGCGGTCTCAACGAGCTGCAGATCGCCAACCGCGTCACCAACACGGCCGAGGCCGACCGCATCCTGACCGGCTGGGCGCGGCGCCTACGCGATGCCCTCGACAAGGCGCGCGCGCCCGAGCAAGGCGCCTCGTCGGGACCTTCGGACTAGAGACTCAGGCGGCGTCCCCGCTGCGCGAGGCCCGCTTGCGATCCGTCTCTTTGAGGAAGCGCTTGCGCACCCGGATCGATTCCGGAGTGATCTCGACGAGCTCGTCGTCGGCGATGAACTCGACGGCATACTCGAGCGTCAGCGGAATCGGCGGCGTCAGCAGAATCGCGTCGTCCTTGCCGGCGGCGCGGATGTTGGTGAGCTTCTTCGTCTTGATCGGGTTCACGACGAGGTCGTTCTCGCGGCTGTGGATCCCGATGATCATGCCCTCGTAGAGCTTCTCGCCCGGGCTCACGAACAGGCGCCCGCGCTCCTGCAGGTTCCAGAGCGCATAGGCGACCGCCTCGCCCTGCTCGTTGCTGATGAGCACGCCGTTGCGCCGCTCGGGGATCTCGCCCTTCACCGGCGCGAACTCGTCGAACACGTGGCTGATGAGCCCGGTGCCGCGCGTCAGCGTCATGAACTCGCCGTGGAAGCCGATGAGCCCACGGGCCGGCACGCGGTATTCGAGGCGCGTGCGCCCGCGACCGTCCACCGCCATATCGGTCAGCTCGGCGCGCCGCGAGCCCAGGGCTTCCATCACCGCGCCTTGGTGCGACTCTTCTATATCGACGGTCAAGGCCTCGTACGGCTCGAGGGTGACGCCGTCGACCACCTTCGTCAGCACCTGCGGCCGTGAGACGGCGAGCTCGTAGCCTTCGCGGCGCATGGTCTCGAGGAGAATCGTGAGGTGCAGCTCGCCGCGCCCCTGTACTCGAAAGACGTCCGGCTCGTCCGTGTCCTCGACGCGCAGGGCGACGTTGCTCTGCAGCTCGCGCTGCAGGCGCTCGCGGAGCTGGCGGCTCGTGACGAACTTGCCTTCGCGCCCGGCGAGCGGCGAGGTGTTCACCTGGAAGTTCATCGCGATCGTCGGCTCGTCGACCCGGATCGGCGGCAGCCCTTCCGGCGCCTCCGGGTCGCAGACGGTGAGACCGATGTTGACGTCCTCGATGCCGGTCACCGCGACGATGTCGCCGGCGAAGGCCTCATCCACCGGCGCGCGCTCGAGGCCGGTGAAGGTCAGGACTTGCCCGATGCGCGCCATGCCGCGGTCCTCATAGCCGTAGCGAAGCGCCACATTCTGGCCGGGACGGATCGAGCCGCGCCGGATGCGGCCGATGCCGATGCGGCCCACGTAGGAGTTGTAGTCGAGCGTCGAGATTTGGAACTGCAGCGGCGCCTCCGCGTCCGCCGGCGGCGGCGGCACGTGCGCGAGGATGGCCTCGAACAGCGCGTCCATGTTCGGCGGGCGCTCGGTGTAGTCCGTGCTCGCCCAGCCCTGCAGCGCCGAGGCGTAGATCACCGGGAAGTCGAGCTGCTCGTCGGTGGCGCCGAGCTTGTCGAAGAGCTCGAACGTGTGGTCGACGACCCAGCCGGGGCGCGCGCCCGGGCGGTCGATCTTGTTCACGACGACGATGGCTTTGTGTCCCAGCGCGAGCGCCTTGCGCGTCACGAACCGCGTCTGCGGCATCGGGCCTTCCACGGCGTCCACGAGCAGGAGCACGCCGTCCACCATGGAGAGCACGCGCTCGACCTCGCCCCCGAAGTCCGCATGCCCCGGTGTGTCGACGATATTGATCCGGGTGCCGCCGTATTCGATCGCGCAGTTCTTGGCCAGGATCGTGATGCCGCGCTCACGTTCGATGTCGTTCGAATCCATTACGCGCTCCACGACCTTCTCGTGGGCGGCGAAGGTGCCGGACTGGCGCAGGAGGCAGTCGACGAGCGTCGTCTTGCCATGGTCGACGTGCGCAATGATCGCGATGTTGCGAATGGGGCGTTGCATGAGAACCGGGTTGGGGTGGGGCTCGGCGCAGCAGCCGGGCTAAAAAGGGTGCGCAGGGTACCAGATTCGCCTCTGCGCCGCCCTGGAGGGCCCGAAACAGCCGCTTTTCGTCCTCCGAGCCGGCTGGAGCTGGCGCGAACGGCGCCCATGGCGAAACGGCAGCGGCGGTGTACGAACCGTCATCGCCGCAGCACCGGCTGAATGGGGTGCGGAGCGCCGCAATTGCGACGGCCGGTCTCATGGGCGACATGGGGTCTTGCCGCCCAGCATGCCGTGGCCGTACGGCGGGCCGCTGCCCGACGTCGGCGTTCGCGTCGGACCACCGCACGCGCGGCATTCCTTAGCCCAGGTCAAGGTGCGTACCTCGGGATGGATGCAGGGTGGATCAAATTTGGCGACACGACCGATGAGGCGAGCGTCGGGCGCGTCGAGCCGAAGCCTGATCAGCTCGCGCGCCACGAGCGCGGCGCCAAAGTGCGCGAGCGACTCGAGGAGGGTGTCTGGATTCAGAGTCGGGCGTGGCGCATGCGACACGCACTTGCACCTCGCGCCGGCGAACTCATCGTTGAGACTAAAGTCCCATTCCTGGCATGGCTGACATTCGAAGCAGGGCGACTCGAGGGGAACAACGAGTGGACCGAGCGCAACTCGGCCCGCAGATATCCACGCGAATAGAATGGGCGTGCGGCTCGCGAGCGCGCGTCGATTCGCGTCGGCGAACGACGACGTGCAGGCGTAGTCGCTGCACGCGAGCACGAGACGGCGCGCCTCGCTCGCGCCGCGAGCATCGGGCGCCGCACCGAGCCGCCGCAACTGCCGGCGCACGGCGGCGGCGAGATGGCCCATGCCGAGCACGGAGATTTCGAGCGCAGCGGGTGTCATGCGCGCCATGCTACGCGCGCGGCGCACGCCGGCCGACGCGCAAAATTGCTGGAATTATCGAGAAATTCAGCGCCGCGGCGCACTGCACCGGCGGCGCACACGGCTCATTCGCGAGCCCCGATCTGGAGCGAGCGGGTGGCGAGGCGGACCTCGAACAGGAACACGCCGAAGGCCGCCGTGAGACAGACCATCGCGAGCACGAAGAGGATGGCTATGAGAGCAGACAAGTTGAGCGCGACGAAGGCGCTCGTGAAAAGAGACATCACCACGAGCGAGACGAGCAGTGCGGCTATCGTACACAGTGCGATCGCGACGTTTATGTAATGTGCGCGGCGTGCGAGCACGCGTAAACTAGCGCGGGTCGACTCGGACCGTGCAGACTCGGCGTGTGTGAGTTGCTCGAGGAACCGCGCCCGATCGACGATGCGAGCGAGACGATTGGTGAGCACTCCCAAAGTGACTCCAACTCCGGACAGGAGAAAAACTGGCGCCACCGCGGACTGAATCAAATGTACGATGTCCATGGCAGGTATCATACGGAACACGCACCGCAGCATCCGGTGTGCTAGAGTCGCCCCGCTTTTGTTTTGACGCGTTTGACGCTTTTGTTTTGAACGAATGCCGCCCCCTGACGCGGCAGAGGCCGAAGCAATATGGCTCGGAAGAAGCCTTCACGTCGCGCGGAGCGCGACACGGATCAGATGAAAAATGACGGACCGGCCGAAGAGGCGACGGCGCTCGCTATCAAGCGGGAGCTCGCCTCCGAGCTGCATCGGGCCATGAAGAAGCAGAAGATGTCGCAGTCGGAGCTCGCTCGGCGCATGCGCACGAGCCGCGCCGTCGTGCATCGGCTGCTGAAGCGTGACGACCCGTCCGTGACGCTCTCGACGATCAGTCGGGCCGCCGTCGCGCTTGGCCAGAACGTCAAAGTTCGCATCAAGAACTGACGAGGTTCTCCGGTGTGAGCCGGGGCATGCTGCTCGATCGGCGGCACGGTGACGTGCCGCCTGTAGAATCGCAGTCACGACATGTCCTCCGACTCTAGATCGATACGGGAGGCGCGGCTGCTGGCCGAGTGCCGTGCCCATGCCGTCGCGCTCCTCCAGCGGAACCTCACGCCCGCGGGCATTCTCGCCGCCTCACCGACATTGCGCGCACACGCGCGCGGCTATGCGGCCGTGTTCGGCCGCGATGCCGCGATCTGCGCGCTCGGCATGGCCGTCTCGGGCGATCCGCAGCTCGAGCGCGCCGCCGTCGCCGGTCTGCACACGCTCGCGGAGCACCAGGCGCCGAACGGTCAGATTCCCAAGTTCGTCGATGTGAGCCGGCGCGAGGCCGACTTCTGGTATCTCGGCTGCATCGACGCGACGCTCTGGTGGCTCATCGCCGTCGCCTACCTCGACGAGCGGCGCCTGCCTCGTGGGCTGAAGCGCCGCTACGCGAAGCAGATCCGGCTCGCGCTCCAGTGGCTGCTCGCGCAAGAGCATCAGCGCTTCTTGCTGTTGCAGCAGAACGAGGCCAGCGACTGGGCGGACATCATGCCGCGCTCCGGATTCGTGCTGTACACGAACGCGCTCTGGTATCACGTGAAGCGCCTCTACGGCGTGCCGCACGCGACGCAGACGCGCGCGAGCTTCAACGGGCTCTTCCATCCGTTCTCCGCAGGTCTCGCCGAATATCGCCGTGCGCGTCTCCTCAACGAGTACGTGTTGCGCAAGGCGCGCTATCGCGACCTGTATCTGAGCTTCGTGAACTTCTCGTTCTTCGGCGACGAGGGCGACACGTTCGGCAACGTGCTCGCGCTGCTCTACGGGCTCGCCGACGAGCCGCGCGCGACGGCCATCGTCCGCGCGCTCACGCGCTATGGCGTGCACGAGCCGTATCCGCTGCGTGCCGTGATCCGTCCCATCCGCAAACGCAGCGCGTTATGGCGGCCGTACATGGCGCGGCACCGCCAGAACTCGGCTTGGCAGTATCACAATGGAGGCATCTGGCCGATGATCGGTGCCTTCTGGATCGCGGCGCTGTGCGCGCATGGGCGTGCACGCGAGGCGCGCTCGTCTCTGCTGCAGCTGGCTCGGGCATGCGCGCTGGACGACTGGAGCTTCACCGAGTGGCTGCACGGCAAGTCGTTGTCTCCGCGCGGGATGCGCGGCCAATCGTGGAATGCCGCCGGATTTCTCTTCGCTTACCACGCAGTAGGTTTTCAGTACGAATAACGGAACGGGGAATCCGTTTCGTCTTACTGAACAGTGACCCGCAGGCGCCTCCAGCACACTCCGCACATGGAGCAGGCGAGCCGCGGCATCGTCGCGGACCTGAGCTGGACGACAGTGTCGAAGTTTGGTTGGACATAGACAGTGGCATTTGCCCCGACCATCAGCACTATGGATGCGTGCGCATGGGAGGGGCAGATGCATCGATCGGAGGACGCCGACTACATGGGAGCCGTGCCAATGCCCACCGTTCAGCACCTGCTGAACGGCAGCCTCGATGCACTTCGTGAAGCGATCAACAGCG
>DASTRY010000068.1:0-14359 GCA_035760965.1 Steroidobacteraceae bacterium | reverse complement strand
GGACCTGAACGACCTGTATCGCCGCGTCATCAACCGCAACAACCGTCTGCGCCGGCTCCTCGAGCTGAACGCGCCGGACATCATCGTGCGCAACGAAAAGCGCATGCTGCAGGAAGCGGTGGACGCGCTGCTCGACAACGGCCGCCGCGGCCGTGCGATCACGGGCACCAACAAGCGTCCGCTGAAGTCGCTCGCGGACATGATCAAGGGCAAGCAGGGCCGGTTCCGCCAGAACCTGCTCGGCAAGCGCGTGGACTACTCCGGTCGCTCGGTGATCGTCGTCGGTCCGACGCTGCGCCTGCATCAGTGCGGTCTGCCGAAGAAGATGGCGCTCGAGCTGTTCAAGCCGTTCATCTTCCAGAAGCTGCAGCTGCGGGGCGAGGCTTCGACCATCAAGGCGGCCAAGCGCCTCGTCGAGCGTGAAGGTCCGGAAGTGTGGGACATCCTCGAAGAGGTGATCCGCGAGCATCCCGTGATGCTGAATCGCGCGCCGACGCTGCACCGCCTGGGCATCCAGGCGTTCGAGCCCGTGCTGATCGAGGGCAAGGCCATTCAGCTGCACCCGCTCGTCTGCACGGCGTTCAACGCGGACTTCGACGGCGACCAGATGGCGGTCCACGTGCCGCTCTCTCTCGAGTCGCAGCTCGAAGCGCGCGCGCTCATGATGTCGTCGAACAACATCCTCTCGCCGGCGAACGGTGACCCGATCATCGTGCCGTCGCAGGACGTCGTGCTCGGCCTCTACTACATGACGCGCGAGCGTATCGGCGCCAAGGGCGAAGGCATGTTCTTCAGCGACGTGCAGGAAGTGCACCGCGCCTACGAGAGCCGCAACGCCGATCTGCAGGCGAAGATTCGCGTGCGCCTGAAGCAGCACGTGCAGAACGCCGACGGCACGTTCACCGAGGTCGTGAAGCACTACAACACGACCGTCGGCCGCGCGATCCTGTCCGAGATCCTGCCGAAGGGCCTGCCCTTCGACCTGATCAACATGGACATGACGAAGAAGGCGATCTCCGCGACGATCAACGCGTGCTATCGCGCGCTCGGTCTGAAGGAGACAGTCGTGTTCGCCGACCAGCTGATGTACACGGGCTTCGCGTATGCGACGCGCGCTGCGGTGTCCTTCGGCATCGACGACATCGTCATTCCGGAGCAGAAGACGAAGATCGTGGCCGGTGCGGACCGCGAGGTGAAGGAGATCCAGGAGCAGTACGCGTCGGGTCTCGTCACGAACGGCGAGCGCTACAACAAGGTCGTCGACATCTGGTCGCGCGCCAACGATCAGGTGGCGAAGGCGATGATGGAAAAGCTCGGCAGCGAGGAAGTGATCGACTCCAAGGGCCAGAAGGTCCGCCAGAAGTCGTTCAACTCCATCTTCATGATGGCGGACTCCGGTGCCCGCGGTAGCGCGGCCCAGATCCGTCAGCTCGCCGGGATGCGCGGCCTCATGGCGAAGCCGGACGGCTCGATCATCGAGACGCCGATCACCGCGAACTTCCGCGAAGGTCTGAACACGCAGCAGTACTTCATCTCGACGCACGGCGCCCGCAAGGGTCTCGCCGACACCGCGTTGAAGACCGCGAACTCGGGTTACCTCACGCGCCGTCTCGTCGACGTCGCGCAGGACCTCGTGGTCACGGAGGCGGACTGCGGCACCGCGCAGGGCCTCACCATGACGCCGCTGGTCGAAGGCGGTGACGTGGTGGAAGCGCTGGGCGAGCGCGTGCTCGGTCGTACGCTGGCGGAGGACATTCTGAAGCCGGGCACCGGCGAAGTGCTCATCGCGCGCAACACGCTCATCGACGAGAAGCTCGTGCGACTCATCGAGAGCGAGGGCGTGGATCAGCTGAAGGTGCGTTCGCCGATCACGTGCGAGACGCGCTACGGCGTGTGCTCGGCGTGCTACGGGCGCGATCTCGGTCGCGGTCGCCCGATCTCGATCGGCGAGGCGGTCGGTGTTATCGCCGCGCAGTCGATCGGCGAGCCGGGCACGCAGCTCACGATGCGTACGTTCCACATCGGTGGTGCGGCCTCGCGAGCGGCGGCGGCCTCGAGCGTCGAAGTGCGCAACAAGGGCACGATCCGCTTCCATCACATCAAGACCGTCCAGCACGAGAAGGGTCACCTCGTGGCCGTGTCCCGTTCGGGCGAAATCGGTGTGGTGGACGAGTTCGGCCGCGAGCGCGAGCGCTACAAGATTCCGTACGGCGCGGTGATCAGCGTGAAGGAAGGCGACACGGTGGCCGCGGGCCAGGTCGTCGCGACCTGGGATCCGCACACCCACCCGGTCGTCACCGAGGTGCCGGGCATGGTCAAGTTCCACGACTTCGTGGACGGCCTGACCGTGACCACGCAGCTCGACGAAGTGACGGGCCTGTCCTCCACCGTGGTGCTCGATACCAAGCAGCGCGGCGGCAAGGACCTGCGTCCGACCATTCGCCTGATCAACGCGAAGGGCAAGGAAGTCACGTTCGCGAACACCGAGATTCCGGCGGTGTACACGCTGCCCCCGGGTGCTCTCATCAATCTCGAGGACGGTGCGAAGGTGAGCGCGGGCGACATCATCGCGCGCATCCCGCAGGAGTCGTCGAAGACCCGCGACATCACCGGCGGTCTGCCGCGCGTCGCGGACCTGTTCGAAGCGCGCAAGCCGAAGGACCCCGCGATCCTCGCGGAGAAGAGCGGCACGGTGAGCTTCGGCAAGGAGACCAAGGGCAAGCGGCGTCTCATCATCACGAGCGACGACGGCGAGAAGTACGAGGAGCTGATTCCGAAGTGGCGCCAGCTCAACGTGTTCGAAGGCGAAACCGTCGAGCGCGGCGAGGTGATCGCGGACGGCGAGCTGAACGCGCACGACATCCTACGGCTGCAGGGCGTCGAGGCGCTGGCGAACTATCTCGTGCGCGAGATCCAGGACGTCTATCGCCTCCAGGGCGTGAAGATCAACGACAAGCACATCGAGGTGATCATTCGCCAGATGCTGCGCAAGTCGGAGGTCTCGGCCTCGGGCGAAACCGGCCTGCTCCGCGGCGAGCAGCTCGACCGCTCGCGTGCGCTCGACATCAACGATCGCACCGAGCAGGAAGGCAAGCAGCGCGCGGCGTTGCAGCCGGTGCTGCTCGGCATCACCAAGGCGTCGCTGGCCACGGAGTCCTTCATCTCCGCCGCGTCGTTCCAGGAAACCACCCGCGTCCTCACGGAAGCGGCCGTGCGTGGCCTGAAGGACGATCTGCGCGGCCTCAAGGAGAACGTGATCGTCGGCCGGCTGATCCCGGCGGGCACGGGCTTCGCGGCCCATGCGCACCGGCGCCGTCGCACCGAGGGCGCCGAACGGCGCAGCTTCATGGACGTCGGCGGCGGCTTGCCGGACACCGAGGAGACGAACGTCGGCGAAGAAGAAAGCAGCTCGGCGAGCTGAGCACGCAAGCGAGGCAGCAAGCTAGGATAGGGGCCGGTGGGGCAACTCACCGGCCCTTTTCTTTTCTCGCTCCGGAGCGTTCGTCTTGAAACCGTTGATCGAAGTCGTCGGTTGGATTGCGGCCGTGCTCATCTTGGCCGCGTATGCATTGCTCTCGGCCGGCAAGGTCGACGGCCGCTCGGCGCTCTATCACTGGATGAACGTCGCCGGTGCGGTCGGCTTCGTCATCAACAGCGGTTACAACGGCGCGTTTCCCTCGGCGGCCCTCAACGTGATATGGATCGGTATCGGCATCTTCGGGCTCGTCCGATACCGGCCGCGAATGGAGTAGAGCCATGAAACACTGGGTGCGAGCGCTGGCGTGTACGACGCTGTGTGCGTGCCCGGTGCTCATGGCGAGCTCGGGTGCCGATGCGGACGGCATCTCGCCCGCGGTGAAGGGACGCTGGTACATGACCAACGAGCACGGCGAGGTGCTCTACAAGGACGAGCCGCAGTACGAGTTCCAGTTTGCGCGCCTCGTCTATTCCGAGAACCCGGAGTTCTCGCGCGGCTGGGGTGCCATGCGTTGGACCACGGACTCACCCGCCGCCGAGGATCATCTCGCGCAAGGCCTCAAGCGCCTGACGCGCGTGTCGGTCGCGCCGCGCGGCACGGCCATGTCGCTCGACGACGATGACATCTTCGATCATCCGTTCCTGTACGCGGTCGAGGTCGGCGGTTGGGATCTGAGCAACGCCGAGGTGAAACGGTTGCGGGAGTATCTCGACCGCGGCGGCACCCTGGTCGTCGACGACTTTCACGGCACCTGGGAGTGGGGCGGCTTCATGCAGTCCCTGAGCCGCGTGTTCCCGGATCGGCCCGTGGTCGAGATTCCGAATCAGGACGAGGTGTTCCACGTGCTCTACGATCTCAACGAGCACCCGCAGATCCCCGGCTTCGGCTCAGTGCTGCGCGGCGTGACGTACGAGCAGGACGGCTACGTGCCGCACTGGCGCGGCGTGTACGACGACCAGAACCGCCTCTGCGTCATCATCAACTGGAACATGGATATGGGCGATGCGTGGGAGCACGCCGACGACCCGCTCTACCCGCAGCCGCTCACCGGCATCGCGTATCGATTTGCGATCAACTACGTGCTGTACGCGATGACCCACTGACGCTCTTCGCGCCATTCTCTGCACCAGCTTGGAGCGCGCTCGCGCACTCCTCGAGCAGCTCGGTGAGCCGGGCCGCGTCCGCCTTCGAGAGCGAGGCCAGCATGCGCCCGATGATCCCTTCGATGATGTCGCCGACCTGCTGCATCTGCCGATAGCCGGCGCGCGTCATGAACCAGCAGTCGGTGCGCCGGTTCTCGGGATGCGGCTCGCGCACCACCATCCCGGTGGATTCCAGGCCGTGCAGCAGGCCGTTCATGCTCTGCGCGGTGACGATGGTGCGCCGGGCGAGCTGCGCGCCGGAAAGCCCCGGCTCCTTGGCGAGGTGCTTCAACACCATCGCGTGCGCGAACGAGAGCTCGAGACCCTGCTCGCGCAGCGCCGTTTCGATGCGCTGGCGGAAGGTCTGCATGAGGTTGCGTAGCGCGAACCCGACATCCGAGCCCGGCTCGGGCAGCGGAACGGGTTCACGGATCGGACGCGCGTCCGGAGAATGACGGGCCATCGGATTGCCAGAAATCAGGTTCCTGATATCGTATCAGGGACCTGATCATTGGCAACCACCCATGCGTATTCCTCACTCGTTCTTCCTCGCGACGCTCGTCGCGAGTGTGACGTGCGCCGCGCCGCCTGCGGCCGCGCAGGCGCGCGCCGGCAGCGGCTCGCTCGCAGTCAGCGTGACGACTCCCCGCACCGAGCAGTTCGCGCGCACGGTCGTCGCGACCGGCAGCGTCTATGCGTGGCAGGAAGCCGTGATCGGATCGGAAGTCGGCGGCTATCGCGTTGCTGCCGTGAACGTCGACGTCGGCGACAAGGTGCGCAAAGGCCAGGAGCTCGTGCGTCTCGCGAACGAGATGTTGTCGGCGGAAGTCGCGGCGAAAAAGGCCGCCAAGGCGCAGGCCGATGCACAGCTCATCACCGCATCTTCGAATCTGCGACGCGCCGAGTCGATCCTGAATTCCGGTGCGGTCTCGGATGCGCAGCACGAGCAGTTGAAGGCCGAGTTCCTCGCCGCGCAGGCGCGCGTTGCAGCCGCGCAGTCGGATCTCGAAGGCTCGCAGTTGAAGCTGCAGTACACGCGCGTGCTTGCGCCCGATGACGGTGTGATCACCGCGCGTACGGTGGTGGTCGGGCAGATTGCGCAAGCGGGCGCGGAAATGCTGCGGCTCCTGCGCCAGAGCCGCGTCGAATGGCGCGCCGAGGTGCCCGAAGCGCGCATGCGCGAAGTGAAAGTCGGCCAGACGGCGCGCATCACGACGGCCGACGGCACGCAGCTCGTCGGCAAGGTGCGCGCAGTCGCGCCGACTGTGCAGAGCGGCACGCGCACGGGTCTCGTGTATGTCGATTTGCCGAAGTCCGACGACGCGCGGCCCGGCATGTTCGCGCGCGGTGAAATCGAGATCGCGCGCTCGGCGAGCGCGACCTTGCCGCTCGCGAGCGTGATCGTGCGCGATGGCTACAGTTACGTCTTCGTCGTGAACGACAAGCAGGGCGTCGAGCGGCGCCGCATCGAGACGGGCACGGTGCGCGATGGCCGCGTCGAAGTGCTCTCCGGCCTGCAGCCGACCGAGCGCGTGGTCGAGCGCGGCGCAGGCTTTCTGAAGGACGGGGATCGCATTCGCGTCGTCGAGACGGACGAGCCGGGCTCCACCTCCGCCGCACGCCTGCCGAGCGGCAAGGGCAACACATGAACCTCGTCACGTGGTCGATTCACCGGCCCGTGCCGGTGATGGTGCTGTTCGTCGCGATGACGCTCGCCGGCATCATCGGTTTCAAGAAGCTCGGCGTGCAGGACCGGCCGGACATGGATATCCCGACCGTCACGGTGACGGTGAACTACCCGGGCGTGCCGCCCTCGCAGCTCGAAACGGAAGTCACGCGCAAGATCGAGGATTCCGTCGCGAGCGCCACGGGCATCGACCACATCCGTTCGACCGTCACCGAGGGCCTGTCGCAAACGACGATCGAGTTCCAGCTCGAGCGCGATGTCAACGAAGCGGTCGACGACGTGCGCGATGCTGTGACGCGCATCCGCTCGAATCTGCCGGCCGAGATCGAAGAGCCGATCATTTCCCGGGTGACGACCGCGGGCTCGCCAGTCGTCACCTACGGCGTTTCCTCGCCCTCCATGAGTGAGGCGGAGCTCTCGTGGTTCGTCGATCTCACGATCAGCCGCGAGCTCTCGTCCGTCGATGGTGTCGGTGCCATCCGCCGCGTCGGCGGTGTCGAC
This sequence comes from Steroidobacteraceae bacterium, assembly GCA_035760965.1. GTDB lineage: Bacteria > Pseudomonadota > Gammaproteobacteria > Steroidobacterales > Steroidobacteraceae > JADGHX01. Next base: position 7,551 of record DASTRY010000068.1, on the reverse strand, counting down.
CGCGAGATTCGCGTCGACCTCGATCCGGACGCGCTCAATGCGCTCGGGACCACCGCCGGCGACATCTCGCGCCAGCTGCGACGTACTCAGGTCGAGCTGCCGGGCGGTGAGGCGCGCATCGGCGATCAGGAGCAGAGCGTGCGCACCGTCGCGACGGCGTCGTCGGTGCAAGACTTGGCCGCGCTGCCGATCGTGCTGCCCGACGGGCGCACCGTGCGCCTCGACGCGCTGGCCGAAGTGAAAGATCAGGCCGCGGAGCAGCGCCAACTCGCGCTGCTCGACGGCAAACCCATCGTCGGCTTCGAAGTGACACGCGCGGTCGGTGCCAGCGCGCTCGGCGTTGCGGACGGCGTCGAGCAGGCCGTGCAGAAGCTGCGCAAGCGCTACCCGAACATCGCGATCGAGCAAGTGAGCAACACGGTCGACTACGTGCGCGAGTCCTACAAGGATTCGATCGACATGCTGCTCGAAGGCGCGTTCCTCGCGATCATCGTCGTCTGGATTTTCCTGAAGGATTGGCGCGCGACGATCATCTCGTCGATTGCCTTGCCGCTCTCGGTGCTGCCGACATTCTGGGTGCTGCACTACGTGGCCGGCTACACGCTCAATGTGATGACGATGCTGGCGCTCTCGCTCGTCGTCGGCATCCTCGTCGACGACGCGATCGTCGAAGTGGAGAACATCGTTCGCCACTTGCGCAACGGCAAGACGCCCATCAAAGCGGCGGAAGAAGCCGTGCAGGAAATCGGGCTTGCGGTCGTGGCCACTTCCGCGACGTTGTGCGCGGTGTTCCTGCCGGTGGCGTTCATGCCCGGCATTCCCGGCAAGTTCTTCAAGCAGTTCGCGCTCACAACCGTCACTGCCGTGCTCGCGTCGCTACTCGTCGCGCGATTGCTCACGCCGATGATGGCGGCCTACATGATGAAGGCGCACGACGAGCCGGATCGCGAGGGTCGACTGAAGCAGTGGTACCTGCGCACGGTGCGGCGCTGTCTCGAGCATCGGCGGCTCACGCTCGGCGTGGCGACGGCAATCTTCATCCTGTCGCTCGGCTTGATTCCGTTCCTCTCGACCGGCCTCGTGCCGCCCGGCAACTATGGCTTCTCGGTGATCCAAGTCGAGCTGCCGCCCGGGTCGACGCTCGCGGAAACGCACGCGACTGCCGAAGAGGTGCGTCGTCGCCTGACGCAGTTCCCCGATGTCACGCGCGTGTACACGACGATCGGCGCACCGAGCTCGCAAGGCTTCGCGACGAGCGCGGGCACAGTGCGCAAGGCCACTCTCACGGTGCAACTGCAGCCGCGCGGCAAGCAGAAGCGCACGCAAGCGGAGTTCGAGCGCGCCGCCTCGAAAGCCCTGGAGACGATCCCGGGCGCGCGACTGTCGTTCGGCTTCGGCGGCTTCGGCGAGAAGCTGCAGATCAGCCTCGCGGGTGACGATCCCGCGCTGCTCGAACGCGTGGCGCAAGGCGTCGAGCGCGACGTGCGCGATGCGGGACTGGCGAACGTCACCTCGTCCGCGAGCCTCGTGCAGCCCGAGATCGTGATCACACCGATTCCGGAGCGCGCGGCCGAGCTCGGCGTGCCGACCGAAGCGCTGAGCGCCGCGACGCGCATCGCGACGAGCGGCGATGTGTCGATGAACCTGCCGAAGTTCAACTTGCCCGAGCGGCAGGTGCCGATTCGCGTGCGCCTGAACGACGCGGCGCGCGGCGACATCGAGAGCATCCGTTCGATGCTCGTGCCCGGGCGTGCGGGGCTCGTGCCGCTCGAGAACATCGCGAGCGTGAAGTTCGGCGCCGGTCCGACGAGCATCGAGCGCTACGACCGCGCGCGTAACGTCACCATCTCCGCGGATCTCGGCGGCGCGCCGCTCGGCGACGTGCTGAAGAAGATCGAAAAGATGCCGGCCCTCGCGCATCTGCCCGACGGCGTCGAGCGACGCGAGACCGGCGACGTGCAGCGCATGAAGGAGCTGTTCGGCGGCTTCATGGCGGCCATGGCGATCGGGCTGTTGTGCATCTACGCCGTGCTCGTGCTGCTCTTCCACGACTTCATCCAGCCGCTCACGATTCTCGGTGCGCTGCCGCAGTCCGTCGGCGGCGCGCTCGCGGGCTTGCTGCTGCTCGGGTACGGCCTCTCGTTGCCCTCGCTCATCGGGCTCTTGATGCTCATGGGCATCGTGACGAAGAACTCGATCCTGCTCGTCGAGTACGTCGTGATGGCCCGCAACGAGCGTGGGCTGTCGCGCATGGACGCGCTGATCGACGCCTGTGCCAAGCGCGCGCGGCCGATCGTGATGACGACCATCGCGATGATCGCGGGCATGCTGCCCGTGGCCGCGGGCTTCTCCGCCGACCCGAGCTTCCGCGCGCCGATGGGCATCGCGGTGATCGGCGGGCTGATCACTTCGACGGCGCTCAGCCTCTTCGTCGTGCCGACGGTCTACACGTTGCTCGACGATTTCCGCCTGTGGATGGGGCGCAAGCTGCGGCGCGAGCGGACGGAGCCGCAGCCCGCCGCCGTCGAGCCGGCGGGCAGCTGACGCTCAGGGTGGCGGTGTCCCGGTTTCCGTGATCGGCTTGCCGGTCTCGGCGAAGTGCGTGAGCCGCGCGACCTGCGCCGCCAACACGCTGTCCACCGCCGGGGCGACCTTGGCGAAGCCCTGGCCGGAGGCAAACCCGGTCACGTTGTACGTGACGACGAGGCGCGTATTCGCGCCGTCGGGTTTGAACTCGAAGGTCAGGGCGCCCGTTGCGCCCATCGCCTGGAGCGGGCCGAGGCCGCCGGTCATGCGAATGGCCTTTCCGGGTGCGGCGTAAACGACATTCATGTGCTCGACGAACCCCCCGCCCGGCAGGGTCTCGCAGAAGCACCCCCCTGGCTTGGCCGTCAGCGCCAGGTTGGCGGCGTCCCCGGAGTACGTATGCCCGGGGTCCCACCACCGGGCGATCTGCACGAAGCGCTTGAACACCTCTTCGGGTGTGTTGCCGACGGACGTTTCGATCTTCAGGCTGAAGCCTGACGGGCCGATGCCGGTCACTTCCGCGCGCCCGGCGGCGCTTGCGAAGAGACCCACCAACCCCGAAAACGCCAGCGCTCGCAGTCTGCTCGAACACATGATTCGGTCTCCGTATTCCACCTCGGACGGGGGCCCGCAACTGGTTGACACCCCTCGGGTCGCTACCTAGAATCGCCGGCCTTTGTCGGTCCGGCCCCCTTATTCGTGCCGGACCGGAAACCGCGACTTCGAACACCGGGCCGCCTCAACTCAGGCGGCCCGGTCGTCTTCCCGGTTGCAACGCGCGGCGCGCGCGGCAAGACGCGCATCGCTCTTTAAGGTTCTTGGAGCTTACGTACATGGCCACCACTGGGCAGCTTATCCGGTCCCCTCGCCGGACGGGTGCGGAAAAAACGAAGGTGCCGGCGCTGGGCGCCTCGCCGCAGAAGCGCGGCGTGTGCACGCGCGTCTACACCACCACACCCAAGAAGCCCAACTCGGCGCTGCGCAAGGTGTGCCGCGTGCGGCTCACCAACGGTTACGAAGTCACCAGCTACATCGGCGGTGAGGGCCACAACCTGCAGGAGCACTCGGTGGTGCTCATTCGCGGTGGCCGCGTGAAGGACCTTCCGGGCGTGCGCTATCACACCATCCGCGGGACGCTCGATTGCGCGGGTGTCGGCGAGCGCAAGCAGGGCCGCTCGAAGTACGGCGCGAAGCGGCCGAAGAAGTAAGGAGCGACATCCATGTCACGCAGAGCACAGGCTCCGGTCCGCACCATCCTCCCGGACCCGAAGTTCCAGAACGAGATGCTGGCCAAGTTCATGAACGTGGTCATGAAGAGCGGCAAGAAGTCCGCGGCCGAGCGCATCATCTATGGCGCCCTCGATCGTATTGCCGAGAAGACGGGCAAGCCGGCCGCCGAGGCGGTTAACGTGCTCTCCGCCGCGCTCGACAACGTGAAGCCGGTGGTCGAGGTGAAGTCGCGCCGCGTCGGCGGTGCCACGTACCAGGTTCCCGTTGAAGTTCGTGCGACGCGCCGTCAGACACTGGCCATGCGTTGGGTCATCGACGCCGCGCGCGAGCGCAGCGAGAAGTCGATGGCGTTCCGCCTCGCGCACGAGCTGATGGATGCCGCCGAGAACCGCGGCGCCGCAGTCCGCAAGCGCGAAGACACGCACCGTATGGCGGAGGCGAACAAGGCCTTCGCGCATTATCGCTGGTAGTCACCAACTCGCTTATTCGCTGTGGCACGCGCTACCCCCATCGAGCGCTATCGCAACATCGGCATCTCGGCGCACATCGACGCCGGGAAGACGACGACGACCGAGCGCATCCTCTTCTACACCGGTGTTTCGCACAAAATCGGTGAAGTGCATGACGGCGCGGCCGTCATGGACTACATGGAGCAGGAGCAGGAGCGGGGCATCACGATCACCGCCGCCGCGACCACGTGTTTCTGGAAGGGCATGGACAATACCTTTCCGGAGCACCGCATCAACATCATCGACACCCCGGGGCACGTCGACTTCACCATCGAAGTCGAGCGCTCCTTGCGGGTGCTCGACAGTGCCGTAGCCCTGTTCTGCGCCGTATCGGGCGTGCAGCCGCAGTCCGAAACGGTGTGGCGGCAGATGAACAAGTACGGCGTGCCGCGCATCGCGTTCGTCAACAAGATGGATCGTGCGGGCGCCAACTTCTTTCGCTGCATCGATCAGATCAAGCAGCGTCTGCGGGGAAACCCCGTACCGATCCAGATTCCGATCGGCGCCGAAGATGCCTTCGAGGGCGTCGTCGATCTCATCCGCATGAAGGGCATCTACTGGGACATGGAAACCCAGGGTATGCGCTTCGAGTACCGCGACATTCCGGCGCACCTCAAGGCGCAAGCCGAGGAATACCGCGCGAAGATGATCGAGGCGGCGGCCGAGGCGAACGAGGAGCTGACCAACAAGTACCTCGAAGAAGGCACGCTCTCCGACGACGAGATCCGCAAGGGTCTGCGCGCGCGTGCGCTGAAGAACGAGATCGTGCTCGCCATGTGCGGTACGGCGTTCAAGAACAAGGGCGTGCAGGCGCTGCTCGACGCGATCATCGAGTTCATGCCGTCGCCGACGGACATGCCTCCCGTGAAGGGGCTGAAGGAAGACGGCTCGCCCGATACGCGTCCGGCCAGCGACGATGCGCCGTTCGCGGCGCTCGCCTTCAAGATCCTGAACGATCCGTTCGTCGGCAATCTCACGTTCTTCCGCGTGTACTCGGGTGTGCTGAGCTCGGGCGACACGGTGTATGTGCCGGGCAAAGGCAAGAAGGAGCGCATCGGGCGCCTGCTGCAGATGCATGCGAGCGAGCGCTCGGAGCTGAAGGAAGTGCGCGCGGGCGACATCGCCGCGGCCGTCGGCCTGAAGGACGTCATCACGGGCGACACGCTCTCGGACGTCGAGAAGGTGATCACGCTCGAGAAGATGGAGTTTCCGAACCCCGTCATCTCGGTCGCCGTCGAGCCGAAGACCAAAGCCGATCAGGAAAAGATGGGCCTCGCGCTGCAGCGGCTCGCGAAGGAAGACCCCTCGTTCCGCGTGTCGACCGATCAGGAGTCGGGGCAGACGATCATCGCCGGCATGGGCGAGCTGCACCTCGAGATCATCGTCGACCGCATGAAGCGCGAGTTCAAGGTCGAGGCGAACGTCGGCAAGCCGCAGGTCGCCTATCGCGAAACGATTCGCGGTACGGTGGAAGCGGAAGGCAAGTTCGTGCGCCAGTCCGGCGGACGCGGCCAGTACGGTCACGTGTGGCTGCGGCTCGAGCCGAACGAGCCCGGCAAGGGCAACGTGTTCGTGAACGCCATCGTCGGCGGCGTGGTGCCGCGCGAGTTCATCCCGGCCATCGAGAAGGGCATCAAGGAAGCGGAGGAGACCGGCGTCATGGCGGGCTATCCCGTCGTGGACGTGAAGGTCACCGCGTTCGACGGCTCGTATCACGATGTCGACTCGAACGAGATGGCGTTCAAGATCGCCGCGTCGATGGGCTTCAAAGAAGGCTTCAGCCGGGCGAAGCCGGTGCTGCTCGAGCCGATCATGAAGGTCGAAGTGGTGACGCCCGAGGAATACTCCGGCGACGTCATCGGCGATCTGAATCGCCGGCGCGGGCAGATCATGGGCATGGAGGATGGGCCGTCCGGCAAGGCCGTCACCGCCGAAGTGCCCCTGTCGGAGATGTTTGGCTACGCCACCACCGTGCGCTCGATGAGCCAGGGGCGCGCCACGTTCACGATGGAATTCGAGAAGTACATGGAGGTGCCGCCGAACATCGCGGACGGCATCATCAAGAGATAATCCTCACTGACACTGAATTCGGGAAACTCCTGCCATGAGCAAAGAGAAGTTTGAACGCAGCAAGCCGCACGTGAACGTGGGGACGATTGGTCACGTGGACCACGGCAAGACGACGCTGACGGCGGCGCTGACGAAGGTGATGGCCGAGACGAACGGCGGCCAGTTCATGGCGTACGACCAGATCGACAAGGCGCCGGAAGAGAAGGCGCGCGGGATCACGATCTCGACGGCGCACGTGGAGTACCAGAGCGCCAAGCGCCACTACGCGCACGTGGATTGCCCTGGGCACGCGGACTACGTGAAGAACATGATCACGGGCGCGGCGCAGATGGACGGGGCGATCTTGGTGGTGTCGGCGGCGGATGGTCCGATGCCGCAGACGCGCGAGCATATTTTGTTGGCGCGCCAGGTGGGTGTTCCGTACATCGTGGTGTACATGAACAAGGCGGACATGGTGGACGACAAGGAGCTGTTGGAGCTCGTGGAGATGGAGGTTCGCGAGCTGCTGTCGGTGTACAAGTTCCCTGGGGACAAGACGCCGATCGTGATTGGCTCGGCGCTGAAGGCGCTGGAGGGTGAGAACAGCGAGATCGGCGTGAAGTCGGTGATCAAGCTGGTGGAGGAGATGGACAACTACATCCCGGTGCCGAAGCGGGAGGTGGAGAAGCCGTTTCTGATGCCGGTGGAGGATGTGTTCTCGATCTCGGGGCGCGGCACGGTGGTGACGGGGCGCATTGAGCGCGGCGTGATCAAGGTGAACGACGAGGTGGAGATCATCGGGCTGCGGCCGACGGCGAAGACGACGTGCACGGGCGTGGAGATGTTCCGCAAGCTGCTGGATGAGGGGCAGGCGGGAGACAACGTGGGCGTGTTGCTGCGTGGGACGAAGCGCGAGGAAGTGGAGCGCGGGCAGGTGCTGGCGAAGCCGGGCTCGATCACGCCGCACACGAACTTCGAGGCCGAGGTGTACGTGCTGACGAAGGAAGAGGGCGGACGGCACACGCCGTTCTTCAAGGGGTACCGGCCGCAGTTTTACTTCCGGACGACGGACGTGACGGGGTTGGTGCAGTTGCCGGAGGGGACCGAGATGGTCATGCCGGGGGACAACATCAAGATGACGGTGGAGCTGATCAGCCCGATTGCGATGGAAGAGGGGCTGCGCTTTGCGATCCGCGAGGGTGGCAAGACCGTCGGCGCCGGCGTCGTGTCGAAGATT
>DASTRY010000067.1:0-41594 GCA_035760965.1 Steroidobacteraceae bacterium | reverse complement strand
GCCATGGATTCCGCGGCGAGGACGTTCTTCTCGCGGTACCGCTCCACCAGAAAGTCGACGAACGTTCGGACTTTGTTCGGTGGCGCTCCTTGCGTTGGAAACACGGCGTGCACGGGCGTACGCGGCGACTCGTATTCCGCGAGCACGCGCTGCATGGCGCCGCTGTCGAGCCACGGCTGTACGAGCCAGGTGGGCAGAATCGCCAGGCCGGCGCCTGCGAGCACGGCGTCGATCAGCGCTTCCTGATTGTCCGCACGAAAGCGTCCGCGAACGCGCACGGAGATAGGATGCTCGCCTGCCATGAAATTCCATTCGTCCGAACGGAGATAGTGCGTGTAATGCAGGCAGTTGTGTGCGGCAAGGTCACGGGGATGCGTTGGGATCGGGTGTCGGGCGAAATACTCCCGCGACCCGACGACGGCTCGCTGGACGTAGCCCATGCGGCGCGCGGCGAGCGACTGGTCGCGCAGCTTGGCCACACGGATGGCCACGTCGAAGCGATGCTCCGCGAGCGGCTCGCAGTGGTCGCTCAGCGACAGATAGCACGAGACGCGCGGATAGCGCTCGAGGAACAGCGCGATCGACGGCGCGACGTGGTGACGCCCGAACGTCACCGGTGCCGTGATCCGCAACTCGCCCGAGGGGGCCTTGGCGTGGACCTGAACGGCGGCGTCGGCCTCGCGCATGTCGTCGAGAATCTGTCGGCAGCGCCGGTAATACAGCCGGCCGCCGTCGGTCTCGATCAAGCCTCGGGTGGTGCGCGAGATCAGCCGCACTCCCAGCTCGCGCTCCAGCGCGCGCAGCACCCGGCTCACGGTCGGGAGGGAAACGCCCAGGCTCGTCGCGGCGGCCGACAAGCTGCGGCGCTCCACCACCGCGACGAAGATGCGCATGGCCTGAACTCGATCCACGGGTCCTCGCTTTCAATATTCGAAAGAATGGTAGGGCGGGCGGCGGGCCGGGTCCACCGTTCGCCGGTGGGCGGCGCGCGCCAAGGATGCAGGCCGAGTCGCTGCACGCGCCTTTGCAGGCGCACAGCAGGCGCGTGAGCAAATAGAGCCGGACTCCCTGCAAAGCTATTGCGATGGGCGCGAGCGTACTATGCCCTCACCCAATGGGAGGGCTACGGCCATGAACAGCAACCGCTTCGAAAGCATTCTCGATACGGTGGGGCGCACGCCGGTCGTCCGCATCAACAAGCTCGCACCCGCACACGTGCGCCTGTACGCGAAGGTCGAGGCGTTCAATCCCATGGGCTCCGTCAAGGATCGTCTCGCCCTCGGGATCATCACGGATGCGGAACGAAGCGGCCGGCTCGCGCCCGGACAGACGGTGATCGAGGCCACGAGCGGCAACACCGGCATCGGGCTCGCGATGGTGTGCGCGGCGAAGGGTTATCCGCTGGTCGTCGTCATGTCGGAGAACTTCAGCGTGGAGCGCCGCAAGCTCATGCGCTTTCTCGGCGCACGCGTCGTGCTGACTCCGGCGGCCTTGAAAGGCTCCGGGATGCTCGCGAAGGCGGTGGAGCTCGCCGAGGCGCACGGCTGGTTCCTGTGCCGTCAGTTCGAGAACGAAGCAAATGCGGACATGCACTCCCGCACGACGGCGCCAGAGATTCTCGAAGCGTTCGCGGACGAGCCGTTGGACTACTTCGTCACGGGCTTCGGCACCGGCGGCACGCTGAAGGGCGTGGCTCGAGTGCTGCGCAAGCAGAGTCCGAAGACCAAGATCATCGTTTGCGAGCCGGACAACTCACCCGTTCTCGGCAGCGGCATCCGCCAGCCTCGCTCCGGCGATGGCACGCCGTCCGCCAGTCATCCGAACTTCCGGCCCCATCTCATGCAGGGTTGGAGCCCCGATTTCATCCCGAAGCTCACCGAGGATGCCGTGGACGAGGAGTTGATCGACCGCGTCATTCCGGTGAACGGCGCGAAGGCGTTGCAGCTCTCCCGCGAGCTCGCGCGGCAGGAAGGGATCTTCGTCGGCATCACCGCGGGAGCAACGCTCGCGGGTGCATTGCAGGTGTGTGCGGAGGCGCCGCCCGGCGCAACCGTGCTGTGCATGCTGCCCGACACAGGTGAGCGCTACTTGAGCACGCCGTTGTTCGCGGACATTCCCGCGGAAATGACCGCGGAGGAAATCGAGATTGCGCGCTCGACGCCCAACTATCGGTTCGACTCGCCACCGCCCGCGCCGGCCCCCTCCCCGCAGCCCGCGGCAGAACCGGTGCGCATTTCGGCGGAGGCGGCGGCCTTCGTGCAGAGCGCGATCGAGGATCGCGAGCGGCCGGTCACGATGTTCGCGCTGGAGTGGTGCGAGTTCTGCTGGTCCGTGCGCCGCCTGTTCGCGAAGCACGGCATTCCGTATCGCTCGGTCGATCTCGACTCGGTCGAGTATCAGAAAGACAACCGAGGCGGCGAAATCCGTGCGGCGCTCACGGCACGCACCTCGTTCAGCACCATTCCGCAGATTTTCGTCGGCGGCGAGTTCATCGGCGGCTGCACGGACCTGTTCGATGCGTACAAGGCCGGACGGTTCCAGCAGCTTCTCGACAAGAACGGCGTCGAGTACGACCGGACGGTGAAAGTCGATCCCTATTCGTTCCTGCCGACGTGGCTGCACCCGCGCTGAGGTCGACTTCGGCTCCGTTCACCACGCCTGCAGACAGGTCGGCCGAGCAGCAGACTGCCGGCCGACGCCACAATTACCGGCGCGCCTGTCTCCCGGCACGTTGCCGATAGCTGCCGGTATTCCTTGAACTTTGTGGCCGTCCCACACCGATCGGGTGGTCCGTCTTGAGCCAGCGTTCAGCCGCTCGCGTGCTCCGCACCGGATACGCGTTCGCGGAATCGCAGCTGTAACGATTTCGCCGGCCGGTGCGAATACCTCGATACCGTTCCTCCGGACCCGGCGAGATCTCGAGCATGTGCGCCACGCTTCCCGTTCGCAAAATCGGCCCGCAGTTCGCCATCCGACTGGGCGCGGCGGCCGACATCGACACGCTCTGCGAGATCGACGACGACGCCTGCAGGCTGTTTGTCGAAGCCGGGCTGGATGTGGACTTTCCGCCGAGCCATGAATTCATCCTGCGAGAGCGCAGTCGATGGTTGCGCGCTCTGCAGACCGGCAACACGCTGCTGATCGTGGGTTCCACCGGCGCGGCGCTCGGCTTTGCCGCAACCGGAACGCGCGACGGGGAGCCCTATCTGGATCAGCTTTCGGTGCGCACGCATTTCATGCGCATCGGCCTCGGCACGGCGCTGCTCGAGGCGACCGAAAACAGAGCACGCGCGACCGGCGCAAGCACGCTCTGGCTCACGACCTATCGCCATCTCCCCTGGAATCGCCCGTTCTACGAGCGCGCAGGATTTGTTGTCATTCCGGACGTCGATTGCGGACCGGAGATGCTCGCCGAACTGACGTACGAGCGTCGCTGGTTGCCGCTGCCCGGCGAGCGCGTTGTCATGAGAAAGGATCTCGATGCGCTCAAACGCCGGTGACGTGGCGGTCCAGCGACTCACATTCCCGCACGCGCGCGTCGCGCAGGTGCGCATCGCGCGGCCGACGGAGCGGCTCGATGAAGTCGTGAAGTTCTACCGCGACGGCCTCGGCCTGCCCGAGCTTGCGCGTTTCAAGAATCACGACGGGTATGACGGCGTGATGCTGGGCCTGCCGGACGCGACGTATCACCTCGAGCTCACGCAAGATTCGCGAGGCGGCCCGTGTCCCGCGCCCGGCGCGGACAACCTCCTGGTGCTCTACATTCCGGATGCGAGCGAGCTGGCGAGCTTGTGCGAACGACTGAATCGGCACGGGTATCGACCCGTCGCTCCGCAAAATCCCTATTGGCTACGCAACAGCGTCACGTTCGAAGATCCCGATGGCTGGCGCGTGGTCCTCAGCAACACCCACGGAATCTGAAGCAGTGACACAGTCCCGAAGAACATTCCTCACAGGCATCACCGCCACTGCGGCCGCCGCGACGCGCATCGCTCACGCGAAGATGCCTGCGCCGCGAGCGGTCGAGGCGATCGCCTTCGACGGCTTCCCCATCATCGATCCGCGACCGGTCGCGACGCGCACGGAGGCGCTGTTTCCGGGCAAGGGCGCTGCGCTCATGAATGCTTGGCGCACGCGTCAATTCGAGTACACGTGGCTGCGAACGCTCGGAAGCGCGTATGCGGACTTCCGGCAGATCACGCAAGAGGCCTTGGTATACGCGGCCGCTTCGCTCGGCCTCGCTCTGAGCGAAGCAGCGCGCGACCACCTGATGCAATCCTTTCTAGAGCTACAGGTATGGGATGACGCGCGGCCGGCACTCGAAGCGCTCCGCGGTGCCGGTATTCGCATGGCGTTCCTCTCCAATCTCACGCCGGCGATGCTCGATGCCGCGATCGCACGCGCGGACTTGGGCGGCTTCTTCGAGCCGCATCTCACGATGGATCGCGTGCGCGTATTCAAACCCGACCGGCGCGCGTACGAGATGGGGCCGAGGGCGTTCCGCGCACGACCTGATGAAATCGTGTTCTGCGCCTCCGCCGGCTGGGATGCCGCCGGCGCCAGGTGGTTTGGCTATCGCACGTTCTGGGTCAACCGTTCGCAGCAGCCCGTGGAAGAGCTCGGCGTGCGGCCGGACGGCATCGGCGCCGACATGGCCGACTTCGCGCGTTTCGTTTTAGGAACGTGAAGCGCCTCGGTCGCTAGCTGCCGCGCTCGATCGATCGCGCTCCGACGATCTCGCCACTCGCGGATACCTGAAGTAGCACAGCGACATGCGTGGCGTCGCTCGGCAGCTGCGCGAGCGGCACGCGCCACTCCCGGGCCGAGTCGCGCGACGTGCCGATCGCGCGGATGTAGCGAACGACGTTCACTTCCGTGAGCGTTCGTCCTGCATTCTCTCCGCGGCCGATCGCCGTGACCGCTTTGGGTAAGTAGCCGATCAGGTACACGGTGTAGTCCTGCGCGGAGGAGGGCGCTGCCGCGCGAACCAGCAGGTCCTGCCCATCCCGCATGATCTCGACACCGAGATCCGTTCGCGGCGACTTCAATGTGCGATCGAGTGCGGACTGGCTCGCGCCCCACACCACGCTCCGACCTTCGACGATCCACTGCGGCGTGCCGACGGTCGTGAGGGCGAGCGTCCGCGCCGCGTCCTGTTGCCGCCGTGTGGCCTCGTGCATGGAGAAACGGTCGCGCCAGCCGAGATCGTCCCAGTAATCGACATGGAAAGAGAGCGCCAGCACATCCGGGCGCTTGGCCACATCTTCCAGCAACTTCTCGGCAGGCGGACAGGAGCTGCAACCCTCCGACGTGTAGAGCTCGATGACAGCGGGACGCGCGAGCGCCGTGGCGCACGCGGTGGAGAGGCATAGGCCGGCGAACAGCGATGCGAGTGGTGCGAGGCTCATGGTGGGTCTCCTGTCAAACGTCATTTCGCTGACCGCCCGCGAATAGTTACACGCCGTGTAACTATTCGGCGTTCGCGTGCGTAGACACCTCGGCACGATTCATTGCTTTTCAACACACGAGGTAGTCCATGAAAGCAGTCCACACGGCGCTCGCGCTCGGCGCCATTGTCGCGGGAGCCACCGTCGCCGCTCGCGCGGCGCCCGCGATCGAATCCTTCGGCGCGCAGCATGCCGTGTTCGTCATGACCAACGATGCCGACGCGAACGAAGTCATTGCATATGAGCGCACGCAAACCGGCACCTTGCACGGTCCCCATAAGTATCAGACCGGCGGCCGAGGTAGCGGTGGAACGGTGGATCCGCTCGGCTCGCAAGGATCGCTCACCTTGAGCGACGATGGATCGTACCTCTTGGCAGCCAACGCAGGCAGCGGCAGCGTTTCGGTGTTCCGCGTGCTCGGTGCGCGCCTCTTCCTGACCGATCGCGTTCCGAGCGGCGGCAGCGAACCGAATGCAGTCGCGCAGCACGGCAAGCTCGTGTATGTCCTGAACACCGCGGGCAGCAGCAGCGTCGTCGGATTTCGATTGCAGAACGGCAGGCTCGTGCGCATCCCGAATTCGCAGCGCTTCCTGAGCGCCAACTTCGTCGAGTCGTCCTCGCTCGCGTTCAGCCGAGATGGCCGCTATCTCGTCGTCACCGAGCGAACCACCAACAGCATCGATGTGCTCAGGGTGCAGGCAGACGGCCGGCTCTCGTCCATTACCGTGAATCCCGCGGTGGGCACCGGTACGTTCTCCGTCGTGTTCGCGCCGAACGGAGCGGTCCTCGTGTCGGAGACGGGAGGGCCCGGCCCGAACAGCTCGACCATTTCCTCCTATTCGATCGCCTCCGACGGCAAGCTCGTGCCGATCAGCGCAGCCGTGCCGACGCTCGGTGCCGCGAACTGCTGGAACGTCGTCACGCCGGACGGTCGGTTCGTCTACACGTCCAACGCCGGGACCTCATCCATCTCCGGATTTGCGATCGCGAACAACGGTGCGCTGACACCGCTTCCAGGCACGGTAGTGGCCGTCAATCCCGCGGGCTCGACGAATCTCGACATCGCCGTCAGCGCGGACGGTGCATACCTGTATTCGTTGAACGCGGCGAGCGGCGCGATCGGCATCTTCCAGATCGAGCAAGATGGCCGCCTGACGAACTTCGGCACGATCGGCGGTCTTCCCGCCGGCGCGGGGCTCAACGGAATTGCCGCGAACTGAAGCCCCGGAGTGATCGCGAGTAGTGTGACAGCGGCGCTGCGGTGTCCCGGCACTGCAGCGTCGCGCGGGCTCGCCTAAGGACTTGTGCGTAGCCCAAGTGCATTCCACACGATGCAGCGTACGCCGGCTGCCCTGAACATCGCGGCACTGAAAAATACCAGGTTAGGGGCGGTCATGAGCTCGACACGGAAGCTGTGGATTGCACTCGCGACACTGCTGGTCGCATCGTTCGGTGTATTGCTGTGGATCGGCGCGGATATCAGCCATCAGGCGCCGCCGATGCCGGAGCGGCTCGTCAGCGCGCAAGGGCAGGTCATCTACACGCGCGCGGACATCGAGAAGGGCCGCCAGGTATGGCAGTCGATGGGCGGAATGGAGCTCGGCTCGATCTGGGGACACGGCGCGTACGTGGCCCCCGACTGGAGTGCCGATTGGCTGCATCGTGAGGCCACGGCGATCCTCGACTCGTGGGCTCGCAGCGAAGGCACTGCGGACAGCTACGCGGCGCTTCCGGAAGAGCGGCAGGCCGCGCTGCGCGGACGCCTCGAGACGAGGCTGCGCAAGAACACGTATGACGCCGCGACGCAGACGATCACCATCGATGCGGAGCGCGCGGCCGCTATCCGCACGGTTGCAGACCACTACGAGCGACTCTTCGGCAACGACGGCGACACCGCAAAGCTGCGCGTCGCGTATGCGATGAAAAACGATACGGTGCCCGACGCGGAGAATCGCCGCGCGCTCGCGGCGTTCTTCTGGTGGACCGCGTGGGCGGCGATGACGGAACGGCCTGGCTCGCACATCACGTACACGAACAACTGGCCAAGCGAGCCCCTGATCGGCAATCGTCCTCCTGCGAGCACATACCTCTGGTCCGCGTTCAGCGTGCTGTTTCTGATCGCCGGCATCGCGCTGCTCGGCTGGCACCATGCCGTCTCGCACGGACGTGAGGAGGCGCCGGCGAAACTGCCGAGCGCCGATCCATTGGCGCTCGTGCGCATCACGCCCTCGATGCGCGCCACGGCCAAATATTTCTGGGTGGTGCTCGCGCTGTTCCTCGTTCAGATTCTTCTCGGCGCGACGACGGCCCACTATTCGGTCGAAGGCCAGCAGTTGTACGGCATGCCGATCGCCGACGTCCTGCCGTACTCGCTGACGCGAACCTGGCACACGCAGCTCGCAGTGCTGTGGATCGCGACCGCCTGGCTCGGCACCGGCCTCTACATCGCACCGGCCATCTCGGGACACGAGCCGAAGTATCAACGACTGGGCGTGAATCTGCTGTGGGTGTGCCTGCTCGTGATCGTTGTCGGCGCCTTTGCGGGGCAGTGGCTCGCAGTGATGCAGAAGCTCGGCCTCGAACGCAATTTCTGGTTCGGTCACCAGGGCTGGGAGTACGCGGACATCGGCCGCTTCTGGCAGTGGTTCCTCTTCATCGGCCTCATGCTGTGGCTGACCCTCGTCGGTCGTGCGCTGTGGCCCGCGATCAAGCGCGGCGGCGACAGCAAGTCGATCGTCGGGTTGCTGTTCCTCTCGACCGTCGCCATCGGTCTCTTCTATGGCGCCGGACTCTTGTGGAACGAGCACACCTCGCTGTCGATGGTCGAGTACTGGCGCTGGTGGCTGGTGCATCTGTGGGTGGAAGGCTTCTTCGAGGTCTTCGCGACCGCGGTCATCGCCTTCCTGTTCACTCGCCTCGGGCTGCTCGCGGAGCGCTCGGCGACCGTCGCGGTGCTCTTCGCGACCATCGTGTTCATGGCGGGCGGCGTGCTGGGCACGCTCCATCACTTGTACTTCGCCGGAACGCCGGCTCCCGTCCTCGCGCTGGGTGCGAGCTTCTCGGCCCTCGAGGTGGTGCCGCTCGCGTACATCGGTTTCGAGGCGTATCACACCTACAAGCTCGGGCACGCAACGTCCTGGATGGTGCGCTATCGTTGGCCCATCATGTTCTTCATCGCGGTGGCGTTCTGGAATCTCGTCGGTGCGGGCCTCTTCGGGTTTCTCATCAACCCGCCGCTGTCGCTCTACTACATGCAGGGCTTGAACCTGACGCCGCTCCACGGGCACACGGCGCTCTTCGGCGTGTACGGGATGCTGGGCATCGGTCTCGTGCTCTTCTGCCTGCGCGGGCTGAAACCCGGGCTCTTGTGGAACGAGCGCCTGCTGAGCTCTGCGTTCTGGAGTTTCAACATCGGTTTGGCATTGATGGCACTGTTGACGCTGCTTCCGATCGGCACCCTGCAGCTGCTCGCAGCGATCGATCACGGCTACTGGTATGCGCGCTCAGCGGAGTTCATGCATCAGCCGCTGGTCGAGCTGCTCGTGTGGCTGCGCGTGCCGGGCGACACCATCTTCAGCATCGGTGCGCTGCTGTTCACGTGGTTCGTCATCCGTCTCTGGATTGCTCCGCGGCGCGAGCCGGGTCTGACCGGAGCGGGGCAAGCGGGTTCTGCGGGTAGGACGTGATCGAGTTTTATCCGCAGATCAAGCTGGTTCACATCCTATCCATCTCGGCGAGCGGCGCGCTCTTCGCCTTGCGCGCCCTCGCCGTGCAATTCGGCCAGCGCTGGGCGATGGCCGGGCCGATTCGGTATCTCAGCTACACGATCGACACGATCCTGCTGACCTCGGCGCTGATGCTGATGACGGTGCTGCACCAGTTTCCGTTCGTCAATTCGTGGCTGACGGTGAAGGTCGCCCTCGTCGTCGTTTACATCGTCCTCGGGACTTTCGCTCTCAAAAGGGCGCGAACGAAGGCCGTGCGGCGGGTTTGCGCCATCGCGGCACTACTTGTGTTCGGGTTCATCGTGACGATTGCACGGACCCACAACCCACTCGGCATCTTCGCGCGGCTCGTGCAGTGAGCTTGCGGCTTCGCTAGTCGAAGAGCGCGGGGGCGCGCGGCGACTGCACGCGCGCTCCCACGGCGCTTGCACAGGCGGCCAGAACGATTCCGCCGTCTGGCGCGAAGCCTCCTTTGTCGAAGCGGAAAAGATCGATTTTCAATACATGTTTTATGCATTTCGGAACATGGCGGTTGTCAGGCTCCGCTCGCGTTTCGAGAATTTGCCGCGAGTATGAGCACCTGCTTTACAGAATCGGGACGGCTCGGGCGGTGGGGTACCGCCGCTCTGGCCGCAGCGGCCCTGATTATCTGCGCGGCTGTGCCTGTAGAGGCGCGCGCGGCGGCAGAGTCCGCCAGTGAGGCGCCCGCTCCCGCGGTGGTGGCGGGGCGGTCCGGCGCGCACGGAGCCCTGCGCTACGACACCGACTATCCGGCTGTCGGCTATTCGAACGAGCCCACTCAGAACGCGATCGCGCGGCTGCAGTCCCGCCTGGAGCGCGGCGAGGTGCGGTTGAAGTTCCAGCCGCCGCGCGGCTATCTCGACTCCGTGCTGGCGGCGCTCGGCATCGATCCGAGCTCACAGACGCTCGTGTACTCGAAGACGAGCCTGCAGTTCACGCTCATTCGCGCGGCGACTCCGCGCGCGATCTACTTCAACGACGACACGTACGTCGCGTGGATACCGGGGACGCAGTTCCTCGAGATCGCCACCATGGATGACGCGCTCGGCCCGGTCTTCTACACGCTCTCGAACGAGTCGCCGGCGGAAGTCCGCATCGATCGGGAGACTTCGCGCTGCCTGACCTGTCACGACACGTGGGGCATGGCGGGCGGCGGCGTGCCGCGATTCCTCTTTCTCTCGACCCTCGTGGACACGAATGGCGAAGCGCTCACCGGACGCCCCGGCGAGGAGACGACCGACCATACGCCCATCCGCGACCGCTGGGCCGGCTGGTACGTGACGGGCCAGCACGGCAAGCAGCAGCATCTCGGCAATATTCTCGCGGAGCCGGGCGAAGATCCGGAGAATGTCGACAGCCTGCGCCGCGGAAATCTCGACACGCTGCAGGGGCTCTTCGACACGCGGCCCTATCTCACCGCCAAGAGCGACATCGTCGCGCTGCTCGTGTTCGAGCATCAGGCGCACATCGGCGGCTTCATCACGCGTGCCAATTTCAAATCGCGCACCGTGCTCGCGCGCAACGGCCTCGATCCCTCCGGCGCCGTGCGCTGGTCGGCGCTGCCGCCCACGGTGCAGAAACCGCTGAAATCCATGCTCGAGGCGCTCGTGCGCGGCATGCTGTTCGTCGATGCCACTGCGCCGGAAGACAAGATCACCAGCACGTCCGGTTTCGATCGCTGGTTCGAGGCGCAAGGACCGCGCGACCCGAAGGGACGCTCGCTGCGCGAACTCGACCTGCAGACGCGCCTGTTCAAGTATCCGCTCAGCTACCTCGTGTACTCGGGCGGCTTCGAGGGGCTGCCCGGGTGCGACAAGGAATACGTCTACACGCGCCTCGCGGACGTCCTGAGCGGTCGCGACAGCAGCGCCCCCTTCGCGCATCTCTCGCCGGGCATGCGCGCCGACCTGCTGGAGATTCTCTCGGCAACGAAGCCCGCCTTCGCCGAGCGTGCTCGCGAGCGCGCCGCAGAGTGCGCGCGGGATGCCTGCTCCTCGCTCTAGTCTCGCCGCTCGTCGCGCACTCAGCGAATCCGCCGGACGCGAGTGCTGCGCCCCGACTCGACGATCAGGAAGAACGAGCCCAGGACGCCTGGCTTGATGCGCACCGTCTGTCCGGGCTCGAGCTCCATGTCGCGCACGTGCTCGGTTTCCTGCCACACCTCGTCATTGTCGAGCACGATGCGGTACTTCCGGCCATCCGGCTGCGAGACGGAAGCGATGCGCGCCGTCTGAGTCTCGGGAGGAGGCGGACGAGACGCGCGCGCCGAAGGCGCCGGTTCGGCAGGTTTCTCGGGCGGCATGGCGGCAGCCAGCTCATCGAAGCACCGCAGCCGGGCGGCGTCGTCCCGATTCGCGGCGCAGGCTTGAATCCGATCGCGCAGCGGGTCGGCATGTGCGACATTCCATGCGGCGGTCGAAGCCAGCCACAGCATGGCGAGGACAACAGATCGAGACTGCTTGTGGGACACGCCTGCGCTCCAATCGTCTGCGGGCGATGGTACCGAATTTCGAGGGCCCCATGCGAAGCGAGCTAGAGACCGCAAATCTGCGATTGGTCGAGCGCGTGTATGCGGAGGTGCTCGACCGCCTCGACACCGCCGCCGTCGATGCCTTGTTCGATCCGGGGTACATCCAGCACAACCCGAATGTCGCGACCGGCGCGCAGGGCTTGAAGGACATGCTGGAGCGCGCGAAAAAGAAGTACCCGCACGTCCGACACCACGTGAAGCGCATGCTCGCCGACGGCGACCTGGTGGCGGCGCACGTCCACGTCGTGTTCACGCCGGGTGAGGCGGGGTTCAAGGTCGTGGACATCTTCCGCATCCAGAACGGGCGCATCGCCGAGCATTGGGATGTGATGCAGCCCCTCGCGGCGGAACCGAAGAACGAGAATGGCGAGCTCTGAACGGGCGGTGCCCCACCGCCGCCCTCAGTTTCGGGAGGACGAGTCGGCGAGCACGCGCAGCTTTGCGCGGATGAATTGCGAATGGGACAGGTGCAGTAGATCGGCCACGCGGCGGATCAGGTGCTCCTCGTACGCATGCAGCACTTTGTCGGAGTACGCCGCGCGCCAGAGCTCCTCGAGCAGCCGCAGCTTCTCGTCCAGCGAGAACGTGGCGTCGATCTGCGAGGTGAACTGATAGATGTCGTGCGCCGCGCGCGACTCCAGCTCTGCGAGCTCGAGCAATTGCCGAGCTTCCGCCTCGCTCAAGTGAAACTTGCGCTGCACGGATGCCAGCACGCTCTCGCGTTCGCTATCGGAGAACGTGTGGTCGCTGCGGGCCACTTCGACGAGCAGCACGGCGGCGGCGAGTTGCGCGCGCCGCTCAGCATCGGCATGCGTTTCTTCCGACGGGGGAGCGAGGTGTTGGTCGAAGAAGGTGCGCAGGGCTTTGAGCATGAGGCGACGGGGCAGTGGGGCGGTGTCCGGTATGGACAGAATGCCCAACTCGCGGTTCCCGCGTATAGACCTCGGCTGGGAGAAGGTCCTTCCCTGGGTGAGTCGCCGACGGCGGTCAGCGTCTTCGTGCGGGCAATAGCCCAATGGCCGCTTCCATCGCACTGGGCCGTCTGTCTGGGTGCGTCGGTCGAGTTGTAATTTGTCGTCGCGCGGTCCTACAGTGCGTCGCCCCTTTCGAGCGCAGGGAGCCGCCTCATGCCAGTCGCCGATTACTTCAGCCCCGACTACATCGCCGCGCGCGAGCGCTTCCGGACGAGTGCGCAGGCCGCCGGCGCGTCGCTCGAGTCGCATGAGCTGCCGAATCATCGCGGCGCGCGCGATGAAGCGCTCACGATGGATGTTGCGCGGCTCGGTGCATCCGACCCGGCCTCCGCGCTGATCATCATTTCAGGGACGCACGGCGTCGAGGGATTCGGCGGGTCCGGGTGCCAGGTCGGGTTCTTCGTGGATCGGCTCTACGACGCGTTGCCCGCAAACGCCTGCGCGCTTCTCATCCACGCCTTCAATCCATACGGATTTTCCTGGCTGCGACGCGTGAACGAGGAGGGCGTCGATCTGAATCGCAACTTCGTGGATTTCGGAAGCGCGCTGCCTTCGTCCGACGCGTACGCGCCCTTGCACGATTGGCTGGTGCCTCGCGAATGGCAGGGCGCGGTTCGGCAGCAAGCCGATCTCGCGATACAAGCCTTCATCCAGCAGCACGGGCTGCGCGCATTTCAAACTGCGCTCACCGCCGGGCAGTTCACGCACCCCACTGGCTTGTTCTACGGCGGCACGCAGCCATCGTGGTCCGCGCGCACGCTGGCGCAGGTTCTCGCTCCGCTTCGGGCCGTGCCGCGCATCGCCGTGCTCGATCTCCACACCGGCCTCGGGCCCACCGGCTATGGCGAGCCCATTGTCGTGCCGCGCGGTACGGCGGACCTCGAGCGCGCGCGCAAATGGTACGGCACGGATGTGCGCGACCTTTCCGCGGATGAGTCCGTTTCCGCGCAACTCGCCGGCACCGTTGCGGACGGCATTGCCGCCACACTGGGCCACGCAGAAATCACGTACGTCGGGCTCGAATTCGGAACACGGCCGATGCTCGAGGTCCTGACGGCGTTGCGCGCCGACCATTGGCTGCATGCTTACGGCGGCGCGGCGGAGCGCGCCACGCGCGACGCGATTCGCTCGCAGATGCGCGACGCGTTCTACTGCGAGAATCCGGCGTGGCAAACGGCCGTGTACGGACGCACGGCCGACTTCATATTCCGAGCCTGCAGAGCGCTCGGCGAGAGCTGAGGCAAAGCTCAGCGGACGAGGCGCACGACCGTCGTGGTCTGGGCGGCACGACGGCGCTTTGCCTTCGCCCACTCGTAGCACCTGACGATGCGACGTGGCTCGGCCGCATAGCAAGGCCCGAGATCGTCACGCATCACCACTCCGGCCCGGTTCGATTGCGCAGCACATCGTTCGCGCTGACCGCGCCCGCTCGGTTGCCCCATGCGGAGCGCACATAAGTGAGCACCTCCGCGATCTCGACATTGGTCAGGCGGTCCGCAAACGGCGGCATGCCGAATGGACGTGGATTCCCCGCAGTGCCCGGCGGATAGCCGCCATACAGAACGATGCGCACGGGATTGGTGACAGACGGCATCGTGACCGCGCGATTGCCCGCGAGTGCGAGCGCCGCGGGCGGCTTGCCTCTGCCATCGTCGCCATGGCAGCGCGCGCAGTTCTTCCCGTAGATCTCGCGACCGCTGGCGAGAACCGCCGGATCGGTCGCTCGCGAGGTCACCAACGGCCTGGCCTCGCTGGCGCCAGGGATCGACTTCAGATACGCCGCCATCGCATCCAGCTCACTCGGCGGCACGTGCTGCAGGCTCTCGTAGATCACTTCCGCCATCGGCCCCATACCGGCCGCGTCGGCTGTTCGCCCCGTCGCGAGGAACTCGACGATCTGCTGCTCCGGCCATGTCTGCAGGCCCGCTTCGTGACTGCGTGCGAGCGAGGGCGCGTACCAGTTGAGCACGAGCCCGCCGGCCGGATTGCGCTCCGAGCGAATCGCGCCGAGCGAATTGCGCGCCTCGTGACAAGCGCTGCAATGTGCGAGCCCTTCGACGAGATAGGCGCCGCGGTTCCACTTGCTGCTGTGCGCGGGGTCCGGCTGGTACACGCCGGGCCGAAAGAACAGCCGTCGCCAGAGCATCAGCGCCACCGTCCGGTCGTACGGAAACCGCAGCTCGTGTTCGCGCGAGGGCTTTCTGACCGGCGCGATCGTGCGCAGGTACTCGTACATGTCCTGCGCGTCGCGTCTGCTGATCTTGGTGTAGTTCGTGTACGGAAACGTCGGATAGAGCGGGCGGCCGTCGCGCGAGTAGCCGTTGTGGAGCGCGTGCCAGAAATCGTCGCTCGTCCATGTACCGATTCCGGTCTGCGGGTCCGGAGTGATGTTGGGCGAATAGAAAATGCCGAAAGGCGTCGTGATCGCGCGTCCGCCTGCGAAGTCTGCGCCGCCGCGCGCGGTGTGACAGGGCCTGCAGTCGGCGAGCGTGACGAGTGCGCGTCCGCGCTCGATGGCGGTGGCACCCAGCGAAACGCTCGGCGGCGGAGCCTCGCCTTCGGTTCGATCCTTCGGTCCAACGAACAGGAACACGAGAAGCGCGAGCACGAGTACGGCGAGCGCCGCAAGGGCCAGTCGGGTCCTCATTCGTCGAAGCTTCCACAGGAGATCGGCGGCTTCGCTTCGAAGTCCGGGGCCGGTGCCGCGTCCGCGGGAACGTGCTGACTGGCGAGCCACCAGCCCAACGCCGCGAGATCCTCCGACCGCAGTCGGCTCGCGATGCTCGCCATGCAGTCCGGCTCGCGCGCGCGCCGCGTGTGGTTGCGCCACGCGCCGAGCTGGCCGATGACGTAGTCGGGCGACAGGCCGAGCAGACCTGGGACTGCCGGCAGCACCCCGAGCAAGCTCTCGCCGTGACACGATTTGCACGCAGGCACGCGCAACCCGGCGTCACCTTTCGTTACAAGCGTGCGTCCGCGCTCGAGAAGAGCGGCAGCCACATGCGAGGTGTCCCGAGTTGCATACGGCAACCGGAGATTGCCGAAGTATTCGGCCAGCTCGCGCAGAAACGCATCGGTTTGCCGGTCCACCATGTAGCTCATCATCGGGAAGTGCCGGCGCCCGACGCGGAAGTTGACGAGCTCGTTGAAGAGATAGCCGGGCGGCTTGCCGGCAATGCGCGGGTAGTACCCTTCCGGCGTGGCGCGACCTTCCGCGCCATGGCACGCCATGCACGGTTGTGCGCGCTGCTCGATGGAATCCAGTGGAAAATCCGGCGCCTGGGCCCTGACCGGCGCAATCGCGGCGATCAGCGCGGCGAGAATGGCCGCAGCACCCGCCTTCCCGGCTTGCTGATTCAGAACGACACCTCGTGCTCTTCGTTGGAGGAGTGGCGATGTCGAGGGGAGGGTGCCCTCGCAATCGGCGTGCCAAATATACCTAACGCGTCCGTGTTCGCACTCCGGCTTGGCGGGCACGACCGCACCGGAGCGGTGCGCACTTCGGTAAGCTTCGCGAACCGCACTTCATGTGCACCCGGCTTGCAAGCGACGTGACGTCTCCGCCTCGGCATCGGCTCGTTTTCCTCGTTCTCGCCGCGCTGCTCCTCGGCGCGTGCGCGCGCAAGGCCGCGCCGCCTGCACCTCCGCCCGTCGAGGTCGGCGTGCTCACGGCCCATGCGCAACCGGTGCCTCTGACGCGCGAGCTGGTCGGACGCTTGTCGGCCACGCGCTCGGCGGACGTGCGCGCGCGCGTCGCGGGAGTCCTGCAGAAGCGGCTGTACAAGGAAGGCTCGCTCGTCAAGGCAGGTCAGCCTCTGTTCGCGATCGACCCCGCGCCCTTTCAGGCCGCGCTGAACGGCGCCAAGGCCGCGCTCGCGCAGGCCGAAGCGGCCGCAACGAACGCACACATCACCGCGCAGAGAAACCGCGATATCGCTGCGCAAGGGCTCGTCTCGAAGGCGACGCTGGATGAATCCGAAGCGGCGGAGCGTTCGACGGCAGCGCAGGTTCTGCAGGCCAAAGCGAACCTCGAAGTGGCGCGGATCAATCTCGGCTACGCCACCGTGACTTCGCCGATCAGCGGCCGCTCCGGACAGCAGCGCGTCACCGAGGGCGCGCTCGTCGGCCAAGGGGAAGCGACGCTGCTCACGGTCGTCGAGCAGATCGATCCAATCTATGTGAATTTCGATCAACCCGCCGCAGATGTCGAACGCTTGCGCCGGCTGCAGGCGTCGGGCGACGTCGAGCTGCTCGATCGCAATTCGGCTCGTGTGCAGGTGATTCTTCAGGACGGCACGCCGTACCCGCACGAGGGCACACTCGACTTCCTCGACTACAGCGTGAATCCCACGACCGGCGCGCTCGCGTTCCGCGGCGTCGTGCCGAATCCGGACTACATGCTGCTGCCCGGTATGTACGTGAACATTCGTCTCACACTGGGCCAGATGAAGCATGCGTTCCTCGTTCCGGCGGCGGCGGTGCAGCGCGATGACCAAGGGCCCTTCGTGAAAGTGGTCGGCCCCGACAACAAGGTCGTGCAGAAGCGTGTCACGGCAGACACACTCCACGGTTCGAGCTGGGTCGTGACGAGCGGAATCGCCGAAGGCGACCGGGTCATCGTAGTCGACGTCCAGAAAGCACGGCCGGGCGCGCCCGTCACAGTTACACCCGCCGAGGCACCCGCGGAAGCGCCTGCGAGTGCGCCGGGTCATGCCGGCGGGTCGGTTCCGAGCGGGGAGCCGTAACGCCGAATGGCCGCGTTTTTCATCGATCGGCCCGTGTTCGCGTGGGTGATCGCCATCCTCATCACGGTGGCGGGCGTGCTGTGCGTGTTCACGCTCCCCACGGCCGCGTACCCCGAGATCGCGCCTCCGCAGGTCAACATCTCGGCCACGTATCCCGGCGCGAGCGCGGCCACGGTGGAGACCACCGTGACCCAGGTGATCGAGCAGCAGCTCACCGGAATCGACAACCTGCTGTACTTCACGTCCACGTCCAACTCGGCGGGCGGCTCGCAGATCACGCTGACGTTCGAGACGGGCACGGACCCGGATATCGCCGCCGTTCAGACGCAGAACCGCGTGGCGCTCGCCCAGCCGCGTCTTCCCACGGAAGTGATTCAGCAGGGCATCAGCGTGCAGAAGGCGAATCAGGGTTTCGCGTTCGCGCTCGCCATCAAGTCCGACGACGGCTCGCTCGACTCCCTGCAGTTGAACAACGTGCTGGCGACGCGCGTCATCGATCAGGTGAATCGCGTGCCGGGCGTCGGCTCGACGAACCAGTTCGGCTCCGAGTTCGCCATGCGCATCTGGCTGAACCCGGACAAGCTGCACGGGTTCAAGCTCGCCGCGTCCGAGGTGCTCGCGCGCGTGCGCCAGCAGAACGTGCAGTTCGCCTCGGGTACGGTCGGGTCGCAGCCGGCAGTGCCCGGGCAGCCGCTCGTCGCGTCGGTGCAGGCGGAAAGCCGCTTCAGCTCGCCCGAGCAGTTCGAGAACATCATCCTGCGCGCGGACCCGAACGGCACCACCGTGCGCCTGAAGGACGTGGCGCGAGTGGAGCTCGGGCCGGCGACCTACGGCCGCGATACGCGGCTCGACGGCAAGCCGATCGCCGCGTTCGCCGTGCAGGTGCTGCCGGGTGCGGACACGCTGGATGTGGCGCGGCGCGTGAAAGCCTTGATGGACGACCTGCTGCCGACACTGCCGCCGGGGGTCAGCTGGTTCGCACCGTTCGACTCGACCACCTTCATCACCATCTCGATCAAAGAGGTGGTGTACACGCTCATCGCCGCCGTCGTGCTCGTGTTCCTCACGATGCTCATCTTCATGCAGAGCTTCCGCGCGACGCTCATTCCGACGCTCGTCGTGCCGGTGGCGCTCCTCGGGGCCTTCATCGGCATGAAGATCTTCGATTTCTCCATCAACCAGCTCTCGATGTTCGGCATGGCGCTCGCCATCGGCATCGTCGTGGACGATGCCATCGTCGTCATCGAGTCCGTCGAGCGCCTGATGCGCGAGGAGCACCTCTCGCCGAAGGAGGCCACGCGCCGCGCGATGCGGCAGCTCACCGGCGCGATCGTCACCATCACCGTCGTGCTCGGCGCCGTGTTCGTGCCGAGCGCGCTGCAGGTCGGCAGCTCGGGCGTCATCTACCGGCAGTTCGCGCTTACGATTGCCGTGTCCATGGCGTTCTCGGCGTTCCTCGCCATGAGCTTCACACCTGCGTTGTGCGCGACGCTGCTGCGGCCCGAGCATCTGCGTCCCAACATCGTGTTCCGCTGGTTCAACCGCGCGTACGACTGGGGGCAGGGCATCTACACGCGCAGCATGCCGGAGGCGATTCGCCATCTGCCGCGCTGGATGGCGGCATTCGTGGCGCTCCTCGTGGCGGGGGCCTTCCTGCTGCTGCGTTTGCCCGGCAGCTTCCTGCCCGAGGAGGATCAAGGCTACGCATACGCCATCGTGCAGATGCCGCCCGGCTCGACCATCGAGCAGACGGCGCGCGTCATGAGCGATGTCGGCCGCGTTCTGCACGAGAGCCCCGCCGTGGATACGGTGATGGAGGTCTCGGGGTTCAGCTTCGTCGGGCAGGGCGAGAGCGTCGGTCTCGGCTTCGTGAAGTTGAAGCCCTGGGGCGAGCGTGACATCGACATCGCCGAGTTCCTGCAGTGGGGCAATCGCGAGGTGGCCCAGAAGGTGAAGGGCGCGCAGGTGTTCATGGCAAACCTGCCGACGGTGCGCGGCCTCAGTCAGTTTGGTGGATTCGACTTCTACCTCGAGGATCGCGCGGGCCTCGGACGCCCGGCGCTCGCGGCCGCGCAGACGCAGTTGCTCGGGAGCGCCGCGAGCAACACGTCGCTGGCGAACGTTCGCCCCAACGCGATCGAGGATGCGCCGCGTCTGACGATGACCGCGGATCGCACGCAGGCCGAGGCCATGGGCCTGTCGGTGAGCGACGTGTACACCGCCATCCAGCTCATGCTGGCGCCCGTGTACGCGAACGACTTTTTCCGCGAGGGTCGTGTACGGCGTGTGCTGCTTCAGGCCGACGCGCCATACCGCATGGGTACCGACGCGCTGAATCACTTCTACGTGCCGAGCACACTGCAGAACGGCGACATGGTGCCGATCTCATCCGTCGTGAAGACGAGCTGGATCGTCGCGCCGCCGTCCCTCACTCGCTACAACGGGTACCCGGCGGTGGAAATCACCGGATCGAGCGCGCCGGGATACAGCTCGGGCGATGCGATGGAGCAGATGCAGACGATCGTCCGCCGCGATCTACCACATGGGTTCGGATTCGACTGGGCGGGGCAATCGCTGCAGGAGATTCTCTCGGGCAACCAGGCGCCGCTCCTGTTCGCGCTGTCGGTGCTCGTCGTGTATCTCTGTCTGTGCGCGCTCTACGAGAGCTGGATGATTCCGTTGTCGGTGATGCTCGCGGTGCCTCTCGGCATCATCGGCGCGGCCACCGCCGCGACATTGCGCGGCTTGCCGAACGATGTGTTCTTCAAGGTGGGGCTCATCACCATCATCGGACTCACGGCGAAGAACGCCATTCTCATCGTGCAGTTCGCGGTCGCGCAGCAAAAGGAAGGGCGGCCGCTTCGTGAGGCGGTGCTCGAGGCTTCACGGCTGCGCTTCCGGCCGATCCTGATGACGTCGTTCGCGTTCATCCTCGGTGTGATGCCGCTCGTCGTCTCGACCGGTGCCGGTGCGAACGCGCGCCATTCGATCGGCACCGGTGTCGCAGGCGGCATGCTCACCGCCGCGTTGCTCGGCGTGCTCTTCGTGCCGCTCTTCTACGTCACGATACGACGACTGATGGGCGACAAGCTCGAGCCGCCGCCCGCCTCGCAGTAGTCGTCACTCGAGCTCACGCCATCGCTCGCGCGTCGCACGCGTCGAGCCTTCAGCACGAACTGCGCACGTGCCGTCCCACTCGATGCGGCCGGCGGGCGTAGACTTTCGCTTCGGTCACGAAGCGCATGACCGTCTGTTCCACATGCAGGCGCGCGTTCCAGCACTACCCGCAATGGAGGCTCTTATGAACTACCTCGATGTGAGTCCCATGATCGCCGCTCTCCGCGATACGCCCGATGAGTTCGAGCTCGTCGGCGGCTGGCTCAATCACATTCGCAGCCGACACGGCTTCCGATTCGGCCCGGACGATGGGGTCGAGATCCGCGCGGCCTGCGACTGCACGCTGCTCGCCGTCAAATCCGAGCAGGAGCACGATCTGGCGACGGCGTACAAGGAGTGGGAAGGCAACTACTGGCGCCCGCTGCAGATCAATCGCGAGTTCGCGTCGCACTTCGCGCGCAGACCCGCGTGGCACCAGATGCTCATCTCGCTCACGGGTCGGCTGCATCGCTGGCTGCTGCGTCAGGATCCCCGCCCTGCCGGCGCGACGAGCTTGGCCAAGGCGAGCTGAATCCGGAGTAACGACGATGTGATGAAAGGGGCCCGACCACGCGGTCGGGTCCCTTTGGACGGGTACGGGCCGCTGCGGTGCGCGTGGCACCGGTGTTGATGTATCGTCACGCGAGGAGTGCGATGCATGAGCTCACAACCCGGGCGCATCCTTGCAGCAACCGACTTTTCGCCCGCGGCGGATCGCGCCGCCCGGCGCGCGGCTTCCGTGGCCGCCACGTTGGGCGATGTCCTGCATCTCGCGCACATTCTGCCGCCGGCAGAAACGTTCGCGCAGCTCTTTGCAGACCCCGCATCCAGCGAGGCGCAAGCGTTTCGCTCGCGAGCCGAGCGGGCGCTCGAGGAGCGTGCGCAACGCCTCGCAGATCGCTACGGAGTGAAGCCGGTCTGCGAGCTGCACGCCGGGCACGCGGCTCAGGCCATCCTCGATTTGAGCGAATCGCTCGCGGCCCATCTCATCGTGCTCGGAGCGCGCGGCGAGCGCGAAGGCGTGTCGTTGCTGCAGACGGTCGGCGATACCGCGGTGAAAGTCGCAGAGCGGGCGCGCGTGGCCACGCTGCTCGTGCGGCGCGAAGCGGAAGTGCCGTATGGGCGCGTGTTCGCATGCGTCAAGGGCGTGCCCGCCGATCGCAGCATCGTCGCGTGGGCGAATCGCGTGAGCCCCGCAGATCTGATTCACATCGCGAGCGCGTATTCGGTTCCCTACGAGTGGCGGCTGGTGGAGTGGGGCGCCTCGCAGCGGACGCTCGAAACGTACGCCGCGCGGGAGCGCGAGAGTCGCACGCGCGCGCTCTCGGAGCTGTTGCGCGAATGCGGTCTACCGGCTGCTCGCGCGCAGCTTCACATCGAGCGTGGCGAGCCGCTCCCCACGATTCTGCAAATCGCCGGCCAGTGGCACGCAGACGTGCTGATCCTCGGGCGGCGCGCTGAAGCAGACTCGCTCTCCGCGGCCGGCCAGTTCGGCAGCATCGCGCGCCGCATTGCCTTCCATGCACCGATGGATGTGATGATCGTTCCTCCCGCACTGGCACACACCGAGCGATCCGTCTCTACCAAGCCGGCCGACCGACGCGAGTGACTGTCGGTCGAATGCGTTCTGTCTGGGTGGACGTGCTGGCCGAGGGGCGCGCGTCGCGGCTGGCGCTCATCTGTCTCGGCGTTTGGCTCAACGCGGCGGACAGTCTCGTCAGCGCGACCATCATGCCCACGGTTGCCGCGCAGCTCGGCGGCTACGCGTATTTCAGCTGGGCGACGGCGGGCTTCCTGGTCGGAGCGATCGTGGCCGGCGCCAGCGCCGGGCGCTTGTCGGAGCGATACGGGTTGCGCGCGGCCATCGCATTCTCCGGGCTCGTGTTCACGTTCGGCTGCATCGTGAGCGCGATGGCGCCCGGCATCGTCGTCTTCTTGTCGGGCCGACTCGTGCAAGGGATCGGGAGCGGCTGGATTGCCGGATTCGCCATGGTCGCCGTGGCGGCGTCGTTCCCTCATCAGCATCTGCCGCGAGTATTCGCGTGCGTCAGCGGAGTGTGGGGCATCGCGACGGTACTGGGTCCACTCGTCGGCGGCCTGTTCGCCCAGCATCACAACTGGCGTGGCGTCTTCTGGTTGTTTGCCGCTCAGGGCGGCGCATTCAGCGCCGTGGCGTTTGCACTGCTCAAGGGTCCGCCTACGAATTCAACGCAGGGCATACCGTGGAGACAACTCGCAGTGCTCGGCGCCGGCATCTGCGCATTCGCCGCCGCGGATCTCTATCACGCACCGCTTACTTCGGCACTGTTGCTGCTCGCGGGGTTTGCGGCGTTGAAGCTGGTCTTGCAGATCGACGCACGCGCGAGCACTCGACTTCTGCCGCATCGAGCGGGACAGGTCACGAGCGTATGCGGAGCGGCCTATGCCTCGATGTTTGCGCTCACCGCGGCATCGATGGGATTTCTGGTGTACATGCCGGCCATCCTTCAGGTGACGCGCGGACTGTCGCCGCTCTGGGCCGGTTACGTCGTCGGCGCGGAGGCGTTGGCCTGGACGCTCGCGGCGTTCGTCGTCTCGGGCACCTCGCTTCGCACCGAGAATGGCTGGATCCGCGTGGGAGCGATTTGCATCGTGGCCGCGATGGCGCTGCTCACCGTCGTCACGCACTCGGCGGACCTCCCGTTGATCGTCGCCGGCGCCGTGCTGCTGGGCGCCGGCTTCGGATTCAGCTCGAGCCTGATGAATCGCAGAGTGATCACCTCGCTCGGCCCGGCCGAGCGCGCGATCGGCTCGTCCGCGCTGATCGCGGTCCGGCAGACCGGCGGCGCGATCGGCGCCGCCATTGCGGGTGTCGCGGCCAATCTCGCGGGGCTCGCGAGCGGCGCGACACCCGCGACCGCTCAGGCGGCCTCGGTGTGGGTGTTTGCCGCCGGAGTGCCGCTGGCGCTCGGCGGCCTGTGGGCGGCCGTCCTGCTCACCCGACCGCGAGCTGCGACGCTCGCTCCATCGGCTCGATGAACACCCTGTGCGCGGGATACGCGAACTTGATACCGAGCTGCGCGAGCTCGCGATGCAAGCGCAGGTTGATCGCCTGCTGAATGTCCATGTACCGGTTGTAGTCGGGCGAGAGCACGTAGTAGACCGTCTCGAATTCGAGCGAGTGCTGACCGTGCCGTGCGAAGTGACTGCGATCGAAGCGGGTGGCCTGCTGCGCCTGGATGATCTCGCGAATCAGCACCGGGACGCGCTCGATGTGCTCCAGCGGCGTTTCATGCGGCAGCCAGATGGTGAACACGACGCGCCGCTCGGCCATGCGCCCGTAGTTGCGAATGCGGCTCTTCAGCAGGTCGGCATTCGACAGCACGATCTGCTCGCCGCTCAGGCTGCGCAGGCGCGTGCTCTTGATGCCGATGTACTCCACGCTGCCGAGAAAGTCGTCGACGATCAGGAAGTCCCCGAGCACGAACGGCTTGTCGAATGTGATGGACAGCGAGGCGAACAGGTCGCCGAGAATGTTCTGCACGGCGAGAGCAACCGCGATACCGCCGATACCGAGGCCCGCGACCAGCGCCGTGACGTCGATGCCGAGATTGTCGAGCGCGAGCAGCGCGACCAGCGCCCAGATGACCACCCGGACGACGAACCCGATCACGGACAGCGAGCCGACGACGGCGCGATCGATGCCCGCGCTCTGTCGGCGACGGCGCTCGAGCCAGCCGTTCGCGGCGGCGGAAATCCACACCCCGGCCTGCCAGAAGACCGTGACGGTCAACACCGAACGGAGCACTCGCTCCGTGTGGGGGCCCACCTCGAGCGTCGTGAGGCCGGTGAAGACCGCCACCACGACGAAGAAGAGCAGGGTGGTGCGGCTCAGCACCTCCATCGGGACTTCCGCCAGCTCCGTTTTCTCGGTCGCGAGCAGCTTCTGGTGATAGCGGCGCACGAGCCCGCGCAGCCAGAGCAGCACAGCGAGCAGGACTGCCATCAGGCCCAGCGCCAGCGACCAGTCCGCCAGCGAATTGCGGAAGATCGGCAGCTCGAGCATCTCATCGACAAAGTTCATCGGTATCTCCAGAACACAGCCACAGGGCGCCGCACCGGTGCTCGTCGCCGCTGCCGACGATGATCGGCAGTGCGCGAGCCTGCGCGGCATATGAAATTCTGGCGCAGCGCCGCCTCGAAAAGCAGCACTGCGCGAACGATTGCAGCGATCGGACAGGGTATGGACGAATTCAGCGCTCCGCGTCTCCCTTCTTCTTCCCGATCAGGAATGCGTCGGAAAAAGCCCGCAGCGTGCCGGAGCGGATGCGCGAGATCGCGTTCACGCTCATCTCGCCCATGACGGCGGCGCGCTGGTCGCGATAGAGGCGTTCGAGATCCTCCACCGCGCGTGCGAGATCGCCCGTCGCCGGCGCGAAGCGAAACGTCGGCGGCACGAGGGCGCTGCGCCGGATGAGCTGGCTCGATTCCAAGGCAGCGAGCGCCGGGAGCACGAGGTCGAGCGCGATACCCGCCCGGCGGCTGAGCGCTTCCGCGTGCGCCGGCGCCGCGTCCGCGCGCAGGAGCAGCAGCAGCTCGAGGGCTTCGAAGCTCGTCAGATGATCGCGCAACAGGGCGCGCACGTTCTCTGGCAGCATCCCGGCCCGTGTCAGCGGACGTCGCTCGCGCGGATGTCTTCCCGCTCCCACGCGCGGACATGTACGATGCGCCCGGTTCGCCGAAACGTCGCACGTGCCCCCGATCGCGGAGCCCCTTGATGTCGCCTTCCTCGCCCTCTCGACTGAAGCGCCAGACAGGCGCGCCCCGACGACCCGCGCGCAAGAGCGCCGCGAAGAAGTCCACCGCAGGCGGCGGCCGCGCCGGGCTCGAGCTCGAGACGCTGCAGGAATTCCGCACGATCTTCGCCTCGGCCCGGCGTCACGACGCGGAGGTGCGCCAGCTGGCGCGCATTTCCGGATCGCAACTGTGGGCGCTCTCGGAGATCGCACGCTCCGGCGGCATGCGCGTCAACGATCTTGCCGAGCGCATGGCGCTTCATCAGACGACTTCGAGCAATCTCGTCAACGCGCTCGTCGAGCGCAAGCTCGTGCAGCGCGCACGCGACGAGGAGGATGCGCGAGTCGTGCGCCTGCACGTCACGACCGAGGGCAAGCGACTTCTGCTGCGCGCGCCGGGCCCGTACACGGGGCTGCTCGTGGATGCGCTGCGACGACTCGACGCCGCAGAGCTCAATCGACTGCGCAAGAGCTTGGCGGTGCTCTCGCACCTGATCCGCAACGCGGCCACGGATGCGGCCGGCGAAACGCTGTTGGGCGATTGATCCGCCGGTCGTTCGCGAATTACATTCGAACCAATACATCCGGATCCCCCGAAGCGGCGGAATGATCGTGCCGGCGGCGAGCGCGGCTGTGAACTCCTCGAGCGGCGGACGATCAGACGAGCGTCCGGCTCGGTAGTGCCCTCTCTTATCGGCCCGCGCCCATGATCGATGGAAGCGCCAGCAAGCACCGACTGAAGCTCTTCGTCACCTCCGTCAGTTTCGTGCTTCTGGTCGCTTCCGCCGGCGCGCGCGGGGCAGCGCCCGCCGGCGAATCGTGGCAGCAGCACACCGTGCTGCTCGCCTTTCACAACCTGCCGAAACGCTATACGTGCGACCAGTTGCGACGGCGCGTGGGCGATGTGCTGCTGCACCTCGGCGTGCGGTCGGACGTGCAGGTCACGGCCTCGCGGTGCGAGCCCATGCTCGGCGTGGCCGCGCGTTCGCCGCGCGTGCGAGTGCGCTTCTTCGCGCCTGCGCCGGGCGGCACTGCCGGCACTCGCGAAGTGCGCATCGAGCCGGGCGCGCCCGCGTCGATCGATGCGACCGATTGCGCGCTCGTGCGGCAAATGCTGCCGTCATTGCCCGGAAAAGTCCTGGGTTATCGACTCGCCTGCCGCGCGCCGAGCACCGCGCGACCGGCGTTCACCGTGACCGTGCGCGCCGTGTTCCCGGGCGGAGTGCCGTTGCAGGCGGAGGCCGGCAGCCCGCGCGGCTGAGCGCAGCTCGTCGGCCCAGGCCGTCGAGGTTGCGCGTCCGGGGTCCGCCTTTTTATATTCGTCAGAATATTTCCGCAAGGGAGCACCGGCATATGCTTCGAAGTCCGGGCAATCCCGTACGGGCACTCGCGCGCGAGTCGCAGTCGCAGCGAATTTCCGCGCGAGCCACAGTGAGCCCGACGCATTCAGTCAAGTCGAGCGCGCGGAGCAACGACCGGTGAGCCGTCTGGTCTGCGTTTCGAACCGCGTGGCGCTGCCGCGAGGCGCCAATCCGACCGGAGGATTGGCGGTGGGGCTCCTGTCCGCGCTGCGCAGCTCGGGTGGGTTGTGGTTCGGCTGGAGCGGCGAGACCACGAGCAGCGGCGCTGCGCCGGAGGAACCGCGTGTCGTCACCCGCGAGAACATTCGCTTCGCGACGATCTCGCTGCCCGAGAGCCTGCACGAGCGCTCCTATAGCGGCTTTGCCAACGGCACGCTCTGGCCGCTGTTTCACTATTTCCTGGACGGTTTTCACTACGCCGACGAGGACTACGCGGCCTATCGCGAGGTCAACGCGCTGTTCGCACGCCAGCTGCAGCCGCTGCTGCGCGATGACGACCTCGTCTGGGTACACGACTACCACCTGATTCCGTTGGGGGGCGAGCTGCGCAAGAGCGGTGCGCGGAATCGCTTGGGGTTCTTCCTGCACATTCCCTTCCCGCATTTCGAAGTGCTGCGAGCGCTGCCTCGCTACGAGGACCTTCTGCGCGGGCTGCTGGTGTACGACGTGGTCGGCTTTCAGACGGAGGTCGATCGCCGCGCCTTCCTCGAATCCATCGAGGCGGTGTTCGGCGCGGACGCGGTGGTGGCGGATCCGCTCGTGCAAGTCGGCGGACGCTGCGTGCGGACGGGGGTGTTTCCGATCAGTGTCGACGTCGGCGGACTCGCGCGGGCCGCCGCGCGCGCGATCGATTCGCCGCCGGTGCGCCACATGGTCGAGGGGCTGCTCGACCGCAAGCTCATCATGGGTGTGGATCGGCTCGACTACAGCAAGGGCTTGCTCGAGCGCTTCGCGTCCTACCGGCACTTCCTCGAAGACTATCCGCAGCATCATCGCCGCGTGACGTACGTACAGATCGCGCCGCTCGGACGGCAGAACGTGAAGGCCTACGCGCGCATCCGCGATGCGCTGGAGCAGAGCGCCGGCCGCACGAACGGGCACTATGCCGACGTGGACTGGACGCCCATTCGCTATCTCAACCGCAACTTTCCCCATGCGACGCTCATGGGATTCTTCCGCGTCGCACGTGTCTGCCTCGTCACGCCGGTGCGCGACGGCATGAACCTCGTGGCCAAAGAGTTCGTCGCCGCGCAGGATCCGTCGGATCCCGGCGTGCTCGTGCTTTCGGATCGCGCCGGCGCGGCCAAAGAGCTGACGGCCGCGCTGCTCGTGAATCCCTACGACACTCGCGCGATCGCACGCGCCATTCACACGGCGCTCGAGATGCCGCTCGACGAGCGCCGCGCGCGTCACGAGAAGCTGCTTGCCGCAATCGCTCAGAACGATATCCACACCTGGCACCGCCGGTTCACCGAGGCCTTGCTGAGCCCGCTGCTCGTCGCGGGCAACAGCGCGCGCATCGGCGGCGCATCGGTCGCGTAATGCTCGAGCGCGGCGCGAGCTCGGCCGCGCCGCCCGCAACTTTCGTGAAGGTGTAAGTTGCATTCCGCGCAATGTAAATTCCGCCCGGCGGGAAC
Source organism: Steroidobacteraceae bacterium (assembly GCA_035760965.1). Classification (GTDB taxonomy): domain Bacteria; phylum Pseudomonadota; class Gammaproteobacteria; order Steroidobacterales; family Steroidobacteraceae; genus JADGHX01. The sequence goes on along the minus strand of DASTRY010000067.1, from coordinate 13,223 downwards.
CGAGCGCGCGCCGGCGGGGTCGACTCGGGCGTTGCGATGATGAGCCGTGTTCTGATCGCCGGCGCAGGAATCGCGGGACCGACGCTCGCGTACTGGCTGCTGCGTGCCGGCTTCGCGCCCACGCTGCTCGAGTTCGCGCCGGCCCTGCGCACGGACGGCTACATGATCGATTTCTGGGGGCCCGGCTACACCGTGGCGGAGCGCATGGGCCTGCTGCCGCGATTGCGCGAGGCGGGCTGTTCCATCCGGGAGCTGCGCATCGTCGATCGGCGCTTTCGTCCGCGTGTCACGCTCGGGCCACAGGTGCTGCAAACCGCCGCCGGGGGTCGCGTGATCAGCGTGCCGCGCGGCGCTCTGGTCGAGCTGCTGTATCGGAGCGTGAGCGGCAAAGTCGAAACCGTGTTCGGGGACTCCGTGCAGTCGCTCGTCCAGCACGAAGGCGGGATCGATGTCGAGCTCGCGCGCGGCGCGACGCGGCGCTTCGACCTCGTGATCGGGGCCGACGGTGTGCATTCGAGCGTACGGCACCTCATGTGCGGCAACGGCGCGGCGTTCGAGCACGACCTGGGATACAGGGTCGCCGCTTTCACCGTGTCGGGGTATCCCTACCGGGACGAGCTCGTCTACGTGACGCGCACGACGCCCGGAAGGCAGCTCGCGCGGTGCTCTCTCCGCGACGGGCGCACGATGTTCTTCATGGTCGTCGTGTCCGAGCTGCTGGCGAAGTTCGACCTGAGCTCGGTCGCGCACCGCAAGTCCGCGTTGGGCGATGTCTTCGCCGACATCGGCGCCGAAGCCGGCGCAGTGCTGCATGCTCTCGACTCTTGCGACGATCTCTACTTCGACGTCGTGAGCCAGGCGCGGGTCCCGCGGTGGTCGAGCGGTCGCATCGCGCTCGTCGGGGACGCCGCGTACGGCCCGTCGTTTCTTGCAGGAGAGGGCGCATCGCTCGCGATGGCGGGAGCGTATGTGCTCGCAGGCGAGCTGGCGACTGCGGTAGACGCGAGCAGTGCTTTCGCCAACTACGAGCGCCGCCTGCGATCGTATGTGGAGCGCAAGCAGCGCGGAGCCCTGCGGATGGGAAGCTGGTTCGCACCACGCACGTGGCCCGGAGTGTGGGTTCGCAATGGACTCATGCGCGCTGCAACCATCGGTTCGCTTGCGAAGTTGTTCCTGGGCCGATTCATGCGCGACGACTTGCCTCTCCCCGAACAAGTGTCGAGCGATCCGCTTCTCGATGTCGGCCAAGGCGAGTCACGGCTCGCGCCGTCGCGAGCGCCAACATAGGTGGGGTTCAGACCGTCGAGCGTTCCCGCAACGAGCGCGGCCCGGCTGAGCCTTCGGGCTCAGCCGAGCGGCACCGGCACGTAGATCTGGGCATTGCCGCGCTGAATGAGCAGCGCGACCGTTCCCTTCGAGCGTTGCGTCGCGCGACGCAAGTCGTCCACGGAATTCACCGGTGCAGTGCCGACGCGCAGGATGATGTCGCCCGGTTGCACGCCTGCCGTCGCGGCCGGCCCGCTCGCGCTCTCGACGAGCAAGCCGCCCTCTGTTTTTGCCTCGCTTCGTTCGTCCGGCGTCAGCGGTCGCACGTTGAGTCCGAGCCGCGGCTCGTCCGCTGCGCTGCCGCCGCCGGGGCCGGAAGATTTCTGCCCGCGCGGCTCCTGCAGCTCGGCCACGCGCACCCGCACTTGTTCGTTCTTCCCGTTTCGCAGGATATCGAGGCGCGCCGTGTCGCCGGGTCGGATGTGAGCGATGATGTTTGCCAGCTCCGAGGACACCTCGATCTGCCTGCCGTTGACGGCGAGAATCACATCGCCCGGCTTCAGGCCGGCCTTGTCGGCGGGTCCATCCTTCTCGACCGAGCTCACCAGCGCGCCACGCGGTCGATCGAGCCCGAAGGACTGAGCGAGCTGCGCCGTCACCTCCTGGATCGTCACGCCGATGCGCCCGCGCGTGACGTGCCCGGTTTTGATGAGCTGCTGCTCCACATCGAGCGCGATGTCGATCGGTATCGCGAACGAGATACCCTGATAGCCGCCGGTGCCGCTATAGATCATCGAATTGATGCCGATCACTTCGCCGCGGAGATTGAACAGCGGCCCGCCGGAATTGCCGGGGTTCACGGCGACATCCGTCTGGATGAACGGCACGATGCTGTTCTCCGTGCCGACCGCGCGCGAGGTCGCGCTGACGACGCCCGCCGTCACGCTGTTCTCGAACCCGAACGGCGCGCCGATCGCGACCACCCATTCCCCGGCCTGCACCTTCGAGGAGTCGCCGATCTTGACGGTCGGCAGCCCGCGCGCATCGATCTTCAGCACCGCGACATCCGAGCGCACATCCGAGCCGACGACTTTGGCGCTGAACTCGCGGCGGTCCGTCAGCTTGACGGTGACGTCGGTGGAGTCGTTCACGACGTGCGCGTTCGTGAGCACGTACCCGTCGGAGCTGACGATGAAGCCCGAGCCTTCGCCTCGTTCGATGCGCGGCTGCGGTGCAGAGCCGCCGGGCGCGCCCGGCACGGGTATGCCGAACCGCCGGAAGAATTCGTAGAACGGATCTTCGGGAGAGATCTGCGGGCCGGCCGGTTTCAGCTCGCGCGTCGACACCACGTTGACGACGGCCGCCCCGTATTGCTTCACGAGCCCGGTGAAGTCGGGCAGCGCTTGCGCTGTCGTGCTCGGCTGCGCGGGGGCCTGTGTGGGGGCCGCCGTCTGCGGCGCAGCTCCGGTGTCACCGGTTTGCGCGCAAGCTGCCGCCGCCACGGCCAGAAACGCGATCGGCAATGCCCAAGGTGAGCCGGCGGAACGATGCACCAGCCTGCGCGCGCTCATTTCTTCACCTCGTGATTCTCCGACCAAACCGCGATGGCGGGCGCATACGGCGTGCCTGCGATCCGTTCAGAACGAACTGAACGACGAGCTTGCTTTGGATCAAGCGCTGCGCGCGCGACGGGATCGCGCGCTACGTGTGCGCTGCGGCTCTACTTTCTTGTGCGTCCGCCCCTTCTGCCAGTCCTCGAGCACCGATTCGGCGCGACCGATCGCCAGGCCGTAGAAGCGCTCGATGCGCTCGAGTCGGTTGCGAACGGGTGCACGCGCGCCGGGCACGGCTTCGCGCATCTCGCGGACCGCCCGCTGCATGTCTCGCAAGCGGCGCACTCCCAGCGAGAGCAGGCTCGTGCACGGCTCGGCCGCGATGCGCAGGTAGTCGCGCCGATCGCCGGGGCGCGTCACGCGTGCGGCGATGTCGAGCGACTCGAGCAGGCGGCCGTTCGTGCTGACGCTCGCTCGCGACACCCGGAGCTGCTCCGCGATGTCGTCGATGCTGAGGTCCGCATCGTGGATCATGAGCAGACCCATCATCCGGCCCGCGGTGCGCGGCAGACCTTCTCCTTCGGCGAGGCGTCCGAGGCGCTCGATGAACTCGCGGCCGGGGGATCCCCTCGCGTCCACGGTGTTGCGTTCTCTCGGTGGCACGTACGCAGAGCTTCGAGCGATTCAGTGCGTTTTGAAGCGTCAGCACGAACTGTTCCTGATGCTCGGCTCGAAGGCGAGCGGATGGCGCCACCCGAACTCCAGCGTCGGCGCGCGATCTCAGTGCATGCAGCCTGATAGTGTGTGCATGAGGAGCCGGCGAGCGTGTTGCGACGGGTAAGTGAGATCGAGGGCTATCGCGTTCGCGCGAGCGATGGCGAGATCGGCAAGATCGAGGAGATCTATTTCGACGACGAGCACTGGGCCGTCCGCTATCTCATCGTCGCGACGGGCGGCTGGCTCACGCACCAGGAGGTGCTGATCTCGCCGCACGCCGTGAAACGGATCAGTCCGCGGACCCGCTCCGTCGTGCTGGCGCTGACGCGCGACAAGGTGCAGAAGAGCCCGAGGATCGACACGAATCGCCCGGTCTCTCGCCAGCACGAGGCCGAGTACTACCGCTACTACGGGTATCCGACGTACTGGTCGGACAGCGTATGGACGGGCGGGTTGGTCCCGCAGGTCGCGCTGCCCGCTTCGATCTCGCCCGAAGCCATACCGCCGCGCACGCCGCTCGAAGAGCAGCTCGACAAGCGCGGCTCCCCGGCACCGGAAGCCGACGCCGAGCTCGCGGACTCGCACTTGCGCAGCAGCAGCGAAGTCGCGGGCTATCGCATCGAGGCGCGCGACGCGCGCGTCGGTCACGTCGAGGATTTCATGTTCGATAGCGAGACCTGGACGATCACACACTTGATCGTCGATACGCGGCGCGCCGCGCCCGCGCGCTTCGTGCTGCTCTCGCCGCAGTCGATCCGGACGGTGGATTGGGGCTCGGGCGTGGTCGTCGTGGACAAGTCGGTCGCGGAGCTGAGCAACGGGCCGCGTTTCGACCCCGGACAACCGCCGCGTGCCGGCGAGCCCGCCGCGGAGCACACGCGCTCGCGCGACTGATGCGCGCCTCAGCGCTGCATCTGCATGAGCTCGCTCATCGGCATCACGTTGTGATTCAGATGCGCCATGATCCACACCGAGCCGAGCGCGACGAGCCCGGCGATCAGCACACCGAAGGCGAGGGCGAGGACGTTGTTCGTGTTGTCCGGTCCGGTCGTGATGTGCAGGAAGAAGATGAGATGAATGCCCATCTGCGCGACCGCGAGCACGGCGAGCGCCATCGGAATGCCCGGCGCGTAGATCAGATGCGACTGCACCGCCCAGAAAGAAGCGACCGTCAGTCCCGCCGCGAGCGCAAGGCCTAACAGATACCCGTACACACCGGCGCGGACGTTGGTGCCGGCTTCGATGTCGTCGCCCGGAGCGCGATCGAGCTCTTCGCCGGGCTCGAATGGGGTTGGCGGTTCGGAGCTCATAGCACGGTGCCGACGAGAAAGACGAGATTGAAGATGCCGACCCAGATGATGTCGAGCGTGTGCCAGAACAGACTGAAGCACAGGAAGCGATGGCGGATGTCCTGCCGGAATCCCTTCGCCAGGAACTGCGCCATCATCGTGCCGAGCCAGAGCAGTCCCACGGTGACGTGCAACCCGTGGCTGCCGACCAGAGTGAAGAACGCCGAGAGGAACGCGCTGCGGCTCGGGCCGGCACCGCGGCTCATGAACTCCGCGAACTCGCGGACCTCGAGGACCAGAAAGCCGAGCCCCAGGAGGCCCGTGACGAGCAGCGTCACCTGCGTCCACTTCTGATTGCGCAGATCCACCGCGAGGCTCGCGAGACCGCACACGAACGTCGAGGCGAGCAGGAAGCCGGTCTGGAGCGCGGTATTGCCGAGGTCGAACAGGTCTTTCGCCGACGGTCCACTCGCAGTTTCACGCGCGAGCACCGCGTAGCTCGCGAAGAAACACGAGAAGATCACGATATCCGAGAGCAGGAAGATCCAGAAGCCGAAACCGACGACGACGCGCTTGGAGGCCGGCCCGCCTTCGCCGTGGCCGGTCGCATAGGGCACCGATCCGCCGCGCCCGTGCCCGAGGACATACGGATCGGTTTCGCGCCACGTCGAGCGCTCCGCGGGCGTCACGACGCTCACGTCGATTCCCCTCCTGCCGCAGCGGTAGCCGCGGCGTGCGCCGCGAGCCACTCTTCGCGGGCCCGCCGGCGTGCGCGATCGACGCGCGCGACTTCATCCGCCGGAATCACGACCTCGTGCACATCGCGCCACGCGAACCACACGAACACGGCGTACGCGGCGACGAGCCCTGCGATGGCGAGCCACCAGATGTGCCAGATGAGCGCGAATCCCGTGATCGTGGCGAAGACCGCGGTGACGAAACCGGTGGCACTGTTCCGCGGTATCTCGATCGGCTCGTAGTGAGGTTCGGCGCTCAGCTGCTGCGTTTCGATGGCGCGCTGCTTCACCGCCCAGTACGGTTCCTCACCCGCCACGTTGGGCAGCACCGCGAAATTGAAGGCAGGCGGCGGCGAGGGCGTGGCCCACTCGAGCGAGCGGCCGTCCCAGGGATCTCCCGTCGTGTCGCGCAAGCTCTCGCGGTCGCGAATGCTCAGGACCAGCTGCACGATCTGGCACACGAATGCGCCGATCATGATGACGACGCCGACCCCCGCCGTCAGCACCCAGGGCCGCCACTCCGCGACGTCGTAGTGCTGCAGGCGCCGCGTCATGCCGAGCAGACCGGCCACGTAGAGCGGCATGAAGACGACGTAGAACCCGACGATCGTGAACCAGAAGGCCGCCTTGCCCCAGCCTTCGTACAGCCGGAACCCGAATGCCTTTGGGAACCAGTAGCTCAGCGCCGCGAAGCCTCCGAACAGCACACCGCCGATGATCACGTTGTGGAAATGCGCGACCAGAAAGAGACTGTTGTGGAGCTGGAAATCTGCGGGCGGCACGGCGAGCAGCACTCCGGTCATGCCGCCGATGAGAAAGGTGACGATGAACCCGATGGACCACAGCATCGGGGTGGTGAAGCGGATGCGCCCGCCGTACATCGTGAACAGCCAGTTGTAGATCTTCACGCCCGTGCCGACGGCGATGACGCTGGTCGCGATACCGAACACCGCGTTGACGTTGGCGCCGGAGCCCATGGTGAAGAAATGGTGCAGCCACACCATGAAGGAGACGATGCAGATGAAGAGCGTTGCGATCACCATCGAGCGGTAGCCGAACAGCGGCTTGCGCGAGAAGGTGGCGATGACTTCGGAGAACACCCCGAACATGGGCAGCACCAGGATGTAGACCTCCGGGTGGCCCCATGCCCAGATGAGGTTCACGAACATCATCATGTTGCCGCCGCCCTCGTTCGTGAAGAAGTGGAAGTCGAGATAGCGATCGAGGAGCAGCATGGCGAGCGTGGCCGTGAGCACCGGGAAGGCGGCGACGATGAGCAGAGTCGACGCGAGCGAGGTCCAGCAGAACATCGGCATGCGCAGATAGCTCATGCCCGGCGCGCGCGTCTTCAGGATGGTCGTGACGAAATTGATTCCGGTCATCAACGTCCCGATGCCGGAGATCTGCACGGCCCAGAGGTAGTAGTCGACGCCGACTCCCGGCGAGTAACGCAGCTCGGAGAGCGGCGGGTAGACGAGCCAGCCGGTGCGAGCGAATTCCCCGACGACCAGCGAGATGTTCACGAGCAGCGCGCCGGTCGCGGTGAGCCAAAAGCTCGTCGAGTTCAGGGTGGGAAAGGCGACGTCGCGCACGCCGAGCTGCAGCGGCACGACGAAGTTCATCAGCCCGATCACGAGCGGCATCGCGGCGAAGAAGATCATGATCGTGCCGTGCGCGGAGAAGATCTGGTCGAAGTGCTCGGGCGGTAGATACCCGCCGCTGTGGAAGGCGAGCGCCTGCTGCGAGCGCATCATCACGGCATCGATGAAGCCGCGAAACAGCATCACGACCGCGAGCACGATGTACATCACGCCGATGCGCTTGTGATCGACGCTGGTGAGCCACTCGTGCCACAAGTAGGGCAAGTAGCCTTTGACGACGACCCAGATGAAGACGCCGAGCACCGCAAGCCCGACGATGGCCGCGGCCGTGAGCGGAATGGGTTGATCCCAGGGGATCGCGTTCCAGGTGAGCTTGCCGAACATTCAACGCTCCCGCGTCGGGCGTACTGCGGGCCCGGGTATGCCGACCTGCGGGCCCGCGGAGGGTGGAATCTCGTGCGTGACGATGGCCTGGAAGAGGCGCGGGTCGGCGTCTCGGTAGGTCACGGGCGCCACGTTCTGCGATTGCACCGCGAGCGCTTCGTAGCTTCGCCGGTCGAGAACTGCGCCGCTACGACGGGTGGTCGCTACCCAGTCCGCGAAGGCGTCATCTGGTACCGCGCGCACATCGAAGTGCATGTCGGCGAAGCCGTCGCCGCTGAATTGCGCGGATTGTCCGTAATACCGGCCCGGATAGTCCGCCTGCAGATGCAGCTGCGTGACCATGCGATTCATCGTCGCGATCATTCCGCCGAGCTGCGGGATGGAGAACGCGTTCATGACGCTCGCGGACGTCAGCGAGAAGTGCACAGGGCGGCCGACCGGGATCACGAGCTCGTTCACGCTCGCGACACGCTGCTCCGGATAGATGAAGAGCCATTTCCAGTCGAGTGCGACGACTTGCACCTCGAGAGGCGTGTGCGGCGACTCGAGCGGCCGGAACGGGTCGAGCTGATGCGAGCTGATCCAGATGACGCCCCCGAGAAAGAGGATGACGAGAGTCGGGATCGACCAGACGATGAGCTCGATCCGGCCTGAGTACACGAACTGCGGGCGATAGCGCGCGCGCCGGTTCGAATCGCGAAACCACCATGCGAAGAGGAGGCCGGCGATCATCGTGGGGATCACGATGGCCAGCATGATGGTGAGCGAGTTGAGCAGGATCGTGCGCTGAGCGCGGCCGACCGGACCCGCGGGCGCGAGGACACCGGTCTCGCAGCCCACCAGCGCCAGCGCAGCGGCCACGGCCACGAATCCGGTTGCGAACCTCGATCGCATGTGTGCGGGTGACCTTCACGGACGCGCAGCGGGCGATGCGCTCGTCGCCGTCAGCAACGAGCGTTCCTCCACGAGACGCACACTTGGGCGGCGCGCTCGAGCCATTCCCTTCGTGCGGCTGGATCGCGACGTGGAGAACCACCATTTCCAGCGCGCGCGTCGGACCGAGCATGAACGCGAGGAATCGCAGGGGTGGAAGACAGAATGGGGCTGCTGAACGGAATGAATTCCATGCTTGCCGAGCACTCGGCATACGCCGCAAAGACGCTGCGGCGGTCTGCGCGCATGGAAGTTGCTTGCGCAGAGCGTTCAGGAACTTACTCGCGGGCACGCGTCGCGGATGTACATCGCCATCTCTTCGCTGTGGCTTGCACTCGTCGCCTGGCTGATCGGCCGGGCCTTTCGCCAGCGCCATGCGCTCCCGGCGCTCGTTCCCGGCCGCTGCCGCGCGGCCGATCGGGATTGCAGCGTGGCCGTAGTCGTTCCCGCGCGCGATGAGGAGCACAACATCGGCGCGTGTCTCGCGTCGATTCTGGGACAGGATGTCGCGCGTCAGAAGCTGCGCGTCCTGGTGGTGGATGATCGCTCCACGGACGACACGGCGCGCATCGTCCGGCGCCTAGCCGCCGAAGACCCTCGCATCGAGCTGCTGCGCGCTCCCGAGCTGCCGAGCGGCTGGACGGGCAAGGCTCACGCCTGCTGGCTCGGCGCGAATGCGCTCCCGCGCGAGATCGAATGGCTGTGCTTCATCGATGCCGATATGCGAGCGCAGCCGCAACTCCTGACAAGCGCCATCGGCGCCGCCCGTTCTGCCGGGCTCGCTTTCCTCTCGCTTGCACCCCGTCACGAGCTGCGCAGCTTCGCCGAGCGGCTGATGCTTCCGTGCGGCCTGTATCTGCTCGGGTTCTGCCAGGACCTCACGAAGATCCAGTGTCCGGAAAGCGCGGATGCCGTCGCAACAGGCCAATTCATCCTCGTGCGCCGCGAGTCGTACGACGAGGTGGACGGATTTCGCGCAGTCCGCGCGCGCATTTGCGAGGACGTGGCACTCGCAAGACTCATGAAGCGCCGCGGACATCGTGTGGTGATGCAGGACGGAAGCGCGCTCCTGACCACACGGATGTATGACGGCTGGCGGAGCTTGTGGCCGGGCATAGCCAAGAACCTGAGTGAAATGCTGGGCGGACCCACACGCACGCTGCTGATCGCCGCAACGGCAGTGACGCTTGCGTGGTTGGCGGTGGTGCTCCCTATCGTCACGGCTGTGGCTTGCGCAAAAGGCGTTCACGAGGCGTGCATCGCGTTCTGGCCGGCAGCAGCTGGTTCGGCTGCGCTCTTCGCGCTTCACATTGCCGGAGCACATCACTTCCGCATTCCGCTTTGGTATGGGCTGCTGTTCCCGATCGGGTACAGCATCGGTGCGGTGATCGCGCTGGACAGCGTGCGCTGGCGCCTGACCGGGCAGGTGCGCTGGAAGGGTCGCGTCTATCAGTGAGCGTGCGCCTCTCCACGAGCACGGTCGTGCTCATCATCGCGGCAGCGGTCTTTCTGTATCTGATACGACCGATTTTGCTGCCGTTCGTGGTGCCTCTCGTCCTCGCCTTCTTGCTGGATCCGCTGATCGTCAGGATTTCCCGCACGGCGCGCGCCCCGCGTGCCGTCGTGGCGACGGCAATCTTCCTCGTGCTGCTGGCCGTGGCGGGCGTCATCGCATGGTTGATCTTTCCGGTGATCACTCAGCAAGCGCGCAGCCTCGGCAGCAATCTCCAAGGCACGATCGAGTCCATGGCGAACACGCTCCTGCACGGACGGGAGCTGCACTTCTTCGGCCGCTCGCTGACCGCAGCGGAGCTCGCGAAATCGCTCATGGACGCTCTGCACAGCGCGATCCCCAGTGGCGCGGGGCTGGTACAGGTGGCGACAGTGGGCGCCGGCGCGCTGCTCGGGACTCTGCTGAGCATCGTGCTGCTCGCGTACTTTCTCATCGATGGGCCGCGGATCGTCCGCGGCGCTCTCGGGCTCGTACCGCCGGAACGCCGTCCGTTCATAACGCGGGTCACCACCGAGGTCGATCCGATCCTACGTCGCTATTTCATCGGTGTGGCGCTCGTCGTCGTCTACGCGGCGTGTGCTGCATACGTAGGTCTCGGCCCGATTCTGGGCATCCACCATGCCGTGGTGCTCGCGATTCTGACCGGCGTTCTCGAGCTGATTCCGCTCATCGGCCCGGCCGCGGCCGCGGTGATCGTCGGCCTCCTCGCGACTCAACAAGCGAAGAGTGCGTGGGACATCGTGGCGTTTGCGCTGTACGCGTTCGCCCTGCGCATTTCGATCGATCAGCTCTTCGGGCCGCTCGTGCTCGGCAAAGCGGCGTGCCTCAGTCCGGTCGTCGTCATCTTCTGCTTCCTCGCCGGCGGGCTGCTGTTCGGCATCGTAGGCGTGATACTTGCGGTGCCCGTCGCGCTCGTCATTCGGACAACTCTGGCGGTGCTCTACGATGAACCGCACGGCCGCTAGCTCACAGACGGTACTCGCGCGAGCGGTTTTCGCGCTCGATCGCTTCTTGCGGAAGCAGCAGGGCATTTACGAGTATTCCACGCACCCCGAGTGCATGTTCCGCGTCGAAGACACGTTCGCCGAAATCGGTGTGACGTTGCGCGACGGCACCTGCGTGCGGCCAGGCGACCCGATTCTTCGGCTGCATCTCTGGAACGAGCAGATGCCGATGATGGGGAACGATGGCGCGAGCATCGGTTGGGCGCGGCGCGCAATGTGGGCCGTCGAGCTTTCTTTGCGAGAGCTGGCGCGAGCGATGGCCGAGCGGCCCGCATGGCAGCACGTGCCCGCGATCTATGGGGACATGAAGCTCGCGTCTGCCGCCGAAACCGCAAAGCTGTTGCGCATCGCGCATTGCTATGGATTCGAGACTGTCGACTCGGCGCGTGTGCCAGAGCATGCGCTGCATCGGGTCGGCGAGGGCATTCTCGCAGCGATGCTCGTGCTGGCCACGAATCCTTCTGCGCTACGGCCGGGCGTGTTCCGGCGCGAGAACCAGCCGGTCTACATGTCCCGCGCGTTTCTCATGCACCGCTACGGATGAGATCCGAATACCCGCCGCGAGGAACGCGCAGCGCATTGCAGACTTCGGCCACTCGCGGGCTGACCAGCGCCGCGAGCTCGTCGGCGTGGCGGTAGCTGCCGGCAGGCGTGCTCGCCGCGTGTTCGGAGCTCGTTGCCGGATGCAAGTAGATTTCCGTGACGCCTGCGGGTAGGCGCTGAAGGATATCGAGCAGCGTGCCCTCGTCCATGCGCCCGCTGCAGGCGATTCCGAACACATGATCGTTGCAGACGACCCCGGCGGCCCGGATATGGCGCCGCAACAGCGCGACCCACGGGCCCAGCAGAATCGAAGCCGAGCTTGCGGGCAGCGGCTCCGCCGCGCGGCCGCTGAACCACAGCGGCTCGGCCGGGACCCGGATGGCCTGGACGCCGAACTCACGCCCAATGCGCAAAATCATGCGAGCGAGCGTCGGGTGGAGTTGCAGGTGCTTGTGCATGTTCACGTGATCGAGCGGGAGCCCGGTGTCGGCGAAGCGCTGGAACTGCGCACGAATTTCCATCTCGACCTGCCGGCGCACACTCGGAATCGCGAACAAGCGGATGGCGCGCCGGACGAGACGGGCGTCGAACCAGCCGTCCGCATCGACGAGCGCGGGAATGATGTCCGGTTCGAGCACGGCGCGGCCTTCGGCGAGCACGAGGTGCAGGCCCACTCGCAAGTTGCTCAGCCTGCGCGCGCGCTCGACCGCGTCCACGAAAGCCGGCGCCGAAACCATCAGGCTCGCGGCCGTCAAAATGCCGGCGGAGCATGCCTGCTCCACGGCTTCGTTGATGGATTCGTGCAAGCCGAAGTCGTCCGCCGTGACGATGAGAAACTGCCGCCCCATCCAGCTTCCCGAGCGAATAAGGTCCGAGCTCATGTGATGCGTAACGCGTTACCGCCGGGCGCCGCGACCAACGACCCGCGTCGCCAGCGAACGCGCCGACCCGCGAAGGACCAGCACCACAATGCAACGGCGAGCGCATCGCTGGTCGGGACGAGCCACACGTCGCGCCACGCCCTGCGACCGGAGTCGTCCGCGAAATGCACGATGAAGCGTGCGATCAGCGTCAGCGCGAACAGAATCCACGTTCCGCCTGCGCCGCGCAGCGCCGCCGTCGTCAATAGTCCGACGGGAAGCCCGAACGTGATGAACGAGAAAGCGTAGCCGAGCGGCTGGATTCCGCGAATGGTGCGCAACCAGCGCAGCTCGTGGGCTATGCAGGCGCGCGGTCCGGGCTCGTTTACGCAGGTCTCGACGGTGATCGGGGCCAGCACCGTGGTGAAGCCGGCGCGACGAATGCGCTCGCCGAGCCAGAAATCGTCGGCGAGCTGATCGGCAATCGCTGCGAACCCCCCGATCCGGTCGAGCACGCCCCGGCGCAGCGCGAGCGTTGCGCCCGATGCAAAGTTGCGCGAGCCGAAGAGGGCGCCGACGCGCATGGCAGGCATGAACCACCCGTTCACGAATAGCGCGACCAGCCGCGACCACGGCGAGGCGTCCGGTCGGGCTCGATACGCGCAAGTGACGAGGCCTACGCTCGGATCCGCAAGCGGCGGCACGACGGTATCGAGATAGTCGGGTGCGACGTGAACGTCGCTGTCGGAGATGACGAGAGTGTCATGTCGCGCGACGGGCAGCGTGTTGATCAGGTTGCTCACCTTGGCGTTGCTGCCGTGTG
>DASTRY010000066.1:0-57414 GCA_035760965.1 Steroidobacteraceae bacterium | reverse complement strand
ATGAGCTCGCATGATGCTTTTCGAGACGGAGGCCGCAGAGACTCGCGAAGAAGAGCGGCTCACCATCGACCGTCGCTCTTTTCTCGGCGGCGTGGGACTGATGGCCGGCGCGGTGATGGCCAGCTCGCTCGTGCCGCTCTCGACCGTGCAGGCAATCGCGCAGCTGCCGGCGACACCTGCTGCCGATGGCACGTGGCACGTCGACGATATGTGGGGGCATTGGCCGCGCTACTCGCATCCGATCGGCTACGGGCACGTGCCGAGCACGAGCGCGTCGTTGTTCGCGCACGCCGATCCGATCGATCACATCTTTCTCTCCTGACGAGGACCGACGTCGCATGCGACATCGCTTTGCGGGGTTCGCTCTTGCAATGCTCGTCGCGGCTTTCGGTGGAGGGCGCTCCGAGGCGCTTGCCTCGGAGCCGTCCGTCGCAGAGCGGCTGAATCGGCTCGAAGCGGATGTTCGCGCCGCCGAGGACCTTCAGGCCATCAAGAAGCTGCAGCGGGCCTACGGCTACTATCTCGACAAGGGAATGTGGGAGGACCTCGCGGCGCTCTTCACCGACGACGCTGTCGCCAACTATCCGGCGGGCGTGTTCGTCGGGCACGAGAGCATTCGCAAGCACCTGTTCCTGAATGTCGGCAACGTGAAGATGGGGCAGGTGGGGCTCGGCGACAACCGGCTCTACAACCACATGAACATTCAGCCGGTCGTGCACCTCGATCCGAGCGGCGTGACCGCGCGCGGACGGTGGCGAGCGTTCGCGATGTTCGGCAGCCTGGGCGGCGGGGCGACCTGGGCCGAAGGGGTGTACGAAATTCAATACCGCAAGGAAGGCGGGGTCTGGAAGATCAGCAAGCTCGACTACTACTCGGGATTCGGCGCGCCCTACGCGACGGGTTGGACGGCGCCGCCGAACGCGGGCTCCGCCGGCGAGGCAGCACCCGCGCGTCCGCGGCGCAAGCTCGCGCACCCGCCCGACCGCGAGCGGAACACCGACTGCGACGGATTTGCGCCCGCGTGCATCGCGCCGTTCCACTACGAGAACCCCGGCACCGCGGCCGGTGGAAACGCCTGGGATACGGCCGCTCTCGCCAAGCTGGTCACGTCGCGGGGCAGCGAACGCAAACGCCTGGCCGATCTCGCCCAGCGTGCCGCGCTTCTAAAAGATGCGCAGGACATCGAGAACCTCCAGCGTATCTACGGCTACTACCTGGACCGCAACATGTGGGACCAGGTGGCCGACCTCTTCGCCGAGGACGGCACTATCGAGTGGGCGCAGCAGGGTGTGTACGTCGGCAAGCAGCGCGTCCGCGCCTTTCTCGACCTCCTCGGCCCGCACGGCGCGACCGACGGCGTGCTGAACGATCACATCCAGCTCCAGCCGATCGTCGATGTCGCCCCGGATGGCCGCACCGCGCGCCTCCGCAGTCGCGAATTCACGATGACGGGCCAATATCGCGGCACGGGGACGTGGAGCGAAGGCACCTACGAGAACACGTTCGTCAAGCAGAACGGCGTCTGGAAATTCCAGTCGCTGCATTTCTATCCGACGTTCATCACCGACTACGACAAAGGCTGGGGGAAGGATGCGCAACCCGCGCCCGCAGTGAGTGCGCAGTTGCCGCCGGACCGGTCGCCGACGCAGACCTACGAGATCTATCCGAAGGCGAACGTTCCGCCGTTCCACTATCGCAATCCGGTGACGGGCGAGCCGCCGCACTATCCGGAAGTCGGCGGCCCCGGGAAAGACCTTGCGACAGCATCGTTGATGCCGGCGAGCAAGCGCCCCACGCCGCCGAGGGTGACCGACCGTGAGGCCGTGCTCGCGGCGGCCGAGAACACCATCGCCCGCGTGAAGGACTTCCATGAGCTCGAGAACCTGACGAGCGCCTACGGGTACTACCTCGACAAGAACCTCTGGAACGATCTCGCCGATCTGTTCTCACGCGACGGCTCGATGGAGCTCGCGCAGCGTGGCGTGTATCGCAGTCAGAAGCGCGTGCGCGAGTTTCTGCTGACGGTCTTCGGCCGTGGCAAAGAGGGGCCGGTCGCGGGCCGCCTCGGGAATCACGTGCAGATGCAGCCGGTGATCCACGTCGCCGACGACGGCAAGACCGCGAAGATTCGCGTGCGCATGATGCAGCAGCTGAGCTTCGGGCGCGGCGCCTCGATGGGCGGCTCGATCTACGAGAACGAAGCCGTGAAGGAAGACGGTGTCTGGAAGCTGCGCGTCGATCACACGTACAACACCTGGACGGCGAGCTATAAGGGCGGTTGGATGCGCGGCGTGAGCGGCCAGATGCCCGGCCCGAGCAAGGAGCTGCCGCCGGATGCGCCGCCGACGCTCGTTTTCAGGATGTTCCCGAACGTCTACGACATTCCGTTTCACTACGCCAATCCCGTGACTGGTCGCACTGAGTTGCCTCCCATCACCCACGTTCCGGAGCTGCAGATCGCTGCGGCGATCCGCGCAATCGGCCCCATCATCGACGGCAAGCGCACGGGCGAGCTGTACGCGCCGCTGCAGCCGAAGGAGCCGTACGAGAACGTCTCGCTCACGCGCGACGTGAAGTACGGGCCGCACGAGCGACACGTGCTGGACATCTTCACGTCGCCGGAGAAGGGGCAGGGCAAGCCGGTCGTCGTATTCGTCCATGGCGGCGGGTTCGCAATGGGCTCGAAGCACACGCCGGGTTCGCCGTTCTATGACAACGTCGGCTTGTGGGCGGCCTCGCACGGGCTCGTGGGCGTGACGATCAACTATCGGCTCGCACCGCAGTTCCAGTATCCGTCGGGCGTGCAGGACCTTCGTCGCGTGGTCGATTGGCTGCGGGCGCATATCGCGGGCTACGGCGGCGATCCCGAGAAGATCTTTCTGTGGGGCCATTCGGCAGGCGCGGCGCACGCCGCGGACTATCTCGCCAATGCCGCCAACGAGCACAAGAACGCGGGCGTCCGGGGTGCGATCCTCACCTCGGGTTTCTACGATCTGGGCGATACCGTGTCCGTCTGGAAGGCGTACTACGGCGAAGATGTCTCGAAGTACAAGGAGCGCTCGTCCATCTACGGCCTCGTGAAGAGCGACGTGCCGCTGCTCGTGACCGACGCCGAGCTCGATCCCGAGACCTTCAAACCGGAATCCGACAAGCTCGCGCAGGCCCGTGCGCAGGCGGGCAAACCGGTCCGGCGAGTGACCCTTGCGGACCACTCGCACCTGTCCGAGCTCTATGCGGTGAACACCGGCGATGTGACACTATCCGGGCCGGTGCTCGAGTTCATAAAGAGTTTGGAGTAGCGCGTATGAGCAGATCGATGTGGCGTGCCGGAGCGCGCGCCGTCGTCACCGTGATGTTGGCCGCATTCGTCACTATCGCCGGCGCTCAGCAGCGACCGGCCGGGCCGGCGCCGGCGGAACGCCCCGGCCTGAACGCGGAGCAGATCGCGGAGCTCTCGCATCAACACGAGGGGTACTACGGCGCGCTCGCGCCGCAGAATCTCGCGAAGAAGCGGCCGAAGCCGCCCTTCGATCTGACCGGCACCTGGTTCGTGGACTTGCGGCGGAAGTTCAGCGATTTCCGCTTCGGGCCGCCATATCCGGAGTTCTACGAGGCTGGGCAGCAGGCCATGAAGGAAGCCGCGGAGGCGCAGAAGAAGGGCCAGCGCTATCGCGACAGCATCGGGCAGTGCTATCCGGCCGGCATGCCGATGATCATGACGCGCGTCTGGCCGATCAGCATGGTACAGCTGCCGACCGTGATCTACATGATGTTCGGCTTCACGAACAGCTTGCGCATCATCTATCTGGATGGGCGGCCGCACTCGGACCCCGACATCGTCGTGCCCACCTACAACGGCGAGTCGATCGGTCACTGGGAGAAGGACGCGCTCATCGTCCACACAAAGTACTTCGAGACGAACGAGCACTGGATCGACTCAGGGCTGCCGATCAGCGATCAGTTCGAGATCACCGAGCGCATCACCATGCAGGATGGCGGCAAGACGCTGCAGATCGAGTACACCATGGTGGACCCGCAGAACTGGAAGGGCGAATGGAAGAGCACCAAGCGCTGGATGCGCATGGACTACAGCGACATTCCGGAGGTGGAGTGTCTGCCGAACCTCAACAAGAACCTGCCGAGCACGGCGGAAGGGTCGGCCGAGGTCGATCGGCGCGAGAAAGAGGCCGGGATCACGAAGGAACCCGAGAAGAAGTGAGGGCCGCGGGGGCCGCCCGGGCCGTCGGCGGCTGCCGGCCGGCCTTTCAGTAGCCGTTCTTTTCGACCGGTGCACCCAGGTAGCGCCCGTCGGGCAGCGTTATACCAACGTATAACCCGCCTGGCCGGCCATCGCGCAGCGGGTGGATCTTGACGGTCACCTTGTCCCCGGCCTTGATCGTCGAGCGCTTCCAGCCGGCATGCACCAGATTGTTCGGGCTGTTCATCTCGATCGCCCAGCTCTCGACCTTGCCCTCCGCATTCGGCACGTCCACGCGGAACGAGGCGTGCGGATTGGTCCAGGTGAATTCCGTGACGGTGCCGGTGATCGTGATCTCCTTCTCACGATCGAACATCGCGCCCGAATGATGAGCGGAGGCGACGGCGGCGAACGCGAGCAGCGCGGTGCCGAGGGCTCTCACTGTGCGGCTAGTGGCGTGTTTCACGGTGCGCATGTTTTCCATACTCCGGCAGAATCGAGGCCTGCGCAGAAGGCGCAAATCTAACAACGCCAACGGTGGGCAACAAGCGAGGGGATGAGCATGAATGCGCGAAGCACGGTGCGAAAGACGATCTCGAGCGCACTGGCGTTGTTTATTTTCACGACTGTCTACGCTGCGGGCGATGCGAGTCCACAGATCCCCGGCGCGGCGCTACCGAAGGGCCACTACGCGGCACTCGACAAGCTGCCCGACTGGGGCGGCATCTGGACGATCACCTTCCCCGGCCCCGGCACCAAGCGCGAGCTGCCGACGCTGAAGGGCAAGTACCTCACCGACTATGAGGCGTTCAAGAAGGACATGGACGCGCACCACGGACAGGCGCGCAAGAAGTATTCGAACTGCATGCCGCCGGGCATGCCGTACATCATGTCGGTGGCGCAGTACCCCATCGAGTTCCTGTTCACGCCCGGGCGCGTCACGATCCACCACGAGGCGTGGATGCAGTGGCGCGTGATCTATACGGACGGTCGTGGACATCCGGACGCCGAGCCGAGCTTCAACGGCCATTCGATCGGCAAGTGGGAGGGCGACACGCTCGTCGTCGACACCGTGGGCATCAAGACCACCGTCCCGCTCATGCCCGGCATGTATCACAGCGACAAGGTGCACATCACGGAGCGCTTCGCCCTCGATCCGAAAGACCCGGATGTGATGCGGGTGCAGATCACGGTGGACGATCCCGAAGCGCTCGCGAAGCCCTACACCAACACGCTGACGTTCACGCGCTCGCGCGAGGGGGACCTGCTCGAGTTCATCTGCGCGGAGAACGATCGCAACCCCGTGGACGCGTCGGGGGAAACGACTTTCGAGCACTGAGTCACACTGGCGGGGCACGCCGCGCCGCCGGCGGCATGACGATGCCGCCGGGCAGCCGGGGGACGGCTCGCGCCCGCCCGGTTCCGCCGTCGTGTCGGAATCCACAGGATCGGAAATAGAGACATGCGTTCGCTTGTGCGCGGCGCGATGTCGGCCATCATTCGCGCGTGAAGGCGCTGATCCAAACCGACTATGGCGATCCCGCCCGCGTGCTGGAATTGCACGAGGACGTGGCCGAGCCCATCGCCGGCACCGGTCAGGTCGTGATCGACATCGAGGCGGCGGTCGTGCAGGCGGCCGATGCGCGCACGGTGCTCGGCGCCGAAGGGTTCCGCAAGAAGCTGCCGCGCACGCCGGGCTATGAAGGCGTCGGGCGCATTCGCGCGCTCGGCCCCGAGGTCGACGGGCTCGAGGTGGGCATGCGCGTCTTCGCGCCGCTCGGCGCCGGCACGTATCGCGAGCGGATCGCCGTCGACGCGGACGGCCTGAACCTCGCACCCGAAGGCGATCCGGTGCAAGTGGCGCTGCTGTCGCTGAGCCCGGCGACGGCGCTTCTCATGCTGCACGACTTCGTGAAGCTCGGCCCGGACGACTGGGTCTTGCAGAACGCGGCGAACTCTCCCGTCGGTCGCATGGTGATTCAGATAGCGCGCGAGCAGCGCGTGCGAGTCGTGAACGTCGTCAAGAGCACGCCGGTCATCGGTGAGCTGAAGGAGATCGGTGCCGGAGCGGTGCTGCTCGATTCCGCGGATCTGCGCGATCGCGTGATGGCGGTCACGCAGGGTGAGCCGATCCGCATGGCGATCGATGCCATCGGGGGCGACGCGACCGCCCGGCTGGCTGCCTGCCTCGAAGACGACGGCCTGGTCGTCAGCTACGGCGCGATGAGCGGGGAGCCCTGCCATCTCCCCGCGGAATTGCTGGCGAGCCGCGGCATCCGGCTGTGCGGGATCAGCCCGGCCCGGCAACTGGCGCGCCACACGCCCGAGGAGCGCAAGGCGGTATACATCCGTATAGGCGACATGCTTGCCGCCGGGCGCCTGCACGCCCGCGTCGCCGCGACTTACGAGCTGAAAGATGCCATCGAGGCGATTCGTCACGCGATGCAGATCGGGGACAAGCGTCACGGCAAGGTCGTCGTGCGCGTGCAGGAGCTGCAGCCACCCGCCGTCGCAACGCCAGCGACCGACGCGACGGAGAGTGCGGTAGCGGAAGAGAGCGGGGCCGACGTTTCGCCGGCTGCAGTGGCGATGCCCGCGCAAAACACACCAGCGCCAACGTCGGCGAACGCGTAAGCGCGACCGCGCGGGTGCAGCGGGCCGCGAGCCGCGCACCAACTGAGCGCATAGCGGGAACCCAGGCCGACGTTGCCGGCAGTCAGCGCCGACTCGAACGCGCGCCGACCGAACACGCGCCGACGTCGGCGAACGCGTAAGCACGACCGCGCGGGGGCGCAGCGGGGTCGCGAGTCGCGCACCGAATTGAACAAACAGCGGCAACGCGGGCCGGCGTCACATCGCCTTGTCGCCGGACGGCGGCCTGCGTCAGCGCTTGGGCGGCACTCCTGTTCGGACGCAATCCATGATCGAGCCGCGGCGCTTGATGGTCTTCATCGCGACCGTAGTCGTTTCCCGCTGCACGCCCGGCATGCGCGAGATTTCCTTGCGCAGCAGATCGTCCAGCTCGGCGATGCCGGGCACCAGCACGTGCAAGAGATAATCCGCCTCGCCCGCGGTGGTGTAGCACTCCAACACGGCACCGTGCCGTTGCACGGCGGCTTCGAACTCGGCGTGCTTCGCCGCGTTGATGGTCACTTGTACGAACGCGTGCAGGTGCAGCCCCAGACGCGCGGGATCTATTTCCGCGCGGTAGCCCGTGATCACCTTGTCGCGCTCGAGCGCGTTGACGCGCGCCCAGCTCGGCGTCTTCGACAGACCGATTTCCTGTCCGATGCTGTTGAACGAGAGTCGGCCGTCGTTTTCGAGCAGCCGGAGGATGGCCTCGTCGACGCGATCGATCATGGAACGAATACCCCTTATCCCAGCAGGCGGCAGAACTATCGTTTTTCGTTTCCCGTCGCAAGTGGAACGTCACGATCAGAGGCAAGGCACCGTCGGCGCAGCCGGCGCAAACCGCGAAACCGGGGCTCATCGTTCAAATCACCGGGCAGGCCGGTACACTCGCCGGCATGAGCACCAAGCCCACTCCGCCGACCACCGCCGAGCTGCAACGGATCGACCGCGCGACGCTGATCCATCCCTTCACGCCGCTGCGCCAGTTCGCCTCCGGCGAGGCGGGCGAGCCGCGCATCATCACGGGCGGCGAGGGTATTCGCATCCGCGACCGCAATGGGCGCGAGCTCATCGACGCGTTCGCGGGCATCTACTGCAACCACGTCGGTTATGGCCGCCGCGAGATCGCGGACGCCATTCACGAGCAGGCGCTGAAGCTCGGTTTCTATCACTCGTTCCGCGGCTACTCGAACGAGCCGGCGATCGAGCTCGGCCGGCGCGTGCTGGCGATGGCGCCGGGCGGCATGCAGCGCATCCAGTTCGGCCTTTCGGGATCGGACGCGAACGAGCTGCAGCTGAAGATCGTCTGGTACTACAACAACGTGCTCGGCCGACCGGACAAGAAGAAGATCATCTCGCGCTGGCGCGGCTACCACGGCAACACGGTGATGGCCGGCAGTCTCACGGGCCTCGAGACGCATCACAGGGCGTTCGATCTGCCGCAAGGGCCCATCCTGCACACCATGACCCCGCACTACTACTGGCACGCGCAGGACGGCATCGACGAGCGCGAATTCTCCCGCAGCTGCGCGAAGAAGCTCGAAGGGGTGATCGAGCTCGAAGGCGCGGACACGATCGGCGCGTTCATCGGCGAGCCGGTGATGGGCACGGGCGGCATCATTCCGCCGCCGGCCGGATACTGGGAAGAGATTCAGCGCGTGCTGCGCAAGCACGACATCCTGCTCATCGTTGATGAAGTCGTGTGCGGCTTCGGCCGGCTCGGCGCACCGTTCGGGTCGCATCTTTACGGCATCGAGCCGGATCTCATCACGGTGGGCAAGGGCCTCACCAGCGGCTATCAGCCGCTCTCGGGCGTGCTCGTCGGCGACAAGGTTTGGAAAGTCTTGCAGCAGGGCACCGATACGTTCGGCGTCTTCGCGCACGGCTACACGTTTTCGGCGCATCCGATCGGTGCGGCCGCGGCGCTGGCGAATCTCGACATCATCGAGCGCGAGCGGCTCATCGAGAATGCGGCTGAGGTCGGCGCGTATTTCCTCGAGCGGTTACGGAACACCTTCACAGGCCGGCCCCATGTGGCCGAGGTGCGCGGCGTGGGGCTGCTGGCGGCGATCGAGTTCGCTCAGGACCCGGCCGCGAAGCAGCGCTTCGACGCCGACCGCCGCGTCGGTCAGCAACTCGCTGCAGCGTGCATCGAAGAAGGCGTCATCGCGCGCGCGCTTCCTCACGGGGACATCCTCGGATTCGCGCCGCCACTGGTCATCACGCGCGCCGACGTCGACGACATCGTCGAACGCGTGGCCCGCGCCGTTGAACGTGTGACGCGAAGACTCTGAGCCGTGACGGTTGCGGGCACGACGTTCCAGCCTCGCAGCGCCAGTCGTGGCACGCCCGCGAACGAAGTGGGAAAGCGAATCTCCACTTGCCGGCGCTCGCCGGGCAGTAGCGTGATGTAGTTGTCGCTGTAGAACGCGGGCAGGATGCGCTCGCCCTTGTCATCGATCAGGGTGAGCTTCGCGGCCAGCGCGGGCGAGTGACCGTCGTTCGCCAGTTCTGCGGTCAACACGCGCTCATGAGCGCGATTCGTCAATCGCGCGGCCAGGGCGAGGCGTTCCTGCGGCAGCTCGTTCAAGCGTCGATAACTCGCGTCGTCCCGCGCCTGCCAGTACGTGTTCGTCGAGATCACGGCGCCGCGCGAATCCGTGAGCGTCAAAGCGACGAGCACCACGCGTTCGCTCTCGAGCAGCGCGTTCAATTGGAGAGGTGCAAGCGAGGTCACCGCGTTCGCAGCCGCAGTGAGCTTGTCATTCCGCTCTTGCAGCACGCGATTGTCGAGCGAGACGACGCGCGCCCGAAGCAGGAGACCGGCGCGCGGCTCGCGCGTCGTGTTCACCACAGCCAGGCGGAAGTCCGGCAGATTCATCTGCGCATGCACGGGCTCGCAGGCCTTCTTCACGCCGTAGTATGCCGCGTGCGTGTCGTAATCCGAGCTGTAGATTTGCCAGGCGTTGCTCGGCCACGAGGGGTGCGTCATCCAGAGCAAGCGACCGCTGTTGCGCGTCCAGAGATGCGCATTGAAACCCTCGAAGAGCGCGCGATACGTCACCAGGTTCATCAGCTGCGCTTTGCGCTCGAAGTCCGCGAGGCTCGCCGCCGGGCCGAGCTGCGCCGCCAGCGTCTGCATGAAGGTTGCAACATCGCCGTTCCCGCCGTAATGCCAGTCGTGATAGGCGACCGTGTCGCTCAGGGGCCAACGATCCGCCGCCGGAATCGACGCCTCGAGCGCTTCGAGCGTCGACAACGATGGCGTGCCGACCTCCACGGAGAAGCCTTGCGCGAGCGTCGTGAAGTAGCCTTCCGGTGGACGATAGTTGTACGGCCCGCTGCCTTGCAGGTTCACGCTGTTCGAGCTGCCGGTGTAGTACCGCGTGCCGTCGAGCGCCGCCACGAGATCCGCGAGCCCTTCGTTGAGGATGGGCTGCGGCACGCCTTCGTTCCGGCCGAACCAGACTGCGATCGAGGGGTGATTGCGATAGCGCGAGATCACATCGCGCGCATTCGCGAGGAACAGCGCCGGATCCTGCACTTCCAGCTGGAAATCCTGCGTCGACTCCCAGAAGTCGTTGAGTACCAGCAGACCGTATTCGTCGGCCAGATCGTAGAAGACGTCCTCCGTGTTCTGGCCCAGCCAGTTGCGGATGATGTTGAGGTTGGCGGCCTTGTGCAGCTCGAAGTACGGCTCGAGCCGTGCGCGCGAGACACGCTTGCGCGAATCGTCCGTGCCCCAGTTGCCACCGCGGGCGGCAATGGGAACGCCGTTGACGCGAATCACCAGGTACGGCGACAGCGACTCTGTTGGCACCGCGTGTACCGCCGGCGAGGTCTCGCCGGCCCGCGTGAGCGACTCGGCCCAGCCGTTGGGCGTTCTCTTGATGGCCTCGTGGCGCACATCGATGAGGCGCTCACCGCGCGCGCTGCCGGCAGTCGGGTCGACTTCGACGCGGCGTAGCCGACCGTCATGGTCGAACAGCGAAAGCTCGTATGTGATTTGGCGGATGCCGAACCGCAGCTCCGCGCGATCCGACACGGTATCGCCGTCGGAAACAGCCACAGTGAGCGTGTACAAGTTGGCCGGACCGTACCCGTTGGGCCACCAGAGTTTCGGCTGCGCGATGCGCAGCTGCGGAAATTCGCTCGGTTCGAGCTTCACCTCGGAGCGGCCCGGCGGCAGCGTCGCAGATTTGCGGACGGCGACGCCTTCGAACCGCGCTTCGAGCAGCGCCCGCGCGGGAGCGCCGCTCGTGTTCTCCACGGGGACGGTGATCGCGATGTCGGCGCGATCGGTACGCGGCAGCGGCAACGTTGTGACGACGTGAGTGTCGAGCAGCTTCAAAGCACCGGTCGCGCGCAACTCGACGGGCTGCCACAGGCCCGTGTTGCGATCGCGGATGCCGGGAATCCAGTCCCAGCCCTCGCTTGCGACGAACGTCGGCCCGTCGATGGCGAGCCACCCGCCGTTCTCGCCCGGGCCTGCCTTGATCGATTCCTCGTGCGGAATGCCGGGATGCGGAGGAGGCGAAACGCGCACCGCGACGGCGTTCGGCTGCCCCGGCTTCAACCGCGCCGTGACATCGAAGACGCCACGCGTGAACGCGCCCGCGATGCTGCCGACGCGCTCGCCGTTCGCCCACACCTCGGCACTGTAGTTGATGCCCTTGAACGTCAGCGTCAGCGTGCGCCCGGCGAGCTCGGCCGGCAGCGTGAATTGCGTGCGATACCAGTAGTCCTGCCGCGCGAGTCGCTCGGGAATCGCGAGGTTGTTGAGCCCATAGTCGGGGTCGGGATACACGCCGCGATCGATGAGCGTCGTGAGCGCGGTGCCGGGGACCGTGGCGACATACCACCCATCGTCGGGATAGCCCGGCCGCGAGATCTCTGCGCCTGTATTCGTGACCTTCGGAGCTTCACTCAAGCGCCACGATGCGAGCGTCCATACATCCCCATTCGACTCGCGCTCGAGCGCGGACCTGGAGGGCGGCGGAACCGGCACGGGTTTGCTCGGAGGCGTCTTGGTCTGCGGGAGCGTCCAGGGATCCTGCGGTTCCTGCAGCCCGCGCCACGCTTTGACCTGCCACGGCCAACCCGCGCCGACCGTGTGGAAGACGATGAGGTCGAAGTCGGGTCGCGCGTCGGCGAGCGTGCGGAGAGTGCTCGGGCTAAGGGCATCCGCGTGCAGCTCGAAGTGCGCGAGCGATCCGCCGAAATGGTTCGCGGCCATTGGGCTCGCGTCCGCCGGAGCAAGTCGCAAGATCGATTCGCCGGTCGGCGCTTCGCGTGCTGCGCTGTACGCGCGAGCGGCCACTTCGCGACCCTCGACGTAGAGGCGCGCCGTCGCGCCATCGTAAGTCGCCGCGATCGGCGTCCAGGTCTGCGGTCGGAGCGTCACGGTGCTTGTGAGACGCGCGCCATTCGGCAAGGCCAGAGCCGGCCGCCCATCTTGCAGAAGCAGGCATCGAGGCGACGCACCTGAGCAGTCCCCGACCGTCGCGACGACGATCGTGCCCGTGCGCTCGCGCATCACGCGGACCCACCCCGACATCGACCAGCGCGACTGCAGCGCCTCGCCGTTCAATGGCCGCTCGAGTCCGACACTTCCTTCGAGGAACGTGAGGTTGTAAGGGCCGAAGTTCGTCTCGGCACGGAGCGCCGTCGCGGACAGCGCCAGCGCTAGAAAGATCGCGAGCCGCAACGAAATGCCCTCAATGCGCGCAGGCGACGACGTGATCCGACTCCGTTCCGAGCGCCACTCGACTGATCGAAACATCGAGCGCGCCGGCCGTGCGCATCGAAACGCCGGTCGTGATTCGCTGCATGTCCGCGCCGCTGGTCGCGAAGCATTTCAGCGGAATCGCCACGCGCTGCCAGCTTCCCGCCGGCACGCGCGACAAGGCCGGGTCGAGCCGCACCGATCCGGCGCAGCGCGGTTCCTCGCAGGCCATGCCGACATCCACCTGCGCGGTCGGCGGCTTGTCGACGCGCATGTCGAGCACGAGCGACACATCGCCGTTGGTCTCGCGCGAGAAATCGAACGGCTGGCGGCTATCGAGCTCCACACCCGCCACGCCGACGCCGAGCCACTCGAAGCGCAGCGTGTCTTCCTGCGCGTTCCGATCGATGCGCGTCACGCGCACCCGCCCGGACGCAACCGTGGAGGGCACGAGGCTGATCGGCTGCACGCCGCCCTGTTCGTCCGTGTACGAAAGACGCCATGCCGAGCCGAGCTTGCCATTCGAGAACAGCACGCCGTTCTGCTCGGCCGCGCCATCGGCGCCGGATTCTTCGGGCAGCGTCGGCAAATCCCCTTTGTCGCCGTACCGCAGGCCGTAGCCGAGAGGGAAGAGCGGGTTGTAGCCGGGCTGGCCGCTCTTGTGCGGGTCGTAGACCGCGGTGCGCGGCCACGAGAACGAAAGCTGTCCTCTGAAGTTGTACGCAACCGATCCGTTCGGCTTGCGGAGCAGAACGTCCGCAATGCCCGCGCCTTCCGAGCCGGGGAGCCACGCGGTGACGAAGGCATCGCTCGCGTTGAGCTCGCGATTCATCCACAACGGTCGGCCCGAAAGGAACACCGCCACGACCGGAATCTTCTCGGCCCGCAGGCGCCGCATGATCTCGAGGTGCGCGTCGTTCCCCTCACGCAGCTGCAGGTACGTGAGGTCGCCTTGGAATTCCGCGTAGGGGTTCTCGCCGAAGACGACGATCGCCACGTCGGGGCGCGTTCGATATTTGCCGTCGACGGCGAGCTCCGCTTCGCCGCCTGCGGACGTGATCGCTGCGCGCAGGCCCTGCCAGATCGACGTGGCGCCCGGGAACAGCGAGTTCGGCAGACCCGCGCCTTGCCACGTGAGCGTCCAGCCGCCGCACTGCTTGGCGATGTTGTCCGCACCGTCCCCCGCGACGAGGACCTTCTGGCGCGGCTTCAGCGGCAGCAGACCGCCTTGATTCTTGAGCAGCACGAGCGACTCGCGCACCGCCGTGCGAGCAAGCGCGCGATGCTCCGGCGAGCCGAGCAGATCGAAGCGGCCTCCGAGCGGGCGCTTCGACGGCGGGCCCGCTTCGAAGAGACCCATCCGAACCTTCACGCGCAGGATGCGTGTGACGGCATCGTCCAGCCGCGCTAGCGGCACAACGCCGCTGCGTGCCTGCTGGAGCAGGCTGTCGTACAAACCGCGCCAGCTGTCCGGCGCCATGTACATGTCGAGACCGGCGTTGATCGCTTGCGGACAATTCGTCGTCGTACAGCCCGGAATCTGCCCGTGCGCATTCCAGTCGCTGACGATGAAGCCGCCGAAGCGCATGTGGTCCTTGAGAACGTCCGTGAGCAGCCCGCGATGCGCGGTGATCTTCACGCCGTTCCAGCTCGAGAACGACGCCATCACGGCCTGCACGCCGGCGTCCAGCGCAGGCGGATAGCCGGCGGCGTGGATGTCGCGCAGCGCCGTTTCTGGAATGCGCGCGTCGCCCTGATCGTGGCCCTGGTCCGTCCCGCCGTCTGCGAGGAAGTGCTTCGTGGTCGCGAGCACGTGCGGCGAGTGCAGGAAGTCGGGCGAGTGCGGATCGCCCTGCAAGCCGCGAACGAATACGCCCGTATAGGACGCGACGATCGCCGGGTCTTCTGAGTAGCCCTCGTACGAGCGTCCCCAACGGGTATCCTGCGGGACTGCGACGGTCGGCGCAAACGTCCACTCCATTCCGGTCGTGCGAACTTCAACTGCAGTGGCCGCGGCGATCTTCGCCATGAGCGCGGGATCGCGCATCGCACCCAAACCGACGTTCTGCGGGAAGAGGGTGGCGCCGATGATGTTGCTGTGGCCGTGAATCGCATCCGTGCCCCAGATGATGGGAATGCCGGCGCGTCCGCCGCTCTTGTCCACCGAGGCCGCGTAGAGCTCATCCGCGAGTGCGAGCCACTTGCGCGCGGGTGCGAGATCGTCGCCACCCGGCCCCGAGTTGCCGCCGTTCAGAACCGAGCCGAGGTGATATTTGCGCACATCGTCAGCAGTGACGCTCGCGATGTCCGCTTGCACGACCTGACCGACTTTCTCCTCGAGAGTGAGCGTTTTCAGGATGGCTTGCACGCGCGCTTCGAGCGCGGCGTCGGTGGGAAAAGGCCATTTCGGCGTCGGCCAGATCTGCGGATGGACGCTGCTGGGCGCCTCCTCGGCGCTGTCCGCTGCCCCCGCGGGACATGTCATCGCTGTCACCAGGAGGACAAAAAATCCCACAGCGGAGGCCTTACGCGCAGCGAGAAGCTTCGATAGACCGCCCTCGAGCGCGGCGTTTCGTCCACCCGGCACAGCGTGTGGTCCCTGCGCCAGGGGCCTGCCGGAGCGTGCAAATCTGTTGTGTGCGCGCATCGACGCCGCATCAAATTCGAAGCCAGGCAAGTGCTTGCACGCGCGTTCGAGCGCGCTCGCGGCGCTTGGCCCCGCGCCGACGCCATCACACCATCCGCGCGGAAATGCCTCGTTTTCTAGCTTCATGCGCACACCCTGAATTGTGAAAGTCGTTTTAGGTATCCGTTGACACGCTTCCGACGCGGGCATAGATTGCCGCGACGTCGAAGCGAAGGACGCGCCCGAAACGGAGTTGCGTGAGCGTGGCGAAGGTCGAAGAGTCCACGTTTCAGGGGCGCCCATCAGTTTTGTCGGTCGTGTGAGATTACGCTGTCGCCAGAGGATTTTCACCGTCGATCGTGTTTCGACCTGAAATGACAGCGATGGTCATACGAGACCGATAACGCCGCGAGGCACTGCCGTCACCGTCTCGAACTAGGGGGAAAACGAGTCATGTCCCATCGGAGAGTGAAGCGCTCGCGGCGTGCCGCGCGCGCCGCGTTGATGACCGCCGTATCGCTGGACATGCTGGCCTTCGGGTTGCCCGCCGCGCAGGCGGCCGAAGGAGACAGCGCGAAAACGTCCGAAGCGCCGCTCCAGGAAGTCGTGGTCACGAGCTTCCGCGCCTCCCTCGAGAGCGCGCTGAACCGCAAGCGCCAGTCGAACCAGCCGATCGAATCCATCGTGCCGGAAGACATCGGCAAGATGCCCGATCAGAACGTCGCCGAGTCGCTGCAGCGCCTGCCGGGCATCCAGATCAATCGCGCCGGCGGCAAGGGCACACAGGTGCTGATCGACGGCCTCGCCAACAATCTCATCACGCTGAACGGCGAGGTCTTCCTCACGGGCCGCGAGTTCTACGTCTCCGGTGAGGCCTCCGGCGGCGGCAACGGCGGCAACGTGCAGTACTCGTCGCTCGAAGGCATCCCGAGCGAAGAGATCGGCGGCATCGACGTCATCAAGAACCCGACGGCCGCGGATCGCGAGGGCGGCCTCGGCGGCATCATCAACCTGCGCACGCGCTCCGCGCTCGCGCAGAAAGACGGCCTCAATCTTGCGGCCAACGTGCGCGGCACGAAGGCGACGGACGCGGAGGGCGGTGTCACGCCGAACGCGACGCTCGTCGGCGGCTACAAGTTCGACGACGATTTCGCCATCACGGCGGGTCTCTCGTACGACGATCAGAAGCTGCGCGACAAGCAGTTCCAGGATCAGAACCGCAGCCAGTGGCTCATCACCAACTCCGCGCAGGTCGGCTCGTACACCGGGCCCTCCGATCCGACGACGTTGACCACGCTGCCGGGCGGGCAGTTCTACATCGTCCCGCAGCTCGGGTACTTCAGCGACATCCTGCAGCAGGTGAAAACGAAGGGTGCGACGTTCGGCCTCGAGAAGCGCTGGGCGGATTTCGCCACTACCAAGTTCGACTACTTCTACGTGAACGAACAGGACGAGAGCTTCACGTTCTCGAACAAGGTCTGGTTCAACGGGCAGGGCTCGCTGCCCGGCCAGCCGATCAACGGCATCGATCCGACGCAGCCGTTCTCGATCGACGCCAACGGCGTGGTGGAATTCGCGACCTTCATGGCGAACGGCGCGGAGACGTCCACCATCTACCAGGACATGCACGCGCATTCGAACACGTTCCAGCTCAGCACCGATTTCGTCGGCGACGGGCCGTGGAGCGGGGATGTCGCCTTGTCGTATGCGAAGGCGAAGTCGGACCTGCAGGCGTCGGCTGCGGACGTGGAGCACGGGGCCTACAACTACTCGTCTCCAGCAGGGTCGGGCGTCACATCACCGGGCGCTCCCGGCTGCAACAACGGCGGCACTACCTGCACGGACGGTCACGGCTACCAGTTCAAGTGGAGCAATGGCGGCACCAGCGGATTGCCGTCGGCGAGCTATCCGGACTCGTTCGGCTTCACCGACATCCTGTCGAACCCGGCATACACGACGTTCAAGTCGAACTGGGCGTGGGCCAACTTCACCGACGAGAAGAATCAGGCGATCAAGGGCAACCTCAAGTTCGCCGCGAGCGAGCGAGTCGCGTTCACCGGCGGCTTGCGCTACGCGAAGCGCGACGTCGATCAGACGTTCGGCCGCTATCTCATCGACGGTGCCACCGCCGGCACCGGCGGCGTCGGAGCGGGCACCGCAGCCGGCAACTGCTGTATCGCGCCCGGGCAGAGCGGCACGGGCATCTACTTCTCGGACCCCGGCTACGCCGCCATTCCATTCTCGATCGCGGGCACGCCGGCGCCGGGGAGCCCCGGCAAGTCGAATCCGGATCTCGTGAAGTACTTCGACAGCTTCGCGGTCGGCCGGATTGCCGTGAAGGACCCGAACGTCGGCGGCATGAAGGACCCGAAGACGTATCTCAACACCGTCTGGACCCAGGCCGGCGTGCCGAACAACACGGAAGCCTTCTTCGTCGACACGCTGAGCTCGTTCGCCGTCGAAGAGAAGACGACTTCCGCCTACGTCATGGGCGACCTCGGCGACAGTGCCGATGCGTATCACTTGAACCTCGGCGTGCGCGTCGTGCGCACCGAGCTCACCATCGACAACGCCAACACCACGAACCCGACCACGTTCTTCGGCACGGCGTCGTGGAACGGCGTGAACTCGAACAACGCGCCGGCGTCGCACGATCGCAGCTACACGGACGTCCTGCCCTCGCTCAACGCCGTCTACGATCTGACGGATTCGCAGAAGCTGCGCTTCGGCGCCGCCAAGGTGATGGCGCCGCAGAACCTCATGCAGCTCGGCCTCGGCAACGCGTTCGGCTTCACGCGCGGCGCCGACGGGCCGAACGGACAGGCGCGCTTCCAGTTCAGCAACGGCAGCTCGGGCAACCCGGAGCTCGATCCCTTCCGGGCCACGCAGTTCAATCTCTCGTGGGAGGATTACTTCGCAAGCAACGCCATCCTGAGCGCCGGCGCCTTCTACAAGAAGGTCGGCAATTTCGTGACGATCGCGAACATTCCGACGTTGGTGAACGACGACTTCGGCGGCACCATCGGCAACGTGACGACGCCGATCAACGGCGGCAACGGCAAGATCTACGGCGCCGAGATCAGCGGCCTGTACTCGTTCGCCAACGGCTTCGGCATCTCGGCGAACTACACGCGCTCGGAATCGAAGTCCGATCAGGACACCTCGTTCGACACCGATCTGCCGATCCCGGGCGTCTCGAAGAACTCGTTCAACGCCACGGTGTATTTCGAGCGCTTCGGCTTCTCCGCGCGCATGGCGTATGCGTGGCGGAGCAGGGCGTTGAACAGCTCGCTGGTCGGCTCGACGTTCGCGTTCAAGGATCAGAACGGCGAGAACACGGTGTACGGCGTGTATGCCGCGCCCTACGGCCAGCTCGACGGCCAGATCGGCTACGACTTCAGCTCCCAGCTCGGTGTCGTCGCCTCGGTCGTGAACCTGACCAACGAGAAGCAGCACACCTACCTGCAATTCGAGAACATGCCGTTCACGTACTCGGATACCGGACGGCGCTACTTCTTCGGCTTCAAGCTGAAGATGTAGGCGGACAGCGTGTGTGCCGGGGCGACTGCACGGTCGCCTCGGCACGTTTTCTCGTGGGGTTCTCATGACGGACGCGACGACAACCGGCGTGGCGGGCGGGCGTATTCGGCGCATCGCCATCGTCGGCGGCGGCACGGCGGGCTGGATGGCGGCGAGCGCGCTCGCGCGCATGCTCGGACCGGCGTGCACCATCGAGCTCATCGAGTCGACCGAGATCGGCACGGTCGGCGTCGGCGAGGCGACGATCCCGCCGATCATCGACTTCCTGCGCTTCCTCGGCATCGATCAGAACGACTTCGTCCAGCAGACGCAGGCGACGTACAAGCTCGGCATCTGCTTTCGCGACTGGCTGCGGCCCGGTCACGAGTACTGGCATCCGTTCGGGTTGTTTGGTGCCCCGCTCAACCGGCTGCCGTTCTATCACTACTGGCAGAAGGGGCGCGCGCAGGGCCTCGAGCTCGCGGTGGAATCCTTCAGTCTCGAGACCGCGCTCGCGAAGGCGCACAAGTTCATCTTCCCGACCAACACGCTCGGCATCGCGCGGGACTTGCGCTACGCGCTGCATTTTGACGCGAGCCTCGTCGCGCGCTACCTGCGGCGCTATGCGGAGCATCTCGGCGTGCGGCGCCTCGAGCGCAAGGTCATCGGTGCGACGCGTCGCGCAGACGGGCTCATCGACGAGCTGATCTTCGATGGCGGCGAGCGGCTGCGTGCCGATTTGTACATCGACTGCAGCGGCTTCCGCGGCCTCCTGATCGAAGAATCGCTGCACACCGGGTACGAGAGCTGGACGCACTGGCTCCCGTGCGACCGCGCGGTCGCCGTTCCGACGCCGATCCGCGGGCCACGCGCGCCGTACACGCTCTCGACCGCACGCGCTGCGGGTTGGCACTGGCGCATTCCGCTCCAGCATCGCGTCGGCAATGGGTACGTTTACTGCAGCTCCTACAGCGGCGATGACGCCGCGCTGGAGGACTTGCTCTATGCGCTCGGTCAGGAGCCGCTCGCCGAGCCACGCTTCCTGCGCTTCGCCACGGGCCGGCGCCGCAAGTTCTGGAACGGCAATTGTGTGGCCCTCGGGCTCGCGTCCGGCTTCCTCGAGCCGCTCGAGTCGACGAGCATCCACCTCGTTGCGAGCGGCCTCTACTGCCTGCTCGATCACTTCCCGGATGCCTCCTTCGACCCGGTGAACATCGAGCACTACAACACGCAGATCATCGAGGAATTCGAGCGGGTGCGTGATTTCATCGTGCTGCACTACTGGGCGACCGAGCGGACCGATGCGCCACTCTGGCAGTACTGCAGGACCATGCCCATCCCCGACACGCTGGCCGCTCGCGTCGAGCTGTATCGACGCACCGGCCGCATCTTCCAGCAGCGCTACGAGCTCTTCTCCGATCTCAGCTGGTTTTTCGTGCTGGATGGCCTCGACGTGCGTCCGCGGGACTACAATCCGCTGGTCGACAGGGCGAACTTCGAGCAGGTCAAGGCATTCATGAACGAAATTCGCGCGCGGATCGGACGCGAGGTGGCGGCATCGCCGAGCCACGACAGCTTCTTCCATTCGCCGGCACAACCGGACATCGCGAGCAGCCCGCGTAGGGTCGCGCGGTGACCGCATCCCCAAGGCTCGTTGCGGGGGTCGAGCTGGGTGGAACGAAATGCGTGTGCGTCCTGGGCACCGGCCCGGATGACGTTCGCGCTCAGGAACGGCTCGCGACCACCGATCCGGCCACGACGCTTGCGCGCATCGAAAGCGTGCTCGGGAACTGGGTGGCCCAGCACGGCGTGATCGCCGCGCTCGGCGTTGCCTCATTCGGTCCGCTGGCGCTGCGCAAAGAGCAGCCGGCGTACGGCTCGATCGTTGCGACGACGAAGCCAGGGTGGAGCCACACGGACATCGTGAACCGCTTCGCGGATCGGTTCGGCGTGCCCGTCGGCTTCGACACCGACGTGAACGGCGCGGCGCTCGCCGAGGGCCGCTGGGGCGCTGCGCGGGGCTTGCGCAATTTCGCCTACGTCACCGTGGGGACGGGCATCGGCGTCGGGCTCATCGTGAACGGCGCGCCGGTGCTCGGCTGCAATCACACCGAGATGGGGCACATCCGCATCGTGCGCAAAGCCGGCGACGTCTGGCCGGGCATCTGCGCGTTTCACGGCGACTGCGTCGAAGGGCTCGCAAGCGGGCCCGCGATCGAAGCGCGCGCTGGAACGAGCGCCGATCGGCTCGGCGCGGATCACGCGGTCTGGCCGTACGTGGCGCACACGCTCGGTCAGCTTCTGCATGCGATGGTGCTCACCACTGCACCGGAGCGAATCCTGCTCGGCGGCGGTGTGATGACGGCCCAATCGCACCTGTTCGAACGCGTGCGCGAGGAGCTGCGGCGCAGCCTCAATCGTTACGTCGAGGCCGACGAGGTGGCCGCGGGATTGAGCCGGTACGTCACTGCACCGGGGCTCGGAACCCAGGCGGGTCCACTCGGCGCGCTCGCGCTCGCCTTGGACGCGGTCGGATCGCGCGGTGACTGAGCGAGGGGGCACGCGCCGCACAGAAGCCGCGAAGGCCGGCGCACTCTCGAGCGCGCGGGATTCGGTCCGGCGGCAGGGTCCGCAGCTCTCGGGCACGAACCTCGAGCGCGCCGGCGATCACAACCAGCGCGTCACGTTGCAGGCCATTCGCGTGAATGGCCCGATCACGCGCAACGATCTGGCGGAGATCACCGGGCTCACGCCGCCCGCGATCGCGAACATCACGAAGCGGTTGATGAACGACAACCTCATCATGGCGGCGGGTCGCCGCCGGGGCGGGCGCGGACAGCCGGCGACGCGGCTCGTCATCAATCCCGACGGCCGCTTCTCGATCGGCATCAACATCGACCGCGATCACATCTCGCTCGTCGTGCTCGGCTTCGATGGACAGGTGCGCGCGCAGTGCTCGCGCGAGACCGCCTTCCCGTTGCCGGCCGCGGTCGAGCGGCTCGTGCGCCGCTCCGTCGGGCCGCTGCTGCAAATGGGGAAGGTGCGCGCGGACCGGCTGCTCGGCATCGGCGTCGCGTTCCCCGATGACATTCAGCGCGCGGACTTGCCGGAGCAGCCCGCGGAATACGCCGCGTGGGGTTCGGTGTCCGTGCACGAGCTGCTCGCGGACATCCTCCCGGTGCCGGTGTTCATCGAGAACGATGCCGCCGCGGCCGCCATGGGGGAGATGCACTTCGGCCTCGGGCAGCGCTATCAGAGCTTCTTCTACGTGCTGATCACCGCGGCGCTCGGTGGCGGACTGGTCGTCGACGGGCAGTATTTTCGCGGCGCGAACGGGCGCAGCGGCGAGCTCGGTTGGTTGCCGGGCCGGGATGAGAGCGGCAGCACGCGGCAACTGCAGAAGATCGTATCGCTTTCCGCGCTCTATAGCCGGCTCGCGGCGCGGGGCTGTCGCGTGTCCTCGCCGCGCGAGCTGACACGACTCGATGCGCAGGCCTCCGCGATCGTCGACGCGTGGATCGAGATCTCGGCCGAGACGCTGCTCGATACCCTGATCGCGGTGAATTGCCTGATCAATCCCGAGGCCGTGCTCATCGGCGGTCGGCTGCCGGGGCCGCTGGTCGATCGCCTCGCCGAGCTGCTGAATCGACGCTTGCAGGCCCATGCGCAGTGCTTTCCGGCGATCGCACCGGTTGCGCGGGCGGCGACGTCGGAGGATGCGCCGGCGGTGGGAGCCGCGATCCTGCCGTTCAGTCATCGCCTCCTGCCGACGAGATTCGCGTTGATGAAGACGGCGGGAGCCGCATAAGTGAGCGATGCGCATGAGCTGCATGAGCGGCGGGTGCGCGCGAGCCCGATCAGCGAGGGATGCGCATGACCTTGCGGAGCGCGCAGGCGCGAGTCGCGGATTCGTATCGGCAACTCTTGCGCTGGCTGCTCGAAGACGCCTGCCCGCTTTGGTCGACGTGCGGCGTCGATTCCATTCGCGGCGGATTCGAAGAGATGCTCGAGGGCAGTCGGGTCGTCGCTGCGCCTCGGCGCGTGCGGGTTCAGCCGCGACAGATTGCCGCATTCTCGCAAGCGTCGCGGTTGGGATGGCGGGGCGACGTTGAGGCCATGGTGCGGCTCGGACTCGACGCCCTGCGCATGCGCTATCGACGTGACGACGGCTTGTACCGCGGCCTCGTCGCGCCGGACGGCGCGGTGCTCGACGATCGCGCACTGCTCTACGACCAGGCGTTCGTGCTGCTCGGATTCGCTGAGAGCCAAAAAGTGTTCGGCGCCGCGGCCCGCGCGGAGGTTGCCGATGCCGCTCGCGCACTGCGTGCGCTGTTGCGCTGCTATTTCAAGCGCGAAGGTCCGGGCTTCGAGTCGGCCGCGCAGCCGCCGCTGCCCCCGCTGTCTTCCAACGCGCACATGCACTTGCTCGAGGCGAGCCTCGCGTCATACGAAGCGGATGGCGACCCTGAATGGCTCGCGCTCGCCGACGAAATCGGCGAGCTTGCTCTCACACGCTTCATCGACTCGACCACGGGCGCTGTGCGCGAGCATTTCACGCCGACGTGGGACCCGCTGCCCGGCATTCCAGGCCGCGTGCTCGAGCCTGGTCATCACTTCGAGTGGGCATGGCTGCTGCTGCGGTGGGCCGGCGCGCACCGCGCTGATGCGCGCGACGCGGCGTTTCGGTTGATCGATCTGGGCGAGCGTCACGGCGTGCATGCAGGCGTAGCCATCAATGCGCTGCTCGACGACTTCTCGGTGCACGATGCTTCCGCGCGCCTCTGGCCGCAGACCGAGCGCATCAAAGCCGCAGCGCTCGCGGCGCGCGCGACCGGCGAAGCGCAGTACTGGATCAGCGCTGCAGACGCGGCAGCTTCCCTGTGGCGCTATCTCCAAACGCCAACGCGCGGCAGTTGGCACGACCGGCTGATGCCCGACGGGCAGTTCATCGAAGAACCCGCCCCGGCGAGCAGCTTCTATCACATCGTCGGTGCGATCGCGGAGCTAGGTGCCTTGTTGAATGAAGGGCACGGTGGCAAATAACCGCCGCTCTGCGCCGCGCGGATCGTCGACGAGCTGCGAGGGCACGTTGAAGACCATCGTCGCCCGTCGCGGCAGCGTGTAGGGAAGCCACGTCGGTATCGATGGCGTGTTCGGGTTGCCGGTGCGCGCGAAGGCGATGAACGCGTCCGCCATCTGCGCGGACATCTTTTGCGCACTCTCACCCGTGCCGGTGATCGAGCCGGGCGCATCGAGCGTGCCGAATACGAGCGGGATATCGAGCGTGTGCGGCGCGCCCCATTTGCCGCCGTCCTGCGGCGACTTCCAGTCGAGCTGGTACGCATAGGCCGGCGCGCCCTGCGCGGCGCGCAATTCCGCTTCGACGATGGCCGCGCGCCACGACCGCGAAGCCGTCGTCGCGGAGAAGAAGACATCGGATGGCGAGTACTGCGGGTAAAGGCGGCGGTACTCGGCGATGACGCG
The DNA here is from genome assembly GCA_035760965.1 of Steroidobacteraceae bacterium. Taxonomy (GTDB): domain Bacteria; phylum Pseudomonadota; class Gammaproteobacteria; order Steroidobacterales; family Steroidobacteraceae; genus JADGHX01. The sequence goes on along the minus strand of DASTRY010000066.1, from coordinate 33,231 downwards.
CTCCGGATTGATGTCGACGCGCATTTCCGGCAGCAAGCGCGCGGGCAGCTGCTCCCAGGTCAGAGCGAAGGTCGAGGGATCGGCGCGGCCGATGAGGCTGCGCGTCTCATCGTGCGTGTTACCGATCATCATCGGGATGCCCGCAGAGAGCGGCGGTGCATCGGGATAGAACGGATGACGCTCGAGCGTGCGATCGTCGAGCACGGGCCCGAAGTAGAGGGAGCCTTTGCCGATGATCGGGTCCACCGCCTCGTGCGCAGCGAGGAGCCGGTCGAGGGGCAGCGTGCGCACGTCGTCAACCCGTGCGAGCGGCACTTTCAGCGCGTCGAGGAAGACGCGCGCGCGGGCGGTCGCATTCAGCGGCCCGCTTGCGGTGAGCTGCTGGCCGCTCATCGTCGCGGCTCGGTGGAACAAGCCGTGCGCGGCGGGTATCGCCATGAGAGTCGCGATCTTCGCGCCGCCGCCGGACTGGCCGAACAGCATCACCTTGCCCGGATCGCCGCCGAACGCGGCGATGTTGTCCCGGACCCAGCGCAGCGCCAGGATCAGGTCGAGCATGCCCGAGTTCCCCGAGTCGGCGAGCGCCGGGCCGCCGAGGCGCGCGAGATAGAGATAGCCGAACGCGGCGAGCCGGTGGTTCAGGGTGACGACGACGACGTTGCCGCGACGGGAGAGCCGCGAGCCGTCGTACAGCGGGCTCGATCCCGAGCCGTGGGAGTACGCGCCGCCGTGGATGTACACCATCACGGGACGGCGCTCTTCGGGACGCGTCGCGAGCAGGCTCGGCGTCCACACATTCAAGAAGAGGCAGTCCTCGCTCATCCGCTCGTCGTGGCCGGTCTGCGGCGAGGCCAGGCCGTAGTCGAAAGCGTCGCGTACGTCGCGCCACGGCGTCGGGGGCCGCGGCGGCATGAAGCGCGTTGACGCCGTGTCCGCACCGTAGCGGATGCCCTTGAAGACATAAGTGTCCCCGTCGCGATAGCCGCGCACCTTGCCGAACGTCGTGAGGGCAACGGGATGCGACCCCGCGAAGGTCTTCGGGGCCAGCGCGAACGCCAGCGTGCTCGTCAGCGCCGCGCGGCGAGTGAGAAGAATCATGCGTGCGACTCCGTGCGTGCGGTCATCATGGCACAATGCCTCCGAAATCAGGTGAACGATGACCCCACTCGAAACGCAGATCCGCGCCGGCAAATTCGTCGTCACGACGGAGCTCACACCGCCGAAGGGTATCGACCTGTCCGAGCTGTTCGCCAAGGCGGACGCGCTGCGCGGCTGGGTCGACGCCGTCAACCTCACGGAGTCGCCGCGCGCGCGCATGGCCGTCGAGCCGAAATCGGTGGCGCACCTGCTGATCGATCGCGGTCTCGATCCCATCGTCCAGATCACCGCGCGCGACCGCAATCGCATCGGCATCCAGGCGGATCTGCTCGGCGCGGCACTGCTCGGCATCGGGAACTTTCTCTTCATGACGGGCGACAACCCGAAGAACGGCGACCATCCCGACTGCAAAGGCGTCTTCGATCTCAACACGCTCGAGATGCTCGGTGTGGCGCGCTCGCTGCGCGCCGGCCGCGACATGATGGGCAACGAGCTGAAGGGCGCGCCGCACCTGTTTCTCGGCGCGACGGCGAACCCCGGTGCGGCGGACCTCGCGTACGAGACCGAAGGCGTCCGTCGCAAAATCGAGGCGGGCGCGCAGTTCCTGCAGACCCAGCCGATCTACGACATCGACGTGCTGCGGCGGTATCTCGATGCCGTCGAGCTCGGTGACGTTGCGCTGCTCGCCGGGGTGATTCCGCTGAAGTCCGCGAAGATGGCCGGCTGGCTGAATGCCAACCTGCCGGGCGTGCGCGTGCCGCCGGCGATGATCGAAGAGCTCGAGCGCGCCGGCCCGGACGGGGAGGCAGCCGTGGGCATCGACATCGCGGCGCGGTTGGTGCGCGAGATCCGCAAGCTGTGCGCCGGCGTGCACATCATGGCGCTCGGTTGGGAGCATCGAATTCCGGAGATCCTCACGGCGAGCGGCATCCGCGGCTGATTCGCCCGCGCTCGACGCCGTGCTTGCCGCGCCCGACCGCGCACCCTGGCGCGTTTGGTCGCGGCTCCTGCGTTGGGCCGCGGACCCAGCCCGAGAGCGCATCAAACAAGGGATCGCATCAACTAGGGATCGGGCGTCAGGTCGAGTGGCTCGACGCTCTCGGGAACCGCCGTTTCTTCGGCCGCAGGCTGCTGCGCGGTGTAGAGAACTTTCCTGCACGCGTGGCAGACGATGTCGGGCAGCTCGCTCGGGCTCGTGAACGGATTGCAACAGGCGCAGCCCGCTCCGAGCGCGAGGTCCATGAGCGCGATCATCTCATCGTCCCACTCCGCACCACAGAACGGGCAAGTGGGTCGCGACACGCATTCGAAAGTCACGGCAGCGTTCCGGCGTCTATCATTGTCCCAACACGTTTCGCAGTATCGCAAAGGCGCATCGAATGAGCACGGTGTTGATCACGGACTATGCCTGGCCCGATCTCGAGATCGAGCGCGCGGTCATCGAAGGCGCGGGCTTCGAGCTCGCAGCGGGGCCCGCGGCGCCGGCGCCTGCCGCCGAGATCGAGGCCTTGGTCGAGAAGCACCGGCCGGTGGGCATTCTCACGAACTGGGCTCGAGTGAGCGCCCAAGCCATCCGCTCGAGCCCGGGTTTGCGCATCGTGGCGCGGCTCGGTGTAGGCCTCGACAACATCGCCGTGGACGAGGCGACCGCGCGCGGCATCTGGGTGACCAACGTGCCCGACTATTGCTTCGAAGAAGTGTCCGACCACTCGGTCGGGATGCTGCTGACGTTCACGCGCGGGCTCATGCATTTCGATCGCGAGATTCGCGCCGGCCGCTGGGAGCCCTCGACGGCGCGGCTGCGTCGTATGCGCACGTTGACGGTCGGGATTCTCGGGTTCGGGCGCATCGGACGGAGTACCGCGCAGAAGCTCAACGGGTTCGGCGCGCGCGTGCTCGCGTACACGCGCACGCCGAGTGCGGACGTGCGCGATGTCGAGTTCGTCGGCCTCGATGAGCTGCTGAAGCAGTCGGATGCCGTCATCGTGCACATTCCGCTGACGCCCGAAACGAAGCACCTGCTGAACCGCGAGCGCCTGGCGTCGATGAAGCGCGGCGCGTTCCTCATCAATGTGAGTCGCGGCGCGGTGATCGACACGAGCGCGCTCATCGAGGCGCTGCGTTCCGGACACATCGGCGGCGCCGCGCTCGATGTGCTGGAGGACGAGCCGAACGTGCCGCCGGAGCTGCTCGCGCTGCCGAACGTCCTGCTGACGCCGCACATCGCGTTCACGTCGGATGCGTCGTTGCGTGAGCTGCGGCAATGGGCGAGCGAGGAGGTCGTGCGCGTCCTGCGCGGCGAGAAGCCGAAGGAGGCGCGCAACTCGCCGGCGAGCGTCCGCTGAGCCGAACCGTCGCGGTCGCGGTGTAGGGCCGCGGGCGGCACCGCACTCGCAAACCAGCTTGCACGCTGGCCGGCGAAACGCAAAGGCGCCTGTAGGCTGGCGCAACGCAAATCCGCATGCAGCTCGCCGACGCAACGCAAACCCGCCTACACGCTGGCCCGCAAAACCCGCCTGGGCTCGCCGGCGCAACGCGTACCTGCCTGCGCTGGGCGGCGCAATGATTCAGTCGTCCACGCGGCCGTTCAGGTCGATCCCTGCCAGCTCGTAGCCCTTGCGGAAGTCGCGAATGTGACGGGTCATCCACGCGCGGGCCGTCTCGACGTCGCGTTCGCGGATGGCGTCGGTAATGCGTCGCTGAGCCGCCGTGATGCGCGCGCGGGACTGCGGCACCTTGTCGAGCATTCGCTGGAGCGACGCATCGAGGAGCTGCAGCAGCGGCTCCTGAGCGAGCATCAGAATGCGATTGTGAGTCGCGGCCCCCACGATCCGAAAGAACTCGGCAGCATGGAAGGCAGCGCGCGCCGTCTCCGCATTGTCGGTCGCGAAGTTTCCGGCGGCGCCGCTGATCTGCGCGAGATCGGCCTCGGTGCGCTTGCGCGCGGCCATCTCGGCGATAGGCGGCTCGAGAACGGTCAGCGCTTCCCACACGTCGTGGTACGTGACGTCGTGCATGACGAGCGCGTGCCCCACGCGGGCGGCGACCCGATCCGCCTGCGGCCGCGTCACGACGAGCAGCTTCGACCCCTTGCGCCGCGCGACGAGCCCGTTGCTTTCGAGCTCGCGCACCGCCTCGCGCACCGTCGAGCGGTTCACGCCGAACTGGCGCGCGAGCTCGGTCTCGGAGGGCAGCCGGTCGCCGTCGCGGAGCGTGCGATCGAGGATGCGCTCCATGAGCGCCGCCGCCACCTTGCGGTAGGCCGGCTCCGTGCGGATCTGCTCGAACTCGATGCTCATCGCGTGCGTTGCTTTCAGCTCGTCGCTTCGAACAGCTCCCGTCCGATGAGGATGCGCCGGATTTCCTGCGTGCCGGCGCCGATCTCGTACAGCTTCGCGTCGCGCAGAATGCGGCCGGCCGGAAACTCGTTGATGTAGCCGTTACCGCCGAGCGCCTGAATCGCTTCGAGCGCGACCTGCGTCGCGCGCCCAGCCGCGAAGAGAATACAGGCAGCGGCATCCCGGCGCGTAACGCGCTTCTCGTCGCAAGCTCGTGCGACGGAGTACACGTACGCGCGGCTCGCACTCAGGTCCGTGTACATGTCGGCGATCTTGGCCTGCATGAGCTGGAAGGTGCCGATGGGCTGCTCGAATTGCCTGCGCTCGTGCACGTACGGCAGCACCAGATCGAGCGCGGCGGCCATGAGCCCCAGCGGACCGCCCGCAAGGACGACGCGCTCGTAATCCAAGCCGCTCATCAAGACGCGCACGCCTTCGTTCTCGCGTCCAAGGACGTTGGCGGCGGGTACTTCGCACTCCTCGAACACGAGCTCGCAGGTGCTCGAGCCGCGCATGCCGAGCTTGTCGAGCTTCTGCGCGGTCGAGAATCCCGGGAAGCCGCGTTCGATGATGAACGCGGTGATGCCGCGCGAGCCGGCGGTCGGGTCCGTCTTCGCGTAGACGACGAGGACGTCCGCATCCGGGCCGTTCGTGATCCACATCTTGCGGCCGGTGAGCACGTACGTGCCGCCGCGCTTCTCCGCGCGCAGCTGCATCGAGACGACATCCGATCCCGCGCCGGGCTCGGACATGGCGAGCGCGCCGACGTGCTCGCCGGAAACGAGCGCCGGGAGATAGCGCTCGCGCTGCGCGTCCGTGCCGTTCAGCCGGATCTGATTCACGCAGAGATTCGAGTGTGCGCCGTAGCTCAGGCCGACCGCGCCCGAGGCGCGCGAGATCTCCTCCATCGCGACGACGTGTGCGAGGTACCCGAGATCGCTGCCGCCGTAGCGCTCCGGCACGGTCATGCCGAGCAAGCCCTGCGCGCCGAGCTTCGGCCAGAGCGCGCGCGGGAACTCGTTGGAGCGATCGATCGCATCCGCGAGCGGCGCGATCTCCTTGCTCGAGAAGCGCCGCACCTCGCGGCGAATCTCATCGAGCGTTTCGCCGAGACCGACGTCGAAGTCCCAGGTTTCGGGGGTGCTCATGGCTTGCCACACTCGGAGTCAGGATCGTACGATTGTCGGACAATCGTACGATGCGAACAAGCATTCGGATGGAGGATGCGATCCCCGCCGAAAGTCAGTGTCGCAGAGGTCACACGGGTACCGCGGCGGCGGCAGGCGCCGGACTGCTAGCATGCGTCATGTTCCATAAACTCCTGATTGCGAACCGCGGCGAAATCGCCTGCCGCATCGCGCGCACCGCTCATCGACTCGGGCTCAAGGTCGCGGCGGTGTACTCGGACGTGGACGCACGCGCCCGCCACGTCCGGCTCGCCGACGAGGCGTGGGCCATCGGCGCGGGCCCCGCGACGGAGAGCTACCTCAACATCGATCGCATCATCGATGCCGCGCGACGCGCCGGCGCGGACGCGATCCACCCCGGCTATGGCTTCCTGGCCGAGAACGCGGCCTTTGCCGCGGCCTGTGCCGCCGCCGGCATCACGTTTGTCGGCCCGCCGGCCAGCGCCATCGAAGCGATGGGCTCGAAGAGTGCCGCGAAGAGCCGCATGCACGCGGCCGGCGTCCCGACGCTTCCCGGATACCACGGAGAGGAGCAGAGCGTGGATGCGCTCGTGCGCCATGCCGTCGCGCTCGGGTTTCCGCTCATCATCAAGCCGAGCGGTGGCGGTGGCGGCAAGGGCATGCACATCGTCGCCGAGGCGTCGGAACTGTCCCCAGCCATCGCGACGGCGAAGCGCCTCGCGGCGGCCGCCTTCAAGGACGACAAGCTGCTGCTCGAGCGCTACCTGCCGGCGCCGCGCCACGTGGAGGTGCAGGTCTTCGCGGACCGGCACGGCGGCATCGTGCATCTGTTCGACCGTGACTGCTCGGTGCAGCGGCGCCATCAGAAGCTGATCGAAGAGGCGCCCGCACCCGGCATCGACGCCGATGTGCGGGAAAGTCTGCACAGCGCCGCGTGCACCGTCGCGCGCGAGATCGGCTACGTGGGCGCCGGCACGGTCGAGTTCCTCCTGAGCGGCCGTGAGTTCTATTTCATGGAGATGAACACGCGCCTGCAGGTGGAGCACCCCGTCACCGAGCGGATCACCGGGCTCGACCTCGTCGAGTGGCAGTTGCGGGTCGCGGCAGGCGAGCCGCTGCCACTCTCGCAAAGCGAGATTCGTCACCGCGGACATGCCATCGAGGTGCGCATCTGCGCGGAGGACCCGAGTCAGGGGTTCGTGCCGAGCGCCGGCGACCTCGAGCTCCTGAAGTGGCCTGAAGAGGTGGACGGCATCCGCGTCGACGCGGGCTTCGAGACCGGCGATACGGTCTCACCGCTCTACGATTCGCTGCTCGGCAAAGTCATCTCGCACGCGGACACGCGAGAAGCGGCCATCGACCGGCTCGTCGCGGCGCTCGACGAGCTCCGCGTGAGCGGAGTCGCGACCAACGCGCAGTGGCTCGCCCGCGCGCTGCTGCGTCCCGACTTCCGCGAGGCCAATGTCAGCACCGCATTCCTTGCGCGGAACGCCGAGGCGCTGGCGGTGGAGCCGGACCCGACCGGGCTCGCACCGTTTGCGGCCGTGGCTTACGCCGCCTCGCTCGCCCCGGCAGGACCGGTGAGCTCGCCGTGGGAGCTGGCGGACGGGTTCCGGGTGAATCTGCCGCCCGCCATCCGCGTGCGCCTGCGCCCGGCCACGCACGGGGCGTCGTCGAATTCGAGCTCCCGAGTGATCGACGCGACGGTCGGCGTCCAATCCGCCGAGTCGGCCGAAGTGCACGTCGGCAGTGCAGCTCCCCAACGACTGACACGGCTCCCCGGAGTCGCTCCTTTGCAGCAGTGGCAATCCGCGGCGGGCGGGGAGCGCGCATCCGTGCTCGTCGCACGCGACCGCATCACTGTCTGGCAGTCCCACGCTCAGGCGATCTTCACGCTCGACGACGGCTTGCAGCTCGAGGCGTCGGCCGGCGCGCGCGGAGGCAGCTTGTCGACGCCGCTGCCGGGCGTGGTCGTCAATGTGGCGGTCAAGGAAGGGGACACCGTGGCCGCGGGTCAGACGCTGCTCGTCGTCGAGGCCATGAAAATGGAGCACGCGATCAAAGCGCCGCGCGCCGGCGTCGTGAAAGCGCTCAAGTACCGGGTCGGCGATCGCGTGCGCGAGGGCAATGTGCTCGCCGAAGTGGAGTAGCGCGATATCCGCGGAGATATCTCGCGAGCGGGAAAACACCGCTATTTTTCGCGCACCCGGTTCCGCAGTTCGGACACCTCTGCAATGAGTTGACCCGTTGCCCGGTCAGCGACCAACAATAGCGCCCCGTCAAATGGTTACTGGGCTTGGCGCGCGTCCCACGCTGCGCATACCGAGGTACGCATGAGCTACACGATCAAGGTGAACGGCCAGTCGCGCACAGTGGACGTGGAGGCGGATACGCCGCTCCTTTGGGTACTGCGCGACGAGCTGGATCTGAAGGGCAGCAAGTTCGGCTGCGGCATGGGCCTCTGCGGAGCTTGCACGGTTCACATCAACGGCAATCCGGTGCGCTCGTGCGTGACGCCGATCGCAGCGGTCGGGGACAACGCGATCACGACCATCGAGGCGATCGGCTCGACGGCGATCGGCAAGAAGGTGCAGGAGGCGTGGCTCAAGCAGGATGTCATGCAATGCGGCTACTGCCAGGCCGGCCAGATCATGTCCGCGACGGCGCTGCTCACGAAGAATCCCAAGCCGACCGACAAGGACATCGATGACGCGATGAGCGGCAACATCTGCCGCTGCGCCACCTACAAGCGCATCCGCTCGGCCATCAAGGAAGCCGCGGGTCTCCCGACGGCGGACACGCGGGAGGTTTGAGCCATGGCAATGCAAGACATCTCCCGTCGCTCGTTCATCAAGGTCAGCGCCGCGGTCGGCGGCGGATTGCTCGTCGACATGACCATCCCGGCCTTCGCGCAGTCGCCGCTCAGCAGCGCGCCCGAAGAGGCCGCCACCCTGAATGCCTACGTGCGCATCGCGCCGGACGGCACGACGACCATCGCAGCGAAGAATCCCGAGATCGGGCAGGGCGTGAAGACGACGCTGCCGATGCTGGTCGCCGAAGAGCTGGACGTCGACTGGAAGGACGTGCGGACGGAAATGGCGCGCCTCGACATGGCCGCCTACGGCCCGCAGTTCGCGGGCGGCAGTCTCTCGACGCCGTTCAACTACGATCCGCTGCGCCGCGTGGGCGCCGCGACCCGGCAGATGCTGATGACCGCGGCCGCGCAGTCCTGGCGCGTGCCGATCTCGGAGCTCGAGACGAACGCGGGCACCGTCATTCACACGAAGAGCGGCAAGAAGCTCACCTACGGTCAGCTCGCGGAAGCGGCCGCGAAGGTGCGCCCGCCGGATCTGAAGACCGTCTCCCTGAAGGACCCGAAGGACTTCAAGATCATCGGCCAGCCGATCGGCGGCGTGGACAGCCCGCTCATCGTCGAGGGCAAGCCCATCTTCGGCATCGACGTCGTCGTGCCCGGCATGCGCTACGCCGTCTACGAGAAGTGCCCGGTGTTCGGCGGCTCGGTCGTGAGCGCGAACTACGATGAAGTCGCGAAGCTGCCGGGCGTGCGCAAGGTGTTCCCGGTGAAGGGCGGCGGCGCGGACATGGCGCAGCTCTTCGACGGCGTCGCGATCGTCGCCGACAAGTGGCACCAGGCGAACAAGGCGCTCGACGCGCTGAAGGTGAAATGGGACGAGGGCAAGTTCGCCTCGCTCAGCAGCGCGACGTTCGAGTCGCAGGCCGCGGAGCTGTTCAAGCAGCCGCCGGCGACCAAGGTCAAGACCGAGGGCGACGTCGAAGGCGCATTCAAGAACGCCGCGAAGGTTGTCGAGGCGCAGTACGCCTATCCGTTCCTCTACCACGCGACGCTCGAGCCGATGAACGCGACGGCGCACTGGAAGGACAACAAGGTCGAGATCTGGGCGCCAACGCAGTTGCCGGCCAACGCCCGCACGGCCGTGTCGAAGCAGTTTGGCATTCCGGAAACGGCGGTCACGATCCACATGACGCGCATCGGCGGCGGCTTCGGCCGCAAGCTGAGCGCCGACTTCATCCTCGAGGCCGTCGCGATCTCGAAGGAGGTCGGCGAGCCCGTGAAGCTCGTGTGGAATCGCCGGCAGGATGCGCAGCACGGCAAGTATCGGCCGGGCGGCTTCCACAGCTTCAAGGCAGCGCTCGATGCGCAGGGCAAGGTCGTCGCGTTCCGCGACCACTTCGTCACCGTCGGCGCGGACGGCAAGCCCGGCAACTCCGCGGACTTGTCGCCGACCGAGTTCCCGGCCTCTTTCGTGCCGAATCTCGAGCTCGGCTACTCGGTGATGGACTCGCACGTGCCGACCGGACCGCTGCGCGCGCCGCAGAGCAACGCGCTCGCGTACGCATTCCAGTCGTTCATCGACGAGCTCGCGCACGCGGCCGGCAAGGATCCCCTGGAGTTCCAGCTCGATCTGCTCGGCCCGCCGCGGCCGCCGGCGATGTTGCCGTCGCGCTTCGGACCCCCGTCACCTGGGTTCAACAACGCCCGCATGGCCGGCGTGCTGAAGGAAGTCGCGAAGCGCTCGGGCTGGGGCACGAAGAAGCTGCCGAAGGGTGTGGGGCAGGGCATCGCCTGCTACTTCAGCCACATGGGCTACTTCGCAGAGGTCGTGCAGGCGCGCGTCAGCAGCGCCGGCGACGTGAAGGTCGACAAGGTCTGGGTGGTCGGCGACGTCGGCAACCAGATCATCAACCCGAGCGCCGGGTCGAATCAGGTCGAGGGCGCGGCCATCGACGGCATCTCGGGCGCGATCCATCAGCAGATCACGCTGGCGAACGGACGCGTGCAGCAGTCGAACTTCCACGACTATCCGCTGCTGCGCATGCATGAGGCGCCGCAGGTCGATGTGTTCTTCCTGAAGACCGACAACCCGCCGACGGGTCTCGGCGAGCCGGCGCTGCCGCCGGTCGTGCCGGCGCTCGTGAATGCGATCTTCGCCGCGACGGGCAAGCGCATCCGCAAGCTGCCGATCGATTCGGCGGAGCTGAAGACCGCCTGATGAGCACGAGGCGCAGTGCCGGCTCCCGGCACTGCGCCTCGTTTCGATCGTCCCGATGCGCGCGCTCGGCGCGCTTTCTCGGTTCGCTTCCTCAGTTCGCTTTTTGGCCGGCCTTCGACGTGTCGGGCACCTCATCCTCGAAATAGAGCTTGCGCGGCTCGCCCGTCTCGGACTGCGCGTAGAGCAGGTCCGCGATCTCGTCGGCGTGCTCTTCTTCGACTTCCAGGATGCGCTCCATCAGGCGCCGCGAGGTGGGGTCTTTCTCGCCGAAGAAGCGGATCATCTCGCGATAGCTTTCGATCGCGATGCGCTCGGCGACGAGGTCCTCCTTCAGCATCTCGGCGAGCGAGTTACCTTCCCGGTATTCGCTGTGACTGCGGGCGGTGAGCCCGGCGGGGTTCATTTCCGGCTTGCCGCCGAGTTGCTTGATGCGCTCGGCGATCCAATCGGCGTGCTCCTGCTCCTCTTTCGCGTGCTCGAGGAATTCGTCCTTCGCCGCCTGCGAATGGATGCCGGTCGCCATGAAATAGTGGAACCGATAGCGCAGCGTACAGACGAGCTCGGTCGCGAGCGCTTCGTTCAGCACCGCAATGGCCTGGTTGCGATCGAGCCCGTAGTCATCGGTGACCGCCCCCTCCGCCATGCGCTGGCGCGCCCGATCGCGGATTTCCTGAATCTGTTTCGCATGGGTCATTGCTGTCTCCCGCCCGGGTTGAGGTCGAGTTGGTGAGTGAAAACGCGCGAGTGCGCGCCGCGGTTCCGCAGCAAGGAACGAACCCAATCGCAAAGCTTCTCGCTCGCGCTGGTGCATGCGTCGCCATGTGCCGACGCCGTTTTTGCGCGATGGCAAACAACTTGCTCACTACCTCCTCGTCGCTATTGCTTGCTTTGTTCGTCCGAGGAGTTTCGTCATCGCTATTTCACAAACGGGCCGCAGGCTGCTGCGCGCCCTGGTCGCGCTCGGGCTCGTTGCCTGGTTAGCCAATCGCGTGGGGGTTAGCGCAATCATCGACGAGCTCGAGATGGCGCAGGCCGGCATGGTGCTGTTCGCAACGCTGCTGCTCGCCGTCGACGGCGTGGCGAAGGCGTGCAATTGGCAGCAGCTCTTGCAGAGAAACACCGGCGATCGCTGGGTGCCGATATCGCGCGTGCTCGTATGGTTCTTCGCCGGCGGATTCATCGGAGCCGTCGTCCCGTCTTCTGCGAGCACCGATGCGTGTCGCTGCGTGCTGGCCGCCCGCGCCTTGCGTGGACACGCCGCGGCCTGCGCCGCGTCCATCGTCACGCTCAATGCGCTCGGCTGGTTCACGGGCAGCATCCTGGGTCTGCTCGGGATGACTTATCTCTACGTGTCGCGGCAGCTGCCGCTCGTGCTCGGGCCGATCGCGCTCGTGTTCTTGTTCACGCTCACCGTACTCCCGGCGACCTATCTGCTATTGGCCGCCAGACGCGAAGCGCTCATGCGGTTCATCGCGCGCGTCGGCCAGCGCTGGCCCCGACTGATCCACACTTTGAGCAAGTTCGTCGACGCGCTCCTCGCGTTCGAGCACGCGCACATGCGCTTCCCGGCTTTCCTGCTGGTCACGGGCATCGGCCTCGTGGCGCAGGCCGGCATGTTCGCCGTGACGGCCCGCGCGGTCGGGATCGAGCTGCCGTTCGCGATCTGGCTCGTGCTCGTGCCGCTCACCCGCATCGTGGCCCTGATTCCGGTGTCGATCGCGGATTTCGGCCTGATCCAGGCGGCGCACGTCTGGGTCCTGTCGCTCTTCGGCGTGGCGCCCTGGGTCTCCTTCGCCCTCTCGAGCCTCTTTGCGATCGAGGGGCTCCTCATTCATTCCACCCTCGGGGCGGCCTCGTTCCTCGTCGGCGGGCGCGCAAATCAGGCCGATTTTCGCCTCGACGGCTCGGGATTCGTCGGCTAGAATGCGCGGCCCCTGCGGGCCTCGGCCGCGGGGGATGGGACTGCGGTCCCTGTGAGAAGAGAGAGCCCCCGAGGGGGCTTTTGCTTTTTTGGGGCCGTTTTTCGGGCCCGAAGGGACCCCTGGCAAGGGTCGGGAGGCTGCGCCACGGCGCAGAGTCCTGGACAGAATGCGGTTTGGAATGGGCCTCGCGAGGCCCATTTTTGTTTGTGGCGGCGGTGAGTTGCGATGGCGACGGTCTTGCGTGGGCGACTGATCGCCCTCATAGAGCCGCTCCTGACGGGGCTGGGCTACGAGCTGGTGGAGCTGGAATACGCTCCCAGCCGCAGCAATGCCTTGCTGAGGATCTTCATCGACCGGCTCCGGCCCGAGGGTGCGCTGCCGGGCGACGAGGCGAACGACGACGCGAACAAGAACGCCACGGTCGCGCTCGACAGCGAAGGCCGGGTCGCTTTGGGGGATGAGACGAGTCTGCGCGAGAGCGGCATCGGCATCGATGACTGCGAGCGCGTGAGCCACGAGGTGTCGGCGCTCCTCGATGTCGAGGACCCGATTCCGACGGCGTACACGCTCGAGGTCTCCTCGCCGGGGTCCGACCGAGTGCTGCGTACGCGGGCGCACTTCGTCCGGTTCGCCGGCGCGCGCGTGCACGTCGAGCTGAAGGCGGCGCGCGCGGGGCGCAGGAGATATACGGGAACGCTCAAGTCGGTGTCCGACGCCGGCATCGAGCTCGAAGTGGATCGGCAGCCGGTGAGCGTGCCGTTCGATGAGATTGAGAAAGCGCGGCTGGCGCCCGAGGCGCCCGCCCCGATGCGGAGGTAGCAGAGCTCATGAACAAGGAAATCCTGATGGTCGTGGACGCCGTCTCGAACGAGAAGGGCGTCGACAAGGAAGTGATTTTCGAAGCGCTGGAAGCGGCGCTGGCGTCTGCTACCCGCAAGAAACACGGCGAAGAGCTCGACGTGCGCGTGCAGATCGATCGCAAGACCGGCGACTACGAGACGTTCCGACGCTGGAAGGTGTTCGCCGACGACTCGACCGAGCTCGAAGTGCCCGAGCGCGAGCTGCGCCTCGAAGATGCGCGCGACATCGATCCGAACGTGGAGGTCGGCGGATACGTCGAGCAGCCGATGGAGTCGGTCGCCTTCGGCCGCATCGCCGCGCAGCAGGCGAAGCAGGTCATCGTGCAGAAGGTGCGCGAGGCCGAGCGCGCGCAGGTGGTCGATGCGTACAAAGATCGCGTCGGCCAGCTCGTGAGCGGCGTCGTGAAGCGCGTCGACCGCAACGGCATCTACGTGGATCTCGGCAGCAACGCCGAGGGGTTCGTGCCGCGCAGCGACATGATCCCGCGCGAGCAGGTGAAGCCGCAGGACCGCATCAAGGCGTATCTCAAAGAGGTGCGCTCGGAGCCGCGCGGCCCGCAGCTGTTCCTCTCGCGCACGGCGCCGGAGTTCCTGATCGAGCTGTTCAAGCTCGAAGTGCCGGAAGTCGGTCAGGGGCTCATTCAGATTCTCGGCGCGGCGCGCGATCCGGGCGTGCGCGCCAAGATCGCGGTGAAGAGCAACGATCCGCGCATCGATCCCGTCGGGGCCTGCGTCGGCATGCGCGGCTCGCGCGTCCAGGCGGTCTCCAACGAGATCGCCGGCGAGCGCGTCGACATCATCCCGTTCGACGAGAACCCGGCGCAGTTCGTGATCAACGCGATGTCGCCCGCCGAGGTGATGTCCATCGTCGTCGACGAGGACTCGCACAGCATGGACATCGCGGTCGCCGAGGAGAAGCTGTCGCAGGCCATCGGCCGCGGCGGCCAGAACATCCGTCTCGCGAGCCAGCTCACGGGCTGGGACCTCAACGTGATGACGGAGACGGACGCGGAACAGAAGAGCGAGACCGAGGCGCGCGCGCTGATTCAGAACTTCATGAAGCAGCTCGACGTCGACGAGGACGTGGCGACCATCCTCGCTCAGGAAGGCTTCTCCACGATCGAGGAGATCGCCTATGTGCCGCAGGCCGAGCTGAAATCGATCGAAGAGTTCGATGACGAGATCATCAAGGAGCTGCGCAATCGTGCGCGCGACGTGCTGCTGACGCAGGCGATCGCGAGCGAGGAGAGCCTGGATCAATCGATGCCGGCAGACGACCTGCTGCTGCTCGAGGGCATGAGCCCGGATCTGGCGCTCGCACTGGCACGGCGCGGCGTTCGCACGCGTGAGGAGCTGGCCGAGCAAGCCGTCGACGATCTGACGGATATCGAAGGGCTCGGCGCCGAAGAGGCCGGCAAGCTCATCATGAAGGCGCGCGAGCACTGGTTCCAGGCGGGCCAGTGAGCGCACGGGGGTAGTAGTACATGGCAGATGTAACCGTTTCTCAATTTGCCGAAGTCCTGAAGGTGCCGGTCGATCGGCTGCTCGTGCAGCTCGATCAGGCGGGCATCAAGGTCGACGGCCCCAACGCTCGCATCAGCGACGATGCGAAGCTCGAATTGCTCACGCACTTGCGCCGTGCCCACGGTAGCGAGAACGAGGCGGCCGCGCCCAGCAAGATCACGCTCAAGCGCAAGACTCAGCAGGAGCTGAAGCTCGCGAGCGCGCAGGGTCGCGCGCGCACGGTCAGCGTCGAGGTGCGCCAGAAGAAGACCTACATCAAGCGCGACGTGCTGCAGGAGAAGGCACGCCAGCAGCAGGACGAGATCGAAGCCAAGCGCCGCGAAGCGGATGACGCCGCGCGCGCCGAAGCCGAGCGTCTCGAGGCCGAGCGCCGCGAGCGCGAGCGCATGGAGGCGGAGAATCGCCGCCGCATCGAAGAGGAAGACAACCGCAAGAAACAGCAGGCCGAGGAGGCCCGCAGGCTCGCCGAGCAGCAGCAGCGCGAGCGCGAGGAAGCGGAAGAGCGCGCGCGCGAAGCGGCGCGCAAGGCATCCGAAAAGCCCGCAGAGAAGCCGGCCGAAGCCGCCTCACCGGCGGCCGCGCGCCCGGCGCGACAGGAAGCGCCTGCGCGTCCGGCTCGCGCCGAGACCCAACCGGAAGCGCGTCCGGCGGCGCCCGCCGCGGCGCGCGGTGCTCCCTCGGCTCCGCCGAGTCGCGGCGCTCCGGCTGCGCCCGCGAGCACGGGTCGCGGTGCGCCCGGCGCGCCGGCGGACACGCGCTATGGTCGCCAGGAGCTGCACGTCGTCGGCGACGTCAGCTCGCGCTACAAGAAAAAGCGGCGGCTCAAGGGCCGTCCGATGGCCGGCGACGGCGATACGAAGCACGGCTTCGAGATGCCGACCGCGCCGGTGGTCCGCGAGGTGCCGATCGGCGAAACCATCACCGTGGCGGAGCTCGCGCAGCGCATGGCGGTGAAGGCGACCGAGGTCATCAAGGTGCTCATGAACATGGGCGTCATGGCGACCATCAATCAGGTCATCGATCAGGACACGGCCGTGCTGGTCGTGGAAGAGCTCGGCCACACGGCGAAGCTCCTGAAGGAAGACCAGATGGAGGCGGACCTGCAGGGCGCCACTCCCGCCGACGTCGAGCTGGTGGAGCGTCCGCCGGTCGTGACCGTGATGGGTCACGTCGACCATGGCAAGACCTCGCTGCTCGACTACATCCGCAGCACGAAGGTTGCTGCGGGTGAGGCCGGTGGCATCACGCAGCACATCGGCGCGTATCAGGTGAAGACGCCCAAGGGTCCGATCACGTTCCTCGACACGCCGGGTCACGCGGCCTTCACGGCCATGCGTGCGCGCGGCGCGAAGGCGACGGACGTCGTCGTGCTCGTGGTTGCGGCTGACGACGGCGTCATGCCGCAGACGATCGAGGCCATCCAGCACGCGAAAGCGGCGGGCGTCCCGATCGTCGTGGCCGTGAACAAGATCGACAAGCACGATGCGGACCCCGAGCGGGTGCGCACCGAGCTCTCCAAGCACGAAGTCATCCCCGAGGAATGGGGCGGGCAGAACATCTTCGTGAACGTGTCCGCGCGCACCGGTCAGGGTGTCGACGCGCTGCTCGAAGCAATTCTGCTGCAGGCGGAAGTGCTGGAGCTGAAGGCGCCGAACAAGGGCCTTGCCAGCGGCATCGTCATCGAGGCGAGCGTCGAGAAGGGCCGCGGCCCGGTGACGACCGTGCTCGTGAAAAAGGGCCTGCTGAAGGTCGGCGATCCGATCATTGCGGGCGCCGAGTTCGGGCGCGTCCGCGCGATGTTCGACGAGAACGCGCAGGCCGTGCAGCAGGCCGGCCCGTCGGTCCCCGTCGTGGTGCTCGGTCTGTCCGGCGCGCCGAATGCGGGCGATGAGCTGCTCGCCGTCGAGAGCGAGCGCAAGGCGCGTGAAGTCGCGCTGCATCGGCAGGGCAAGTTCCGCGACGTCAAGCTCGCGAAGCAAGGCGCGACGCGCGCCGAAGACGCCTTCCAGCAGATGGAAGGCGAGAAGGCCGGCGTCATCTCCGTGGTGCTGAAGACGGACGTGCAGGGCAGCGCCGAGGCGCTGCGCGATGCCTTGAACAAGCTGTCGACCGATGAAGTGCAGGTCAAGGTGGTCTCGAGCGGCGTGGGCGGTATCACCGTGTCCGACGTGCAGCTCGCGGCGGCCTCGAAGGCCGTCATCATCGGCTTCAACGTCCGCGCGGATGCGGGCGCACGTGAAGCGGTGAAGGAGACGGGCGTCGAGATTCGCTACTACAGCATCATTTATGAGGCGCTCGACGACATCAAGCAGATGATGTCGGGCCTGCTGCAGCCGGAGATCAAGGAGCAGATCATCGGCGTCGCGCAGGTGCGCGAGGTGTTCCGCTCGAGCAAGTTCGGCGTGGTCGCCGGCTGTCTCGTGACGGAGGGCGTCGTGCGGCGGAACAATCCGATCCGCGTGTTGCGCGACAACGTGGTCATCTTCGAGGGCGCGCTGGAGTCGCTGCGCCGCTTCAAGGACGACGTCAACGAAGTGCGCGCCGGCACCGAGTGCGGTATCGGCGTGAAGAACTATCAGGACGTCCGGGTGAACGACCAGATCGAGTGCTTCGCGCGCGTCGAAGTGGCGCGCACGCTGCAGTAAGGGACGTTCCGACGTACTCGGCGATGTATGAGTGAATCGAAGCCACGGCATCGGCGCATCGAAGGTGAGATGCAACGCGCGCTCTCCGAGCTGGTGGCGCGCGAGGTGAAGGACCCGCGTGTCGGGTCCATCACCGTCACCGATGTCAAGGTGACCTCGGATCTGAGCATCGCCCGCGTGTTCTTCGTGCCCTTTGCATCCAAGCATTCGGCCGAGGAAGTGCAGGCCGGTCTCACGAGCGCGGGCGCCTACCTGCGCGGTGAGGTCGGACGGCGCTTGCGCCTGCGCCATGCGCCGCGGCTCGAATTCGTGTTCGACGATTCCATCGACAGAGCCGCCAAGCTGACGGCCCTCATCGATAGCGCTCCGAAATAGGACGTGGTCTGCGGCATTCTCCTGCTCGACAAGCCCCGCGGGGTTTCGTCGAATGCGGCGCTTCAGCGAGTGCGGCGGCTGCTGCGAGCCGACAAGGCCGGGCACGTCGGGAGCCTCGATCCGCTCGCCACCGGCATGCTGCCGATCTGTCTGGGTGAGGCGACCAAGATCGCAGGCGACATTCTGTCCGGTCGCAAGCGGTACCGCTTCACGGTGGCACTCGGCTCGCGGACGGCGACGGGGGACAGCGAGGGCGCAGTCGTCGAGTCGTTGCCCGTACCGGCGTTCGACGAGGCGGCGTTGGAAGCGGTGCTACAGCGCTTCCGCGGTCGCACGACGCAGATCCCGCCGATGTACTCCGCCATCAAGCGTGAGGGCCAGCGGCTCTACAAGCTGGCGCGTGCGGGCGTGGAGGTCGAGCGCAAGCCGCGGGACATCGAGATCGATGAGCTGCGGGTCATCGGGCCCGGCGCGGCGCCGACGCGCGATGAGGCCGGAACGGCTGCGCCGCTCGAGGGCGCGCAGGTGCGGCTCGAGCTCGAAGCGCTGTGCTCGAAGGGCACGTACATCCGGGTCCTGGCAGAGGATATCGGCCGCGCGCTGGGCACCTGCGGTCACGTGGTCGAGCTGCGGCGGCTGGCCGTCGAGCCGTTCGACCCGGCGGTCATGCAGACGATGGACGAGGTCGCCGCACGCGCCGAGCGGGGTGAACCGCCCGTCCTGGTCGCGCCGGATCTGGCGATTCCGCATCTGCCGCCGGTTCGCTTGAGTGCGGCCGATGCAGCGCGCGTCCTGCACGGGCAGGCCGTGGCCATATCTGCCGAGCTGCCGCCTGGCCGGGTGCGTCTCTATGACGCCGAGAACCGGTTCTTCGGCGTCGGTGAAGCCGACGGCTTCGGGCGTGTGCAGCCGCGACGGCTCTTCGTAATGGAAAGTTGACTCCGCCCCGTAAAAAAGTTGTGGCGGGCAGGGTGCGCGGGTAGAATCGCGCGCCGCGTAAAAGGGCAATCAAGACAAGCTTTTAGGAATCTCTCTGGCAATGTCGTTAACCACCGAAAAGAAGGGCGGGATCCTCGCGCAGTTCCGCCGCGGGCCCCAGGACACCGGGTCGCCCGAAGTGCAGATTGCGCTGCTTTCCGAACGGATCACCGGCCTCGGTGAACACTTCACGGCTCACAAACGCGATCACTCCTCGCGCCGTGGCCTGGTGAAGTTGGTGAACCAGCGCCGCCGACTTCTCGACTACCTCAAGGCTACCCAACCGCAGAAGTACCAGGAGCTCGTCGAGCGCCTGGGCCTCCGCCGCTGATTCCGCCCAAGGGCCGCGTGAAACGCGGCCCTTGTGCTTTGGCGCCGAATTTCTCCATCAGGTTTTGGCTCGAGGATCGTCAAGAGTGAGCGTTTCCACCGTTTCTTTTCCCTACGGACCCCACACCGTCACCATCGATACCGGGGAGCTCGCGCGGCAAGCCGACGGCGCCGTGCGTGTCTCGATGGGCGACACGCTGGTCCTGGTCACCGCGTGCGCGGCCAAGCAGGCCGTGCCGGGGCGTGATTTCTTTCCCCTGACCGTCAACTACGTCGAGAAGACCTATGCCGCGGGCCGCATTCCCGGCGGCTTCTTCAAGCGTGAAGGCCGTCCGACCGAGAAGGAGACGCTGACCTCGCGTCTCATCGATCGCCCGCTGCGGCCGCTGTTCCCCGACGGCTTCTACAACGACGTGCAGGTCGTCGCGACGGTCATCTCGCTCGATCCCGAGATCGATGCGGACATTCCCTCGCTGCTCGGTGCGTCCGCGGCGCTCGGCATCGCGGGCCTGCCGTTCAACGGTCCCGTCGGCGCCGCGCGCGTCGGCTACAAGGACGGCCAGTACCTGCTGAACCCCACCGCGAAGCAACTGAGCGAATCGCAGCTGCATCTCGTCGTCGCCGGCACCGAGCAAGCGGTGCTGATGGTGGAGTCGGAAGCGAAGGGGCTCTCGGAAGAAGTGATGCTCGGCTCGGTGGTCTTCGGCCACCAGCAGATGCAGGTCGCGATCCAGGCCATCAAGGAGCTGATCGCGAAGGCCGGCAAGCCGAAGTGGGCCTTCGAGCCGCCCGCGCCGAATGCGGAGCTCGCAAGCGCGCTGGCGCTGCACGCGCAGGCCGCGCTGAGCCAGGCGTATTCGATCACGGAGAAGCAGGCGCGCTCCAATCGGCTGAAGGAGATCAAGCAGCAGGTCCTCGAGCTGCTCGCCGGCGGCGAGGCGCCGAAGTTCACGAAGGAACAGGTCGAGACCGAGCTGTTCAAGCTCGAGAGCAACATCGTGCGCCAGCGCGTGTTGAACGGCGAGCCGCGCATCGACGGCCGCGACCATCAGACCGTGCGCCCGATCACCGTGAAGGTGGGCGTGCTGCCGCGTGCTCACGGCTCCGCGCTGTTCACGCGCGGTGAGACGCAGGCGCTCGTCGTCACGACGCTCGGTACCGGCCGCGACGCGCAGATCATCGACGCGCTCGAGGGCGAGCGCCGCGAGCCCTTCATGCTCCACTACAACTTCCCGCCGTTCTCGGTGGGCGAGACCGGCATGATGGGCTCTCCGAAGCGCCGCGAGATCGGCCACGGCAATCTCGCCCGACGCGGCGTGAACGCCGTGATGCCGGACATGACGACCTTCCCGTACGTCATCCGCGTCGTCTCGGAAATCCTCGAATCGAACGGCTCGAGCAGCATGGCGAGCGTGTGCGGCACGAGCCTGTCGCTGATGGATGCCGGTGTGCCGATCAAGGCGCCGGTCGCGGGCGTCGCAATGGGCCTCGTGCTCGAAGGCGGCCGCTTCAAGGTGCTGACGGACATCCTCGGCGACGAGGATCACCTCGGCGACATGGACTTCAAGGTCGCCGGCACGAAGGACGGTGTCACTGCGCTGCAGATGGACATCAAGGTCGAGGGCGTCACGCCCGAGATCATGCGCGTCGCGCTCGACCAGGCGAAGGCCGGCCGCCTGCACATTCTCGAGGAGATGAACAAGGTCATCAGCCAGCCGCGCGAGAAGATGTCCGAGTGGGCGCCCTCCATCATCACGATCAAGATCGACGCCGAGAAGATTCGCGACGTCATCGGCAAGGGCGGCGCGGTCATCCGCCAGATCACCGAGGAGACGGGCACCACCATCGACATCGAGAGCGATGGCACGGTGAAGATCGCCTCGGTCAGCGGTGCCGCCGGACGCGAGGCGCAGCGCCGCATCGAGCTCATCACGGCGGATGTCGAGGTCGGCCGCATCTACGAGGGCAAGGTCGTGCGCCTCATGGACTTCGGGGCGTTCGTCACGATCCTCCCGGGTCGCGACGGTCTCGTGCACATCTCGCAGATCTCGGATGAGCGCGTCGAGCGCGTCAGCGACAAGCTGAAAGAGGGCGACATCATCCGCGTGAAGGTGCTGGAGGTGGACCGGCAGGGCCGCATCCGCCTCTCCATGCGCAACCTCGACTCGCCGGATTCCTCGCGCTCCGCCGCGCAAAGCTAGCCGGCGCCGCAAATCCGGATCGGCACTGAACGCCGCTGCCCGCAAGGACAGCGGCGTTTGTGTTTGGCGAGGTTGCTTGCGGCTCTCGGGCGAGATTCGGCGACGCTATTGTCGCGAGCGCGCCACGTGCTCGTCGTCTTCGGCAGGATTGCGGCCGGCGGCTTTGACGAGCGTGCTGTAGATCTCGTCCTGCACCGAGCGCCAGCGCTGGTAGTTGCGATTGGCGAGCGAGGCCATCGCGCCGCTGCTCTCGGCCGCGGCGGCCTTGCCGCGCTCGCGGATCTCGCGCTGCTGCGACACGAAGAGCTTCATGCTCTGCTCGAGATAGCTGCCGATCATGCCGTGCAGTGCGCCGCCATAGCAGCGGATGACGTGCGAGAGGAAGTCGCGGCTCATCACCGGTGCGCTCGACTGCTCCTGCTCGGCGATCACCTGCAGCAGGATCGCACGCGTGATGTCGCTCTGGCTCTTCTTCTCGATGACTATGAAATCGATGCGATCGACCACCAGCTTGCGGATGTCGGCCAAGGTGATGTATCGGCTCGCGACCGTGTCATAGAGCCGCCGATTGGGATATTTCTTGATGACCCGCGGATCGCTCATCGGACCCCCTGTACTGAAAAAGGACGTTCCACTATCCAAAGCGTCAGGGTCGGATCGAAGTGCGTACATTATTACATTCGCGGCGGCGAACCAAATTGAAAACAGTGGGTGCCGCTTCAGACGACGGGTGCGGGGACCGCGCGAATACCACGAAAAGAACGCGGATTCCAGTGGTCGATCGCCCAGTGCAGCACGGCCTCTCGTGTTTCGAATTCGAGCCCCGAAGGGACTTCCTGTCCGAGCAGTCGCAGGGCCATGGCGAGCAACGGCACGGCACGCTCGGGGGCGAGCGGCACCGAGCGGCGGGACTTCGCGAGCTTCGCGCCGTCCGGCTCGACGACGAGCGGCAGATGCGCATAGCTCGGTTGCGGTAAGCCGAGCGCCGTCTGCAAGCTCATTTGCCACGGCGTGCTCGCGAGAAGGTCGGCACCGCGAACGACATGGTTGACGTTCTGCGCGGCATCGTCGACGACGACCGCGAGCTGATACGCGAAGAGCCCGTCGCGCCGCCGGATGATGACGTCGCCGAGCGTGCGCATCTCGAAGAGGCACTCGCCCTGGAAGCGATCGTCGACCCGCACCGTCTCGCGCTCGTCGACGCGAAAGCGCGTCGCGGTCGGTGCTCGTGTCGAAAGGGCGCTCGGCGGTTTATCCCTGCACGTGCCCGGATATCCCTGATCGTCGGCCATCCGTGCACGACGCGAGCAACTGCATTCGAACGTGCGGCCCTTGCTGCGCAAGTCGGCTAGCGCCGCCGCGTACGCATCCGTGTTGCGACTCTGATACGTAACGGCGCCGTCCCACGTGAGTCCGAAGCTTTCGAGCGTGTGCAAGATGCGATCGGCACAGCCCGGGACGACGCGCGGGGTGTCGAGGTCTTCCATGCGCAGCAGCCAACGCCCGTCGTGATGGCGGGCGTCGAGGTAGCTGCCGAGGGCTGCAACCAGCGATCCGAGATGCAGGTCGCCGGTGGGTGAGGGGGCGAAACGACCGATGTAGCGCTCGGCCGCGCGAGATCCGGACAGCGCGTGTCCGGATCGAGCCGGATCAGCGATAGCGGTCGTCGCGATCCCCGTACTGCCGCTCGCGGCGCTCGCGGCGCTCCTGCGCCTCGATGCTGAGCGTTGCGACCGGACGCGCTTCGAGGCGCTTCACACCGATCTCTTCGCCGGTCTCCAGGCAGTAGCCGTAGGTACCGTCTTCGGTGCGCTTCAGCGCCTCGTCGATCTTGCGAATGAGCTTGCGCTCGCGATCGCGGGTACGCAGCTCGAGGCTGAACTCCTCTTCCTGGGTCGCCCGATCGTTCGGATCGGGGAAGTTCGCCGCCTCGTCCTTCATGTGCGAGACGGTGCGGTCGACTTCTTCCATGAGATCGCGCTTCCAGCCGAGCAGGATCTGCCGGAAGTGCTCGAGCTGCTCCTTGCTCATGTACTGCTCGCCGCGCTTGGCGATGTACGGCGTGACGTTACGCGGGCCCGCGAGCAGGCTTCCCGGCTCGACGGGCTCGTTGTCGTCATCCGCCGCGCTGGTGACGCTGTTCACGCGGGGCGCAGCGGGTGCCGCCGCCACCGGCGTGGGCGCCTCGGGCGCAGCGACAGTCTCCTCGTGCGTTTCGACCGGCGTCTCGAGGTGCTTGGGTTTGGCGGGTGCCGCCTCGGCGGCCGGCGCCGGGGCGGGTCGGGAAACAGGGACTTTCTTCGAAACGGATGACACGGGTACGGATTTCCTCGGGGATGCAGCAGCAGCGCTGGCCTTCGGGCGCTCGGCGAGCCGCCGGGGCTCGGCCTTGTGGCCCACGGGACGCGCCGCCGGCTTCTTGGCCTTGGCAGACTTGGGCGCGGGACGTTTGGCCGCCATCAGGTCGCTCCTCAAAAGCGTGTGCCTTGCGAAGGACGCGGGATTATACCGGCGGACTAACGCGTGTAAACGGTGCTGAAAGCTCCTCTTTCGACAGGATTTTTTGGCTTTCGGAGGGGGTCCGACCGCCTCGGGGAGGCACCCTCCGCCCGCCCCCGCGAAGCCCAGGGGACAGCCGGGGGCGCGGGGGGAGCGTGACCTGTGCGCTAGGGAAGCGTGACCGGTGCGGGCGGCTGCCACCCGGGCTGCCGCCGCTCTGCGACCACCGTCGTGTAGATGCCGCCGCGGACGTTGAAGCGCGCGGTGAGCCGCATGAAGCGCGGCGTGATCGCCGCCGCGAGATGATCGAGGATCTCGTTCGTCACCGCTTCGTGAAACGCGCCGCGATCGCGGAACGACCAGATGTACAGCTTCAGCGATTTCAGCTCGACGCACATCTTGTCGGGCACGTATTCGAGGTCGAGCGTCGCGAAATCCGGCTGGCCCGTCATGGGACACAGACACGTGAATTCCGGAATCGACATGCGGATCGTGTAGTCGCGCTCCGGCGCCGGATTCGCGAACGTCTGCAGCTCGCTCGAAGGCGCGCGCTTGAGTGGGGATGCAGGTGTTGCAGTCATGACGATTACCTTACACTACGCGCGCCCGTGCAGGCTGCGCAGCCGGAGAGATTCAGCAATGCGGAAGAAGAGCGTACGTTGAAATGCGGCTGACCAAGATCAAGCTCGCAGGCTTCAAATCCTTCGTCGATCCCACCCAGGTCCCCTTTCCCAGCAATCTGTCCGGCATCGTCGGCCCCAACGGGTGCGGCAAGTCGAACGTCATCGACGCGGTGCGCTGGGTCATGGGCGAGCTCTCCGCGAAGCATCTGCGCGGCGACTCGATGACGGACGTCATCTTCAACGGCTCGAGCTCGCGCAAGCCGGTCGGCACCGCCTCCGTCGAGCTCGTGTTCGACAACTCGGACGGCAAGCTCGGCGGAGCCTACGCGAGCTACAACGAAGTGTCGCTCAAGCGGCAGGTGGAGCGCGATGGCTCCTCGGCGTACTTCCTGAACGGTGCGAAGTGCCGCCGGAAGGACATCACGCAGCTCTTCCTCGGCACCGGGCTCGGCTCGCGCAGCTACGCGATCATCGAGCAGGGCATGATCTCGCGCGTCATCGAGTCGAAGCCCGAGGACATGCGGGCGTTCGTCGAAGAGGCCGCCGGCATCTCGAAGTACAAGGAGCGGCGCAAGGAAACCGAGAGCCGCATCCACGACACGCGCGAAAACCTCGAGCGCCTGCAGGACGTGCGCGACGAGGTCGAGAAGCAGATTCGACACCTGCAGCGGCAAGCGGCCACCGCGCGTCGCTATCAGGGATTGAAAGAGCAGGAGCGCAAGCTCACGGCCGAGGTGCTCGCGCTGCGCATGCGCGAGCTCGACAGCGGCACGGAAGTGCACGACAGCGCGATGCGCGAGTGCGACCTCACGATGCAGGCGGCGCTCGCGGATCAACGCTCGGCCGAAGCGGCCATCGAGAAGCAGCGCGAGTTCCATAGCCAGCAGAGCGAGCACGTCTCCGCGGTACAGGGGCGCTACTACGAAGTCGGAGCCGAGATCTCGCGCACCGAGCAGACGATCGAGCACACGCGCGAGCTGCGCGAGCGGCAGAAGGCGGACCTCGCCCAATCGCGCGGCACGCTGAACGATCTGGCGCTCCACATCGAACGCGACGAGAAGCAGCTCGCGGACCTGCGCGCGGAGATCGAGGAGCTCACGCCGACTCTCGAAACCACGCAGCTCGCGGAGACCGCGGCGGCCGAGGCGCTGCGGGATGCGGAGCAGGCGCTGCAGACCTGGCAGCAGAGCTGGGAGGATTTCAATCGCGCGCTCGGCGCGGCTCATCAGACGACGCAGGTCGAGCGGGCGCGCATCGAGCAGCTCGAGAATCAGCTGCGCCGCTTCGTCGCGCACGCGGACCGCATCGCCGTCGAGCGCGAGACGCTGGCGGCGCAGAGTGCCGACGAGCAGCTGGCGGCTCTCGCGGACAGCGAATCCGCGGCGCGCCTGAAGAGCGAGGAGCTGGCGGAGACGCTCGCTCACGCGCTCGAAGTCGTGCAATCGCTGCGCGCCGAGCAGGTCGCCGTCGAAGAGCGGCTCGAGGCCGCGCGCAAGGATCGCGAGCGCATCCGCGCCGAGCTGATGTCGCTCGAGGCCTTGCAGAAGGCGTCGCTGAGTCATGAAGCCGGCCGCGCCACCGAGTGGCTCGCGGACCGCGGTCTCGGCGGCAACATGCGCGTCGCGCAGACGCTGGAAGTGGAAGCCGGCTGGGAACGCGCAGTCGAAACCGCGCTTGGCGACTATCTCGAAGCCGTCTGCGTCGACCGCCTGGATGACATCGCCACGGCGCTCGACGGATTCAACAACGGGCGCGTTGCGCTCATCGAGCAAGACGGTACCGGCGATCAGACGGTACCGGGCAGCCTGGCCTCGAAGGTCAAAGGGCCGGCTGCTGTCGTCAATCCGCTTGCGGACGTGATCACGGCGGAGACGCTCGCCGAAGCGCTTGCGGCGCGCAGCTCGCTGCCGCCCGGCCGTTCGATCATCACGCGTCGGGGCGAATGGATCGGGCGCAATTGGCTGCGCGTCAGCCGCGGCGAAGACCATCACGCCGGCGTGATCGAGCGCGAGCATCGCCTCAAGGCGCTGCGCGCGGATTTCGCCGTCTCCGAAGAGAAGGTGCGCTCGCTCGAAGAGCACCTCGCGAGCGTGCGCCAGTCGTTGGCCGATGCCGAGGCGCAGCGCGACGGCGCGCAGTCCGGCATCCAGGGCGCGCACCGCGCGCATGCGGACCTCCTCGCGCAGCTCGAGGCAATGCGTGCGCGCTCGCACGAGAACACCCTGCGTCGGGCGCGCCTCGAGGAAGAGGGCAACGATGTCGCTCGGGAGATCGCCGCCGCGCAGGAAGCGCTCGCCCGTGCCCGGAGTGAGCTCGACCGCGGTCTGCTCACCCTCGGCGAGCTCGATTCGCGGCGGCCGGACCTCGAGGACGAGCGCGAGGAGCGGCGCGAGACCGTCGCGACGCGCCGCGCGGAGGCGCAGGCCGCGCAGATGGCGGCGCGCGATCTGCTGATCCGCATCGAGTCGCGCAAGTCCACCGAGAGCTCGGTGGCCGTCGGGCTCGCGCGCATGATCGAGCAGCGCGCGCAGCTCGAGCAGCGTATCGCCGGTCTCGAAAAGGAGCTCGCCAACGGCGACGCCCCGATCCTCGAGCTGCAGAACCGCCTCGACGATGCGCTGGCGCGCCGGCTCGAAGTGGAGGCGGAGCTGTCGACCGCGCGGCGCGCGCTCGAAGACGCGGACGCCGAGCTGCGCGAGCTCGAGGAGAAGCGCCTCGAGGCCGAGCAGCGGGTGAACGCCGCGCGCGAAGCGATGGAAGCGGCGAAGCTCGCCGCGCAGGAGACCCGCGTGCGGCGCGAGTCGATCGCCGAGCAGTTCGCGGCCACGCATTTCACGCTGGAAGAGATTCAGCTCGGGCTGCCCGGCGATGCCAGCGTGCCGGTGTGGGAAGAGAATCTGAACGGCGTGCGCGCCGACATCGAGAAGCTTGGACAGGTGAACCTCGCCGCGATCGACGAGCTCAAGGAGCAGACCGAGCGCAAGGAGTACCTCGATCGGCAGTTCGCCGACCTCACGGAAGCGCTCGCGACGCTCGAGCAGGCGATGCACCGCATCGACAAGGAAACGCGCAACCGCTTCGAGGATACGTTCAACCGCATCAACGCCGGCTTGCAGGAGAAATTTCCGCGGCTGTTCGGCGGCGGGCACGCGTATCTCGAGATGGTCGGGGACGATCCGCTCGCCGCGGGCATCGCGGTCATGGCGCGCCCGCCGGGCAAGCGCAACAGCTCGATCCACCTGCTCTCGGGCGGCGAGAAAGCGCTGACCGCGGTGGCGCTCGTGTTCTCGATCTTCGACCTGAACCCGGCGCCGTTCTGCCTGCTCGACGAGGTGGACGCGCCGCTCGACGAGCACAACGTGGGGCGCTTCTGCGATATCGTGCGCGAGATGTCCGAGCGCGTGCAGTTCATCTTCATCACGCATAACAAGACGACGATGGAGCTTGCCTCCCAGCTCATCGGCGTCACCATGAACGAGCCCGGTGTGTCGCGCCTCGTCGCCGTGGACGTCGACGAAGCGGTGAAGCTCGCATCGGCGTGAGCGAGGGCGCTATCGTGAGGCGCGGTTACGGTCATGCCTGAGTTGCGCTGGACCCTGCTGATCGTCGGCGCCCTGTTCATCGTGGGCCTCGCGCTCTGGGAGATTCGCCGGCAGCGCCAGGCGCCGCGCCAGAGCGGGTTCGGTCCCACCGCACCGCCGGGAGAGCGGACGGCGCCGTCGATCGATGGCGGCGGCGGGAGCCAGCCCGTCGCCGGGTTCGTCGACCCCACACGCGTCCGGAACGAGCCGGTCATCACGTTCCCCGAGCTGCAGCCGGTGGATTCGCGTCGCGAGCCGCACGTCACCGCGCGGCGCGAGCCCACGGCCGATCCACCCGTCATCGAAGTCGATGCCGCGTCGTTCTCGCGGCTCCCCGTTCAGGGCGAAACGGGCGCGATCGATCCGGTAGAAGCCGCGCACGACGAGGACACCATCGCGCTGAGCGGCGACGACGTGGACGATCTCGATGCGTCGCTGCGCGAGGATGTCGCCCGGCGTGCCGGCGTTGGCTTCGATGGAAACGGCGATGACCACACCCCCCACGGCGCCGATCTCGGTTCGACTGCTGCGTCGACCAATGCCACCGCAGCCGGCGCCAACGGCGAGAGCCCCGGGCTTACGCATGCAGAGCGCGTCGGCGTCGACGGTTCGGATTCGCCGCAGGCTCAGTCGCAGCGTGGGGCCGCGAACGGTGGCGTGTCCCCGCAGACGGCGTCGGCCAGCGGCACATCCGAGTCCGTCGGTTTCGACACGGACACCGACGATCAGCACACGCCAGCATCACGTCCTGCGGCGGCCGAGCCGATGCGTCATGAGGGTGCCAGCGCTGCCGGCGCACCGATCGTCGATTGGCCCGCCGAAGGCGCGCGCAAGATCGTCGCGCTGCGCCTCGTCTCTCCGCCTGCTGCGCGTTTTCAGGGAAGAGCGGTGAGACTCGCGCTCGCGGCGGAAGGCTTCGTTCTCGGCAAGTTCGACATCTTTCACAAGGCGGGGCCCGACGACCGCGCGCTGCTGAGCGCCGCGAGCCTCACGAAGCCGGGCACATTCGCCCTGAACACGATGGACGGCCAGCGCTTCGGCGGGCTCAGCCTGTTCGCGGTGCTGCCCGGTCCGCTGCCGCCGCAAGAGACGTTCGACGAGCTCCTGCACACCGCGCGGGCGCTGAACGACCGTCTGCAAGGCGCGCTGCAGGACGAGCGCGGCGAGCCGCTCACGCCGATGCGGAGCGCGGCGATCCGTCAAAGCCTCAGTGAAGCGCGCGCGAGCAACGGCTCCGGCGCGAGCGCCGAGCCGGCGCAAGCGGCGCCACCGCAATCCGAGACACGGCAGTGAAAGATGACGCGACGGCTCGCGCGCAGGACCCGCGCGAGCGAGTGGCATGGCTGCGCAAGGAGATCGCCCGCCACAACCAGCGCTATTACGAGCAAGACGCTCCGGAAATCTCCGACGCGGAGTACGACGCGCTGATGGCGGAGCTGCGTGCGCTGGAAGAAGCGCACGAAGAGTTGCGCAGCCCCGATTCGCCCACGCAGCGCGTGGGCTCCGCACCCTCCACCAAGTTCGCCAAGGTGCGGCACAGCGTGCCGATGCTGTCGCTCGCCAACGCGTTCGCCGAGGAGGACGTCGGCGAATTCGTCGCGCGTATTCGCAAGTTCCTGCGCCTCGCGCCCGATGAAGAGATCGTCTTCACCGCGGAGCCGAAGATCGATGGGCTCTCGATGTCGCTGCGCTACGAGCACGGCAAGCTGACGATCGGCGCCACGCGCGGGGACGGCTACGAAGGCGAGGACGTCACCGCCAACGTTCGCACGATCGCCGACATCCCGAAAGAGCTGAAGGGCGGGGCGAAGCACGTCCCCGAGATCTGCGAAGTGCGCGGCGAGGTGTACATGTCCAAGCGCGCGTTCAAGCAGCTCAACGAGCAGCAGCGCGCGGCCGGCAAGCCGCTGTACGCGAATCCGCGAAACTCGGCGGCAGGCTCCGTGCGGCAGCTCGACCCCGCGATCACGGCGAGTCGTCCGCTCGGGTTCTTCGCCTACGCGTGGGGTGAAATGAGCGAGAAGCCGGCGACCACGCAGTCGGGAATGCTGAAGTGGCTGGAGGCGCGCGGGTTCAAGACGAATCCGTTCACCCGGATCTGCAAGTCCGTGCAGGAGCTGCTCGCGTTCCACGCGGAGATCGCGCTCGAGCGCGCTTCGCTCGACTACGACATCGACGGCGTCGTGTACAAGGTCGATCGGCTCGACTGGCAGGAACGACTGGGCTTCGTCTCGCGCAATCCGCGCTGGGCGATTGCGCACAAGTTTCCGGCCGAGAAGGCGATCACGCGCGTCAAGGACATCGAGATCCAGGTCGGTCGCACGGGCACGCTGACGCCGGTCGCCAAGCTCGAACCGGTCAATGTGGGTGGGGTCATCGTCCAGAACGCGACGCTTCACAACGAGGACTACATCCACGCACTCGACGTGCGCATTGGCGACTACGTCACGATTCAGCGGGCCGGGGACGTGATTCCCCAGGTGCTCGGCGTCGTGATGGAGAAGCGCGATCCGGCAGCGAAGAAGTACTCGTTCCCCAAGCGTTGCCCTTGCCCGCTGCACACGGAAGTCGTGCGCGAGACCACGGCGACGGGCGAGCAGGGAGCGCGTGCGCGTTGCACCGGCGAGCTCGCGTGTCCGTTCCAGAGGACCGAGCACTTGCGACACTTCGTCTCGCGGCAGGCCTTCGACATCGAAGGGCTCGGCGAGAAGCAGATCCAGCTCTTCTTCGAGCGCAACTGGGTCGTCGAGCCCTCGCAGATCTTCGAGCTGAAGAACCACAAGGCGGAGCTCGAGGCCGAGGAGGGGTTCGGCGAAGTCTCGGTGCGCAAGCTGCTGGCCGCCATCGAGGCGCGGCGCGAGATTTCGCTCGAGCGATTCATCTACGCGCTCGGCATCAAGCAGGTCGGCGAGACCACCGCCCGCGCGCTCGCGCGCAGCTACGGCACCTGGAAGGCCTTTCACGATGCCGCTCTGGCGGTGGCGGACGACAAGCACCCGCAACGCCAGCAGGAAGCCCGTCAGGAGATGGATGCGATCGATCAGATCGGCGACACGGTGATCGACTCCATCGCGGCGTTCTTCCGCGAAGAGCACAACCGCAAGATCGTCGAGAAGCTCACGAAGCAGGTGACCATCCGCGACGCCGAGCAGCCGGCGAAGAATTCGCCCTTGAGCGGCAAGACGATCGTGTTCACCGGCACGATGGAGCAGATGACCCGCGAAGAAGCGAAGGCGCTTGCCGAGCGACTGGGCGCCAAGGTGAGCGGCAGCGTCTCCAAAAAGACCGACTACGTCGTCGCCGGCGCCGAGGCCGGCTCGAAGCTGAAGAAGGCCACGGAGCTCGGCGTCCGGGTGATCGACGAGCAGGAATTCATCGATCTGACGAAGTCGCGCTAGCCGCCGGCAACTTCCCGCCGACGTCCGCTTTCTCGCCCGCAATCCGTCTGGGTTGGAGTCTTCCGGTCGGAGTGCGTCGTGCACGTTGCAAAGGGCTATCCCGCAGCCATCGCGCTGCTTGCGCTCGCCGCCTGCGGTGGCGGCGGTTCTGGAGTCGGCGGCGGCGGTGGCGGTGGGCCTCCGCCGGCGCTCAGCGTCACGGACATGACGCCTGCGAACGGCGCCACGGGCGTCTCACGCAGGGGCAACATCGTCCTGACGTTCTCCACGACGCTCGACCCTCAGAGCTTTCGCGTGAACACCGTCTCGCTCGTGGGCGCCAACGACGAGCCGCCCTTCAAGGCGACCGCTTTTTCGGCGACGGCGGTCGATAACAAGCTGACGATCACACCGGATGACGCACTGTCACCTGCCTTGGGATATCGCGTGACCGTGGGCGCGGAGGTGCGTGGCGCCAGGGGCGAGGCACTGAGCGCGCCCGTGATGCTGAGCTTCACGACCGCAGACCGTGAGTGGCAAACGCCCACCCGTATCGAACCGGTGGGACCCACGACCGTCGAGAGACCGCGCGTCGTCGTCGATCGGGACGGGAACGCGATTGCGGTCTGGCAGCGGCGCGACGCCGCCACCCGTGCGGTCTGGTCCAACCGATATGTCAGAGGGGCGGGGTGGGGCACAGCGGTCCAGATCAGCAAAGTCGAAAGCACCGAGACGAACGCCGCTCTTCCCGAGATCGACGTCGATGCGTCGGGCAATGCGACTGTCGTCTGGGAGCAGAGTGACCGCGGCGTCTCGCGCATCTGGTCCAACCGCTACACCGCGGGCACCGGCTGGGGCACCGCATCGGTGATCCAGTCGAGCGCGAGCACGACGGGCGATGGACGCGTGCCACACGTGGCCGTCGATGCGTCAGGCAACGCTCTCGCCGTGTGGACGCAATTCGACGGCGGCATCTTCGAGATCTGGTCGAATCTCTACAGCGGCGGGGCGTGGGGGACGCCCGTGCAGGTCGAGACCAATCCAGGAAGCGCGGACAGTGCGCGCGTCGCGTTCGATTTCACCACCGGGCGTGCCTTTGCCGTTTGGACGCAAGGCGTCGCGACCTGTCTGTGCGTCTGGTCGAATCAATTCACGCTCGCGAACGGCTGGGGCACGCCGCGGCTGATCGCGACCGCCACGGCGGGCGCTGCCTTTCTCCCGCAAATCGCGGTCGACGGTTTCGGCAATGCTCATGCGGTCTGGACTCAGTCGGACGAGAGCGAGCGCTCCGCCATCTGGGCGAATCGCTTCACGGCGGGAGGCGACTGGGGCACCGCGGTGATGATCGACGACAACACGAGCGGTTCGGGGCCGCCGAAGATCTTCGTCGATTCGAACGCGAATGCCTACGCCGTCTGGGAGCAGGCGAGTCCGAACGAGCGCGGCGCAACCATCCGCTGGAATCGCTTTGAGTCCGGGACCGGATGGGGCGCGCCGGGACGCGTCGCATCCGCTACGGACGCTGCGAGCGGCACTGGCGGCAATCCCGCTATCGCGGTCGACGGCGATGGCGTCGCGCACGTGGTGTGGGAGCACGACGATGGCGTGCAGGTGCGCGTGCGCTCGAGCCGCCTCTTGCCCCAGTCGAGCGAATGGGCGGCCGCAATGGACGCGCACAACACGGATTCGGCTGCGGAGC
>DASTRY010000065.1:0-20776 GCA_035760965.1 Steroidobacteraceae bacterium | reverse complement strand
ACGATCCGCGTATCCTCGCGTCGCGGCTGAACGGGTGACTCGCTGAGCGCGGTCCCGCAGGGCCGCCCGCGAGTGGCACGTGCGCTGCCGCCGTGGCATTCAGCAGGCTTGAACGCCGAAGGCGGCTCGCCCGCCGCTTCCGGCCTTTGCCGATCGGGAGGCATTTCGTATGGGTTTTCTCGCGGGCAAGCGCGCCCTCATCGTGGGCGTGGCCACCGAACGCTCGATCGCCTGGGGCATCGCCCAGGCCATGCATCGCGAAGGCGCGGAGCTCGCCTTCACCTATCTCAACGACAAGCTGAAGGAGCGGGTCGTCCCGCTCGCGCAGTCGCTCGGCTCGAAGCTCGTCATGCCGATGGACGTGACGGACGATGCGCAGATCGACGCCGGCTTCGACTTGCTGAAGCGCGAATGGGGCGGCCTCGACATCTGCGTGCACGCCGTGGCGCATGCGCCGCGTGAAGCCTTGATGGGTGGATTCGTCGAGAGCACGTCGCGCGAGGCGTTCCGGTCCGCGCACGATGTATCCGCGTATAGCTTCATCGCGCTTGCGAAGCGCGCCGTGCCGCTGATGGAAGGTCGCGCCGGTGCGCTGCTGACGTTGTCGTACCTCGGCGCGGTCCGCTCCATTCCGAACTACAACGTGATGGGCGTGGCGAAGGCGGCGCTCGAAGCGAGCGTTCGTTTCGTGGCGGCGGATGTGGGGCCGAAGGGCATTCGCGCGAATGCCATCTCGGCGGGGCCGATCAAAACGCTGTCGGCGGCGGGCATTGCAGGATTTCGCAAGATGCTCGCGCAGGTGGCCGAGGTCGCGCCGTTGCGGCGCAACGTTACGCTCGAGGACGTGGGCAACACCGCGGCGTTCCTCTGCTCCGATCTTTCCGCAGGCATCACGGGCGAAGTGCTGTACGTCGACAGTGGCTTCAGCACCGTCGGGATGAGCTTCGCGCACGAAGCCGGGGAAGGCTGATTCCCCGAGGGAGCGTCGGCGCAAATATTCGGGGAGTCGCGATTCCCGCTTAGGGCATTGCGATTCCCGATAGCCACGCGAGCGATTTACTCGAACGCCTTCGGGTTCTTGCTCACGTCGGCGGTGCGGCGCAGCTCGTCGAGGTAGGCGATTGCGTCACCTTGCGCGTGGCGCTGGACCACCTGGCGCTTCCCCCTCTCCAGGTCGTCAGGACTCGGATTCGGCTCGATGCGCACGGCGCTCACCGACACGACCGCCGCGTTGCCGTTCTCGAGCGACACCGCACGATTCACGGGCTTGCCATCGACGGGCTTCGGGGCCTTGAACACCGCCTCACGCACCGGCGCGGGCACCGACGGGTCTTCGCGCCCGACGAAGTGCGCCGCATCGGCCGTGACGCCGAGCTCCTTCACCACGTCATCGAATGACGTCCCGGCATTCAGCTTCGCGCGCGCCGCCTCGGCTGCGGCGGCCGCGGCCTGCGTGCCGTGCTCCTTGCGCAGGGCCGCGACGATCTCATCGCGCACCGTCGCGAGCGGCTTCGGCTCCGGCTTCTTGTGGTTCAGCGCCTTCACGATCACGAGCCGATCCTCGCCGAGCGCGATCGGCCCGCCGATTTTGTGCTCATCGAGCACGGCCGTGC
This sequence comes from Steroidobacteraceae bacterium, assembly GCA_035760965.1. Taxonomy (GTDB): domain Bacteria; phylum Pseudomonadota; class Gammaproteobacteria; order Steroidobacterales; family Steroidobacteraceae; genus JADGHX01. Next base: position 19,163 of record DASTRY010000065.1, on the reverse strand, counting down.
TGAACACGGCGTCCTCCAGCTCCTGCGAATCGCCGAGCGGCGCCCCGCCCTTGCCGCGCTCGAACTGCGCGACCTCGCCGGTCTGCAGGTTCAAGTCCTTTGCGAGGGTGTTCAGGTCCGCGCCGGGCTGCTCGAGGCGCTGCTGGATCTGCTCCTGCGCATTGCCGAAGAGGTCCGCCGCCTTGTCCTTGCGCAGCTCTGCCTCGATCTCCGGGCGCGCCTCCGCGAGGCTCTGCCCCTTGCTCGGCTGAATCTCGTCCAGCCGGATGATGTGATAGCCGTACTGCGTCTTCACCGGCCCGCGAATCTCGCCCGGCTGCATGCTGAAGAGCGCATCGGCGAACGCGGCATCGAAGTAGCTGCGCTCCGCCCAATCGAGCTCGCCGCCCTTCTCCGCGGACCCCGGGTCCTGCGAGTACTTCTTAGCAAGCTCGCCGAAGTCCTTGCCGGACTTGGCCTGCGCGAGCACGTCTTGCGCCTTCTTCAACGCCGCCGCATCGTCCTTGCCGCTCTCGATCAGGATGTGGTGCGAGCGCCGCTTCTCCGGCTGCACGTACTTGTCCTTGTTCTTGTTGTAGTAGTCCGAGATCTCATCGTCGCTGACGGTGACCTGGCTCGCGACCTGCTCGAGCCGCAGCTCCGCATAGGCGAGCTGCACGTACTCGGGCGTCATGTACTGGGCCTGATTCTTCTTGTAGTACGCCTCGATCGCCGCATCGTCGATCTTCGCTTCCGCCGCGTACTTGTCCGCCGGCACCGTCGCATAGCGCACTTCGCGCTGCTCGGACTGCAGCGCCTGCAAGCGCTTGAGCTCGGTCGGCGTGACGAAGTCCGAGATGCGCAGGCCGTTCTCGATCTGCCCGCGCTGCAGATCGCGCCGCAGGCTCGCTTCGAACATGGCCGGCGACATGCCGACGCGATCGAGCGCGTATTTCGCCTGCGCCGCGTTGTACTGGCCGTCGATCTGGAACGCCGGAATCTGGCGGATCTGATCGTGCAGCTGCTGGTCGCTCACTCGATAGCCTAGGTCGTGCGAGTGCTTGCCGATCAAGGCCTCACGCACCATTCCTTCGAGAAGCTGATCTTGCAGGCGCTCCTTCAGATCGGCGGGCAGCTCCCCGCCCATGCGCTGCTGCCACTGCATCTGCTGCTGCTGCCAGGCCTCCTGCGCATCTTTGATGGAGACCTTCTCGCCCTCCACCTTCGCCGCATAGGTGCCGCTGCCGATCCCGAGGTCGACGATGCCGTACGCGCCCCATGCCGCGAACACCAGCGCCAGCGCGCCGAGAATGACCATGGCAAGCCACTTCTGCGCCTGCAGACTATCTCTGATCCGTTGAAGCATTACTGTCTAACCCGTTGATTCGTGGGCTGTGATGCGGTCGGGACTCGACCCCCGAAGCGCGCGGATGCTACCACACCCGGCCCGCACCTCTCCGCTGCGAGCTCCCGTACGCCGACTGATTTGGCCAGCGGCCGGCGTCTGACTCGCGTTCACGGCCACTTGGACCGCCGCTATGGCCATCGGTGCTCGGCGCTTGCGCACGCTGCTGCCGCTTTGCGCAGCGCTCTTTGTGATCCCGCTGGCCGGATGCGTCACGACGGGGCCGGGGAACTGGGGCGCGGACGCGGCACTGCCAAGCCTCGCGCGGCTGAAGGATGCCGCCGTGCAGTCCGCGAAGGACCCGCACGTGTGGGCGCCGCTTGCCGGCGCGGCGGTCTTCCAGATCGACGGCTGGGACCGCAAGGTTTCCAACTGGGCCCGCGAGAACACGCCCGTCTTCGGCTCACAGCAGGAGGCGCAAGCCTGGAGCGACCACCTGCGCAGCGCCTCCTCGATCGCCTATTTCGCCACCGTGCTCGCCACGCCCGGCTCCGACGACGCGCCGACCTGGCTGCGTGACAAAGCGCGCGGCCTCACCGTCCAACTCGGCGCGATCGCGACGACAGGGCTCGCCACCACCGTGCTCAAAGACGCGACCGGCCGCACGCGCCCGAACGGCGAAGGCACGCAGAGCTTCCCGTCGGGCCACTCCTCGCATGCCGCGGTGCTGAACGGGCTGGCGCGCGACAACCTGGACGCCATCGACATGAGCCCGACCGCGCGGCGCGTGCTGGATGTCGGCGTCGACCTGCTCGGATACGGCACCGGATGGGCGCGCGTCGAAGCCGGCGCGCACTTCCCCGCGGACGTGCTCGCCGGCATTGCGCTCGGCAACTATGTGGCCGGCGTGTTCGATCGGGCGTTCTTCGAATCCGGCATGCCGAATCCCGTATCCGTCAGCGTCGAGCCCGTGCCTCGCGGCTTCGAGCTCGAGCTGGAATGGCGCTACTGAGCGTGACCGGGTCGGCGCCGGATCAGCGCATGCGGGGCGCGCGCGGGGCGCGCGTCTTCTTCGTGTCGCTGGATGCCGATGCGATCGGCAGCGGCGTATCCGCAGAGCCCAGCGACGCGACCAGCGCGAGCGCCGTGCTCGTCGGCCGCAGAAAGATACGCATGCCGTAGCGCTCGCGGATACAGAACCCCTTGCGCTCGACGATGGTGGAGAGATTGCCCACCGTTGCAGGCGTCACACCCAAGGCACGCGCCAGCCCGAGTGGTGGAATGCCAAGAGGACCCGCTCCGCACAGAGCTTGCACGAAGCGCGTCTCGGAAGGTGTCAGGTCGTTCGACATCAGAACCGCTCCCTGGCGAGGTGGCGGCAAATTACGCAGCCGATGTTGCGAGCCCAATGAGCGCTTTCCGCAGGGCGCTGAGACATTTGCTTATGTCGCCCTCGTTGCATGCACACGAACCCCCTTCGATCACGGTGCACCAGTAATACTAGAGGCGGAACGCGCGCGCCGGTAGTGAAATTTTTCCGCGTAGCGGAGCGAGCGCTACTTCTTCAGCCCGCGGCCAAGTGGAGCCGCGTGACGATCCGAGCGTAATACTCAGTGCCATGAAGGATCTGGCCACAGCCCGACAGCGCATGGTCGAGACGCAGATCGCGAGACGCGGTGTGCGCGATCGGCGCGTCCTCGAGGCGATGGCGACCGTGCCGCGCGAGGCCTTCGTCGATCCCGGTCTCGCGGAGTTCGCGTACGAGGATGCGCCGTTGCCCATCGGCGCCGGACAGACGATCTCGCAGCCTTACATCGTGGCCCTCATGATCGAAGCCGCCGAGATCGAGCCGGGCGAGCGCGTGCTCGAAGTCGGCACCGGCTCGGGGTACGCGGCTGCCGTGATGAGTCGGATTGCCGCGGAGGTCTACACGATCGAGCGCCACGAGTCGCTCGCGCGCGAGGCCGCACGGCGGCTCGCCGAATTAACCTATGACAACGTTCACGTGCGCACGGGCGACGGCACGCAGGGATGGCCCGAGAAAGCGCCGTTCGATGCGATTCTCGTCGCGGCCGCCGCACCGCGCGTACCCGAGACGTTGAAGACGCAACTGGCTATCGGGGGACGCCTGATCATTCCCGTCGGCACGGTGCCGGGCATGCAGACGCTGCGGAAGATCACTCGCGTCGGCGAAGACGCGTACGAAGACGAGAATCTGGGCGGCGTCGCCTTCGTCCCGCTGATCGGGGAACACGGGTGGACGGAACATGGGCGCGCGGCCGTCAGTCGCCTCGCCAGTCGGTGGCGCCTTCGCAAGCTGCCGGAGCTCATCGCCGCGGCGGCGGAACCGCTGCCCGCGCCGGAAGACCCGCGGTTCGCAGAGTGGATCGATCGCTTCGGCGAGCGGCGCGTCGTGTTGCTGGGCGAAGCGAGCCACGGCACGTCGGAGTTCTATCGAGCGCGCGCGGCCATCACGCGACGCCTGATCGAAGAGCACGGGTTCACGATCGTTGCCGTCGAAGCGGACTACCCCGATGCCGCGGCAGTGGATCGGTATGTGCGGCATCGGCCTGCGACGGATCGCATGGAGCCTCCCTTTCAGCGCTTTCCGACATGGATGTGGCGCAACGTGGAAGTCGAAGCGTTCATCGAATGGCTGCGCGCGCACAACGAGCCGCTACCGCCCGAGCGGCGCGTCGGCTTCTACGGGCTCGATCTCTACAACATGAGCGATTCGATCGCGGCGGTTCTCGATTATCTGAATCGGACCGATCCCGAAGCCGCGCAGATCGCGCGCGAGCGCTACGGCTGTCTCACGCCCTGGCAGAAGGAGCCGAGCACCTACGGCCGCGCCGTACTCACGGGCAGCTATCGTGCGTGCGAGGAAGCGGTGACCCAGCAATGCCGCGAGTTGCTGAGCAAACGGCTCGATCACGCGCAGCAAGATGGGGATGACCTCCTCGATGCGGCGCTGAACGCGCGGTTGGTCGCTTCCGCCGAGCACTATTACCGCATCATGTACTACGGTGGCGCCGAATCGTGGAATCTGCGCGATACGCATATGTTCGAGACGCTGGTGCACGTTCTCGAGCATCGAGGCGCGCAATCGAAGGCGGTCGTGTGGGCGCACAACTCGCACATCGGCGACGCGCGCTACACGGAGATGGGCACGTTGCGCGAGGAGCTGAACATCGGCCAGCTCAGCCGCGAGCGCTTCCGCGCGGACGCGGCGCTGATCGGCTTCGGCATGAACACCGGCACGGTCGCCGCGGCCAGCGAATGGGATGGGCCGATGGAGATCAAACGCGTGCGCCCCGCGCATCAGGACAGCTACGAGCATCTCTGCCACGAGTCCGGCGTACCGCGATTCGTGCTGAACCCGGCCGCGGACGAAACGGTTCGCCGCCGCTTGCTCGATGCACGTCTCGAACGCTTCATCGGCGTCATCTACCGGCCCGAGACGGAGCTCGCGAGTCACTACGCGCAAGCGTCATTGCCGCAGCAGTTCGACGCGTACGTGTGGTTCGATGACACCACAGCGGTCACGCCGCTCGGGCCGCAGCACGCGAAGGCCGGCGTTCCGGACACGTATCCGTTCGCGCTTTGAGTGGCGGGTACCGCCGCGGCGGGTGCGCGCTTTGCTTGTCGGTCGCAGTCACTCGGACGGAGGCGCGCTGGCCATGACTCCCATTGCACGATCCCTCGCAGGGGTGGCGCTTGGTGCCGCTGCCATGTTCTGGCTCGATCCGCGCTCGGGGCGCCGCAGGCGCGCCGTTCTTCTCGACCGGCTCGGCAGCGCGACGACGGATTTCAACGAGGCCGTGGGCATCGCCGCGCGCGACGTGAAGCATCGTGCGCGCGGTGCACGCTCGCGGCTGACGTCATTCTTCCGGCACGAGGAGGTGCCTGACGATGTGCTCGCAGAGCGCGTGCGCGCCGCCCTGGGTCGCGCGGTCTCGCATCCGGGCGCGATCACCGTCGCGGTGACGCAAGGGCGCGTGACGCTCATGGGCTCGGTGCTCGCCGATGAACACGATGAGCTCATCGATTGCGTCTGGTCCGTACGCGGCGTCGGCGACGTCGCGGACGAGCTCGCAGTCCATGAATCGGCGACGGGCGTGCCCGAGCTGCAAGGCGGTCGGCATCGCGGGCGCGCGCGCTTTCCGTTGCTGCGCGAGAACTGGTCGCCCGCCGTGCGCTTGGGCATGGGTACCGCCGGAAGCGCGCTCGCGGCATGGGGCACCCGCCAGCTCTTCACCTCGCGCGGTTCCGGACTGCTCGCCGGCACTGAGCTCGCAGTCGGTAGCGTGCTGCTCCTGCGCAGTGTGACGAATACGCCGTTGCGACGGCTCGCCGGCGGCGCCGGACCGCGCGCCATCGACATCCGCAAAACGATTCAGGTGGAGGCGCCTGTCGAGCGCGTGTACGAAACGCTCGCGGATTTCGAGCGCTACCCGTCGTTCATGCGCCACGTGCAAAGCGTGCGTCCTCTCGGGGACGGTCGCACACACTGGGTCGTGACCGGGCCGGCGGGCGCGTCCGTCGAGTGGGAATCGGAGTTGACGACGTGCCGGCCGAACGAGCTGCTTGCCTGGCGCACGGTGCGCAACGGGCCGGTCGAGCACGCCGGCATCATCCGCTGCGAACGCGTCGGCGACGGCAGCACGCGACTGGATATCCGCATGACGTACAACCCGCCCGGTGGCGTGCTCGGCCACGGCATCGCGCGGCTGTTCGCGGTAGACCCGAAGCGGCAGCTCGATGAGGATCTGCTGCGGTTGAAGACGTTCATCGAGACGGGCATGACGCCGCACGATGCCGCAGCGCGCACCGCGTTGCGCGCCGGACGCCGGCGCGGCGGATTGCAGAGCGCGGCGCGTCGGGGCGTGTCACCCGATGCGGCGGCTGGATCGGCGGACGCGGGGGAGATCGGCACATCACCCGACACAGCGGGATTCGGCTCGCCGTACACCGGCGCGCCCGGAGGCTAGCGCTCCGTATCGACATGCCCGGCGTAGCGACTGTTGTGTGTGCGGAACGACGGGCACACCGATACGTGGCGTAATCCGCTAGGCGCTAGGTCGCTGCTCCTTCCCTTGCGCGCGCCCCGTCGCGCCCGCCTGGGATGCGTGGCGCCGCTCGGCAAACTCTTCGATCATCTTGCGATTGAACGCCGGGATGTCGGCGGGCTTGCGACTGGTCACGAGCCCGTTGTCGGTGACGACCTCCTGATCCACCCACTTCGCGCCCGCATTCGTGAGGTCCGTTTTCAGCGACGGCCACGACGTCACGGTACGCCCCTTCACCACACCGGCCTCGATGAGCGTCCACGGCGCATGACAGATGGCCGCCACCGGCTTGCCGGCCTCGAAGAACGCGCGGACGAACTCCACCGCCTTCGGAATCATGCGCAGCTGGTCCGGATTGGCCACGCCTCCCGGCAGCATCAGCGCGTCGAAATCCGCCGCGTTGGCCTCCTCGAGCGGCACGTCGACGCGCACCTTCTCGCCCTTGTCGAAATGTTTCCACCCCTGCACTTCACCCTTCGCCGGCGAGACGACGCGCGTCTGCGCTCCGGCTTCCTCCAGCGCCTTGCGCGGCTCGAGCAGCTCGCTTTGCTCGAAGCCTTCCGCGGCGAGAATCGCGACCTTCATGCCATCCAGCGTTGCCATCAGCGTCTCCTAAGACTCGTTTAAAATTCGAGAGGGCAAAACGAAGCATCCCTTGTGCCGCCCGCCACGCTCGACGCCAGCTGGGCATGTCGCGTGCTGCGCGGCGCAATCTGGCCTCGAAAGGAGCGCACCATGACTCGTGTGTTCGACGCCGACTGGATGTGGAGGGAAGCGGTGCTCGCGCTCGAGCGCGCCGAGCAGCACCATCGCCGCTTCTTTGCGCTCGTCGGCACGCCGAAGTACGAATCGGCGTGGGAACCGCCCGTCGACATCTTCGAAACCGATACGGACATCTGGATCGTCGTGGCGCTGCCCGGCGTACCCGCCGAGAACGTCACGCTGCGCGTCGAAGCCGCCGAGCTCGTGGTGCAGACCGAGCGCCCGCTGCGTGCCGGCCTCGACGCGGTACGGATCCGGCGCCTCGAAATCCCCTACGGGGTGTTCGAGCGCCGCATCCCGTTGCCTCCGGGCCGCTATGCGCTGCGCGAGCGGCAAATGGTCGACGGTTGTCTCGAGCTGCATCTCACCCGGGAGTAGGTCATGGCCGACGCACCTGAAAGCCTCCTCATCCTGCCGGTTCGCGGGCTGGTCGTGTTTCCCGGCACGGTCGTGCCGATCGCCGTCGGCCGGCCGCGCTCGGTCGCCGCGGCTCAGGAAGCGATGAAGACCAAGCAACGGATCGGCGTGCTGATGCAGCGGGACGTTGCGGAGGAGGAGCCCGGGCCCGCGCAGCTGCATCAGGTCGGCACGGTCGCGAGCATCGTCCGGTACGTCACGGCCCCGGACGGCGGACATCACCTCATCGTCCGCGGCGAGCAGCGCTTTCGCATCGAGGAGTTCCTGCAGACCGATCCCTTTCTACGCGCGCGCGTCGCCCTCCACACGGACGAAGAAACGGTCGAGCGCGAGATCGAAGCGCGCGCCCGCTATCTGCGCGAGCGCGCGATCGAAGCGATCGAGCTGCTCGCGCAGGTGCCGCCGGAGATCGTCGCCGCGCTCCAGTCCGTCGAGCAGCCGGGCGCGCTCGCGGACCTCGTCGCGAGCCTCATGGACCTGAAGCCCGAAGAGAAGCAGCAGATCCTCGAGATGTTTCCGCTGAAGGAACGGCTCGATCGCGTCATTGCGGTGCTGAGCCAGCGCATCGAGGTGCTGCGCATCTCGAAGGAGATCGGCGAGAAGACGCGCGAAGCGCTGAACGATCGCCAGAAAGAAGCGGTGCTGCGCGAGCAGCTCCGCCAGATTCGCCACGAGCTCGGCGAGACCGAGGGCGGCTCGGCGCAGGTCGAGGAGCTGACGCGCGCCATCGAGCAGGCCGGCATGCCGCCCGATGTCTCGGAGCACGCGACGAAGGAGCTGCGCCGCCTCGAGCGCATGTCCGAGGCCTCGCCCGAATATTCGATGGTCGCAACCTACCTCGAATGGCTCACCGCCCTGCCCTGGTCGAAGATGGACACCGAGAACTTCGACATGCAGCGCGCGCGGCAGGTGCTCGACGAGGACCACTTCGACCTCGACAAGATCAAACGGCGCATCATCGAATTTCTCGCGGTGCGCAAGCTCAACCCGCAGGGCCGCAGCCCCATCCTGTGCTTCGTCGGTCCGCCCGGCGTCGGCAAGACCTCGCTCGGCCAGAGCATCGCGCGGGCGCTCGGCATCAAGTTCGCGCGCGTGAGCCTCGGCGGCGTGCACGATGAAGCGGAAATTCGCGGGCACCGGCGCACGTACATCGGCGCGCTGCCGGGGAACATCATTCAGGCGCTGCGCAAGGCCGGCACGCGCAATCCCGTGCTGATGCTCGACGAGATTGACAAGCTCAGCGCGAGCTTTCAGGGCGACCCGTACTCGGCGCTGCTGGAAGTGCTCGATCCGGAGCAGAACAACACGTTCCGCGACAACTACCTCGCCGTGCCGTTCGACTTGAGCCGCGTGCTGTTCATCTGTACGGCGAACGTGCTCGACACGGTGCCGCCGCCGGTGCGCGATCGCATGGAAGTCATCGAGCTCACGGGCTACACGGCGGAAGAAAAGCTCGAGATCGCCAAGCGCTATCTCGTGCCGCGCCAGCTGAAGGCGAACGGCCTCACGACGGAACAAGTGCAGATTTCCGACGACGCGGTGCGGCTGATCATCGACGACTACACGCGCGAGGCCGGCTGCCGCAATCTCGAGCGGCAGATCGGCGCGACCCTGCGTTCGGCGGCCGTGAAGATCGCGGCGGGCGAGGCCACGCAGGTATCGCTCGGGCCGCAGGATATTCCGACGATTCTCGGGCCGCGGCGCTTCGAGAACGAGCTGGCGATGCGCACGAGCGTGCCCGGCGTCGCGACCGGTCTCGCATGGACGCCGGTCGGCGGCGACATTCTCTTCATCGAGTCGAGCCGCGTTCCCGGCAGCGGCAAGCTCATCCTCACAGGCCAGCTCGGGGATGTGATGAAAGAGAGCGCGCAGACGGCCGTGACGCTGGTCAAGGCGCTGGCCGGTCAGCTCGGGTTCAACACCGAAGGGCTCGACAAGCAGGACCTCCACATTCACGTGCCCGCCGGCGCGATTCCGAAGGACGGGCCGAGCGCGGGCGTCGCGATGTTCATGTCGCTCGCCTCACTGCTCGCGAATCGCACGGTGCGAAGCGATGTGGCGATGACGGGAGAGATCAGTCTGCGCGGCTTGGTGTTACCCGTCGGCGGTATCAAAGAGAAAGTGATCGCGGCCGCGCGCGCAGGGATTCGGTGCGTGATCCTGCCCGCACGCAATCGGAAAGATTTCGAGGACATTCCCGAGAGCGCGCGGCAGAAGCTCGAGTTCGTGTGGGCCGAACGCGTCGAGGACGCGCTCGCCGCCGCGCTCGATCAGCCGCCGTCGGAAGCGGCCAAAGCGCGCGCCGCGCGAGCCAGCGTGACCGGCGACGAGGGCGCGCGCATCGCGCATTGACGGCGCTCGTGCTTCAGTGCTTCGTGCGCTCCGCGGTCTCGCGGCTCACGAGCTTGTTGAAATTACTCGGTTTGCCGTCGGCGGTCTGCTCCTCGACGATGAGCGCGAGCTTGCGATTGTCGAACACGCGGAACCATTGGTCCCACGGAATCGCCTCGAGCGAGCCTTCGCCGCTGTAGCCCGGAAAATCCAGCCGCAACAGACAGCTTCCCTCGTTGCTCTCGGTCCCCTTCACACACGCGGGCTGAGCCTTGCGCGCGTCCGCCCATCTGCGGATCTCGTCGTGATTGGTGAGTACGTGCCCTGCGGCTCGATGTGCCATGGTGTGCTCCTCGTCTTGACTTCACTTCGGGTCAAGCATTCGCCATGCCGCCCGGTGGCCGGGGCGCGGTCACAGCAAGGGTTGGAGGGTCCCGCGCCCATTGCTGCGCTGAGAGACCTCGCGGACCACGGCAATCGTCTGCTCGGGCCGGGCGAACTCGGCGATATCCGCCTGCGAGATGATCCCGCACAGCCGCCCCGCCCTATCGACCACGAGCACACGCCGGAGCTGCTGCTCTTCGAGCACACGACAGCAGTCCTCCACCTTCTCGTGCAGCTCGACCGTTACGCATGGAGTCGTCATGCAATCCTCGGCCGTGAGCACGAGCGGGTTGCGCCCTCGAGCAACACTGCGGCACACGATGTCGCGGTCGGTGATCACGCCCACCGGAATCATCGTGTCCTCGCTATCGACGACGGGGATCTCGCCGCAGTCGTACTCGACCATCAGCTCCGCGACTTCCTGCAGGTTCTTGTCGCGTGTGGCGACGACGGGCCTCACGGTCATGATCTGTTGCGCTCGCATGGTGGCAACCCTCCTGCGCGCCTCACTGCGCAACACTTTGTCGAAGCATTGGTTCCCCGTCAGGGTGCCGTCAGCTTGCGCTCCTAGCCTCGCGCAATGCTGAAAATCACGCACGTTTCTTCGTTGCTCATCCTCGCGCTGGTGCTCACGTCACCCGCGTTCGCCGTTCTCGATCCCACCTCCGAGCAGATCTATCGCGCGGCGCAATCCGGCCGCCTGGAGGAAGCGGAGCAGATGATCGGTCAGGTGCTGCACAACCATCCGAACAGCGGGAGGGCACACTACGTTGCAGCCGAGGTGTACGCCGAGGAAGGCCGCGCATCGGATGCGCAACGTGAGCTCGACAACGCGCAGGAGCTTGCGCCTGGCCTGCCCTTCGCGCAGCCCGGCTCCGTCACCGCGCTACAGCGAGAGCTCGCGGACGAGCGCAGCAGCGAGCAGGAGGTGACTCAGGCGCATGCGCGCACGCTTCCCGCGTGGGGGATGATCGTCGTGGTCGCAGGTGCTCTGACGCTCGTGTGGTTCTTCGTTCGAACGCGCCGCGAGCTCGTCGGCGACGCGTCGTTTTGATGAAGAGCCGGCGGCACCGGCGTTTAGCCGGCACCGCTCCCGCGTGTCGCGCGTCGATGCGCTCCCGCCCCGTCCACCGCCCGCGCGCCGGCGCCGCCGGATTCGCACCCCTTCAGAAGTTGTGCTTGACGCTGATCGACCACTCGCGCGGCATCGCGGGCTGGCCGTTCACGTATCCCGCAGAGGTATGCGTGTCGAACAACGTCAGGTAGTACAGCTTGTCGGTCACGTTCGTCACATTGAGCGCGGCTTGCCACGACGCGTCCGAGTTACGCCACGTCACGCGCGCATTCAGCACCGTGTAGCCGGCGATCTCGTTCCAGAGCGGATCGTTGATGGCGTTCGCGAACTGCGACGACTGATACGCGAGGTCGAGTCGCGGCGTGATGGAGCCCCGCGTGCCGATGGGCATCTCGTATTGCGCACCGAGGCTGCCCTTCCACTTCGGCGTGTACGGCGTCGTCATGTCCGAGGTGATGCCCGTCGTCGGATCGCTGATGCTCGTGTACTTGAAATCGAGCCAGCTGCCGGAGGCGTCGACCTCGAAGTAGTCGTTGACGCGGATCTCCGTCTCCAATTCGATGCCTTTGACGTGCGCCGAGCCCACGTTGGCCGGCAACGCGCACGGTGCGGACGGATACTGGATCCCGTTGAGCGGCGGCGTCGGGCAGTTGGACAACGTGAGCTGAATGTCGTTGTAGCGGTTGTAGAACGCCGCGGTGTTGAAGCGCATGTGATGATCCAGGAGGCTCGTCTTCAAGCCGATCTCGTAGGCCGTCAGCGTTTCCGGATCGAACGACAGCGTCTGTGACGGGAAGAACGGTCGCGGATTGACGCCGCCGCCTTTGTAGCCCGTTGCCGTCTGCACATACGTCATCACGTCGGGCGTGATCTGATAATCGAGATGGACGCGGTAGTCCGTGCGCGTGCCCGAAAACGTCGCGGACCTGCCGTTCAGCCCGAAGACCAGATTGTTGTACGCGGGCGCGGGTTGGACGTCCGTGCCGTCGCCGTTGTGGCGGAAGTACGTGTAGGTCTTCGTCTCGTCGGAGTAGCGCGCTCCGGCGCCGACGGTGAGCTTTTCGGCCACGCGCCAGTCGGCATTCGCGAATGCGGCCTTCGTCTTCGCAGGCGTGCTGTCGGGGCCGTGGATGAAGTCGAAGCCGACCCAGGGCAAGCCGACACGCGCGTTCAAGCCGCCGTCCTGATCCAGGTAGAAGGCGCCCACCGTCCAGTCGACGGACGTACCCGCCGTGCCATTGAGGCGCAGCTCCTGGCTGAACTGATGATGCTTCTGCCGCTGCAGCAAGATCTGCACGCCGACGGGCGAGGCATCCGTCTGCTCCGCGAACTGGTTCGTGTAGTTGCGATAGGCGGTGACCGAGGTCAACGTGAGCTTGTCGTTCATGCTCCACTGAATCTCGGCCGACGCACCCCAGGTCTTGAAGTGATTGATCGGCGGCACGCTGAGCGGCGCATACGGATCGTCCCCGAAGACGAAGGACCCGGCATCCGACGTGTACGTCGCGTAGCTGAGGTAAGGATCGTTCGGACGATTCGGGTCCTGCGACTGCGGGCCGTACGGGATGAACTGCGGACCGAACACGATCGGCGCGCCGTTCAGGCCGGTCGTGAACGTCGCCGCGCCCAGACTCGCCGGATTGAACTTGATCAGCGTGTTGGCTTGCACGCCGGACTGGTCGTTCGTCACGTCACCCGTGAGATTCACTTCGAGATCGTCGCGCGGCAGCCAGCGAAGCGCGAGGCGCCCGGCATCGAAGGCCTGCGAGCCATCTCGTCCCAGCTCGCAGCCGTCCCCGACCGTGTGCCCGGGCACATTGGAGCCGGGATGCGTGCAGGCATAGTCGAGGCGTTTGACGTATCCGTCGTGGTGCTTCGTCGCGAACGACACGCGCGCGAACAGCGTGTCCGTCAGCTTGAAGTCGCCCGCGCCGCGCGCGTCGACCCGATTCAGCGAGCCCGCGGTCGCTTCGAGATAGCCGCTGCCATCGCCCGTGGGCTTCTGCGAGAACAGCTTGATCGCGCCGCCGATCGAGTTCTTGCCCGCCAGCGTGCCTTGCGGGCCGCGCAGGATCTCGACGCGATCGAGATCGAGCAGATCGAGCACGGAGCCGGTCAGAGTGGCGTAGTACACGTCGTCGACATAGATGCCGACACCCGGCTCGAGCGCCAAGTTGAAGTCCGTCTGACCGACGCCGCGGATGAACGCCACCATCGATGAGCCGAACGCCGCGCCGTTCGGCTGGAGGGTGACGTTGGGAGCCTGACCCGCCACCTGCGAGATGTCCGTCTGGTTGCGCTGTTCCAACATCGCCGCCGTCACCGCGGTGATCGCGATGGGCGTCTCCTGCAGGTTCTGCGCGCGGAACTGCGCGGTAACTGTGACTTCCTGCAGCTGACCGCTGTCAGCCGTGTTGTCGGCCGGCGCGGCTTGCGCGAACGCCTGGCTGACCGTGAATGCACTTACAACGAAGCTCGCTGCCCCGAACAGGGCATTCGCCGAAAACCGCATCAGACCCCCCTCGTGCCCGCATCTGTGCAACTCGTACGGAATTGCGCGTTCTATTTTTCGATGCGCAACGTCCGTTGCCGTTTTTTCGCGCGATTTTTATACGCCTGTGTCGCGCGTTTGCACAAGCACGCGCGCGCCGCGCCGCCAACTCCATAATTCGTGGAGGGGCGCGACCGCAGTTTTCGCTGCGCGAAAAATTCGCGCCGCGCTTACGGCACGAGATGCCAGTCGGCGAGCCAGTTCTTCATCTTCGTGATCTCGCCGCGCTGAACTTCGATGATGTCGTCCACGAGCAGGTCGATGCCGTACGGTCGGCGGCCCGACTCGAACTGGCGGCGCTGTTGCGCCTGGGCCATGTCGAGCGCGCCTTGGTGGTGATGGATCATCCCCTGCAGCCACAGCCGCTCGAACTCCGCACCGCTCGCGGCCGCAATGGCTTTCATTTGTGCTTGGGACAGCATGCCGGCCATCGGCGGATCGCCGTGCATCTCATGCTCGGGAATCTTCAAGCCGCGCTGGGCCGCGAGCTCGAGCAAGCCTTTCATCCGGTCGATCTCGGCGCGTTGCGCACCGTCGACGTACCGCGCGAAACGAATGAGCTCCTCGTGCTGGCCGCGCGAGGGGACGAGCGCCGCGAGCTCCAGCGCCTGCTCGTGATGGACGATCATGTGCGTGAGGAACATGAGGTCCTCGGGCGTGTACAGCACCTCGTCCTGCTCTTGCGCGCTCGCTGGGACGACAGCGACGAGAACTATCGCGACTGCGAGAGCCGCTGCTCGCGCAGGCGCCGCGAGCGCGCGCGCAGCGACGGCGAGCACCGCCGCGACCGGCTGCAACACCCGAATCATTTCTTCCGCGGCGATGGCGGACCCGAGGGATGCGGGCTCGTGCGGTTCGACGAGTACACCGCGTTCTGAGTCACTTCCTCTGCGTGCGGCCCCGTGTACTTCAAGACATGCAGGCCCGTGTGGTTGTCACCGACGTAGATCAATCCGTTGTGAATGTCCGGATACGTCATGATGTCGCCCCACGGCACCGGCCGCGCATGCCCGACCTCGCGCGGATTGAACGGATTGGAGATGTCGATCGCGCGCACGCCGTGCCCGAGCCAGCCGACGAAGACGAGATCCGGCAGCACCGTCGGATTGTGAGCGTGCATCATCGGCCGAATGGTCGAGCCCGGCGGCCGCGGCTGCGCCAGGCACTTCTCCACCAGGCTGTCCGACTGCGCGATCGCGCCCACCATCATGGGCGTGATCTCCTGTTCGACATTGATGATGCGCAAGCCACGCTCCGGACACGGCCCGAACGGCCACTCCTCCGTGATCACGACCCACGCGGGCCGCTTCTTGGTATTGCCGCGCGTCAGCGACGGGCGATTCGGAACCGGCACGGCGCTGTGTACGCCCACCATCGCGACGAGCGGCGGCGTGAAGCTGAAGCGCGAACGCACTTCGAGCTTCGTGTAGCGCGCGAGCTTGTCCATGTCGGATCGATTCGAGCGCAGCATCGCGAGCACGCCCGGATCGGAATTGAGCACCGGATGGACGCAGTCGTTCGCGACCTCCGGAAGCTTCTTCACGTCGATGACGCTGCCGACCTTGCCGTCGATCCACACGTTCGTGGAGCGCTGATTGCACACGCTTCCGGAGGCGAGCTGCGCATTCGTGCTCTGCGCGATCTTCTCCGTGTTGAGGATGTACATCCCCGCCGTCGTGCCCGCCACGTAGAAGCGCTCGCCGTCATCGGACATCGTGCCCGAGTGCATGCTGTTCACCATGCCGGGCTGCGATGCGCCGGGCCGGTTCCACTGATCCTTCAGATCGCGATAGTCGGAGAAGCGGCCGGACGAATAGAGCCCGGTTTCATCCGGACGTTCGTTGCGGAGCGGCCCGCCGATGTTCTCCAGCGTGAAGGATGCGAGGAACAGCGGGTCCTTCAGCACCTTGCCGGTCTTCTCGTCCGTGATCGCCGTGACGATGAGGTCTTCGTCCTGCGAGCCGTACGTCTGCGAGAGCACGAGCAGCCGGTTGGGGTTGCGCGGGTCGTGCCACAGGTAGAACTCGTGCGCGAGCACGCCCTTCGCCGTCGCGCCTTTGTCGACGGGTAGACAGGTCTTCGGATCGAGCGTGTAGATGATCACGTCGCCGCCCGTGCCCGTCGCGGCGCTGCGAACCATCAGCATGCGCTCGACGCCATCCGTCGAACGGTAGTTGTAGGGGCGCAGCTCGCGATCGCGCACGGCCGTCTCGCCGTTGTCGACGGTGAGCTGCGGCATGCTCCCGACCTCGACCGGCGGGTTCTTCTCCGGATCAGGCTGGATCTTGAAGATCTTCACATCGAGCGTGACGCGCGGACCGGTCGTGTTGGTGGAGTTGCTCCGACCCCAGTACAGGCAATCGCCGGCAATGCCGAGACCGGTCGAACCCCAGCCGCTCGGGAAGCCATCGAGATCGCCGCCGCTCCACTTCCCCGTGGCCGGGTCCTTCTTCGACGGCGCGGTTGGAATCCAGTGGATCCATTCGAAGTTGCGAAACAGGCCGAGCTTCTTCGCGGCGACGAACGCGCCGTCGTGCGCGTCCTTCGGCGAGGAGGTCGGATCGAGATTGCCCTGCGCATCCATGCGACCGCCGGGCAGCTTGTCGAACGGGATGTCGAACGTGGTGAACGTCGCCGGCACGCAGTCGACGGGTTTGCCACTCGCAGCGTCCGTGCACTGGGCGCCGGTCGAGCTGCTGGCGGTATCACTTGCGCCAGGGCTCGGACCGCTCGCCAAGGCGAATGCCGCGGCCGAAAGCATCACCACCGTCCAGTTCGATCGCATGACTCTGTCCCCTTTTCCGTGGGGGGCGACAATAGCCAAAGAGTCATGTGATCGGGGAGCGGTGCGCTCGCTCATCCGCTCGCGCGGCCGCGCCGTGGCCTCTGCGCGGCCGCTTGCGTGGTTCGTCTCGCTCAGCGTCGAATGCGATCGTCTCTGTAGACGCCGCGACCTTGCGGCGCCGCCGACGCGGGGATCTCTCGCTTTTCGATACGCTCTACCCGCTCGGTGCGCCCTGCGGGCGCCGCCGACACCGGAATCTCGCGCCTTTCGACGCGGTCAACGCCCTCGGTCCGTTCGCGCGTATCGATGGGTTCACGGGCGTCGACGCGATTGTGCGCGTCGATCGGCTCGCGCGCGTCGGTACCATCGTGCGCACTGTGCGCCTCGCCTGCGGCCGCGACGTCGCTCGCACCGCTGCCGGTGAGAACCTCCTTCGCGCGCAGTACTTCGCCAGCCGTTTCGCAATGAACCGACAGCAGCACAGCGCCCTGGCGAACTCGGCCCTCATAGCGCTTCGCTTCATACTCGGGAATGCCGAGGCCGACGAGCCCGCCGATCAATCCACCCACCGCACCGCCTGCGCCAAGCCCCGCGAGTCCCGCAACGATCGGCCCCGCCGCAAGCAGCGGACCGATGCCTGGGATCGCCAGTGTTCCAAGGCCGACCAGAACACCGAGTGCGCCACCGATGACGCCGCCGGTCGTCGCACCCGTCGCGGTGCCCTCCGGCGCTTTCGTTTCCTTCTCGTGCACGAGCGGTCGTGCGCCCGCGCGATCCGGCATCAGCACGGACACGTCATCCGACGTGAAACCGGCTTTCAACAGCTCGTTGAACGCCGTCTCCGCCTGCGCCGGAGCGGCGTAGATTCCGAATACCGCCTTGTTCCTCGATTTCATCACTACCCCTTTCGCGTGAGCACAGCGCTCGTCATTGCAACGAACCTGCGAGGGGCGTGTTCCGATTTCGAGGAACATCTGCGCGCACCGCGTCTTTCCCTTCGACGAAACGCTGGTTGCGTTGGAACGAGCCGCCATGACCGATACAGACGACACGAGCCTCACGGTTCCCTTGGTTCAAGAACGGCCCACGGTGCAGAAGCGCACCGTCGAAACGGGTCGCGTGCGCGTGCGTACGGTGATCGACGAGCATCTCGCGCGAGTCTCGGAAGAGCTCGAGCACGACGAGGTGACGATCGAGCACGTGCCCATCGACCGCGAAGTCACCGTGACTCCGCGCGTGCGCGAGGAGGACGGCGTGCTCATCGTGCCGGTCCTGGAGGAAGTGCTGGTGGTGGAGAAACGTCTCCTGCTGAAGGAAGAGCTACACATTCGGAAGAAGCCCAACCGCGAGCGTTTCGAGCAGGCGGTCACGCTTCGGCGCATGCGGGCCGAGGTGGATCGCCGTCCAGCACCTGCACCGCCGCCTGCGCAAGACTGATCGCGTCACCGCGGGCTGCTCAACTTTCGAGGAGATTTTTCATGGCTCAGACACAAATCTATGGCGTATTCGATTCGCGCGCCGCGGCCCAGCGCGCGCGCGAGCGTCTCGATCGCATGGGCATCGCGCGCGAGTGCGTGACCATCGCAGACCGCGACTCGGCGGAGCGCACGGTCGAATCGGGCGACGGGCGGGGTGGCTTCTGGTCGCACGTCAAGTCGATGTTCATGCCGAACGAGGATCGCGCAACGATCGACGAGAGCCTGCGCCGCGGCGACAGCGTGGTGATCGCCACCATCAGCGAAGCACAGCACGACCTGGTCATGGTGGCGCTCGAAGAGGAAGGCGCCGTCGACCTCGACGAGCGCGAGACGCAATGGCGCGCGAGCGGCTGGAATCCCGAGGCGCAACGTTCAGGTGCCGAGGCACAACGAAGTGCCGAGGCGCCAGGGTCGAGCGCGCGCACCGCGGCGAACGAACGCCGTGCCGACGATGGTTCGCGCGAAGGGGTCGCGATTCCGGTAGTCGAGGAGCAGCTGCGCGTCGGCAAGCGCGAAATCCAGCGCGGCGGCAAGCGCGTGCGCTCGTTCATCGTCGAAGAGCCGGTGCACGAGGACGTGCAGCTGCGCGAAGAGCACGTCGATGTCGAGCGCCGGCCGGTGAACGCGCCGACGCGCCCCGTCGCCAAGGGATCGCCGGAAGACCTCATGCAAGAGCGCACCGTCGAGCTCACCGAGCGCGGCGAGCAAGCCGTAGTCGGCAAGGAAGCGGTCGTGACCGAAGAGGTCAGGCTGCGCAAGCATGCGGACGAGCGCACCGAACGCATCGAAGACAAGGTGCGGCGTACCGAGGTGGAGGTCGACGACCTCGAGCCGGGCACGCGAACCTCCCCGAGCTCACCTCGGGGCAGGACGCCTACGTAGCGCGAGTCCGAGTGCGGGCGCAGATCCGAAGGCGCTCGTACGGCGACGGCTCGGTCGTTGATCAGCGCCCAGCTTCCGCGCCCCCATGAGAAACGTGCGCGGGGG
>DASTRY010000064.1:0-11290 GCA_035760965.1 Steroidobacteraceae bacterium | reverse complement strand
GATGTTCTTCGGCCTCGCCGTCGGCGCTCTCGCGATCGGCGCACGCCAGTGGTACCCGGAGTTCTACCGGCGTACGTATGGCTGGGAGCCCGCTCATGTGGGCATCGTCACCGGCGTCTCCGGGATCGTGTTCAGTCTGCTGGGCATCTTTCTCGGCGTCGTGCTCGTCGAGCGGCTCACGGCCCAGCGGCGCGACGATGCGCCGCTGCGCGTCGTGGTGATCGCGCGCGCCATCGGTCTGCCCGCCGCGATCTTCGCGCCGCTGATGCCCAATCCCTGGCTCGCCGTTGCGCTCGAAGGCATTTCCACGCTGGCCATCGGTATGGGCGGAGCGTCGCAGAATGCGGCTCTCCAGATCGTCACGCCCAACCGCATGCGCGGCCAGGTGACGGCGCTCTATCTGTTTCTGTTCAGCGTCGTCGGCATGGGCATCGGGCCGACGGTGGTCGCGTCGATCACGCAATTTGTCCTGGAATCCGAAGCAATGCTCCGCTATGCGCTGGTCGCAACCTCCGCTATCGTCGGCCCCGTGTCGCTGCTGATCATCTGGCTGGGCATCAAGCCGTATGCACGCGCCGTCGGCGAGCTGCGCAGCGTCTGAACCGCAAGGAGGCGGACGTGTTGTAGGTGTACACGGGGGAGCCGAACGCGAACGCGGGCAAGCCGCTGCTCGCGCTCGCAGAAAAGGGCGTCCAGTTCACCTATCACTACATCGATCTCGCGAAGCGCGAGCAGCACTCGCCCGCGTTCCTCGCGATCAATCCGCTCGGCATGGTGCCCGCGATGGTGCACGACGGACGGGTGTTCACCGAGTCCTCGCCGATGCTCGAGTACATCGACGAGGCGTTCGAGAGCCCGCCGCTGCGCCCCACCCATCCGCTGCAGCTCTGGCGCATGCGCAAGTTCTGCCGCTTCATGGACGTGAGCCTCTGCCCCGCGCTCGCGATGATCGGCTCGCACGCCGTCGCGAGCGTGCGGTATGCGGGTGAAGATCCGGAGGAGCTGAAGCGCGCCATCGAGCGCGTGCCGCTGCCGGAGCGCAAGCGTTCGTGGTCCATGCTCATGTTCAATCGTGTGCCCGCGGCGGAGCTCGCCGAATCGCACCGGCGGCGAAGTGCCGGTGCTCGTTCACGATGGCGCTGTGCTCACCGAGACGACACTGATTCTCGAGTACCTCGACGCGGCATTCCCCCATCCCTCGCTGGTGCCGGAGACCGCAGAGGCGCGCTACCGGATGCGCGTGTGGACCAAGCTCGCCAACGATTCGTTTGCGCCGGCGCTCACGCTGCTCGGCTGGCACTTGCGCATGGCGCGACAGATGTGCGGGCGGCGCGATCGGGCGGCGATTGTCGACGGGTTCGCGCGCTTGCCGCCGGATCGGCAGGCCGTCTGGCACACCGCGTTCGACGATGCGTACAGCGAGGACCAGCTCACACGGGCGCGGGAGTTCGTCGAAGTGGCGGCGCGCCGGCTCGACGAGGCGCTTGCGGGCAGTGAATGGCTCGCCGGCGAGCGCTACTCGCTGGCGGACATCGCGATCTTTCCGCTTGCGTATGCCATGCAATCGCTGCTGCCGGACGTGGCGGCCCTCGTGAATCGGCCGCGCGTTGCGCAGTGGTTGGAGCGCATGCAGCAGCGACCGGCTGTGCGACGTGCGCTCGGCTTCGCGCGCAGCGCGCGCCCGGAAGAGATGTTCGCGCCCGGCCCCGAGCTCGCGCGCTGGGGCTAGGGCTGCGCTCAGCGCTCTGGCACGGTGGCCGCCGATGCGTGGGTATCCGGGCTATCCGCCAGGTTGCCGTTGACGTCAGCGTGCTTGGTGTCGCCGTGTGCCACGACGTTGCCGTTGACGCTCGGGTCGATGCCGTTCGCGCCTACGCCGCTCGGGCTAGTGCTCTGGCTGATGCTCTGCGCATTGCTCTGGCCTGAGCGTTTCTTGCGCTCGTAGATCTCCGCGCGATCGATCGCGATGCTGCGCGGCGCTTCGATGCCGAAACGGACCTGATTGCCGACGACCCCCAATACCGTGACCGTGACCTGTTCGCCGATGTAGATGGCTTCGGCCGGGCGGCGGGTGAGGATGAGCATGGGGCCTCCTTCCGATGGACTGTTGGAATGAGCCGGCCGCGCCGCGCGAGCAGGCTCGCGCAGTGTGCGTCCGGGGGTCGAAGAAGGCGAGCGGGATGCTAGGAATTCCGCGCGCGGAGTGCAAGACAAATCGCCTCGAAATCGAGGCATACGCAGCGCCCACTTCGTATCGAGTTAGAGACAATCACATATAGACGGACCGCGCGCACATTTCCGCGTGTGGGGATGGACCGCGAGCGGAGCTCGGCGGTGGGCGTTCGCCGCCTCCGGCGGGCGGAGCTGCACCTGCATCCTGGAACCCGATCGGGCGTGACGCCGCCGCCGGCAAGACGACCCTTCTCGAGCGCCCGGGCGGGTGCACCCGCAGCGGGAGCTGCCGAGCCGCTCCCGGTAGCAGACCCCTGGCGGGTGGCTACGCCCGCGACCGACCTGTGGGCGCTGCAGCGAGAATCCCGGCCCCGGCGGGTGCCGGGGTTTTACGGTCCGGCCGCGCTGCCGTAAGTTGCAGCCAGCCTCGACAGCACGATGCTCAGAACGAAAACAGGTCGTCCATGCTTGCCACTCTTCATGCATTCGCCGAATGGCTCGCGGGCACTGCGCTCAGCAACACCATTCAGAACGTCTCGTGGATCATCCCGACGGTGCAGACCATCCACATCGTGTGCGTGGCCATCGTCATCTCCGCGGTCTTCCTGGTCGACATGCGCATTCTCGGCGTGTTCGCCCCGACGCAGCCGCTCGCCTCGCTCTCGGAGCGCTTCCTCACGTGGATCTGGTGGTCCATCTTGGTGCTGCTGGTCACGGGCACGCTCCTGATCATCGGCGAGCCCACCCGCTCGGTGACGAACCCGGCGTTCGCCGCGAAGATGCTCATGCTGCTGATCGTTGCCGGCCTGACGCGCGTCATCCAGCGCCCGCTCGCGACCGACGCGGGCTTCTGGGATGCAACCAGTGGTCGCCGCGCCGCCTTGAAGGGGATCGCGGTCGCCTCGCTGATACTCTGGTCCTGCATCGTCTTCGCGGGCCGCTGGATCGCTTACGTAGCCAGCTACTGAACGCGCACAACATACCGTTCGCACGGAAGGCAGCGAGCCGGCTCGCCCGGGGGTCGCTGCGGCACTCGAGGGGGGAATGATTAGATGATCGACGCTTTCTGTCAGTGGCTCTACGACACGCCGTGGGCCGACGCCATTCGCGCGAACGAGCTGCTGTTCCCGTGGTTCGAGAGCGTTCACGTGCTCGCGATCACGCTCGTATTGGGCTCCATTGCCGTCGTCGACCTGCGGCTGCTGGGCCTCGCCTCCCGCAACCGCCCGGTGACGCGCCTCATCCGCGAGGTGCTGCCGGTCACGTGGAGCGCCTTCGCTGTCGCCGTCCTCACGGGCGGGACGCTCTTCGCCTCCAACGCCGTGAACTACGCGCACAACGGGCCCTTTCAGATGAAGATGCTGCTGATGCTGCTGGCGGGGCTCAACATGCTCGTCTTCCACTTCGTGACCTACCGCAGCGTGGCGGAGTGGGACGAGGCGCCGCGCACGCCGTTCGCGGCGCGGTTCGCCGGCGGATTTTCGATCACCATTTGGCTCGCCATCGTTGCCTTCGGGCGCTGGATTGGCTTTACGATTGGCTTCTAAGGGGTGAGGCCATGAAATCTGTACGGCTCGTGATGGTTTTGGCTCTGGCCGGCCTGGCGCTGCCGGCGTTCGCGCACCACTCGTTCGCGATGTTCGACCGGGACAAGGAGGTCACGCTGGTCGGCACGGTGCGCGAGTTCCAGTGGACCAACCCGCACGCCTTCATCGAGATGGACGTGCCGGATGACAGCGGCACGATCCAGAAGTGGTCCATCGAGCTCAACAGCCCGAACAACCTCACCCGTCAGGGCTGGAAGTCGAGCATGCTGAAGCCGGGAGACAAGATCAGCGTCACGATGAATCCCCTGCGGGACGGCAAGAAGGGCGGGTTGTTCGTCTCGGTCGTGCTGCCCGACGGCAAGGTCATCAAGGATCCGACGCGCCGGCAATTGCCGCCGCCCGAGCCGCCGAAGACATAGCGCCGAAGAGATCTACGATGTCGTTGGCCCCCACGAGGATGCGGGCGGCCAATGCTCGATCAGCGGGGGCCGTCTCGAATTGGGGACATCCGCAAGAGGGTGGGGGACCGGTCACACCGGCCCGGGCAGCTCTTCGGTGTCTTCGAAGATGACCTGGCCGTAGCCCGTCAGCGTGGCGTGGTAGTAGTTTCGATGCACCCGGCGAACCCGCGGCGAGAGCGCGCCGCGCATGCAGAGCCAGAGGATCATCTCGACGCCTTCCGTTCCGGCGCGCTCGATGAGCTGTTGGTGCGAAAGGGCCGCGAGCGACTCGGGGTCCGTCTCGAGCCGATCGAGGAACTGCGCGTCCCACTCGGGATCGATGAGGCCGAAGCGCTCGCCGGCGAGCTGATGCGAGAGTCCGCCCGTACCGAGCACGACGACTTTCAGATCGTCCTCATAGCTGTGTACGGCGGCACGGATGGCGCGCCCGAGCGCGAAGCAGCGCGCCGCCGTCGGAATCGGAAAGTGCAGCACGTTCACGAGGATCGGCACGACTTTGACGGGCCACGCGGCGACGTGCGGCATGAGCGCCGAGAGCGGCGACAGCGAGCCGTGATCGAGCGGCAGACGGTGACAGACGGCTAGATCGAAGCCGCCTTCGACCAGCTCGCGCGACAGGTGCCACGCGAGCTCCGTGTGACCGGGCACTTCGGGCAGCTTGCGCTTGCCCCAGCCTTCGTCCGCGATCTCGTGCCGCTCGGCCACGGCGATCGCGAACGTCGGAATGAAGTCGAGAAAGAACGACGTGAAGTGATCGTTGGTGAACAGAATGATGACGTCGGGCCGCGCGCGTTCGAGCCACGCCCGCATGGGCTTGTAGCCGTCGAACAACGGCTTCCAGTACGGCGACTCCTCATCGCCGCGATCCACCGCCGCGCCGACGGACGGCGCGTGGGGCGAGCCCATCCCGGCGATGATGCGCGCCATCAGCGCTCTTCCCACACGCGGCGAGTGCGCACGAACTCTTCGAGCGTTTCGCCGCGCATCTTCGCGCCGGTCGCGACGAGACCATCACCGCACAGGGCGGCGACGCGAAACACGAGGAAGTGGTTGACACCGTACCGAACCATGCCGAGCCAATCGCGCGTGCGCACCAGCGCGATCTCCGCCTCGCTGAGGCCGGCCGCACGCAGGCATCGCTCTTCGTCCGCTTTGAATGCCTCGCGCACTTCGGGCTGCATCAGGCTGCGGCAGAACGCGCTCAGCCGATACGCCTGCTGCGCCAGCGAGACGGTGAGCAGATAGCTGCCGGGGCAGGGATGCGCGAAGTCGCGTTCGGATTGCTTCACAGCGACGTAGTATGCTTTCCGGCGTGACCGAACGATACACGCCGCTCACGTCCGAAGCCCTCACGCCCGCACAGAAGCCGATCTATGAGGCCATCGCCGCCGCGAGGCGCGGCGCTGTGCCGAAGCCCTTTCACGTGTTGCTGCAATCGCCGGAGCTGGCGGACCACGCACAGCAACTCGGCGCGTTCCTGCGTTATCGGACGGGATTACCCCCACGGCTCTCCGAGCTCGCCATTCTCATCACGGCGAAGCACTGGGATGCTCAGTACGAGTGGAGCGTGCACGAAAGCGAGGCGCGCCGAGCCGGCGTTCCCGAGGACGTGATTCGCGCCATCGCGAACGGCGAACCCGCCGCGCTGACGGGCGACGACGCACTCGTTTACGAGCTCGCGACCTCGTACTACGCGACTCGCGATGTGCCGGACGAGCTCTTCGCGCGCGCCGTCGCGACGCTCGGGCACAAAACCGTCGTCGAGCTCGCGGGCATTCTCGGCTACTACTCGATGCTCGCCATCGTCATGGGCATCTATCGCGTCAGGCCTTAGTCCAGATGTTGATCTCGAGCTTGATGCCGTTCGGGTCGAGCAGAAAGATCTGGCGCAGCCCGTTCGCATTCACGATGTTCCGATGCGCCTGCACTCCGGCGCGCTCGAGATTGGCGAGCAGCTCGTCGTAGTCGGTGGCGTTGAACGCGATGTGATCGAGCGCGCCCGTGCCGGGTGCCGGCGTGGACACGGGGATGTCGCGTGTCGCGGAGTGCTCCGTGTAGGTGCGCCATTCGGCGATGTGAATGACCGGCGTGTCGCCGAGATAGAGCCAGTAGCCGGGAAACCCGAGCGGTGGGCGCGGCCCCTCGCGCATGCCGAGCACGCGGCAATAGAAATCCCGCGTGCCGTCCATGTCCGCGGTCAGGACGAGATAGTGTTCGAGCTTCGTCAACGGCATGGCGCGTCTCGCGTCGGGTGCCCGACAAGGTTAACCTCGCGCGTCGCCCGGTGCAGCCGCTCGCGGCGCGTGACAAAAAAGAGCAGCCCCTTCCTTTGAACATCGACTCGCTGGTTCTCATCGCCGGGTGCCTGGCGCTCGGATGGCTCGTCGCACGCTTCGGCACGCCGCCGCCGGCATTGGCCAAGAGCCTCAACTGGTGGGTGCTCAACGTGGCACTGCCGGCGCTCGTACTGGAGCTGATTCCCCGCGTGCAGCTCGACCGGCACCTCTGGTTCCTGCCCGCCAGTATGTGGCTCGTGTTCTTCGGCGGCTGGGCGATCGCGGTGCTGGTCGGACGCTGGCTCGGCTGGAGCCGAGCGCGCATCGGCGCCGTGACGCTGTGTGCCGGCCTGGGCAACACGGCCCTCGTCGGCTTTCCGCTGATCGAGGCCTTGCGCGGGAAAGAGGGTCTGGCCCTCGCCGCCTTCGCCGATCAACTCGGCTGCTCTATTGCGCTCGCGGTCGGCGGGATCACCGTGGCTGCGGTCTACTCGGGGGGCAAACCGGAAGCGCGCGTCATCGTGCGCCGGGTGCTGCTATTTCCTGCGTTCATCGCCCTCGTCGTGGGCTTCGTCGTGAATGTCTCGGGCGGGTGGCCGCCGGCGCTGGAGAGCTTCGTCGGACGGGTCGGGGCCACGCTCACGCCCGTGGCGTTGTTCTCGATCGGCCTGCAGTTCGCCTTGCACCTCGATCGCTCGCGCCTTGGCGCGGCGGTCCTTGCGCTCGGCTGGAAGCTCGCGGTGGCCCCGCTCGTCATCTACTTCCTTGGCGTTGCCGTCGGGGCAGGCGGGCTCGTGCTGACGGTGAGCACGCTCGAGGCCGCGATGGCGCCGATGGTGTCCACGGTCATTCTCGCGTCCGAATACCACCTGGATCACGAGGTCGCGACGACCGCCCTCGGCGCCGGATTGATCCTCTCCCTGATCAGCGTCCCATGGATGGGTCATTTACTTCCGTAATGGAGGGCTATCGACACCCGGTGTAGGCTTGCCGGGCCCATGGAGGGTGGCTCTCGCAACAACAACAGCAAGGGGAGTAGTCATGTTGTCGAAGGTCTCGGCAGAGTTCCTCGGTACGTTGTGGCTCGTCCTCGGCGGGTGCGGAAGCGCGGTGCTGGCCGCGGCGTTCCCGCAGCTCGGCATCGGTTTCGCCGGCGTGGCGCTCGCGTTCGGCTTGACGGTGCTCACCGGCGTGTATGCGCTCGGGCCGATCTCGGGCGGCCATTTCAATCCCGCTGTGTCGATCGGGTTATGGGCGGGCGGGCGTTTCCCGGCATCGCAGCTCGTTCCGTACATCATTGCGCAGGTCTTGGGCGGTATTGCCGGCGCGGCGATTCTGTATGCGATCGCGAGCGGCAAGGCGGATTTCTCGCTCGCCGGCGGCTTCGCCGCGAATGGCGTCGCGGAGCACTCGCCCGGCGGGTACTCGCTCACCGCGGGTGTCGTGTGCGAGTTCGTCATGACGTTCATGTTCCTGATCGTGATTCTCGGCGCGACTCACCTGCGCGCGCCGGTGGGATTCGCGGGCATCGCGATCGGGCTTGCACTCACTTTGATCCACCTGATCAGCATCCCCGTCACCAACACCTCGGTGAACCCGGCGCGCAGCACCGGGCCGGCGGTGTTCGTCGGTGGCTGGGCGCTCGGCCAGCTCTGGCTCTTCTGGGTGTTCCCGATCCTCGGGGCGGCGGCGGCGGGGTTCGTCTACAAAGCCGTGTTCGAGGGGCAGCGCGAGCAGCCGCCGGTCACCGGGCGGGTCACGACCTCCTGAGCGCTCGGGCGCGCGCGGCGCAAGCGCGCGCGCCCCGCTACACGCTCCGCTAGCTCCGGCGCAGGAGCCGGGAACCCGCCGGGTTCCCGGAGCCAGTTACGCGCTCGCGGCTTGTCTGCGCATCCTCGAGCGCGACAGGGCCGGCAGTTACTCATCCGTATAACTTCGGAAAGTGAACGCGCGTCCGCGACTCGGTGCCGCGCGCGCTGCGCATCTGCTAGTGTCGGCGGCCACGCGAGGGGTTGTCCGTATGAATAGCAATCGACGTAGTTTCATGGGTGCGGCGCTCGGCGCCGCCGCGACCGCCGGAGCCGCAGCGATGATCGCGACCACCACGTCCGCGGCCGAGGGAAGCTCGCAACAGCCGACCGGCAAACGGCCCGTCGGCGCTCCGCCGGGAGGCACGCCGCCGATGGGTGGACCGCCTGCCGGTTCGCCGCCGCCCGGCTCGGGGCTCGGCATGGGCGGCGCACCGAACGGACCGAAGTTGTATCGTGTCGAGGCCGACGTGCGCGACGTCGAGGTCGAGGGCAAGATTCCGGCCGACCTGAACGGCGCGTTCTATCGCGTCGGGCCCGACCCGCAGTACCCGCTGCGCCCGGGCAACATTCCTTTCGACGGCGAAGGACACGTGAGCATGTTCCGCATCAAGGACGGCCACGTCGACTACAAGAGCCGCTTCGTCCGCAACGATCGCTACCTCGCGCAGGAGAAAGCCAAGCGCATCCTGTTCCCGATGTATCGCAACCCGACGGTGGACGATCCCAGCGTCAAGGGGCTTTCGCGCAGCACGGCCAACACGCACATCATCAATCACCGGCACATGCTGCTCGCGCTGAAAGAAGACAGCCCGCCGGCCGCGATGAACCTGTTGACGCTCGACACCATCGACCCGAACTACACGTTCGACGGTCAGCTGCAGAGCAAGACGTTCACCGCGCATCCGAAGGTCGATTCGGATACCGGCAACATCGTCGCGTTCGGCTACGAGGCGAAGGGCTTCGGCACGAACGATGTGAACATCTTCGAGATCACGCCCCAGGGCAAGATGGTCTGGAACGCGTGGATCAAGGTGCCGTACATCAGCCTGTTGCACGACTTCGCGGTCACGGACAAGTTCATCATCTTCTACGTTTTCCCGCTCGCGTTCGACGAGAACCAGATCAAGAACGGCGGCATCCACTGGTCGTGGAAGGGCGGCGAAGACACGTGGTTCGGCGTCATGCGCCGCGGTGGGGATGGCAAGGACCTGCGGTGGTTCAAAGGGCCGGAGCGCAGCTCGACGCACGTGATGGGCGCGTTTTCCGACGGCGAGAACGTGTACGTCGACGTCGAGATGTCCCAGTACAACCCGTTCCCCTTCATGCCGTTCCGCGACGGCACGAAGTGGGACCCGGTGAAGGGCTCGAGCCAGATCACGCGCCTGTCGGCGAATCTCGCGAAGAAGTCGCCGAGCAACTACAACATGGAGATCCTGTACCCCGGCTACTTCGGCGCTCTGCCGCGTCAGGACGACCGTTACAACACCAAGCACTATCGCTACGGGTACCTGCCGTGTCCCGACCCGCACGCGCCGCCGGGCAAGCGCCCCGGTGCCTGCTGGGCGCGGTTCGATCACCAGACGCGCAAGGCGCAGCTCTTCAACGCGGGCGAGAACACCATCCTCAACGAAGTCGTGTTCGCGCCGAAGAGCAAGACGTCGCCGGAAGGCGTCGGGTACCTGATGGGCGTGGCGATCCGCACGGCCGAGGCCAATCGCGGCGACCTCATCATTCTCGATGCCGAGCGGCCCGAGGCGGGACCGATCGCCACGGTGAAGCTGCCGATTCGCGCCACACCGCAGATTCACGGGTGGTGGGTGCCGGAGGAGCAGCTCACCGCGTAAGCGGCCCGGCGGCCGCGGACAGTCTCCGTTGGAGTGCGTAATCGCCTATAGTGGCGACAGGTGTCTTTGTACGCACGAAAGGCTCCTACGGGGGAGAAGCGATCATGTCCAACGGTAACAACAACCATGGCGGCGGCACGGGCCCCGCGGGCGGCACCGGCGGCGGCGATACCACCGATTCGTCGGTCATCAAGCCCGAGCAGATGATCGTCGTGGCGGCTGCGGCCGCCGTCGGCGGCTTGATCGGCGGCCTCGTCGGCTCGCTCATCGGCAGCAGCAGGGGCTGATCCCTGCAGGCTGCGACGCCCGAACTCAGGGACCCGTGACATGAGCAGACTCGACGAGGCGGAGATCGCCCGCATCGTCGCACGCGCGCACGATTTGGGGCCGCGCGAACGTCTCGCGTATATCCGAGCGGCGTGCGCCAACGATTCGGATGCGTTCGATCGGGTGCTGATGGCGCACAACCTCACGCGCTCGAACGTGGACGAGGAGGGCGACGAAGAGTCCTACTGGGAGGTCGACCGCTCGGGCGAGGTGCTCGGCCCGTGGCGGCTGCTGCGCCGACTGGGCAGCGGCGGCATGAGCGACGTGTACCTTGCGGAGCGCGTCGGCGAGTACAGCCACCAGGTTGCCGTGAAGCTCGTGCGGCCGGGGCTCGTGAGCCGCGCGGATCACAACCGCTTGCGGGCGGAGCGCCAGATCCTGGCGCGACTGAATCATCGGAACATCGCACGACTGCTCGACGGCGGCACGACGCCCGACGGCATCCCGTATCTCGTCATGGAGTACGTGGATGGCGAGCCCATCGACGTCTATTGCGATCGCCATCGGCTCACCATTCCGCAGCGGCTCGCACTTTTCCGCGGCGTGTGCGCGGCCGTGCACGCCGCGCACCAGAACCTCGTCGTTCACCGCGATCTGAAGCCCTCGAACATTCTCGTCACGGAAGACCGGACGTTGAAGTTGCTCGACTTCGGGATCGCGAAGCTCATCGAAGTGCGCGAGACGGCGCACACCGTGGCGCTCACACACGCGGACGTGCGGCTGTTCACGCCGGGGCATGCGAGCCCCGAACAGGTGCGCGGCGAGCTCATCACGACGGCGACGGACGTGTACCTGCTCGGCGTGCTGCTCTACGAGCTGCTCACCGGCAGCAAGCCGTTCGAGTTTCAGAAC
>DASTRY010000063.1:0-17333 GCA_035760965.1 Steroidobacteraceae bacterium | reverse complement strand
TTCGTGCCGGAGTTCGAGGAGGAGCTCGCGAAGCTGAAGGACAACGAGATCAGCGAGCCGTTTCGCACGCAGTACGGGTGGCACATCGTGCAGGTGCTCGGGCGGCGGGAGTTCGACAACACGGATGAGCTGAAGCGGCGGCAAGCGGCGGAAGCCATCCGCGCGAGCCACGCCGACGAGGAGACGGAGCTGTGGATGCGGCGGCTGCGGGACGAGGCGTACGTGGAGTACAAGCTTTAACCGAGCGTGTACGCTTGGCGGGAGCCGCCTCAACGTTTTTGCGGGGCTGAAGCGCATCAGGAGGTTCGAGTCCGAGTTTGGCGCTCGCTGATGGCAGCGACGCAATCAGGGGTTTCGTCGGAGTTGGCGGCCGCTGATGGCAAAGACGCAATCAGGAGGTTCGTCGGAGTTGGCGCTCGCTGATGGCAGAGCCGCAATCAGGAAGCTCCCGTCCGGGACCGCCCGTAAGACCGGTCCATCGGGGGCTTGGGAAAACACTTCCGTGTGTTTTCACATCCCGGCCGGAAACTTCCTGACCGCGTCTCTGCCGCAACGCTTCTAGTACCCTTGACCTATGCGTCTCATGCCTCGTATCGCGTTGTGTTCCGGCGAGCCGGCGGGGGTGGGGCCTGACCTCTGCCTCGAGATTGCACGGCGCCAGGCCGATTGCGAGATCGTGTGTCTCGCCGACCGCGCTCTGTTGGTCGAGCGGGCGCGCATGCTGAATCTGCCCATCATGTTGCGCGAGTACGATCCCACCACTCGCACAGCGCATGTGCCGGATACGCTCGTCGTCAGTGATCACCTGCTCGCCGCGCCGTGCGTGCCGGGCAAGCTCGATCGTGCCAACGCGCGCTACGTGCTCGGTCTCATCGACCGGGCCGTCGACGGTGCGATGAGCGGCGAGTTCGATGCCATCGTCACGGCGCCCGTCCACAAGGGAATCATCAACGACGCGGGCGTGCCGTTCACCGGACACACGGAATATCTCGCGGAGCGCACGCATGCGCCGCTCCCCGTCATGATGCTGGCAACGGCGGATCTGCGCGTCGCGCTCGCAACCACGCACTTGCCGCTGAAGGCCGTCAGCGACGCGATCACGATCGACTCGTTGTGTCAGGTGCTGACGATCCTCGACGCCGACTTGCGCAAGTGGTGGCGCATCGACGCACCTCGGATCGCGGTGTGCGGCTTGAATCCGCATGCGGGCGAGGGAGGCCATCTCGGGGACGAGGAGATCCGCACCATCGCACCGGCAATCGCGCGCATGCGCGAGCGCGGCCTGAATGTGTGGGGGCCGATCCCGGCCGACACCGCGTTCGTGCCGGCCAAGCTCACGGAGTGCGACGCCGTGCTCGCGATGTATCACGACCAGGGCTTGCCGGTGATCAAGCATTCCGGCTTCGATCGCGCGGTCAACGTGACGCTCGGCTTACCGATCCTGCGCACTTCGGTGGATCACGGCACGGCGCTCGATCTCGCGGGCAGCGGGCGCGCCGATCCCCGCAGCCTCGCCGCCGCCATCGATCTCGCCATCGCGCTCGCCAACGCCCGCGCGCGATGAAGGCCCGCAAGCGCTTCGGCCAGCATTTCCTGCACGACCCCGCGGTGCTCGATCGCATCGCGCATGCGGTCGCGCCCGGCGCGAACGATGCGCTGGTCGAGATCGGCCCGGGCCGCGGCGCCCTCACGCGCGTGCTGCTCGAGTCGGACGCCCGCACGCTCGATGCCATCGAAATCGACCGCGACCTCGCCCCGCGGCTACGGGAGCAATTCGCATCCGACGCGCGTTTCCACGTGCACGAAGCCGACGCGCTCGAGTTCGACTTCACCGCCCTGGCGCGCGAGCGCGGCGCCAGCCGCCTGCGCATCGTCGGCAACCTGCCCTACAACATCTCGACGCCCCTGCTCTTCCATCTGCTGAAGCACGTTTCCGTCATCGACGACATGCACGTGATGCTGCAGCGGGAAGTAGTGAACCGCATCGCCGCGCGCCCCGGCTACGGCGACTACGGCCGCCTGACCGTCATGCTGGCTCCCTGGCTCGAGGCCGAAGCGCTGTTCGAGGTCGGGCCGGGCGCGTTCCAGCCGCCGCCCAAGGTCTGGTCCGCCGTCGCCCGGCTGAGCGTGCGCCGCGAACCTGCGTTTGCCGTGAGTCCGAGGTTCGCGGCCGTGGTCGCGTCTGCGTTCTCGCACCGGCGCAAAACGCTGCGGAATGCGCTGAAGGGGCTGGCCACCGCCGCCCAGATCGAGTCCTGCGACGTGGACCCGAACGCCCGGCCCGAAACGCTCGCGCCCGAGGCCTTCAATCGCCTGGCCCAGTCGCTGGGCTGAGGCCCGAGCGCGGCGGACTTGCGCCGTTTCAGCTGTGCGGTACGCTGCCCCCGGCACACGCGGTTAACGCTCGGAGCGCAGTCATGTCGGCTTATCGTCGCATTCTGCTGGTCGTGGACCTTCTCGAGCACAGCATGGCCATCGGCCGGCGTGCGCAGGCGCTCGCCGCGGCGCTCGGCGCCGAGGTCGAGCTGCTGCACGTCGTCGAGTTCGTGCCCGTCGAGCCCATGGGCGAGACGCTCATGCCGGCCGTGCAGATCGAAGACGAGCTGCTGCAGCGTGCGGGGGAGCGGCTGCGGGCGCTCGCGGTCGAGCTGGGCTTACCCCAAGCCCCGTGTCACGTCGAGGCGGGGAACGTCAAGTCGGAAATCGTGCGCATCGCGCGCGAGCGTCACGCGGACCTCATCGTGCTCGGCAGCCGCGAGCGCCACGGTCTTTCCATCCTCGTGAACCTCACGGAAGACACGGTGCTGCACGCTGCGCCGTGCGACGTGCTCGCCGTGCGTGTGGCCAATCCTCAACGCTGAGGACGCCGCTTCGCGCCGGCCGGGACACACACTGGACGCGGCTCGACCCGCTTTGGCACCATCCTGGCATCGTGGACAGCCCCACCTCCAAACCGCTCGTCGACACGGATCCGCCCTACAAGATCCGCGTCGACGTCGAGACCAGCTACCTCGAGGAGCAGTCGGACCCGAGGGAGCGCAAGTTCGTGTTCGCGTACACCATCACGCTGCGTAACGAAGGGCGCGTGCCCGCCAAGCTGCTCACCCGCCACTGGATCATCACGGACGCGAACGGCAAGGTGCAGGAAGTGCGCGGCGACGGCGTCGTCGGCGAGCAGCCGCATCTGAAACCCGGACAGGGCTTTCGCTACTCGAGCGGCGCGATGATCGAGACGCCGGTCGGCGCCATGCAGGGCTCGTATCAGATGGTCGCGGACGATGGCGCGCGCTTCGATGCGCCGATCGCGCCGTTCCGTCTCGCGATGCCCGGCATCGTGCAGTAGCACGGCGCTCGGACCGCCCGCGTGAGCCGGTTCGCCCTGGGCGACATCCAAGGTTGTTACGACGAATTGCGCGCGCTCATCGCGCAGCTCGGCTTTAAGCCCGATCGTGACCGGCTCTGGTTCACCGGTGATCTCGTCAACCGCGGACCGAAATCGCTCGAAGTGCTGCGGTTCGTGCGCGCGCTCGGCGCCAACGCCGTCTGCGTGCTCGGCAATCACGACCTGCACCTGCTCGCGATCGCGTTCGGGACGAAGCGCAAGAACGCGGTCAGACCTGACGACACGCTCGACGACGTGCTTGCGGCGCCCGACCGCGACGCGCTGCTCGAGTGGCTCCTCGCGCGCCCGCTCGTGCATTTCGATCGCGGTCACGGCGATCTGCTCGTGCATGCGGGGCTCATTCCGCAATGGAGCGCCGGCACGGCTCTCGCGCTCGCGCGCGAAGTAGAAACGGCGCTCGCCACCGAGCCGCGCAACGTGTTCGACAACATGTACGGCAATGAGCCGAGCAAGTGGAGCAACGATCTCGAGCGGGAGGAGCGGTTGCGCTTCGCCATCAACGTCTTCACCCGCTTGCGCATCTGCACGGCCGACGGCCGCATCGAGCTCAAGATGAAGGGCTCGGGACGGGACGTAGCGTTGCCGTGGCGGGCTTGGTTCGAGCACGAGAATCGGCAGAGCCGGGACGTGCGGGTGATCTTCGGTCACTGGTCGGCGCGCGGACTGGTGCGCACGAACGGCGTCGTGGGGCTCGATACGGGCTGCGTTTGGGGTGGCGCCCTCACGGCCCTGGACCTGGATGCGGCCGATGCAGAGCCCGTGAGCACGTCCTGCGCGGGGTACCACACGCCGGGCGAGTAGCGGCGCCGTCCACCGGCCCCTCACCGCTGCGCGCGAGGGCCGCAGTGTCGGCCGGGGCAGTGTTCGCCGCGAAAGGTCCTCAGCTCGTGGGGGACTTCGACGCTTCCCACTTGACCGTAATCTGCGGGGTCTGCGGCGTATACACCCCGGGCACCAGCTCGAGAACCACCGGCTTGGTGCCCTCGCGAGCCACCGGCATGAGCAGGCGCTGATCGGCCTGCACCTCGAGGATCCCAATGCTTCCGGGCATCACCCGGAACGCGAGGCGCACCGGCCACTTCGCCCCGTCACGGGTCTTCAGCGTGAGCTGCCCGCCGCTGCTCGCTGCCGTCGTGAGGTCCACCACGAGGGTATTGCGCTTCCAGTACTGCGGAAACACGGTGGTCGGGCCCCCGTCCGCGCCGAGCTCGACGAGCACGTCGACCGCTTCCGGGCCCTTGGCCGGCTCGCTGTGCCAGGGCATGTGGCCGCACGCCGTCAGAGTGGCGAGACAGAGCGCAAGAACCCAGGTCTTCATCGCACGACGTCTCCTCCGGACGGACTAATGCGTAACATACGCGAATCGCGCAGAGTACACACCGTATGGACCGCCTCCACGCCTTCAACTTCCGCCGCTGGATCGACGAGAACCGCCACGTGCTGAAGCCGCCCGTCGGCAACAAGCGGGTGTTTCGCGACAGCGAGTTCATCATCATGGTGGTGGGCGGACCGAACGCGCGGAAGGACTATCACGTCGATCCCGCCGAGGAATTCTTCTATCAGCTCGAAGGCGACATCGTGCTGAAGACCGTCCAGGACGGGCGCGCCGTCGATGTTCCGATCCGCGAAGGCGAAATCCTGCTGCTGCCGCCGCGCGTGCCGCACTCGCCGCAGCGCGGCGCGAATACCATCGGCCTCGTGATCGAGCGCGAGCGCCGTCCGGGCGAGCTCGACGGGTTCCAGTGGTACTGCGAGCGCTGCAGTAATTTGCTCTACGAAGAATTTCTCCCGATGACGGACATCGAGAGGCTCGGCGAGATCTTCGAGCGGTTCTACGCCAGCGCCGACCAGCGCACCTGCAAGAAGTGCGGCGCAGTGATGGAGCGGCCGAAGTAAGCGCGGACTGCGCGCCGTGCGTGCCTGCGCATAGACCCGTATGAATTTCGAAGCAACGCTCGAGTTCGCCCGGCGCGCGGATCAGGCGGATCCGCTCCGCGGGATGCGCGCACGCTTCGCCATGCCGCGCGACGCGCGGGGCGCCGAGCTGATCTACTTCGCCGGGCATTCGCTCGGGCTGCTGCCGCTCGCGGCGCGCACGCTCGTCAACGAGGAGCTGGAGGACTGGGCGAAGCTCGGCGTGCTCGGGCACGAAGCGGCGCGGCGCCCCTGGATCCCCTATCACGAGAATCTCACGGCGGGTCTGCAGCAGCTGACGGGCGCCAAGGCGAGCGAGGTCATCGCGATGAACTCGCTCACCGTGAACATCCACATGATGCTCGCGAGCTTCTACCGCCCGAGCGGCGCGCGCACCAAGGTGCTCATCGAAGCCGGTGCATTCTCGTCGGACCGACATGCCGTCGCGTCGCAGATCGCGTGGCACGGGCTCGACCCGGCGCGCGAGCTGATCGAGCTCGCGCCTGCGAACGGAGCCGACCTGATCGCGGAGTCCGCGATCGAAGCCCTTTTGCAGCAACGCGGGGCGGAGATTGCGCTCGTGCTCTGGCCGGGCGTGCAGTTCCGCACCGGACAGTCCTTCGATATCGGACGCCTCACGCGCGCCGCGCACGCAGCCGGCTGCCTCATCGGATTCGATCTCGCGCATTCGATCGGCAACGTGCCGTTGTCACTGCACGTTGACGGCGCTGACTTCGCCGTGTGGTGCGGCTACAAGTATCTGAACGCCGGTCCGGGCGCGATCGGCGGCGCGTTCGTGCACGAACGTCACGTCGACACGCGCCCGCGCCTCGCGGGCTGGTGGGGACACGAGGCCGCGAGCCGCTTCGCGATGCAGCCAGGCTTCCGCGCGGAGCACGGCGCAGCGGGGTGGGCGGTGAGCAATCCGCCGGTGCTCGCGGCGGCCCCTTTGGTGGCCTCGCTCGCGATTTTTCAGGAGGCGGGCATCGAGCGGCTGCGTGCGAAGTCCGTCGAGCTGACCGGCTTTCTCGAATTCCTGCTCGAGCGACTCGCGCCTGCGGTAAGCGTGATTTCGCCGCACGTACCCGCTGCGCGCGGCGCCCAGCTCTCGTTGCGCATCGCCGGCGCCGGACGCGGGGCGCGAGTGTTCGAGCGGCTCGGTGCACATGGAGTCGTGTGCGATTGGCGCGAACCGGACGTGATTCGTGCAGCGCCTGTGCCGCTCTACAACAGCTTCGAAGACGTGTTCCGGTTCGCTGAACGCCTTGCGCAAGCGCTGCAAGAGACGGCGTAGATGCGCCCGCAAGCAATCAACATCGTCGGCGCCGGCATGGCCGGCTCGCTCCTCGCGGTGCTACTGGCGAAGCGCGGCTTTCAGGTTTCGCTCTATGACAAGCGCCCCGATCCGCGCCAGTCGGCCGCCGAACGCGGGCGCTCGATCAACCTCGCGCTCGCGGCGCGGGGCATGCACGCGCTCGAGCGCGCAGGCCTGATGGACGCGGTGCGCCCGCTGCTCATCGAAATGCGCGGTCGCATGATTCACGACGCGACGGGTGAAACGAAGTTGCTGCCGTACGGCTGGAAGCCGGGCGAGGTCATCTACTCCGTAGGCCGCGCGGCACT
Source organism: Steroidobacteraceae bacterium (assembly GCA_035760965.1). Taxonomy (GTDB): domain Bacteria; phylum Pseudomonadota; class Gammaproteobacteria; order Steroidobacterales; family Steroidobacteraceae; genus JADGHX01. Next base: position 10,393 of record DASTRY010000063.1, on the reverse strand, counting down.
GACGCGGTTGCTGGTCGAAGCGGCGGCACGTTTTCCGAACGTCACGCTGAGCTTCAACCACACGTGCATCGGCGCGAGCGCGATGGAAGACGTCCTGCGCTTCCGCGACGAAGAGGGCGACGACTATGACGTGAAGCTGACTCCGACGATCGGCGCCGACGGCGCGGGCTCGGTGCTGCGGACCAGCTTTGCGGCCGATGGCTACTTGCAAGTGCGCGAAGAGCTGCTGGATCACGACTACAAAGAGCTCACGCTGCCGCCGCTCGGGTTCGTCCCCGCGCTCGACATGAATGCGCTTCACGTGTGGCCGCGCGGCGGGTTCATGTTGATCGCGCTGCCGAACACCGACGGCAGCTTCACCGCCACGCTGTTTCTCGCAAAACGCGGCGCGCGCAGCTTCGAGTCGCTCACGACGCCCGCGGCGGTGAGCGATCTGTTCGCGCGCGAGTTTGCGGACGCGGTGCCGCTCATTCCGCGCCTGCTGACGGAGTTCTTCGAGAATCCGCAGGGTCAGCTCGGGACCGTGCATACCGCGCCGTGGCATGTGCGCGGGCAAGCGCTGCTGCTCGGCGATGCCGCGCATGCCATCGTGCCGTTTCACGGCCAGGGCATGAACGCCGCGTTCGAGGACTGCACGACCTTCGATGAGCTGCTCGACCGCTACGACGCGTGGGAGCCGCTGTTCGCGGCGTTCGATCGCCTGCGCCGGCCCAACGCGGAGGCGATCGCGCAGATGGCGCTCGAGAACTACATCGAGATGCGGGATACGGTGCGGGATCCGCGGTTCGAGCGCTTCAAGGCGCTGTCAGTCGAGCTGGAGCGGCGCTTCCCGGATCGCTTCATTCCGCGCTATTCGATGGTGATGTTCCATCCCGAGATTTCCTACGCGGATGCGCTTCATCGCGGCAAGGTGCAGGAGGACATCCTCGCAGCGATCGAAGCGGCGACGCCCGCCGGCGCAGCGCCGGACTTCGAACGCGCGCGCTTCCAGATCGAAGCGCGCCTGCCCAAGCTGTAGCGATTGGGGCTCAAAGCAGATTGAATGCGCGCGCGACCGCGCCGGCCACGCCACCCGTGGCAACGAGTTGCAGCACGATGATGATGGCCAACAGCACGCGCTGCGAGCCCTTGAACTTCTCGAACGCCATGGCGAGCGCGGCGATCTCAGCGCGCAGTTCCTTGCCCAGCGCCGCCATCTCCGCCCGCACGCCAGTGATCTCTGCGCGCAGTTCCTTGCCTTGAGTCGCGATCTCGACGCGCTGATCGCGTAATTCCTGCTTGATTTCGGAGACGTCGGAGCGGATGTGCTCCACGTCAGATTCGAGCTTCGCGACACGCTCTTCCGTGTGCATCGGTTCTACCTCTTCGATGAAAGCCGCCCGAGCGGCGAGTTGCCTGGCCATCTTCACACCTCCTTGGCTCGAATCCTGCGAGCCGATCCTCGAGTCGATGCGCGAAGTGTAGTCGCCTTTTTCACGCTCGTGTTTCGTACGTTTATACGAGCGCGCACGCCACTCGCGTGCTGCAAACGCTAGTGTTTTTCGCAGTGAATGATGCGTATCGAAATCGCTGCTGCGTGACGCAGCGGGAACTGCGTGCGGGTCTACCGACGCTCCAGAGTCGAGAACGTCATCGCGTAGGCGTGCCGCGCATCAGCCGGATGCTCGATACGCTCCGCCTCACGCCACTGCGAGATGTCAAGCGTCGGATACACCGTATCGCCCGGAATATTCGCGTGAATTCGTGTGAGATGAATTCGCTGCGTGATGGGCAACGTGAGCGAGAAGATCTCCGCACCTCCGACGACGCACAGCTCGGGCGCATCGGCGACGCGCTGCAACGCCTCATCGAGCGAGCGCACGACGACGACACCCTGTGCATGCCATGCAGGATCGCGCGTCAGCACGAGCGTCGTGCGGCCCGGCAGGGGTTTGCCGATGGATTCGAAGGTCTTGCGCCCCATGAGCATGGGCTTGCCCATGGTCACCGCCTTGAAATGCTTCAGGTCGTCCGGCAAGTGCCATGGCATGGTGTTGTCGCGTCCGATCACGCCGTCACGCGCCATCGCGACCACGTGCGAGATCAGCGGCGTCACAGCTCGACCACCGTCGTCAGGATGACGACTCCGCGACCCGGCATGCGGAAGAACTCCGCCGCCTGCGCGCTGCGTCTCTGCATGCGCGCGAACAAGCGGCGCCGCACGCCACGCCAGCCCGGAAGCGGACGCGGCAGCACGACGTGCTGACCGAGGAAGAACGAGCAGTCCTCGGCGAACACGCGCAGACCGCGCGCTCGCGCCGCGCGCAGCGCCTCGCCGATATCCGGTGTTTCCATGAAGCCGAAGTGCGCGCTCACCTTGTAGACCTCCGGAAGGATCTGCTCGATGGTGACCCGGTGCGTCGGGTCGCGACGCGGCGTGCGCACGAAGTTCATGTTCAGGATGATCACGCGTTCGTGGATCACGTGATTGTGCTCGAGGTTGCGAATGATCGCGGATGGCACGACATCCGGATCGCTCGCAAGAAATACGCCTGTCCCCGGCACGCGCCGAACGCCCTCGAGCAGCGTGTCTAGCTTCGTGAGCGGCACGGCGAGCTCACTCAGCGCCGCCTTCAGCTCCGTGCGCCCATCGCGCCAGGTCCAGAAGAGCGCGAACAGCACCGCCGCGAGCGCGATCGGTATCCAGCCGCCGGCAGCGATCTTCGTGAGGTTGCCCGCGAGGAACGTCAGGTCCATCGCGAGTATCAGCGCGAAGAGCGTGATGACGAGCGCTCGCGGCCAGCTCCATTGAGTGAGCGCGACGTACGCGCCGAGCACCGAGCTGATGACCATGGTGCCGATGACTGCCGCACCGTAGGCGCTCGACAGCGCCGCGGAAGAGCCGAAGCCCACCACGAATCCGACCACCGCGACGAAGATGAGGAAGTTCACGGCCGGCACGTAGATCTGACCCTGCTCGTGCGCAGATGTCTGCATCACTCGCAGCCGCGGCAGCATGTCGAGCTGCACCGCCTGACGCGCCATCGAGAACGCGCCCGAGAGCACGGCCTGCGAGGCGGTGACCGTCGCCGCCGTCGCGAGCACGATCATGGGTACTCGCAAGCCCTGGGGAAACATCGCATACAACGGATGCGCGATTTCGCCGCCCACCGCGAGATGCAGCGCCCCCTGTCCGTAGTAGTTGAGCAGCAGCGCCGGCCACACCAAAGCGAACCACGCGATGCGGACCGGAGACTTGCCGAAGTGCCCCATATCGGCGTAGAGCGCCTCGCCGCCGGTGAGAGCGAGGAAGACTGCACCGATGATGGCCAGCGCGACGCCCGGTCGATGCGTCAGCAACTCCACGCCGTACGCCGGATTCAACGCGGCGAGCACTTCCGGCTCGCGCAGAATCCAGGACAGACCGGACGCACCGAGCGCCAAGAACCACAGCACCATGATCGGCCCGAACAGCTTGCCGATCTCCGCGACGCCCCGCCGCTGCACGAGGAACAGCACCGCCAGAATGGCGAGCGTGAGCGGAACGATCGCGTGGTCGAGATGCGGCGCGACGATCTCGAGGCCTTCGACCGCGCTCAGCACGGAGATCGCCGGCGTGATCAGCGCGTCGCAGAAGAAGAGCGCGGTGCCCGCGAGCGCGCACCCGATGAGCAGCTGCGGTGCGGGGCCGCCGTCACGCAGGCGGCGCTGGGCGAGCGCGAGCAGCGCGAGGATGCCGCCCTCGCCCTCGTTGTCCGCGCGCATCATGATCACCATGTACTTGAGGGTGACCGAGATCGCGAGCGCCCAGAAGATGAGCGACAGCACGCCGAGCACGGCCGCGTGGTCCGGCGTGCCGGTCGCTTTCAGCGATTGTTCCAGCGCGTAGAGCGGGCTCGTGCCGATGTCGCCGTAGACGATGCCCGTCGCACCGACGACCCCGGCGACGCTCACGCGCCGCGCAGCGCTCATTTCTTCTTCGCGGACCTCTTGCGCCGGCCACCCTTTTGGGCGGATTTTTTCTTCTTCTTTTTGCGCTTTCTCGCGAGGCTCTTCAGGAACTGCTCGCGCGTGGGCGGCCAGAGCATCGTGCCGCGACACTTCGGCGAGCCGCAGCGGCAAGCGTATATCTCGTCGACGTTCTCCGGATCGTCCTTCTCGCGGCCGATCTGGTAGTCGTAGCCGAGCTCTTCACCCTTCTTCACGTCGCGGATCGTCTCGATCCAGACGCGGCCCTTCTCGATGGTCGACTCGCAGTTCGGGTCGCACTGGTGGTTGATGAAGCGCGCGTTGTTGCCGCCGACGCCGGCATCGATCACGGTGCGCTTGTCGACGATGAACAGGAACGTGTGATTGTCGTTCTCGTCGTGGTCCTCGTAGCGCCGGTCGGCTTCCTTGTGGCTGATGCGGTCGCCGAGATACTCGGTGATGCGCGTGCCTTTCTTCAGGTCGCGCTTGGCGAAGCCGCCGTAGCCGTGCACGCCGGATTTGCGCACCTCGTAATACGGGTTGTATTCGTTCGGATCCGGCTTCTGACCCGCCGAGGAGGTGGACGTCTTTCTCGGCATGGAGTTACACCGCGACCGGCGCCTTGATGGCCGGATGGAACTGATAATTCACGATCTCGAAGTCCTCGTACTGGTATTCGAAAATGCTCGGTGGCCGCCGCTCGAGCACGAGCCGCGGCAGCGGATAAGGCGTGCGCGCGAGCTGCTCGTCCGCCTGCGCCAGATGGTTGAGATAGAGGTGGCAGTCGCCGCCGGTCCAGATGAATTCGCCGACCTCGAGGTCGCACTGCTGCGCCATCATGTGCGTGAGCAACGCGTAGCTTGCGATGTTGAACGGCACGCCGAGGAAGATATCGGCGCTGCGCTGATAGAGCTGGCACGAGAGCCGGCCCTCCGCCACGTAGAACTGGAAGAACGCGTGGCACGGCATGAGCGCCATCCGATCGAGCTCGCCCACGTTCCAGGCGCTCACGAGGATGCGCCGGGAATCCGGATTCGTGCGCAGCAAGTGCACGGCCTCCTGGATCTGATCGATGGAGCGCCCGTCCGGCGCGAGCCACGCGCGCCACTGCTTGCCGTACACGGGCCCGAGCTCGCCGTTCGCATCGGCCCACTCGTCCCAGATGGTGACGCCCTGCTCGCGCAGCCAGCGTACGTTGGTCTCGCCGCGCAAGAACCAGAGCAGCTCGCAGATGACCGAGCGCACGTGAATCTTCTTCGTCGTGACGAGCGGGAAGCCCGCCGCGAGATCGAACCGCATCTGGCAGCCGAAGAGCGACAGCGTACCGGTGCCGGTGCGATCGGACTTGCGCGCACCGGTCGTGCGCACCTGACGCATCAGATCCAGATACGCCTTCATTGCGCGACGGCGAGGTTACCGGAGGGCACGCGGCGTCGGTACGCGTAGATGAGGAGCCCGATGCCGACGGCAATCATCGGCAGCGAGAGGGCCTGGCCCATCGTGAACCAGTCGCCGGCAAGGTATTGCAGCTGAGCGTCCGGCACGCGCACGAACTCGATGCAGAACCGCACGGTGCCGTAGATCACGAGAAACAGCCCCGACGGCGCCAAGCGCGGCCGCGGCTTCGAGGTGAACCACCACACGATGGCGAACAGCACCAGCCCCTCGAAGAAGGCTTCGTAGAGCTGCGACGCGTGCCGCACCTCGCCGTTCACGTAAAAGCCCCAGGGCACGGTCGTGACCTTGCCCCACAGCTCGCCGTTGATGAAGTTGCCGATGCGCCCGAAGAAGAGGCCCAGCCCCGGCAACGGCACGGTGAAGTCGAAGACGTCACCGACGGCGCGCTTGTGGCGCAGCGCGTAGACGACGAGCGCGACGATCACGCCCAGCAGTCCGCCGTGAAACGACATGCCGCCCTCGGCGATCTTGAGCGGATACCACGGATCCTTGGCCCAGAACGAGAGCCCGTAGAACAGCACGTAACCGATCCGCCCGCCGAGGATCACGCCCAGCATGGCGTAGAAGACCAGATCGTCGACGTCGTTGGCCTTCCAGGTGCTGCCCGGCTGGCGGGCGCGCAAGCGCGCGAGGAACCACGCGATAGCGAACCCGATGAGGTACATGATGCCGTACCAGTGCACCTTCAGCGGGCCGAGCTCGTGGCCGAACACGGAGAACGGGCCGATCTCGAAGGCAATCGGATTGAAGCCGGGGTACTGGAGCATGGAGAGCGAAGTGTAGCGGAGCCCGCGCGATTCGCTACTCGCGCGTCACGCGGCAGAAGAACGCCTTCAAATAACGGGTCTCCGGGATGGCCGGATGCACCGGGTGGTCCGGCGACTGGCCGGCCGCCTCGAGAATCTGGACGAACCGCCCGGTGTGCCGGGCCGCGGCCTGAAGGGCCGCCGCGAAGTCCTCCGGCGAGAGGTGATAGGAGCACGAGCACGAGACGAGCAGCCCATCGCGCTCGATCAAGGCGAGCGCGAGCTGATTCAGCTTGCGATACGCGGCCTGCCCCTGGGGGATGTCCTTCTTGCGCTTGATGAACGCGGGCGGATCGAGAATCACGATGTCGTAGCGCTCGCCCGCCTCGTACATCTGCTTGAGCGCGTCGAAGGCGTTCGCCGCGACGGTCGTGATCCGCACGCCGTTGGCGGCGGCGTTGCGCTCGGCATAGCTCAGCGCGGCCGTCGAGGAATCGACGCAGGTCGCCGAATGCGCGCCCTGCGCGAGCGCGGTCGTGGCCCACGCGCCGACGTAGCTGCATACGTCCAGTACGCGCGCGCCGGCCCAGAGGTAGCGCGCGAGGCGGGCGCGGTTGACCGTTTGATCGTAGAACCAACCGGTTTTCTGCCCGGCCCGCAGCGGCGCCGTGAAGTGCAGCCTGCCTTCGACGACGATAACTTCCTCGGGGACTTCGCCGAAGCCGACCTCGGCGCTCGCGGGGAGCTGCTCGAGATCGCGCGCGCCCGAGTCGTTCTTCCAGAAGAGCCCCGCCGGCGAGAGCACGCTGCGAATCGCGGCTTCGACCTCGCCGCGCAGGGCTTCCATGCCGCGCGTCGCGATCTGGCCGACGATGAGATCGCCGTAGCGATCGAGCACGAGGCCCGGCAGGCCGTCGGACTCGCCGAAGACGAGCCGGTAATACGGCTCGCGCGACAGCCGCTCGCGCAGCGCGAGCGCGACGTTGAGCCGATGCACGATCAGCGAACGGTCGAGACCGTGCTCGACATCGCGCCCCACGATGCGCGCGCAGATGAGCGCGTGCGGATTGGCGTACGCGTGACCCAGGAATTGATCGCGGTCGGAGTGAATGCGCACCGCGGCGCCCGGCGTGATCTTCGCGAGCGGCGTCGCCTCGTTGTCGATCTCGTTGCTGAAGACCCAGGGATGGCCGGCGCGGATGCGGCGATCTTCGCCGCGCTTCAGCTTCAGAACAGGGACTGCGTCGAACATTCGGCACCGATATAGTGAGCGGCGAATTCTACTCGAAGACGGTGCACCCCCATGAATCGGCTCGCGCACGAAACCAGCCCTTATCTGCAGCAACATGCGGGCAACCCCGTCGATTGGTATCCGTGGGGGCCCGAAGCGCTCGAGCGCGCGAAGCAGGAGCGCAAGCCGATTCTGCTCTCGATCGGCTACTCGGCCTGCCACTGGTGCCACGTGATGGCGCACGAGTCGTTCGAGGACGAACCGACCGCGCGCCTGATGAACGAGCTCTTCGTGAACATAAAAGTGGATCGCGAGGAGCGGCCGGACATCGATCGCATCTACCAGGTCGCGCAGCAGATGCTGACCCAGCGCGGCGGCGGCTGGCCGCTCACCATGTTCCTCACGCACGAGGATCAGCGACCGTTCTTCGGCGGCACGTACTTCCCGAAAGAAGCACGTTATGGAATGCCGGCGTTCTCGGACATCCTGAAGCGCGTCGCGCAGTACTACGGCGAGCATCAGGCCGACCTGCGCGAGCAGAGCAACGCGCTCGTGCGCGCGCTCGATGAGCTGACTCCGCCGCCCGCACCGGGCGAGCTGGTCTTGAACGGCAAGCCGCTGAAGGATGCGCGCGCCGCGCTCGGGCAGCAGTTCGACAGCAACTACGGCGGCTTCGGCGCCGCGCCGAAGTTCCCGCACCCGAAGACGATCGAGCGCCTGCTACGCGATTGGTACGCGACCGCGACGCAGGAAAAGCCGGATCTGCAGGCCATGTACATGGCGACCCTCACGCTGAAGCGCATGGCCGAAGGCGGGATCTACGATCAGCTCGCCGGCGGCTTCTGTCGCTACTCGGTCGACGGTCACTGGACCATTCCGCACTTCGAGAAAATGCTCTACGACAACGGCGCGCTGCTCGCCGTGTACGCGGAAGCGGCGGTCGCGACAGGGGATGCGTTCTATGGCGAGATCGCCGCGGAGACGGCGGCCTGGATCATGCGCGACATGCAGTCGCCCGAAGGCGGCTATTACTCGAGCCTCGACGCCGACTCCGAGGGCCACGAAGGCAAGTTCTACGTCTGGACGCCGGATGAGGTGCGCGCCGCGTTGACCCCCGAGGAGTACGCCGTCTTCGCGCCGCGCTTCGGTCTCGATCGCAAGCCGAACTTCGAAGGCAAGGCCTGGCATCTGCACGTGTGCAAGCTGACGGAGCAGGTCGCAGCCGCGGCAAACATCGATTTGGCGCAGGCCGTCGCGCTGCTCGACTCCGCGCGCGCCAAGCTGCTCGCCATTCGCAACCGCCGCGTGTGGCCGGGGCGCGATGAGAAGATTCTGACGTCGTGGAACGCGCTCACGATCCGCGGGATGGCGATCGCGGCGCGCGCGCTCGATCGACCCGAGCTCGCCGAGTCCGCGACCCGGGCGCTCGACTTCATCCGCAAGACGCTGTGGCGCGAGGGCCGGCTGCTCGCGACGTACAAGGACGGGCGCGCGCACCTGAACGCCTATCTCGACGATCACGTCTATCTCGCCGATGCGATTCTCGAGCTGCAACAGGTGCGATTCCGTGCCGACGAGGTGCAGTTCGCGCGCGAGCTGCTCGAGCTCGTGCTCGCGCACTTCGCGGATGGCGCGAACGGCGGCTTCTTTTTCACGGCCGACGATCACGAAGCGTTGATCCATCGCACGAAAGCGTTCGGCGAGGATGCCACACCGTCCGGCAACGGGATCGCCGCGTTCGTGCTGCTGCGGATGGGGCACTTGCTCGGAGAGCCTCGCTACCTCGAAGCCGCGGAACGCACGCTGCGCGCGGGTTGGCTCATCGTCGAGAAGTATCCGCACGCTCACGTGAGCATGCTCAATGCTCTCGAAGAGGTTCTGAATCCGCCGCAGATCGTGATCCTGCGTGGCGACGCGGACTCTCTGCGATGCTGGCAGCGTGAGCTCGCGCATCTCTACGATCCGCACCGTCTCGTGCTGCCGATACCGGCGGACGCGGCGAATCTGCCGCCGGCGCTCGCCGACAAGGTCGCGCGGAATGTGACGACTGCCTACGTCTGCAAAGCCAGCGTGTGCTCGGCGCCGATCGACTCGCTCGGCGGGCTCGTGCAGCATCTACGCGGACCATAGCGGCTGATTGTTCTGCGACCCCGAACAGTCATTTCCGGATTGGAGTCTTGGTCGCGTCATGACCCTCGGATAGCTTCAGCGTGCAATCGAGGGCACTCACATGTCGCGCTCCATCGCACGTTTCGCCGTGATCGTCGCCGCCGCGCAGATCTTGTATGCATGCGCCACCCCATCGACGCCGGCGGCTCGCAAGGCGCTCGTGCCGGCCTGTCGTCCGGGCGAAGTGCTCTACTGCGCGGACAATGGCTCGCGCGCGACGGAGGGGCTCTGTACGTGCCTGTCGCAATCCGCGGCGAAGGCGACCGTCGATAGTCTCTAGACTTGGGGCTTCGGCGCGCGCCGCGCCTGGTCGAGCAGCCAGTCGCGGAACGCGGAGATCTTGTCGAGCGAGACGTAACCCGGCGGGCACACGAAGTAGTACGCGCGGGGCGCAGGGATGATGATCGGGCTCGCGATGACGAGCCGCCCGTTCGCGATGTCTTGCGCCGCGAGGCTCCAGCGCGCGAGCGCGAATCCGTGGCCGGCCTCGGCGGCCCGGATCACCGTCACGGAATCGTCGAAGGAGGCGCCGCGCGGCGCCCATTCGTCCGACGACAGCGTGATGTCCGGCCACACTTTCCACGGCTCGGTCTTCGCGTGCAGTAGCGGCACGCGCTCGAGGTCGTCGCGCGTGCGGATCGAGCCGTACTTCGCCAGCACGGCTCGCGAGCACACGGGAACGAGCCACTCGTCGAGAATCTTCTCGGAATGCACCTGCGGCCAGCCGCCGATGCCGAAACGCACGGCCGCCTGCACGTCGGTGTGCAGAAAATCGACGAGCGATGCGGAGGTGTGACAGCGCAGATCGATGCCGGGATGCTTCGCGCTGAAATCCTGCAGG
>DASTRY010000062.1:0-7505 GCA_035760965.1 Steroidobacteraceae bacterium | reverse complement strand
CGCCGACGTGAGCGGGGCCTGATCGCATCGAGCGGGATGGCCCGCGTGAGCACCCACGTCGTAATCGAGTCCTACAGAAATCGTCCGCGGCAGCGTCGATGATCCGGCTCCCTCGACACGCGCACAGGAGCCATTCATGGAAGCGACCGCAATGGGCCCGAACAAAACCGGCGCCGCCCTCGTTCCCGAAGAGATCAAGCTGATGCTGGACGCGGTGAGCGAGCTCTCGCCGCCCGCGCCGATCAGCAACCTCACGCTCGACATGGAGCGGCAGAGCTACATCTCGCAGGCCGACAGCATCGGGTCGATTCCCGAGCCGGTCGGCCGCGGGCAGAAGGCGGCGCGCAAGAACGGGCTCGATCCGATGCGGGCCGTGTTCCTCGACAAGCTCGGCGAACGTCTGGCCTTCGAGCGCACGGGCACGCGCCTGTACGACGCGCTCATCACGAAATACCTCGCGCTGGAGAACGGCACGGGCAGCGGGCCTCTGGGTGCGTCTGCGTTGCAGACGCTGCAGAAGATCCGTACGGACGAGCTCGCGCACTTTCATCTGCTCAGCCAGGCCATCGCGAGTCTCGGCGGCGATCCGACGGCACAGACGCCTTGTGCGGATGTGACTGCCGCCGCCTCGATCGGGCTCATGCAAGTCGTCACGGATCCGCGCACGACGTTCGCACAGTGCTTGAACACCGTTCTCACGGTCGAGCTGACCGACAACGCGAGCTGGGAGATGCTGAGCGAGCTCGCGACGAAAGCGGGGCAGCGCGATCTCGCCAAGCTGTTCGCCGAACCGCTCGCAACCGAAGCGGAGCACTTGACGACCGTGCGCGGCTGGCTCGAGGCGCTGGTCATGGACGAGGCGGGCTCGCCCGCCGTCTGAGGAGATAGCAAATGACGATCAACTTACTTCAGGACAAGGGCACCCCGCTTGCGCAGCAGCGCATGAGCTGGCGGGACATGGTGGGCAAGCCGATCAGCAAGCTCGACGACGACGCGTTCACGCGCGTCCGCATCATCCTCATGAACGGCGTCGAGCTCGATTCGCTGCGGACGAAACAGGCTGCGCTGCGCATGAACCGCGACGCGCGCGTCGCGCTCAGCGAGCTGATGCGCGTCGAGCAGCACCAGGCCACGACGATCAACTGGCTGCTCGGCGCCGACCATTCGCCGATCGAGACCACGATCGGCTACGAGCAAACGGCCATCGAGGTCACCGCGTCGGTGGCGCAGCTCGAGCCGGACGCCTATCTCGCGACCGCCTATCGCTTCGCGCTGCTCGAAGACTTCGATCACCTGTACCGGTATTCCGCGCTGCTCGATCGCCTCGAGGGCAAGGACGCCAACAACATCACGCAGGGCTACACCGACATCGTGCCCGCGCGACCGACGCTCGTGCATCACCGCGCGCCCGAGCACGAGCTGGTGCGTCCGTACGAGCGGGATGCGGTGCTGGCGACGAAACTGCACGCCCTCACGCTCACGGGCGGTGAGTACCAGACTCACGATTACTACATGAACATCGGTCCGATCTTCGCCGACCCGCTCGCGCGGCAGCTGTACGCGGAGATCGCATCGGTCGAGTCGCAACACATCACGCATTACGGCTCGATGTTGAATCCCGAGGAGTCGCTGCTCGAGAAGCTGCTGCTCACCGAAGCGTGCGAGGTCTGGAACTACGCGGGTTGTCTCGCTCAGGAGTCGAATCCGCGAATCAAAGCCATCTGGGAGCGCTTCCTCGATTTCGAGCTGGGCCACTTCCAGGCGGCGCTACGGTTGTTCAAGCACATCGAGCGGCGCGATCCGGAGGAAGTGCTGGGCTCGGGTGAGCTACCGGGCTTCATCCAGTTCTCGAGCCAGCGGGCGTTCGTGCGGCAGGTCATCGAGGAGGAAGTCTCGCTGCGCAAGAACGGCACCGACTTCGTCCCGGAGGATCAAGAAGGGCGCAGCTCGCTCGAGTACCGTGAGGCCGTGAACGCGCACGGCTCGCCGTCGACGACCGTCTCCCATACATACAGCTGGTCGCCCGGAACGGAGCTCGTGAGAGTGCGTAACCAGGCCGCGTAGCCGCCGATGCAGGGCGCCTCCAGGCGCCCTGCCGCTTCGCGGGCGGGGCAGCCGCTGCGCCGGTGCTCAGGAGCGATAGCCGTCTGAATGGGCACGTATTCGGTGGGCCGTGTCGTCTCGATGCGGCGAAAGCGCGCCCCGAGAACATCAGTCCGGGCCGTCGCGCGACCAGCCGGCTTCCGCGTCGCCTGCGCCGGGCATCACCTGCGCGCCGGTCAGAGCCTCGCCGATGCGGCTCATCCAGCCCGGATCGTTCGAGCGCGTATCGCAGGTGACCTGCAGGGCTCCTGTCGTGCGCAGCTGCGTCGTCACATCGTCGAGCTCGACGGATGCGACGCGAACGTGCAGCACGCAGCCGGCCGAGATTCGCATGCGCTCGCCCGCGATGCCGCGGTCGTGCAGCGCCTGCTCGGCGAGTTGTGCCGCGTCCCGATCGGGAAAGACGGCGATGGCGTAGAGGTCCATGGATGATAGTGCTCCGTGCCGAAACGTGACGCCCGCTACCGCGGAGCGAGTCGCGGCAGGTCCCGCAGCGTGCGACCCTGGGAGCGTCGCGCGAGCTCGATATCCCAACGCGAGCGCGCTTTGATGCGGACGCGGCCGCCATCGACGCGACGGCCCGCCTTCACGAACACCGCACGGACTTCGTCGCCGCGTTCCAGCGCGAACACGACGTGCTCGACGGGCGCTTCCTCGAGAGGCTCCCTCAGCGTATCGATGTCGCGGCCGATCTCGGCCCAGCGCACGGTCGTCACCCTGATCTGCTCGGGATCGAGCCCCACCGCGTCGACGATGTACCGAGACGGCATGCACAGCACTCCTGGATGGCGGCAAGGTGGTGAATTCTGCACATCGCGCGGCCGCCGCCATTCACATGGATCAACGAGGCGCCGAACGCCGCGGCCCGAGCGCCGAGCGGCTCGAAAATACACACGCGGGTAAGTTCGATAGCAACGAGCTGCCGCCGCGCTCGCACGCCGCTCACGGCGGCGGGGCGGTGGTCGACTCGCCGGTGACGGGGGTGCGCGGCGACGCGCGGAAGGTCGGGCTCACTCGCGGGCCGGGATCCGATGCGGCGCCGAAATCCAGGTAGCTCGCGTCGAACGCGCCCACTTCCGCGAGCCGTGCCATCTCGCGGATCTGCAGGACGCTGCGCTGAAAGCTGAGCCACCCGTTGCGCGTCATGGACATGAGCATCCGGTTCACGTGCACGGGCGTGAGCGCGACGGCCTCTGCGATATCGATCTGTGTGAGCGGCAGGAGGCAGCGGTTCTCCATTGTCAGGCCAACGGTCTGCAGACGCTTGAACAGCTCGCAGATCAGGTGCGCGATGCGCTCCATGGCGTTGCGCTGGCCGATGTTGAGTACCCATTCGCGGCTGATCGCGCGCTGCAGAGCCATGGCTCGACACAGCACCTCGCCGATTCCGCTGGCCGGCTCGCCGAACGCCGCCACGCTCGCGCGCTCGAGCTGGAGCGTCTCCAGCATGGTGATGCTGCGAATGTGATGATCGAACGGCATCCCGAGTGGAGCGCGCAGCGCGAAAAGATCGCCCGGCAGGAGAAATCCCGTGATCTGGCGCTGACCGTTCGGCAGGAAGTGATAGCGGCATGCGATGCCGGCCGTCACCAACCAGACGGTCTCCGGGAGATCGCCGGGGTGGAACAGGTCCTCGCGCGCGCCGAACAGGCGGACGCGGCGATCGATCGCCTTCTGTATCGCCAGCTCCGCGGCAGTGCTCAACGTACCGCTCTGCCGCAGCCGACGAAGGAGATGATCGATCATGGCATGGCCCTCCCTGTGCACGTCGCAATTCTCGTGCGCTGACGTGCTCTCGAGGACGAGAACGAGCGCTCTCAGTCAGGTGCGCACCTGAATACGCGAGCTCGAGCGGGCCGACGCGTCGGTCGTGGGTACGCTCACGTCGTGAGCCCAGGATTCGCCGAGGTAGCGTGCCAGCAAGACGAGCGCGGCACCGATGTACACGAGCGAGCCCGGTACCCACATGATGAGCCCGCCGAGCTGCTGATCTTCGAGGGGCGTGAGTCCCCATCGCGGCGAGGTCTGCAGGTACGGCGAGTACCACGGGTGCGCGGCGAGCGTGATCAGCGCGCCGAGCACCCCGGTGTGCACGGTCGTCGTGAACAGATACAGGATGGCCGCGCCGCGTCGCTGCTGCCGATTCTCGTGCAGGAGCGCCGACCAGAAGAGCAGCGCCGTGGCGAGAAACGAGAAGTGCTGCAGGTCGTGGATCCACGAGCTCCGCAGCACCGCTGCGAAGAACTGCGGAACGTGCCACACCCATAGAGCCAGTGCGTGCAGCACCCAGGCCGTTCCTGCGGCGATGAGCGCGGCCCACGTCTGCTGCATCCAGCGCGCTCGAATCCACCGCGTGAGCGCCTCGCGCCACGTTCCGCGAAAGGCCCACAGGAAAAGCGGCAAGGGCCGGCCGAGCACGAGCAGCGGTGCTGCCACGAGCATGAGGATTTCGTGCTGCGCCATGTGCATCGAGAACAGCTCCGCACCCCACGCATCGAGCGGCGATAGCAATGCCAGCGCGAGGGCTGCAAGCCCCGCCGCAAAAGCGGCTGCACGCTGCGCCAGCAGCCGCCGGCCGTGCATCGAGCGCGCCCACACACGCGCGGCGCCCGTCGCATAGAGCAGCGCTGCCACGAGCATCGGAATGCCGACTTGCGCGAGCGCTGAGCGACCTGATGCGCCGCGCGCGATGTCGAGGGGGGTATGTGCCAGAGCAGCGCCGCTCGCCGCGACGGAGGCGAGCAACGTCGTGAGCATCGCGATACACCCGCGTCTCGAGCGCACGATCACACCGGGCATGGCGTCAACAGCGTCACCGGCACGATCGAGAGCGCGATGACGAGCGCGAAGAGGGCGCTCGACCACGCCGCGAGACGCAAGAGAAACGTGCGGAAGTCATCTGCATCGTCGCTCGGCACCTTGCTCAATCCGCGTCGCGCGAGCAGGCCGCTCACGATCGCAAGCACGATGCACGCGCCGCCTACCGCGAAGATCAGCGTTCGCGAAGTGCCCTGACAGACGGGGTTCGTCAGCCAGAACATCACGACCAGGCTGACCGACCACGCGATCGGCGCGAGCAGTACGGCGGACCAGATGAGCCAGAGGAACCGCGGCGGTGTCGGTTGCGCAAGTGCGCTCATGACACGCGCGGCGCCAGGTACAAGGTGGCGTAGATCGGCAGCCAAGTGAGCACGACGAACCACCAGTAGAAGGAGTTCTCGCTCACGTCGACGAAGCGCTTGCCGGTCAGCGGTCCCGTGAACATGAGCACGGTGAGCACGGCGGTGTCCATGAAATCCGTGACCAGATGGATCGTGTGCAAGGTCAGCAGAGCGAACACGATCGAGCCGTAGGCGCTGTCGTTCCAGCTCGTGTTGAGCGCCGGGAACTCGAACACGCGCACCACGAGGATCGCCACTCCGAACGCGACGCTCGCGAGCAGCCCGATGCGCACGGCGCGCAGATCTTCCTTTTCCGCGACGTGCTTGGTCCATTGATTGGGAATGGCGCTCACTAAGAACAGCAGGGTGTTGAGCGTGCCGAACAGCAACGCGGGCGGTGCGCGATGCGGCGGCCACTGGAACGAATATTCGCGCAGGTAGAAGTAGGCGACGACGGCGATCGCGAAGACGGTGCCTTCGATGAGCATCATGCCGAAGGTGCCCCACCACATGAGCGAGCGATCGCCGAACGCGTAGGTCGGCAGACCGGAGACGTCCAGTACACGGGGCGCCCGCGGTCGCGGCCTGCTCACGACTCGGCCTCCGCCGGACGCAGCACGGCATCCTGCTGATAGCCCGGCTTGATCTCGACCTTCTTTTCCGCCTCGGTCTCGTGCGCTTTCGGCCAGAACCAGCCGATGAGCGTGATCGTCACGGGGATGGCGCCCCAGACGAGCGCCCACGGCGTGAAGATCGAGCCGATGAAGAGCACCGTGACGGCGATGGCTGTCAAGAACGGCCAGATCGTCGGCGCGGGATCAGGCGCCACGTGATCCAGCGCGCCATCGTGCATGCGGGTCACGAGCAGCGCGCGGATCTCCGTCGGCAGACCGACGACGGTCGTGAGCGGTTGGTGCTCGGGGCGCAGCGGATATCGGCTCTCGACCACCAGCGGTCGCACGAAGCCGTACGGCGGCGGCGGAGACGGCGTCGCCCACTCGAGCGTGCTGGCTTGCCACGGATTGTCGGTCGCGAGTGCTCCCACCCGCAGACTGCGCACGACGTTCACGATGAACAGCAGCACGCTCGCCGCGATCGTCAGCGCGCCGAGACTCGCGAGCAGGTTGAGGCTGCCCCAGCCGCTCGCCGCATCGTACGTGTAGATGCGGCGGGTCATGCCGTCGAGCCCCAGGATGTGCATCGGGAAGAACGTGACGTTGAAGCCGATGAAGAAGAGCCAGAAGCTCCACTTGCCCAAGCGCTCCGACAGCATGCGGCCGGTCGCTTTCGGGAACCAGTAATAGAACCCGCCGAAGAGCGGGAACACCGCGCCGCCGATCAGCACGTAGTGCAGGTGCGCGACGACGAAGTAGCTGTCGTGGAGCTGTGAATCGAGCGAGGTCGAAGCGACCATGAGGCCCGTGAGCCCGCCGATGATGAAGATGAAGAAGAACCCGATGACGAACATGAGCGCCGTCGTGAAGCGCACGCGTCCACCGGTGGCGAGCGTCGCGATCCAGCAGAAGATCTGCACGCCCGTCGGGATCGCGATGAGCATGCTCGCCGCCGTGAAGAAGCTCATGCCCATGGGCGGCAGGCCGGTCGCGAACATGTGATGCACCCACAGCCCGAACGACAGGAACGCCGTGACGATGAGCGAGAGCACCAGCGCGAGATAGCCGAACGGGGCGCGCCCCGCGAACGTGCCGATGATCTGGGAGATGATGCCGAGGGCCGGCACGAAGATGATGTACACCTCGGGATGCCCGAAGAACCAGAACATGTGCTGCCACAGCAGCGGATCGCCGCCTTCGGCCGGATTGAAGAACTGTGTGCTGACGAGGCGGTCCGAGATCAGGAACGAGCTGCTCAGCATCACGGCCGGCATCGCGAAGATGATCATGAACGACGTCACGACCTGCGCCCAGACGAAGAGCGGAATGCGGTTCAGCGACATGCCCGGCGCGCGCAGCTTGAACGCGGTCACGATGAGCTCGACCGCGACGATCAGCGAGGCGAGCTCGGTGAAGGTGATCATCTGCGCCCAGAAATCCTGGCGCTTGCCGGGGCTGTACTGCGGGCCCGCGAGCGGCACGTAGCTGAACCAGCCGGCCTCCGGACCGATGTTGAGCACGAACGCCGTGAGGATCGTGAGCCCGCCGAACAGGAACATGAAATAGCTGAAGGCGTTCAGGCGCGAGAACGCGATGTTCCGCGAGCCCACCATCAGCGGCACGAGCA
>DASTRY010000061.1:0-6313 GCA_035760965.1 Steroidobacteraceae bacterium | reverse complement strand
CGATAGCTCGACCGGACGAGCGGGCCCGACACGCATTCGAGGAAGCCGCGCGCCAGCGCCCACGAGCGATAGCGATCGAACTCTTCGGGCGTGACGAAGCGCTGCACGGGCAAGTGATTCTTGGTCGGCTGCAGGTACTGGCCGAGCGTGAGAATGTCGACGTTCGCGGCACGCAGGTCGACCATCGTCTCCGCAATCTCTTCGTCGGTCTCGCCGAGACCGAGCATCAAGCTCGTTTTCGTGAGCACGCTCGGCTTGTACTGCTTCGCGTGCGCGAGCACCCGCAACGTCTGCTCGTAACCCGCGCGCGGATCGCGCACCGGATGCGTCAGGCGACGCACCGTCTCGACGTTCTGCGCGAAGACCTCGAGGCCCGAATCGAGCACGGTCTCGACGTCCGCGAGCACTCCTTGGAAATCCGGCGTGAGCGCTTCGACGGCAGTCGCGGGGGAGCGCTGCTTAATTGCGCGAATGCAATCCGCGTAGTGCTGCGCGCCGCCATCCGGTAAGTCATCGCGATTCACGGACGTCAGCACGACGTACTTCAAGCCCATGAGCTCGACGGTGTGCGCGACGTTCGTCGGCTCGTCCGCGTCCAGCCAGCCGCGCGGGTTACCCGTGTCGACGGAGCAGAAGCGGCACGCGCGCGTGCACACGGCGCCCATCAACATGATCGTGCCGGTACCTGCGTTCCAGCACTCGCCGATGTTCGGGCACTTGGCTTCTTCGCAGACGGTGGCGAGCCGGTGCTCGCGCACGATGCTCTTCACTGCGGCGAAGCCTGCGCCGGCCGGCGCCTTGGCGCGCAGCCACGGCGGCTTGCGAGTCAGGGCGTGAGGGCCGCTGCCGCCGCCGGCCTTGATGCCGTCGCGGATGGCCGTAAACCCTTGAGGAGTAACATATTTCTCCCCGCTCCGGGCCTGGCTGGCCTCGGTGACGACGGGGATCCGTTTCAGATCGGACATGGCAGACATTGTACGGGCTATTGAGGCAACCCGCCCTTTTGCAACGGGAGGCGCCGCGGTCCCGGACGGAGGCTCAGCGCAGCCGCGCTTCCAGCTGCGCGAGCCGCTCCGGCGTGCCGATGTCGGACCAGTCGCCGCGATACACCTGCCCGCGCAGCCGGCGCGCGGCGATCGCGCGCTGCAGCAGCGGCAGGAGCGGAAACCTGCCGGGTTCGCAGCCCGCGAAGAGCTCCGGCGAGTACACCCCGATGCCGGAGTATGTGAAGCGATCGCGATCCGCTTCGACGATGTAGTCGCCGTCGAGCCCGAAATCGCCGCGGGCGACGTGCGGCGGATTTGGCACCAACACGAGTCGCGCGTCTGCTCCCGGGTCGAGCGCGAGCGTGCTGAAATCGAAGTCGGTCCAGATGTCCCCGTTGACCACGATGAACGGCGCCGGCCCGAGCAGCGGCAGGGCATTGAAGATGCCGCCGCCGGTCTCGAACGGCACCGGCCCTTCATCGCTGTACTGAATGCGCACGCCGAACCGCGCGCCATCGCCGAGCGCCGCGGGAATCTGCGCGCCGAGGTGCGACAAGTTGATCACGACATCGCGCACGCCTGCGCGCGCGAGCGCCTCGAGGTGATACGCGATCAGCGGCTTGCCGGCGACGGGGACGAGCGGCTTCGGCATGCGATCGGTGAGGGGTCGCATGCGTTCGCCGCGCCCTGCTGCGAGAACGATCGCTTTCATGCGGAGCCCAGAATGCGGGCATTCGCACGCGGCAGCTCCGGCACGAAACGCTCCTCGACGAGCCGTGAGAGCTCTGCGAGCTCGGCGTAGCGGCGACACGTGTCGCGCACGTACTCGAGCGTCAGCGGCAGATCGCGCAGGTACCCGTTCTTGCCGTCCCGATACCAGAGCCGCGCAAAAATACCGAGCACCTTGATGTGCCGTTGCACGCCGATGAGATCGAACCAACGCAGGAATTCGCGCTCGTCCTTGCCGACCGGTCCGCCGCGAGCGGCGAGCTGCGCGCGATAGCCGCTCACCCAGCGCTCGACGCGCTCGCGCGGCCACGAGATGTAGCAGTCCTTCAGCAGCGACACGAGGTCGTAGCCGATCGGGCCGCGCACCGCGTCCTGAAAATCGATCACGCCCGGATTGCGCTCGCGAATCACCATGAGATTGCGCGAATGATAGTCGCGATGAACGAACACCTGCGGCTGCGCCACAGCCTCGGCGATGAGCAGATCGAACGCGCGCGCGATGACGCCATCGTCCGCGGCATTCGCGCTCAGCCCGAGGTGGCGCGCACAGAACCATTCGGGCATCAGCGCCATCTCGCGCAGCAGCGCCTCGCGATCGTAGGGCGCGAGCTCGGCCGCGGCCTCCCGGCCCTGCAGCTGGATGATGGCGAGGGCGTTCAACGCATCGCCGTAGAGCGCACCCGGATCGTCGCCGGCATTCAAGCGCGCAAGGTAGAGCGTCGAGCCGAGGTCCTCGAGCAGCAGCAGACCGCGCTCGATGTCCTGCTCGTGAACGTGCGGCACATGGACACCGATGCGCTCGAGCAGACCCGAGACTTTCAGATAGGGCCGCACGTCTTCCTTGCCCGGCGGCGCGTCCATCACGATGAAGGTGCGCCCGGTGGCGGTCGACACACGGAAATAACGCCGGAAGCTGGCATCGCTCGAGGCGGGGACGATTGCAGTCGGCTGCAGCTGCAAGCCTGTGGAAACCCAGTCGTGAATCAGCGCGAGGCGCGCGTCGGATGGCGTCATGGGACGAAAGCTTGAGACCTGCGATAAGAAGCGGCGCGGACGCGCGTCACCATTATAATGCGCGGCTTCATGCAGCGGTCGGGCTCATCCAGACGTTCGCCCCGAGCGTACTGGCTCATGCTTTTGGGGCTATCGGGCTTGCCCGCCGCGGTACGCGGGGCGGAGCCGCCGTGCCCGTCGTCGCGGCCCGACATCGACGCGACGACCACCACCGAACGCCCCGCGCCCCCTGTCCCGCGCGAACCGGTCGACCAGGCGGACATCGAGTTCTCGAGCGACAAGGCGACCGTCGGCACCGATGGCAACGCACAGCTCTCGGGCAATGTGGTCGTCAGGCAGGGCGACCGCGAGATCCGTGCGAACAACGTCGAGTACAACCAGAGCGAGAACGCGTTCAAGGTCGAAGGCAACGTCGAATTCGAGGATCCGCTCGTGCGCGTGCGGGGCGGAGGCGGCCACTACTCCGCCACCGAAGGCGCCGATTTTCGGGACGCCGAGTTCGAGCTGCGCGAGCGTTCCGCGCGCGGCAGCGCCGCGCAAATGCAGCTGACGCCCGAAGGCGTGATGAACCTGAGCGCGGTGAGCTTCACGACCTGTCCGGTCGACGACGTCTCGTGGCAGCTGCGCGCGAACAGCATCTCGCTCGACACGCGCACGCGCATCGGCACCGGCCGCGGCACGCGCGTCGATTTCAAGGGCGTGCCGATCCTGTACTTGCCGTGGATGTCGTTCCCACTCGGCAACGAGCGCAAGAGCGGCTTCCTGTTTCCGGCCGTCGGACACAGCTCGCGCGGCGGCGTGCAGGCGGCGGTGCCGTTCTACTGGAACATCGCGCCCAATGCGGATGCGACCTTGCAGGCCACCGAGTACAGCCGGCGCGGCCTCGACATGGGCGGCGAGTTTCGCTGGCTCACCGCGCGCACGCTGAGCAAGCTCGAAGTGAACTACCTGCCGAACGACAGCATCACGCACGCCGATCGCAATCGCTTCAAGCTCGACAACGTCACGAAGCTGCCCGCCGATCTGCGCTTCTACATCGACGCGGAGTCGGTGAGCGACTCGAAGTACTTCGAGGATTTCGCGCAGGGCCCGGAAGGCACGAGCATCGCGTTCCTCGAGCGGCTCGCCGGGCTCGGCTATCGCGACGAGCACTGGCGCATGTCGCTCGAGGCGCAGCAGTGGCAGACGATCGATCAGAACCTCGCGCCTGCGGATCGTCCGTACGCTCGCCTGCCGCGGCTCGTTCTGGGGGCCGATTACGGCTACGGGCCGGGCCAGCTGGTGCGCTACGGGTTCGACAGCGAGATCGTCAACTTCGACCGCCACGTCGATCCGTCGGTGCCGCAATTCGATCCCCTGCGCGTGCACGGCTGGCGGCTCGACGCGATGCCGACCGCATCGCTCGATTTCGAGACGCCCGGATTCTTCCTGCGTCCTGGCGTAGCGTGGCGCTACACGCAGTACGAGCTCAGCGACGGCGCACCGGATCAGCGCAGCTCGCCTTCGCGCAGCTTGCCGATCTTCAGCTTCGACACCGGCATGATGTTCGAGCGCGAGTCGGGCTCGCGCGGGCAGCGCCGGCAAACGCTCGAGCCGCGACTGCTCTATCTGCGAGTGCCCTTCCGCCAGCAGGACGATCTCCCGCTGTTCGACACGGGGCTGCCCGATCTCAACCTGGTCCAGCTGTTCCGCACGAATCGCTACGTGGGCGCGGACCGCGTGAGCGACGCGAATCAGCTCAGCGTGGGCGTGACGAGCCGGCTGTTCGATTCGAAGTCCGGCACGCAGTTTCTCGCCGCGACCGTCGGACAGACGTACTACTTCCAAAATCCCCGGGTACATCTGCCCGATGAGCCCGTCCGCAACAGCAACACCTCGGACTTCGTGGGCGAGCTCCTCGTGACCGCTTACAAGAACTGGAACGCCACGCTCGGCATCCAGTGGAATCCAGATGAGGACCGCAGCGAGCGTGCCCAGGCGATGCTGCAGTTCAAACCCGGCCCGGAGAAGGTGATCAACGTCGGGTATCGTTTCCAGCGCGGCCTGCTCGAGCAGGCGGAAGTCTCCGGTGCCTGGCCGATCAACCGGCAGTTCGCGGGCTTTGCGCGCTACGTCTATTCGCTTCAGGACAACAAGGCGCTCGAGCAATTCGCCGGGGTCGAGTACAGCGCGTGCTGCTGGCGGCTGCGGCTGCTCGGTCGCAAATCGGTGAGCACGCGGGATGGCTCCCAGGACACCGGCGTCTATCTCCAACTGGAACTCACCGGACTTGCCAGTGTCGGATCGGCGGCGGATGCTCTCGTCGCCGGCGCCATCCGAGGCTATAGCCGCCCGGCCACAAGACCTTGATCATAATAGGATTCTGATCCATGCGACGGTTTCTTCAGGCGCTCCTCCCTGCGCTTTGCGCCACGCTTTTGGCCACCGGAGTGGCCCATTCCCAGACGCGCGACCTCGCGACGACCGGCGAGTTGCTCGACCGGGTCGCGGCCGTGGTCAACGACGGGGTGGTGCTCCAGAGCGAGCTCGACGAGCAGGTTGCGCTCATCACTGAGCGCCTGCGGGCGCAGAACGCCGAGCTGCCGCCGCAGAACGTGCTGCGCCGGCAGGTGCTCGAGCGCCTGGTGCTGCAGGAGATCCAGATGCAGCGCGCGGAGAAGGCGAATCTCAAGGTGCCGGACGAGGCCCTGAACAGCGCCATGCAGGACGTTGCCCAGCGCAACAACATCTCGCTGTCGCAGCTGCCCGAAGCGCTCGCGGCACAAGGCATCGACTACGCCGCGTACCGCGAAGCCATGCGCAAGGAGCTGACGCTCACGCTGCTGCGTCAGCGTGACGTCATCCAGCGCATCACGGTGACGCCGCGGGAGATCGATCAGTACCTCGAGAAGCAGAAAAATGCGCCGGCTCAGTCCGGTGAGTACAACGTCTCGCACATTCTCATCGCCGTGCCGCAGACGGCGACGCCGGAGCAGCTCGAAGCTGCGGACAAGAAGGCCGAGGAGGTCTACCAGCGCGCGCAGGCCGGCGAGGATTTCGCGAAGCTCGCCGTGGCGTACTCGAACAGCCAGACGGCACTCGACGGCGGCTCGCTCGGCTGGCGCAAGGGGTCGGAGCTGCCGACCTTCCTGACCGACGTGATCGCCCGCCTGAAGCCCGGTGAGGTGAGCAAGCCGCTGCGCACGCCGACGGGCTATCACATCGTGCGGTTGAACGAAGTGCGCGGCGCGAATCAGCAGGTGATCGTCGAGCAGGTGCACGCCCGGCACATCCTGATGAAGACCAACGAGCTGCAGGATGACGCGACGGTCCGGCAGAAGCTCAACGCGCTGCGCGACCGCATTCTGAAGGGCGAGGACTTCGCGGGCCTCGCCAAGATTTCGTCCGAGGACCCGGGCTCGGCCGCCGAAGGCGGCGATCTCGGCTGGACCAACCCGGGCACTTTCGTGCCGGAGTTCGAGGAGGAGCTCGCGAAGCTGAAGGACAACGAGATCAGCGAGCCGTTTCGCACGCAGTACGGGTGGCACATCGTGCAGGTGCTCGGGCGGCGGGAGTTCGACAACACGGATGAGCTGAAGCGGCGG
>DASTRY010000060.1:0-62931 GCA_035760965.1 Steroidobacteraceae bacterium | reverse complement strand
TTCACCACCGGGCGTGCCTTTGCCGTTTGGACGCAAGGCGTCGCGACCTGTCTGTGCGTCTGGTCGAATCAATTCACGCTCGCGAACGGCTGGGGCACGCCGCGGCTGATCGCGACCGCCACGGCGGGCGCTGCCTTTCTGCCGCAAATCGCGGTCGACGGTTTCGGCAATGCTCATGCGGTCTGGACTCAGTCGGACGAGAGCGAGCGCTCCGCCATCTGGGCGAATCGCTTCACGGCGGGAGGCGACTGGGGCACCGCGGTGATGATCGACGACAACACCAGCGGTTCCGGGCCGCCGAAGATCGTCGTCGATTCGAACGCGAATGCCTACGCGGTCTGGGAGCAGGCGAGTCCAAACGAGCGCGGCGCAAGCATCCGCTGGAATCGCTATGAGTCCGGCACCGGCTGGGGCGCGCCGGGACGCATCGCGTCCGCTACGGACGTTGCGAGCGGCACTGGTGGCAATCCCGCTATCGCAGTCGACGGCGATGGCGTCGCGCACGTGGTGTGGGAGCACGACGATGGCGTGCAGGTGCGCGTGCGTTCGAGCCGGCTCTTGCCCAAGGCGAGCGAATGGGCGGCCGCGATGGACGCGCACAACACGGATTCGGCTGCGGAGCCGCGCGTTGCGATCGACTCTGCGGGCGACGTCACCGTCGTCTGGGAGCAGATCGACGGCACGGGTGTGGCCGTGTGGT
Source organism: Steroidobacteraceae bacterium (assembly GCA_035760965.1). Lineage (GTDB taxonomy): Bacteria > Pseudomonadota > Gammaproteobacteria > Steroidobacterales > Steroidobacteraceae > JADGHX01. The sequence goes on along the minus strand of DASTRY010000060.1, from coordinate 62,231 downwards.
CGAACCGATTCGAGTGAGGCGAGCCCCGCCGCGCAAGGCAGGCGGGGCTCGCGACGCGATTACTTCTGCTCGGCCGGCTTCTCGGACGGCGCGGGTGCTGCGGGCGCCGAGCCGCCGGAGTCGGCAGCCGCGGGTGCGGCAGGCGCCGCCTCGAGCTTCTTCTCCACTTTCGCGGTCTTCAGCAACCCATCGACATACGTCTTGAACTTCTTCGCCTGGATTACCTGATCGAGGCGCTGCTTCACCTGATCGAACGGCGGCGGCGCGAGCTCGCGCGTTTCTTCCAGCTTGATGATGTGCCAGCCGTACTGCGTCTGCACCGGCGTATGGGTGTACTCGCCCGGCTTCAGCGCGACGACCGCATCCGAGAACGGCTTCACCATGCGATCGGGCGTGAACCAGCCGAGATCGCCGCCGCTGTCCTTCGAGCTGTCCATCGACTCGCGCTTGGCGATGTCCTCGAACTTGGCGCCCTTCTCGAGATCCTTCACGAGCTTCTCGGCGAATGTCGAGGTGGCGACGAGGATGTGCTTGGCGTGGTACTCGTTGCGCGACATCGCGGCGACCTGCGTCTCGTACTCCGCGCGCAGCTCCTGCTCGGTCGGCTTCTTGTCCTTCAGGTACTTGTCGGACAGCGCCTGGTTCAGCACGTTGAGCCGGGAGAGCTCGATGAGCGCCGCCGTGTTCGTGTCCTTCGTGAGCCCTTCCTTGTCGGCCTGCTCGGCGATGACCTGGGCGCGGATGAGATTCTCGAGCGCCTGATCGCGCTGCTCGGCGGTGAGCTCGCTCGAGGGCTTGCCGGCCACGCTCTTCACGTAGAACTCGTACACCTCTTTCTCGATCGGCCGACCGTCCACCGTGGCAACCGGCGGTCCGAGATTCGCGCCGCTATCCGTTCCGGTCTTCGGCTGGCAGGCGGCGAGCGCGATCAGCAGCCCCGCCGAGGCGAGCGTCCATTGGAGTTTCATGCTTGTTTCTCAGTGAGTTAAGTAATAATTATGAACCAATTTCTTCCGGCGTCTTCGCCTCGATGTTGAGCGCGTGGATCCCGCGCCCCATGAGGTCGCTCACGGCCGCGAACACGAGTCGGTGTCGTTCGATCGCGTTCTTGCCGCGAAATGCGTGAGACACCAGCCGCACGCGAAAGTGGCCCCCCTCACGCGCGCCCGCATGGCCCGCGTGTTTCGCGCTGTCGTCGTAGATATCGAGCTGCGTCGGCGCCAGCTCGCGTTCGAGTGCCGCACGGATGCGGCTGATTCGATCCTCTGTCACATCAAGCCTGCGTCGATGGCGCCTGCGCGGGCGGCCGCTTCAGCAGCCACGCGACTTGAGCCGCGGTGAAGACGAGCGTCGCCGCCGTCAGCCCGATCACTTTGAATTTCACCCAGGTGGCTTCGCTGGTGTTGAACGCGACCAGCAGATTCGCCACACCGAGCAATGCGTAGAACACCACCCAGAGCAGGTTCAGGCGGCGCCATGTTTCGTCCGACACGCGCACTTGACCTTCGAGCGCGGTGCCGAGCAGCCGCTGGACGAGGGGTTGCTTGCCGATCCACATGCTCGCGAGCAGCGCCGCGCTCAGCAGCCAGAAGAACACCGTCGGCTTCCACTGGATGAAGCGCTGGTTGTGCAGGATCAGCGTCGCCGCACCGAACAGGAACACGAGCACCGTGCTGATGGCGTGCACCTTCGGGATCGCCCGCGTGCGCGCGTAGTCCGCGATCAGCAGCAGCGCCATCCCGCCCATGAGCACCGCCGTGGCGACGTAGATGCCGCCCAGCTTGTAGGCCACGAAAAAGGCGATCAGCGGAAGAAGCTCGAGAACCGTCTGCATGGACGCGGCGACCGGAACCTGCCGGAAAAAACCTGCCGGGAAAAAGGGCCGCGTATGATAGCCCAAATACTTCAAAGCTCCTGTCGACTCCCTTGAGCCAGTACTTCGAGGTCCATCCGGTCAACCCGCAGGCCCGGCTGATCCGCCGTGCGGCCGATATCGTGCGCGAGGGCGGCGTCATCGCGTACCCGACGGACTCGTGCTACGCGCTCGGCTGTCACATCGGCGACAAGGACGCGCTGGAGCGCGTCCGCCGGATACGGCAGGCAGACCGCAACCACCATTTCACCCTCGTGTGCCGCGACCTGACCGAGATCGCGCGGTACGCCCGCATCGACACCTGGCAATTTCGGATGCTGAAGGCTTGTACGCCGGGCGCTTACACGTTTTTGTTGCCGGCGACACGAGAAACGCCGCGGCGCCTGCAGCACGAGCGGCGGCGAACCATCGGGATCCGCGTGCCGGATCATCCCGTCCCGCTCGCGCTGCTCGAGGAGCTGGGTGAGCCGCTCATGAGCTCCACCCTGATCCTGCCGGGTGATACGACACCTATGACGAGCGGGCAGGAGATCCGCGCCCGGCTCGAACACCAGATCGACGCGGTGCTGGATTCGGGGAACTGCGGGGTCGAGCCAACCACGGTCGTCGACCTGGCGGTCTCACCCCCGGTGATCGTCCGTAAAGGCAAGGGCGACCTGGCCCGCATCATGGGCAGCGAGCGGGCAGGCGTTTCCCTGTGAGCCGACGGCTTTGGGCTATACTCCGCGCGCTCTGAACACCCAGCGGCCTCATCGAAGAAAGTAGCGTGCCCAGTCGCCACCCGCGTCCATACCGCCGAATTCGTTTCCACTTCCCGCTGGATCCCTCGTGAGCGCGAATCCGCAAGCCCGCCGGATTCTGTCCGGCATTCGCCCGACCGGGCCCCTGCATCTCGGTAACTATCACGGTGCCGTCCGCAATTGGGTGGAGCTGCAGTACCAGTACGAGTGCTTCTTCTTCATCGCCGACTGGCACATGCTGACCACCGGCTACGAGGACACCTCGGCCCTGCCGGACAACATCCGTACGGTGCTGATCGATTTGCTCGCGGCCGGGCTCAACCCGGGCGTCGCGACCCTGTTCGTCCAGTCGCACGTGCCCGAGCACGCCGAGCTGCACCTGCTGCTGTCGATGATCACGCCGCTCAGCTGGCTCGAGCGCGTGCCGACGTACAAAGATCAGCAGGAGCAGCTCAAGGAGAAGGACCTCGCCACCTACGGCTTCCTCGGGTACCCGCTGCTGCAGAGCGCGGACATCCTCATCTATCGCGCGACGTACGTGCCGGTGGGCGAGGACCAGGTGTCGCACGTCGAGATCACGCGCGAGATCGCGCGGCGCTTCAACCATCTGTACGGCCGCGAGCCGGATTTCGAGCTGAAGGCCGAGATCGCGGTGAAGAACCTCGGCGGCCGCAACTCGCAGACGTACCGCCAGCTGCGCCGCAAGTACCAGGAGACCGGGGACGCGGAATCGCTCGAACGCGCCCGCGCGCTGGTGCAGGGGAACAATCGCATCACCGTCGCGGATCGCGAGCGGCTGCTCGGCTACCTCGAAGGCTCGGGCGTGACCATCCTGCCGGAGCCGCAAGTGCTGCTCACCACGACACCGAAGGTGCCGGGGCTCGACGGCCGCAAGATGTCGAAGTCCTACGGGAACACCATCGGCCTGCGCGAAGACCCCGACGCCGTGGCGGCCAAGATGCGCACCATGCAGACCGATCCGGCTCGCGTGCGCCGCACCGACCCGGGGACGCCGGAGAAGTGTCCGGTGTGGGACCTGCACAAGATTTATTCGGACGAAGCCACACAGAAGTGGGTGCACGAAGGCTGCACCACTGCGGGAATCGGCTGCCTCGACTGCAAGAAGCCGCTCATCGAGAAGGTCGTCGAGGAGCTGCGCGGGATGCGCAAGCGCGCGCAGGAGTTCGAGGAGAGCCCCGAGCTGCTGCGGAACATCATCACCGAGGGGGCCGACAAAGCGCGCGAAGCCGCGCGCGCGACGCTGGACGAAGTGCGCCGTGTGATGCACCTGCGCGTGGACTGAGGCGCCGGCGTTGGCAGTCAAACCGAAACTCGAGCTCGTTGCCTCCAACGCCCCGGCGCCGCCCGCGCCTGCAGAAGGAGTGCCCGAACAAGTGGAAATGCCCTTCGCCGTCGTCAATGGCGAGCCCGTCACCGAGCTGCCGAAGGATCTCTACATCCCGCCGCAGGCGCTCGAGGTGTTCCTCGAGGCGTTCGAGGGGCCGCTCGACCTGCTGCTGTATCTCATCCGCCGGCAGAATCTCGACATCCTCGACATCCCGCTCGCGGAGATCACGCGGCAGTACATGTCCTACATCGAGCTCATGCAGGACCTGCAGCTCGAGCTCGCCGGCGAATACATGGTGATGGCGGCGACGCTCGCCGAGATCAAATCGCGCATGCTGCTGCCGCGGCCGAAGGTCGATGCGGAAGGCCACGAAGAGGATCCGCGCGCCGAGCTCGTGCGGCGCCTGCAGGAGTACGAGCGCTTCAAGCGCGCCGCGGAGGACATCGATCGCTTGCCGCGTCTCGAACGCGATACGTGGAATGCGGGCGCGGAGCTGAAGGATCGCAAGGTGGTGCGCCTCGTTCCGCAGGTGACGCTGCAGGAGATGCTGCTCGCGTTCAAGGACGTGGTGATCCGCGCCGAGATGTTCTCGCACCACCATGTCGCCCGCGAGCGACTCAGCGTGCGCGAACGCATGACGGATGTTCTCTCGACACTCGAGCGCGCGAGTTTCGTAGAATTCGTGCGCCTCTTCAAACCCGAAGAGGGGCGCATGGGCGTCACGGTGACGTTCATTGCGGTGCTGGAGCTGATGCGCGAAGGATTGATCGAGATCGTGCAGTCGGAGCCGTTCGCGCCGCTGCACGTGCGGCGTGCCAGCGAGAATCGCGGCCTGCGCCTCGTGGCCGCGAACGAGCGGCCGGAGGATGCGGCAGCGGCCATCGCGAGTGGCGAGGATGTCTACGAGACCGCGGAGGCGGCGGCACCGAGCGACTCCGCTGTGGCTTCGCAAGCTGACGCGGCGCACGAAGTGGGCGCGACGCATGGCGCCGACGCGGCGCACGACGTCGACGCGGCGCACGAAACCGGCGCGGCGCACGAGGCCAGCGCCGTGCACGACACCGGCGCGGAGGACTTCGACGACGATGACGAGGAGGTCGCCGGCGACGCTCCCGACATCGAGAACGCATCGAGCGGGGCGGGCGATGAGCCGCCGTCAGACGAGGGGCGCTCATGAACGAGTCGTACATCAAGAATGTCGTCGAAGCCGCGATGCTCGCGGCCGGTCGGCCGTTGCCGCTGGCCGAGCTCGCCGCTCTCTTCGACGAGGCGAACCGGCCCAGTGCGGCCGCCCTTCGCGCCGCGCTCGCGAGTCTCGAAGAGGACTACGCCGGGCGCGGCATCGAGCTGAAGGAGACGGCAACCGGATTTCGCATTCAGGTGCGTCGCGACGTCGCGAACGAAGTGTCGCGGCTGTGGCCCGAGCGGCCGGCGAAGTACTCGCGTGCGCTGCTCGAGACGCTGGCGCTGATCGCGTACCGGCAGCCGATCACGCGCGCCGAGATCGAAGCAGTGCGCGGGGTCGCCGTGAATCCGAACATCATCAAGACGCTGCTCGAGCGCAACTGGGTGCGCGTCGTCGGCAATCGCGACGTGCCGGGGCGGCCGGAGCTGCTGGGCACGACGAAAGACTTCCTGGACTACTTCGGGCTGCGGAGCCTCGACGAGCTGCCGCCTCTCGCCGAGTTGAAGGCGATGGGCGATGTGAATCTGCAGCTCGATCTGGCTAAGGATTCCGCGGGCGAGGGCACCGCTGCGGGAGCGGCCGGTGCCGCTGCTGCGGGAGCAGGTGTAGCAGAAGCCGGTGCCGCGGGAGCGACTGCCGCCGGAGCAGCTGCGGCCGAGGCATCCGCAGCGAGCGACGCGGGCGGTGAGTCGGGCGGCCAAGCGGCCGAGACGACTGCCGCGGCCGGCGCGGGTGAAGATTCAGACGTTGAGGACGACGCGAGCGTCGACGCGCTCCTCGAAGCCACCGAAGCGGGTGGCGAAAACGTCGATGCCGAGACTCTCGCCGCTGGGGACGAGACCAACGCCGTTGAGGACGACGATGAGGGCGATCGCGCCGATGCCGTCGAGGCGGCGAGCGAGGACGAGCCGAGCGATGCGCTCGAAGCCGGCCCGCAGAAGCGCGCGGCCGAAGCGTTCGTCGCGGAGCTGGAAGCGGACGACGATGCCGAGTCCGCAAGCGGCGAAGAGGATTCCGGCGAGGACGACGAGCTCTCCGCGGACTCGCAAAGCTCCGGCGAGCTGGTAGCCGGTCCCCGCCACCTGGACGACTGATGCCTATGGCCGCGCGCGGCCGCCATCCCAAATCCGGCGCTCGCCGCCCGCGCGCAGGCGAGTCGCGCGGGCGCCATGGCGAGCGCGGTGCGCGTCCGCGCGCGGATGAGGCGCGCGGTCGCAGCGCGCAGCCCGGCGAAGGCGAACGGCTGCAGAAGGTGCTGGCGCGACTCGGCGTGGCCTCGCGCCGCGAAGCCGAGGAATGGATTCGCGCCGGCCGCGTCACCGTCAATGGCACGGTGGCGGTGCTCGGCACGCGGGTCGGGCGCTCCGATCGGCTCCGCCTCGATGGTCGGCTGATCCATCGTCACGAAATCGCAGCCGGTCAGGTGTATCTCTGCCATCGCTCGCCCGGCGAGAATCTGCGCACGCCGGATGAGCCCTCGGAACATCAGGCACTGGTCGAGCGCTTGCCGCGGCGCGCGGGGAATCGGTTCATCACGGTGAGCCCCATGCCGCGAATCGATGGCGGGCTCGAGCTGGTGACGTCCGATGGCGAGCTCGCCGCCAGCCTGCAGCGAGTCGTCCATCACCTCCCCAGCGAATTCAGCGTGCGCGTGCGCGGCGAGCTCAACGAGGTGCAGCTGCGCGGCATCCTTGAAGGCGTGCTCGACCGTGGCGCGGCGTTGCAGGTCGAGAGCTGCGAGCCGAGCGGCGGGGAAGGGGCGAACCGCTGGTACACGCTCGTCGCACGCGGCGGCAGCGGCAAGGATGTGCGGCAGCTCTTCGAACGGCAGGGCGCGCTGGTGAGTCGCGTGCTGCGCGTCCGCGTCGGACCGATCGAGCTGGATCGGCACTTGTCGCGCGGACAGTTTCGCCCGCTCACGAAGGAAGAGATCGAGTCGCTGAAGTCGCCGCCGGCTCAGGCGTGACGCGCGTCCGCGTCAGTTTTCTCGAGCGGGTCGGGCGCCGAGGGCATGGCGTTTCCGCGTGCGCTGCTCCACTTCGACCGGGCCGCGACGAACACCAGCGTCAGGAGCGCCATCACACTGAGTGGATCGAATGCGCCGCCACCGCCGCTGCGATCGGACATGCCCGCGCTCGGCGGAGGCGTGTTGTCGGAAGGCGGCGGCGTCGGACTTGGCGTTGGACTGGGCGCCGGCGTCGGTGTTGGCGTCGGAGTTGGCGACGGTGTCGGGGTTGGTGTCGGTGATGGACTCGGTGCCGGCGTTGGAGTCGGCGTCGGCGTTGGAGTAGGCGGCGGTGTCGGCGTCGGTGTCGGAGTGGGCGTCGGCGTTGGGGTCGGGGTCGGAGTAGGCGTGGGGGCTGGTGTCGGAGTCGGGCTCGGCGTCCCCGCACCAACCGTTACCGTCACCGTCGAGCTCGCCTGTCCGCCGTTGCCGAAGCAATCGAGCTGGTACGTCGTGGTGGCCTGCAGCGGCCCGACCGTTTGCGTGCCGTTGGCGGGCTTTGTTCCAGTCCATCCCCCATTTGCGGCGCACGCGCCGGCATCGGTCGATGTCCAGGACAGCAATGACGTCTCGCCCGAACGCACAGCGGCAGGTGACGCGGTAATCGTGACTGTCGGGTTCGGCACTGCAGCCGCGATCTTGACGCGCTGAGTGTCGCCGCCCGCGAGCTCGCGTGTCGCGACGAGGTTGTCACGCGCAGCCGTGCGGCTGTCCGCGATCCGCAGCCCGACCTCTGAATCGAGGATCGCGTTGGCCTCGACGAGCGAGTGCGAGCCGTCGACGCCGGCGAGATCGATCGCCGTGCCCGCGCGGATGATCGTGTTGTTGCGGACGACCCAGCTCGATGTCGGCGTCGCAGCCGCGATGCCCGTCGCGTAGTCGACGATCTGCACATTCTCGATCGTGACGTCGTGCGAATCGCCGCGCGCCTCGATGGCTGCGGAATCGGGTGCGCCGCGGCCTTCGAGTCGCAGATTGGAGAGCGTGACGTGGCTTGCGCCCTCGAGCCGAATGGTGCCGCAGCACTCGCTCGCGACGAAGATCGCGGACTGGCCTTCCGACCCTCGTATCACGATTGAGGCAGTGCTGGTGCCCGCCAGCGCAGCGAGCGGCAGCCCTTGCGTGTACAGGCCCGGCGCGAGCTCCAGCACGTCGCCCGGCTGCAGCCGACTCAATCGCGCGAGATAGGTCGCCGGGTCCGCGGCGATGACGTCGGCATGGCACGGCGAGCAGAGCGCGACCGGAGTGCCAAGGAGACATGCAACGGTGCCGCGACGGATGAGCATGCGAGCATCTTAGCGACGGCTCGCGTTGTGACGTAATGTCTCCGGACCGTGACGATGTCTTCGTAGGCAGACAACTCGTTTCGGACGAACCCGTAGTGCGTGCACGCAGCCCAACTACGCACGCGCGAGGCGGCAACTGGCGCCTGCGCGAAACAGGGGCTGACGCTGCGCGGGCCTTGATGTGCGCGCGGGCGCGGCTGATGTGTGCGCGGGCGCGGCTGATGTGTGCACGGCCTCGCTGATGTGCGCACGCGCCCTGGCTAACGCGTGCGCGAGGCCTGACCCACGCGTGCGCGGGCCTAGCGCGGCCGTTGCGCGTCGAAGCTCTGCCCGGTGACTCCGCGGCTTGCCGGGCCAAGCAGCGCGAGATACGGCCCGACGACGGCTTCAGGCGGCGGCAGCGTTTCCGGATTCTCCGCCGGGTACGCCTGCAAGCGCATCGCGGTGCGCGTGGCGCCCGGATTCAACGCGTTCACGCGAATCCTGGTGGTGTTTTCGAGCTCCGCGGCGAGCACTTGTGTGAGTCCCTCGATCGCGAACTTCGAGGTCGCGTACGCACCCCAGTACGCGCGCCCTTTGCGCCCGACGCTGCTCGACGTGAACAGCAGCGATGCGTCCGCCGACTGCTTGAGCGCAGGCAACAGCACCTGCGTGAGCGCGAATGCGGCCGTGACGTTCACGTGCATCACGCGATAGAACGTCGGCACGTCGTAGTGCTCGATGGGCGCGAGCATCCCGAGCAGGCTCGCGTTATGCAGCAATCCGTCCAGTCGTCCGTATCGTTCGAGCACGGCGGCGGCGAGCGTGTCGTAGTCCTTCGCCACCGCCTTCTCCAGATCGAAGGGCGCGATCGTCGCTTCCTCGCGGCCGAGCGCCGCGATCTCGTCGTGCACCGCTTCGAGCTTCTTGATGTTGCGGCCGACGAGCACGACGGTCGCTCCATGTCGCGCGCACGCGAGCGCAACGGCTCGACCGATCCCGCGCGTCGGGCCGGTGATGGCAATGATGCGACCGGCCAGCTCGTCGGGACTCGCCGTGATGTCACGTGGATCGAAAACGGGACTCGTGCTCAAGGTGGATGTGGCCTCAATGTCGGCTGGATTCTGCGCCCGGCTTCGCGAGCGTCGTGGCGGCGGACTCGGATTGGGGAGGGTCGTTCGCAGCAGCGGTCGCCCCACCGGATGCGGCTGCCGCGCGCGCCGCGGGAGCGTCGATGCTCGGCGCGCCCGCTGCGGTGTCGGTCGTCTTGCGTGCCAGCTGCGCCACCGGCTCCAGCGTCGCAAGCGGCGCATCGGTCGTCACACCCAGCTCGGGGAAGCGGCGCGCCTGTGGCAGCACCTGCCGCTCGAGCGAGCCGACGGCCGAGTTGTACGCCTCGACAGCCTTGTTGAGCTGCTGCCCGATCTTGGAGATGTGGCCCATGAAGTTACCGAGACGGCGATAGAGCTCCTGCCCGAGCTCGCGGATGGTGGCGGCGTTCTCCGCAACCGCACTCTGGCGCCAACCGTAGGCAACGGTCTTCAGGAGCGCAATCAGGGTCGAGGGCGTTGCGATGATGACCCCGAGCTTCAGCGCGTTCTCCAGCAGCTCCGGGCGCTCGGCGAGCGCGGAGGCGAGGAACTGATCGCCCGGCAGGAACAGCACGGCGAACTCTGGGCTGTGCTCGAACTGGGCCCAGTAGTTCTTCGCGCCGAGCTGGCGGACGCGGGCTTCGACCTGCTGCGCGTGGCGCCGCAGGGCGATGCCGCGCGCTTCGTCGGTACCCGCCTCGATGGCTTCGAGGTACGCATCGAGCGGCGTCTTCACGTCGACGACGAGATCGCGCCCTTCGGGCATGTGCACCACGAGATCGGGCCGCAGGGCGCCTTCCTCCCCGAAGAGATGCAGCTGCTCGGTGAAGTCGCAATGCTCGGTCATCCCCGCGATCTCGACGATGCGGCGCAGGGTCATCTCGCCCCAGCGCCCGCGCACTTCCGGACGGCGCAGGGCGGTGACGAGGTTGCGCGTCTCGCGCTGGAGCTGCGCGTGACCTTCGGCCAGCCCTTCGAGCTGCACACGCAGCGTCGAGAAGGCATCGCGCCGCTCGTTCTCGAGCGCGCGCACCTGTGCCTCGGTGCGCTCGAGCGCCGCGCGCAGCGGCTCGACGATTTGCGCGATGGCCGCCTCGCGTTCTTTCAGCGCGCTCTGCGCGAGCACCTGATCGCGGCTCAGCGATTCCTTCGCAAGGCGCAGGAACATCTCGCTGTTGGCGCGCAGCGAGTCGCTCGCGAGCGAATCGAACGCGGACCGCAGGCGCGCCTCGGTCTGCTCGAGGAGCGCGACGCGCTCGCTCGCATGCGCCGCTTCGGCTTCCCGGCGGACGCGCTCCGCTTCGAGCTGGATTTGCAGCGCCTGCGTCGCGCGGCTCGCTCGTGAGGCAGCGAAGAAGTAGCCGAGCGCCGCGCCGACGATGAGCGCGAGGACGACGGAGATCAGAAGCAGGCCAATGCTCATGACGAGCCCCGCGACAACGGGGCCGGGAAGCGCGCGTACGCCGCGAGGTCCAGACCGACAGCGAGGTGTTGCGAAGGGATAGGGAGCAAGCGTACGGCGCTCACGAGGCCGGCCCCGTGCGTTCGAAGTGCGCGAGGTAGTTGATCGACGGATCGCGCGTGAGGCGGCACGTCTCCGTGAACGGGTTGAACTCGAGTCCCGCCAGGTCCATGAGGCTGAGGCCGGCCGCCCGACCCCACGCGGCCAGCTCGGAGGGTCGGATCAAGCGCTCGTATTCGTGCGTGCCGCGCGGGACCAGCTTCATGACGTACTCCGCGCCGACGATGGCGAGCAGAAACGATTTCAAGTTGCGATTGATCGTCGAGATGAACACCGCGCCGCCCGGCCGAACGAGCCGCGCAAGCGTGGCGAGCGTCGCGTCAGGCGAGGGGACGTGCTCCAGCATTTCCATGCACGTCACGACATCGAACGTGCCCGCTTCCGTCGCCGCGACCGTTTCGGCGTCTGCGACGCGGTAGTCGATGTTCAAGGACTGCTCGGCCGCGTGCAGCTTCGCGACTTCGATCATGCCCTCGGCAAGATCGATGCCCGTCACCTGCGCACCCGCCTGAACGAGCGCCTCGCACAGCAGGCCACCGCCGCAGCCGACATCGAGCACGCGCGCGCCGCGCAACTGCGCTCGCTCCGCGACGAACCGCGCGCGCACCGGGTTCAGGATGTGCAGCGGCTTGAACTCGCCATGCGGGTCCCAGAACTTGTGGGACAGCGCGTGAAACTTGTCGACTTCGGCCGCATCGGCCGTGGCCGACGTCGTGCTCTGCGATGCGCCTGCGCTCATGAATGAATCCTCGTGTGCCATTGTTTGGCGAGCCGCTGGAGCTCGCCGGGGTCGAACGCGAGCAGCTGTCCCGCGGCGACGGCGGCACGTCCGCCGACCCACACGTCGCTCACGTCCCGGCGCGTGGTGGAAAAGAGCGCCGCGTCCGCGATCGACTCGGCCGGTCCGCAAGCGAGCGCACCAAGATCGATGCAGACCAGGTCCGCGGCCTTGCCGACCGCGATCGATCCGCACGTGTCGCCAAGACCGAGTGCCGCCGCCCCGCCGGCGGTGGCCAGCTCGAGCCAGAATGAGGACGGCCGGGGTTCTACCGCGCGCGCAGAGTCTTCGTCGCGCAAGCGCGCGCTCTCGCCCGCATCGATGTGCGCGGCGACGCGCGCCTCGGCGAGCAGGTCGAAGGCGCCCGCGCTCACCGGCGAGCCCGATCCGAATCCCACCTGCACGCCGCGATCCTTCAGGTCCCGCACGCGGCAGTGGCCGCTGCCGAGCCGCAGGTCCGATTGCGGACAGGCGACGACCGCAATTCCCGTCCGGCGCGCGAGCTCGAGATCGGCCTCGTCCAGGCGATTCATGTGCAGCGCCGTGAAGCCCGGCCGCAGCAGGCCGAGGTTCGCGAGCCGCTGCAAAGGCCGGCAGCCGTGCTGATTGAGCGTGTCGTGCACTTCGACTTCCGATTCGTGCACCGGCATCGCGACTCGCGCGTCGATCTCGTCCGCGACGCTGCGCAGGTGTGCGAGCAAGGAGTCGCTGATCTCGTACGAGGCCGGCAGCGAAAAGTACAGCGAGACCCACGGGCTCGAGCGGTACTCGTCCCACAATCGCTCGGCGAACACGAAGTGCGCCATCGCATCTTCGGCCCATGCACTGGCCGTTTCCGATACGGGCAGCCCGATCACCGCGCGCATGCGTGCCTCCGCCGCGGCGCGCGCCGCCTCGCCCGAGAACGGATCCGAGCTGGCGAAGGTCGTGATTCCCGCACGCAACATCTCGGCGATGGCGAGCGTCGTACCGTCGCGCACGAAGTCCGGGCTGACACTGCGAAGCTCGGCCGGTGCCATGGTCTCGCGCATCCAGCGGAGCAACGGCGGATAAACCGGCAGGCCGCGGAGCAGGGTCATGGACGCATGCGTCTGCGCGTCCACGAATCCGGGTAACAGGGCATGATCCGGACGCGATACGCGCTCGCGCGGCGCGAACCGCGCATCGAGATCGGTGGCGGGGCCCACCGCGACGATACGCCCGCCCGTCACGACGACCGCGTGATCGCGCAGCGCAACCGGCGAGCCCATGAGCCAGCGCGGCGCGATCAGAAGATCCGCGGTTTCCTTCGACTGCATCGGCGCGGAGTACCCGGAAAATCAAGCTCCAGAGGGGGTCCGAAGTATACACGCCACATGTTGCCCATCGGGGCTGCGCAAGTGCCCAGCGAACAGCGCCCGTATGGTAAAGTTCGCCTTTCCCCACGCACCTGGATCGAATGTCGGAAATCGCTCGCGAAATCGTGCCGGTCAATCTCGAAGACGAGATGCGGCAGTCCTACCTCGACTATGCGATGAGCGTGATCGTCGGGCGAGCCTTGCCCGACGTGCGCGATGGGCTGAAGCCCGTACACCGTCGCGTGCTCTACGCCATGCGGGAGCTCTCGAACGACTGGAACAAGCCCTATAAGAAATCCGCTCGTGTCGTCGGCGACGTCATCGGTAAGTACCACCCGCACGGCGATACCGCCGTGTACGACACCATCGTGCGCATGGCGCAGCCCTTCTCGATGCGCTATCTGCTCATCGACGGCCAGGGCAACTTCGGCTCGGTCGACGGCGACATGCCCGCGGCCATGCGCTACACCGAAGTGCGCATGTCGCGCCTCGCGCACGAGCTGCTCGCGGACATCGACAAGGAAACGGTCGATTTCGTACCGAACTACGACGAGACCGAGAGCGAGCCGGCCGTTCTGCCGACACGCGTACCGAACCTGCTCATCAACGGGCAGACCGGCATCGCGGTGGGCATGGCGACGAACATCCCGCCGCACAATCTGACCGAAGTCGTGAACGCGTGTCTGGCGCTGCTCGAGAACCCCGCGCTCACGCTCGCGGAGATCATGCAGTACATCCCCGGTCCGGACTTTCCGACCGCCGGCATCATCAACGGCGCGCAGGAGATCGCGACCGCGTACCGCACCGGCCGCGGGCGCCTCTCGGTCCGCGCGCGCACGCACATCGAAGAGATCGGCAAGGGGGATCGGCAGGCGATCATCGTCACCGAGCTGCCGTACCAGGTGAACAAGGCGCGCCTCCTCGAGCGCATCGCCGACCTGGTGCGCGCGAAGGCCATCGACGGCATCTCGGAGCTGCGCGACGAATCGGACAAGGATGGGATGCGCGTCGTCATCGAGCTGAAGCGCGGCGAGGTGGCGGACATCGTCCTCAACAACCTCTTCGCGCAGACGCCGATGGAGACGGTGTTCGGCATCAACATGGTCGCCCTGCAGGACGGCCAGCCGAAGCTCCTGTCGCTGAAGGAGATGCTCGAGGCGTTCATTCGCCATCGCCGCGAAGTCATCACCCGGCGCACGATTTTCGATCTCGCGAAGACCCGCGAGCGCGCGCACATCCTCGAGGGCCTGGCGGTTGCGCTGGCCAACATCGACGAGGTCATCGCGCTCATCAAGGCGGCGAGGTCGCCGGCGGAAGCGCGTGATGCGTTGCAGGCGCGGGCCTGGGCGCCCGGTGTAGTGCCGCAGCTCCTCGAGCGGGCCGGCGCCATCTCGACCCGGCCGAACGGCCTAGGTCCCGAATTCGGTTACCGGCCGGACACGAACGGCGGCGGTTATCATCTCTCCGAAGCGCAAGCGCAGGCGATCCTCGACATGCGCCTGCATCGCCTGACGGGGCTCGAGCAGGACAAGATCATCGAGGAGTTCAAAGAGCTGCTCGTGCGTATCGGGGACCTGACGGATATCCTTGCGCGGCCCGAGCGGCTGACGCAGGTGATTCGCGACGAGCTCATCGAAGTGCGCGAGCAGTTCGGGGACAAGCGTCGCACGGAGATCAACCGCGACCATCTGGACCTGAGCACGGAGGACTTGATCGAGCCTCAGGACGTGGTCGTCACCCTCTCGCACGCGGGCTACGCCAAGTCGCAGCCCGTCGCCGAGTATCAGACCCAGCGCCGCGGCGGCCGGGGCAAGGCCGCCACGGCAGTCAAGGACGAAGATTTCGTGGAGAAACTATTCGTGGCACACACACATGACACCGTCCTCTGCTTCTCGAACCGCGGCAAGGTCTACTGGCTGAAGGTGTACGAGCTGCCACAGGCAGGTCGCGGCGCGCGCGGCAAACCCATGGTGAATCTCTTGCCCCTCGAAGAGGGCGAGAAGATCAATGCCGTGCTGCCGGTGAAGCAGTACGACGAGCAGCACTTCGTGTTCATGGCCACGAGCCAGGGCACGGTGAAGAAGACGCCGCTCACCGCGTTCTCGCGGCCGCGCACGACGGGCATCATCGCCATCGACTTGGCGGAGAACGACAAGCTCGTCGGCGTGGGCCTGACCGATGGCACGAAGGAGATCATCCTCGTGTCGAGCGGCGGCAAGGCGATTCGCTTCAACGAAAGCGAAGTCCGGCCGATGGGACGCGAGGCCGCCGGTGTCCGCGGCATCAAGCTCGGCGAGGGCCATGAGGTCGTGGGGCTCATCGTGGTCGGCGAGGGGAACATCCTCACGGCATCCGAGAACGGCTACGGCAAGCTCACGCCGCTCGACGATTTCCCGCAGCACGGGCGCGGCGGACAGGGCGTAATCGCCCTGCAGACCACGGAGCGCAACGGCGCGACGGTGGCCGCGCTCCAGGTGACCGCGGGACAGGAAGTGATGCTGATCAGCTCCACCGGCACGCTGGTGCGCACGCCGGTGAACGACATCTCCGTGGTGGGTCGCAATACGCAAGGCGTGCGCTTGATCCGCCTCGGCGATGGCGAACGCCTCGTCGGCATCGAGCGCATCGACGAGTCGCTCGAGGGCGAGCCGGCCGAAGGGGAGGGCTCGGCGCCGGTCACGGAGTCGTCGTCGAGCGAGCCGACGCCCGAGCCGCCGGCGCAGTCGTAAGGCACGCGCCGTAGCCGCAAGCGGGGCCGGTCCGGTGCGCCGCTTGCGGACAGGCGCAATGCATTCATCGCTTTCATGACGGAGCTCGAGCATTGCCACGGCTGAGCCGGCGCGATGCGTTGCAGCCATGCGTTTCCGAATCCAGACCCTGAACAACATCAGCGCGCGCGGGCTCGAGCGGCTCCCGCGCGAGCGGTACGACATCGCGGCGGACATCCAGGAGCCGCACGCCATCCTCGTGCGCTCCGCCGACATGCACAAGATGCAGGTGCCCGCGTCGGTGCTCGCCATCGGCCGCGCCGGCGCCGGCACGAACAACATCCCCGTCGACGACATGAGCAAACGCGGTGTGCCGGTCTTCAACGCTCCCGGCGCCAATGCAAACGCGGTGAAGGAGCTCGTGCTGGCGGGCTTGCTGCTCGCCGCGCGCAACATCGTGCAGGCGTGGGATTTCGTGCGCTCGCTGAACGGCGACGACGGGAGCCTCGACGAGGCGGTCGAAGCCGGCAAGAAGAAGTTCGTCGGGTTCGAGCTTCCGGGACGGACGCTCGGCGTCGTCGGTCTCGGCGCGATCGGCGTCGAGGTCGCGAACTCCGCGCACGCGCTCGGCATGAAGGTGCTGGGCTACGACCCGCAAATCACCGTGCAGCGCGCATGGCAGCTGTCCTCGAACGTCGAGCAGGCGCTGTCGCTGGACGATCTGTTCGCGCGTTCCGATGTGGTCACCGTGCACGTGCCGTTGACCGACGAGACGCGCGGCCTCGTGAATGCCACCCGTCTGAAGCTGATGAAGAAGGGCGGCGTCATCCTCAATTTCGCGCGCGCCGGCATCGTGGACGACCAGGCCGTCATCGCTGCGCTCGACGACGGGCGCCTGCACGCGTACGTCTGCGACTTTCCCAAGAACGCACTCACGCAGCACCCGAAAGTGGTCACCCTGCCGCATCTCGGCGCATCGACCAGCGAGGCGGAGGAGAATTGCGCCGTCATGGTCGCGGATACGCTCCGCGACTTCCTCGAGAACGGCAACATCCGCAACAGCGTGAACTACCCCGAAGCGATCCTGCCGCGCGCCCCCAACTCGGTGCGCCTATGCATTGCGAACAGCAACGTACCGAACATGGTGGGCCAGATCTCGACGACGCTCGCCGCCGCGGGGCTGAACATTGCGGATCTGCTGAACAAGTCGCGGGGCGAGTTCGCGTACACGATCATCGACTCGGACGGCGCGATCCCCGAGAGCGTGCTCGCCAAGATCAAGGGGATCGACGGGGTGCTCGCGGCCAGACTCGTCTGAGCCTGCGCTACACTCCTGCGTCATGGCGCGCACAACCTCCCCCCCATCATCGAAGAAGCGAACGAGCGGTAGCCGCAAGGGCGCGGGCCGGGAGCCCGTGGCCGGGAAGGCCGCGCCCGCCGTTGCTCGCGCCGGCGCCGTGAATGGCAGGCTGACGCCAGCCGTCGCGCGCACACGCGGCGACACGGCGCCGCCGGTCGATCTGGCGCAGGTGCGCGCGCGCATCGATTCCGTCGACGAGCAGATCCATGCGCTCCTGAACGAGCGGGCGAAGCTCGCGCAGCTCGTCGGCATCTCGAAGACGCTGGATGGGCGCACCGTCGACTTCTACCGGCCGGAGCGCGAAGCGCAGGTGCTGCGCATGGCGAAGGCGCGCAACAAGGGGCCGCTGCGGAACGAGGAGATCCTGCGCCTCTTCCGCGAGATCATGTCCGCGTGCCTCGCGCAGCAGGAGCCGCTGAAAGTGGCGTTCCTCGGTCCGGAAGGCACGTTCACGCAGACGGCGGTGTACTCGCACTTCGGACATTCGGTGCGCGCGCTGGCGCTCCCGTCGACCGACGAGGTCTTCCACGAGGTCGAGTCCGGGACGGCCGACTTTGGCATCGTGCCGATCGAGAACTCGACCGAGGGCGTCGTCAACAACACGCTCGACCGTTTCCTCAACTCGCCGCTGAAGATCTGCGGCGAGGTCGAGCTGCGCATCCATCACTCGCTGATGGGCAATGTGCCCTCGCTCGATCGCATCGTGCGCATCTGCGCCCATCCGCAAGCGCTCGCGCAGTGTCGCGCGTGGCTCGACGATCACCTTCCGGATGTCGAACGCGTGCCCGTCGCGAGCAATGCCGAAGGCGCGCGCCGCGCGCGCGACGAGAAGGGTACGGCGGCGATCGCGGGCGAGACCGCGGCCGAGATCTACAACCTGCAGATCCTCGCGGCGCAGATCGAGGATCGTCCCGACAACACGACGCGCTTCTTCGTGCTCGGACGTAAGCTCTTCGCCCCGAGCGGTGAGGACCGCACGACGCTGCTGGTGTCCGTCGCGCACACGGATTCCTCCGGCGCGCTCTTCCGATTGCTCGAACCGCTTTCCCGATACAAGGTGAACATGACCCGCATCGAGTCCCGCCCATCGCACAAGCGCAAGTGGGACTACGTGTTCTTCATCGACGTCGATGGGCACGCCGAGGATGAGCCCGTCGCCAAGGCGCTCGCTGCGCTGAAGAAGCGCGCCTCGCTGTTCCGCGTGCTCGGCTCGTATCCCCGGGCGGTGACGGCATGAGCGCGCCCGTCTACTTCTGTCAGCCGGGCAGCACGATCGGCGGCGAGATCAGCGTGCCGGGCGACAAGTCCGTGTCGCATCGCTCGCTCATGCTGGGCGGCATCGCCGAGGGCACGACCGAAGTGCGCGGCTTCCTGGAAAGCGAGGACTGTCTCGCGACGCTCGCGGCGCTGCGCTCGCTCGGAGTGAACATTGCGCGCTTCGGCGGCAATCGCGTGACGATCCAGGGCGTCGGCATGGACGGGTTCAAGGCACCTTCCGGGCCGCTCGACATGGGCAACGCCGGCACCGCGATGCGACTGTCGATGGGGCTGCTCGCCGGTCAGAAGTTCGACTCGACGCTCATCGGCGATGCCTCGCTCATGAAGCGACCCATGGAGCGCGTAGCGAAGCCGCTGCGTGAGATGGGCGCGCAGATCACGACGCAGAATGGGCTGCCGCCTGTCGTGATCCACGGCGGCGGCCGCTTGCGTGCGATCGACTACACGCTGCCGATGGCCAGCGCGCAGGTGAAGTCCGCCATCCTGTTGGCCGCGCTTCGCGCCGAGGGCCGCACGCGCGTCACCGAGCCGGCGCCCACGCGTGATCACACGGAGCGCATGTTCACGGCGTTCGGCGTCGAGGTCCTGCGCCAAGGCGCCACCGTCGCGCTGGAAGGCGGGCAGACGTTGCGCGGGACGGAGATCGATGTGCCCGGCGACTTCTCGTCTGCCGCGTTCTTCTTGGTCCTCGGAGCACTGGCAGCGGAGCGTGGGCTCACGATTCGCAATGTCGGCATCAACCCGACCCGGACCGGTTTGCTCGACATGCTGACGATGATGGGCGCGAACATTCGTGTCCGCGCGAAACCCATGGCGGAACAGCAGGGCAGAGCGGTCGGTGAGCCGGTCGCGGACATCGAAGTGCGGGCGAGCAAGCTGAAAGGCATCACGGTGCCGGAGGCGCTCGTGCCGCTGTCCATCGACGAATTCCCCGTGTTCTTCATCGCCGCAGCTTGCGCGGAGGGTGAGACGCTGGTGCGTGGCGCGCACGAGTTGCGCGTGAAGGAGAGCGATCGTCTCGCCGTGATGGCCGAAGGGCTGGCCCGCCTGGGCGTCGAACACGAGCTGCTGCCCGATGGCATCTGGATTCGCGGCGGCTCGGGATTTTCCGGCGGGGTCATCGAGAGCCACGGGGACCATCGCATCGCGATGGCGTTCGCCATGGCGAGCGTGCGCGCCGCAGGCGCGCTCGAGATTCGCGACGTCGCGAATGTCGCAACCTCCTTCCCGGGCTTCGTCCAGACGGCCCGCAGCGCCGGCTTGCAAATCGAGGCCGCATAGCTGACGCCGTTCGGCGAATTTGGTCGCCTCCGGGCGCCCTGAGATACTTTCCGCACATGGCAGCACCCATCGTCACGATCGACGGACCGAGCGGCTCCGGCAAAGGCACGATCGCCCGCGCCGTCGCGAAGTACGCTGGGTGGCACTTGCTGGACAGCGGCGCCCTGTATCGCCTGGTCGCGCTCGCCGGCGCGCAAAAGGGGCTCGATCCGAACGACATAACGGGGCACGCCAAGCTTGCCGCCACCATGAACGTCGCGTTCGGCACCGGCCCGGACGGCGGCGAGATGGTCACGCTCGACGGCATGGACGTGACGGCCGAGTTGCGCTCCGAGACTACGGGGGCGGGCGCGTCACGCGTCGCGGCCTGGCCGGAGGTGCGTAAGGCGCTCCTGGCGCGCCAGCATGCGTTCGCGCTGCCTCCCGGTCTGGTCGCAGACGGGCGCGACATGGGTACGGTTGTCTTCCCGCATGCCGACCTCAAAATATTCCTCACCGCGAGCCCGGAAGAACGGGCTCGCAGGCGCTATAAGCAGTTGAAAGACAAGGGGTCCGATGTTAGCCTTGCCGCCCTTTCGCGCGAGATAGCCGAACGGGACGCGAGGGATTCGACCCGTGCGGTGGCTCCGTTGAAGCCCGCGCCCGACGCCGAAGTGATCGATTCGACCGGCCTCACCATCGAGCAAGTCGTCGATCGCGTGCTGGAGATCGGACGCAGCCGCTCACTCTGGACCTGACGGTCGGAGCGCTCCTCTCTCGCTGCGAAATTTGAGTGTATGTATTTCCGAAAGAGCCGGCCTGCAGGGACTGCACGGCCACATTTGCAACTGCCTGGGCCCGAGGGAATTGAGCCCAGTACATGCGTCGGTGTGCCGCCAATGAACGGCACCCACGCGAAGTGAAGGTATGACAGAAAGTTTCGCCCAACTTTTCGAAGAAAGTCTCGCCAACAAACGCATTCGCCCCGGAATGATCCTCACCGGGCTCGTCGTGGATGTCACTCCCGACGTCGTCATCGTCAACGTGGGCCTCAAATCCGAGGCCGTGATTCCGATCGAGCAGTTCAAGAACGAACGCGGCGAGATCGAGGTCAAGCCGGGCGATGAAGTCGAAGTCGCGCTCGACTCGGTCGAGGACGGCACCGGCGAGACGCGCCTCTCGCGTGAAAAAGCCAAGCGTGCCCGCACGTGGACGCGGCTCGAGACGGCCTTCAACAATTCCGAGATCGTCACCGGCGTCATCACCGGCCGCGTCAAGGGCGGCTTCACGGTGGAGATCGACAACGTTCGCGCGTTCCTGCCCGGCTCGCTCGTCGATGTGCGCCCCGTGCGCGACACGAGCTACCTCGAGAACAAGCCGCTCGAATTCAAAGTCATCAAGCTCGATCAAAAGCGCAATAACGTCGTGGTGTCGCGGCGTGCGGTGGTCGAGCAGGAATTCTCCGCGGAGCGCAGCGCGCTCATGGAGAACCTGCAGGAAGGCGCAGTGGTGCGCGGCACGGTCAAGAACCTCACCGATTACGGTGCGTTCGTCGACCTCGGCGGCATCGACGGCCTCTTGCACATCACGGACATGGCCTGGAAGCGCGTCAAGCATCCGTCGGAAGTCGTCAAGGTCGGCGACGAGATCGATGTGCGCATCCTCAAGTTCGACCGCGAGCGCTCGCGCGTCAGCCTCGGCCTGAAGCAGCTCGGCGCGGACCCGTGGGAGAACATCGCCCGCCGCTACCCGCCGCACACGCGCGTCTTCGGCAAGGTCACGAACATCGCCGACTACGGCGCGTTCGTCGAGATCGAGGACGGCGTGGAGGGTCTCGTCCACGTCTCCGAGATGGACTGGACCAACAAGAACGTCAACCCGGCGAAGGTCGTGCACACCGGCCAGGAAGTCGAGGTCATGGTGCTCGACGTCGACGAGGAGCGCCGCCGCATCTCGCTCGGCTTGAAGCAGTGCCAGGCGAACCCGTGGAAGGAATTCGCGGAGAACTACAACCGCGGCGACCGCGTCACCGGGCAGATCAAGTCGATCACCGACTTCGGCATCTTCATCGGCCTGCCGGGCAACATCGACGGCCTGGTGCACCTCTCCGACATCTCCTGGGATCAGCCGGGCGAAGAGGCGGTGCGCAATTACCAGAAGGGCCAGCAGATCGAGGCGATGGTGCTGTCGATCGATCCGGAGCGCGAGCGCATCTCGCTCGGCATCAAGCAGCTCGCCAAGGATCCGTTCTCGGCCTACATCGCGGAGAACCCGAAGGGCACGATCGTGCGCGGCATCGTGAAGGAGGTCGACGCGCGCGGCGCGATCATCGACCTCGGCAACGGTGTCGAGGGTCAGCTGCGTGCCTCCGAGCTCGGGCGCGATCGCGTGGAAGACGCGCGCACCGTGCTGAAGGAAGGCGAGGAGATCGAGGCCAAGTTCACCGGCGTCGACCGCAAGACGCGCACGATTTCGCTCTCCATCAAAGCGAAGGAAATCCATGAGGAGGCGGAGGCCGTGCAGAGCTATCGTTCGTCCGATCAGTCGTCCTCGGGCACGAGCCTGGGCGACCTGCTGAAGGAGCACATCGGCGACCGCGGCTGACGCCGAGCGCAACAACCGGGATCGGGGTAGGAGGGCTCGAGGCCGAGCCCTTCTACTTGGAGGCTTGCGGCCGAAAGGCGAGACATGACCAAGTCCGAGCTGATCGAGATCATCACGGCCAAGCAGAAGCACCTGCCCGCGAAGGACGTGGAGCTGGCGCTGAAGCAGATTCTGGAAATCATGAGCGATGCGCTCTCGGCGGGAGAGCGCATCGAAATCCGCGGCTTCGGCAGCTTCTCGCTGCATTTCCGACCGCCGCGGCAGGGACGCAATCCCAAGACGGGCGAGGCCGTCGCGCTCTCCGGCAAGTACGTGCCGCACTTCAAACCCGGCAAGGACCTGCGCGAGCGCGTGAACGACGGCGCCGGCCGACCCATCCGGGACTGATCACTGCGTCGCCGTTCCACGACGGGCGCATGGAACATCGCGGTGCCGCGCGCTAGCCTTTGCGCGTGATCGATCTACCTCCGTTCCTGTTGGGGCTGGCGTTCGTGCTGGTCGGGGTGGCTGCGTGGTACATCGGCCGCAGGAGCGGCGTCGCGCGCACGGTGCGGCTGCCGCGCGATTACTACGTCGGGCTCGAGCACCTCATCAACGATCGCATCGATCACGCCGCCGAGGTGTTCGCGCGCATGGCGGAGCAGGAGGGGGATGCCGCGGAGATTCAATTCGCGCTCGGCAGCCTCTTCAGACGGCGCGGCGAGGTCGATCGCGCCATCGCCTTGCACACCCGGCTGCGCGAAGAAGGACCGCCGGAGCTGCGCGAGAAGGCCGCCTTCGCACTCGGCCTCGACTATCTGAGCGCCGGTCTCATGGACCGCGCCGAGCGCCTGTTCGAAGAGCTGTCGGCCTCGCGCGAGTACCGCGTCGCCGCGCTCGAAAACCTGCTGCGCATCTACGAGCAGCAGACCGATTGGCCGAACGCCCTGAAGATCTTTCACGAGCTGCCGCAGAGCATTCAGAGCGAGCGGCGGCGCGTCGCCGCGCACTACCTGTGCGAGCTGGCCGAGCAGGCGCTGCTCCAGGGCGATATGGAGCGCTCGCTGCTGCTCTTGCGCCAGGCGCGCACACACGATGCCGAGCTGCCGCGGGCGGGCTTGCTCGCGGCGCGCGTGACGGAAGCGAGCGGCGACGAGCGCGCCGCGCTCGCTGCATACCTCGCGGCGCTGGAAGCGGCGCCGAGCCTGGCGCTCGAGATCATCCCGCGATTGCTCGCCCTCGCGAGCCAACTTGGCGAGGAAGACATCGTGGACGCACTCACCGCGCGTCTGCAAAAGACCGGTCGCGTGAGCCAGCGCCAGCTCGCGTGGCTGCTCGCGACGGCATTGCCGACGCTGGGACGGCAGCAACTGCCCGAGCTCGAGGAGGGCGGGAAGTCGGCGGCACCCGAAGGCGACGCGCTCGGGCAACTGCTCACGCGGATCAGCGACAGCGGCGGCCGCTACCAATGCGACGACTGTGGCCTGCACAGCGTCGGCTGGTATTGGCGTTGTCCGAAATGCCGGTCGTGGGACAGCCTGCGACCCGCCGTTTTCAAATGGGCGGAACGCTCCCCGGCGGACGCGCCGTCCCGGTAATCGCCGCCCGAGCGCAAACGCAAGCGCCGAATCTGGTCATTTCCAACGAGCACGGCGGTGGGTGGCCGTGCGCGACCTCTCTAGTCTTCCCGGCCGCGGCGGATGTCGCCGCAACTCTTCAGGCCAGGAGGCCACCATGCGATTCCTCACTTCGACCCTCGCTTCGATCTTCGTTTCCGTGGGACTGCCCTGCGCGGCATGGGCCGGACCGGTGGACATCAACACGGCGGACGCGACTACGCTCGCGCGGGAGCTGAACGGCGTCGGGCCGGCGCGCGCGCAGGCCATCGTCGCGTATCGCAACGAGCACGGGCCGTTCAAGTCGGTGGACGATTTGCGGCTCGTCAAGAACATGCCGCAGAAGGTCATCGACAATAACCGTGAGCTGCTGCGCGTCGACGGCGCAAAGAGCGCCGCCGCGAAGCCCGCCGGCTCGAAAGCGGATGCCAAGCCCGCGAAGCCCTGACCGACCGCGCATCGTTTCGCGCGTCCGCCGGTCCGCTTCGTTCCTCCTCTCCCCAGCCTTCCGTTCCCGAAGGCATTCGGGCCGGTATTGCGCAAGGGGCTCGCCTTTTCCGAGGCGAGCCCCGTTTTTTGCGCATCGCGGGCGTCGTCGGGACTGCCAGTTGCTTCCCGGCTCATCCGCTAAACTTGGCGGCCGCGCGAACCACGAGGAGTTTCGATGAGCTTGAAGTCTGCGATCCGTACGGCGGTGTTTCCGGTGGCAGGACGGGGCACACGCTTCCTGCCGGCCACCAAGGCGAGTCCGAAGGAGATGCTGCCGGTCGTCGACAAGCCGCTCATCCAGTACGCCGTCGAGGAGGCGCTCGGCGCCGGCGCGAGCCGCTTGGTGTTCATCACGGGCTCCTCGAAGCGCGCGATCGAGGACCACTTCGATTCCGATCCGGAGCTCGAGAACCTGCTCGAAGCGCAGGGCAAGAGCGACCTGCTGAATCAGATTCGGAGCGTGCTGCCGTCGTACGCTGCGTGCATCTACATCCGCCAGCCGCAGCCGCTCGGTCTCGGCCACGCGGTTCTCTGTGCGCAGCCTGCGGTGGGTTCCGAGCCGTTCTTCGTACACCTCGCGGACGACCTCATCCGCAGCGACGTGCCTTGCCTCAAGCAGATGGCGGACGTGTATTCCGCGAAGCGCTCGAGCGTGCTCGGCTGCGAGGTGGTGCCGCACAAGGACACCGACAAGTACGGCATCGTCGAGGTGGAAGCGCCGAAGTCGCAGACGAGCCGCATCCGCAGCATCGTCGAAAAGCCGAAGCCGGCGCAGGCGCCCTCGAATCTTGCGGTCGTGGGCCGTTACGTGTTGACGCCCGCGGTCTTCGAGCACCTCGAGCGCATCGGCAAGGGCTCGGGCGGCGAGATCCAGCTCACCGACGGCATCGCGGCGCTCATGGGCGAGGAAGCGGTCTATGCGCACCGGTTCACGGGCAAGCGCTACGACTGCGGCAGCAAGCTCGGGTATCTGCAGGCGAACGTCGAGCTGGCACTGGCACACCCGCAGATCGGGAAGGATTTCGCGAAATATTTGAAGACCGCGACGAAGCGCGCGCAGCTGGGTGGCAACGGCGGCGCGAGCGACGAGCCGGTCAGCCGGCCGCGGAAGAAGAAATAGCGGGTTGCAGGGGCTGCTCGGCCGGGGCGTCGGGCAGCCAGATGGTCATCGCGGCGCCGCCACCTTCGCGATTGGCAAGGCTCAGCCGCCCACCGTGCGCTTCCACGATCTCGCGGCAGAGCGTGAGACCGAGGCCCGTGCCCGACGGCTTGGTCGAGTAGAACGGCAGCAGCGCATCGCGCAGCACATCGTCGCTGAGCCCGGTGCCTCGATCGGCCACTTCGATCGTCCAACCCGGCTGGTGACCATCGCTCGCCGCGCGCACGGTCACCACCACTTCGGTCGTGGGGGAGCCCGACTCCGCGGCGTTCTTCAGCAGATTGATCAACACCTGCTCGAGCTGGCTCGCGTCGAAGACGGCGGAGCCTTCCGGTAACGGCGCTCCGAGCCGGAACGTCATCGTGCCCTCGAGACGCGCGAACAACTGCCGCCATTCCACCGGTGCGACGCGGGGCTTGGGGAGCTTCGCGAACCGCGCATAGCCGTCGATGAACGTGGCGAGATGCGCCGCGCGGTCGGCGATCGTCGTGAACACGCGCTGCAGGCGCTGCGGATCGGGCTCCGCCGCGAGCATGAGCCCGGAGTGCGCCAGTGACGAGATCGGCGCGAGCGAGTTGTTCAGCTCGTGCGCGATGACGCGAATCACTTTCTTCCAGACCGCCACTTCCTGCGCCGCGAGCTCGCGCGTGAGCTGCTTCAGCAGCAGCATGCGATGCGGCTGCGCGTTCAAAAGGAAACGCCGCTGCGCGAGGTGGAACACCTCGGCTTCGCCGCCGAGCTGCATCGTGAAGAGCTGATCGCTCTCTGCGGCGACGGCATCGCGCAGCGGCTCCGGCGCGGATTGCAGAAGCGCCGTCAGATCGAACCCCTCTAGCTTGCGGCCGCCGGACAGCAATTGCCGCGCGGCGATGTTGCTGAAAACGATGCGCCCCGCGGCGTTGGTCAGCACCAGCGCGAGCGGCGTCGTCTGGATGACCGTATCGAGCAGCAGCTCGCGCTGGTAGAGATCGAGCCGCTCGCGGCGGAGCAGGTCGCCCAGCGAGTTGTACGCGGTGACGAGATCGTGTAGTTCCTTGTCACGCGGCGGGCTGATCGAGACGCTGAAGTCGTGGTCGCGCAGGCTTGCCACGCCGTCTGTCAGGGCCTGAACCACGTCCGACCAGGGGCGCGTCATGACTCGGCCGAGCCAGATGGCCGTCGGCAAGACGAGAACGAATGCCGTGAGCGCCGCGAGCCACGGCGGCAGCCAGCGATCCAGCACGACGGTCGCGACCACGACGGCAACGGCGGTCGTGACCAGCGCGATGGCGACACGCGCCGCAAGCGACAGGCGCAGCCGCATCGGCTATTCCGAGATCAAGCGCCCGGCTTCGAGCTTGAGACCGAGTTTCTCCATGCGCCGGTAGAGTGCCTGACGGGACAGCCCGAGGTCACGCGCCGCGTGCGCGACCACGCCTTTCGCGCGGGTCAGCGCTTCTTCGATGGTCGATTTATCGAGCACCGGCTCATCGGCGGGTGCGGGCGCGGTCGCCGGTAGGTTCAGCGCCGCGGCACCGATCGACGGCCCGGTCGAGAGCAGGCACGCACGCCGAATGGCGTTCTGCAGCTCGCGGACGTTGCCGGGCCAGTCGTAGCGCACGAGCGCGCGCTCCGCGTCCGGCGCGAGAGTGAACCCTGCGGTCAAAAAAGACCGCGCGAGCGGCAGGATGTCGTCCCGACGGTCCGCCAGGGCCGGAACCTCCAACTCGATGACGTTGAGCCGGTAGAACAAGTCTTCGCGGAACCGCCCTTCGCGGATGGCTTGGCGCAGGTTCGCGTTCGTCGCCGCGATCACCCGCACCTGGGTCTTGCGCGTGACGCTCGAGCCGAGACGCTCGAACTGCCCGGTCTGCAGCACTCGCAGGAGCTTCGCCTGCCCGCTGCCCGAGAGATTGCCGAGCTCATCGAGGAAGAGGGTGCCGCCATCCGCCGCTTCGAAGCGGCCCGTGCGCGCCCGCGCGCCGGTGAAGGCGCCGGCTTCGGTGCCGAAGAGCTCCGCTTCCATCAGATCGTTCGGCAGAGCGCCGAGGTTCACCTTCAGATACGGCTTGTCGCGCACCGACGAGTTGGCCTGCACGATGTCCGCGAGCACTTCCTTGCCGGCACCGTTCGGCCCGGTGATCAGGATCGGTACATCCGCATGGGCAACGTGCGTGGCTGTCGAGACGAGCGTGTGCATGGCATCGCTCTCGTACACGATGCCGCAGAGGTTGTAGCGCTCACTCAGCGCCGCGCGCGCCTCGCTGCGCTGCTGCTGGATCGCGCGGGTTTCCGTCTGCGCCCGACGCAAGTCGAGCAGGTTGCGCACCGTCGTGAGCAGGCGCGCGTCGTCCCACGGCTTCGCGAGATAGTCCGCCGCACCGGCCTTCACGAGCTCCACAGCCGTTTCGAGGTACGTCCAGGCGGTCAGGAGAATGATGGGGATATCGGGCCAGCGCTTGCGGATTTCCGCGAACAGCGCCATGCCTTCTTCGCCCCGCGTGGCCTCGCGCCGGAAGTTCATGTCCTGGATCACGAGATCGACCGCTTCCCGCCCCAGCACCTCGAGCCCCTGGGCGGGCGCATTGGCCGTCAGCACGCGCATGCCGTGCAAGGACAGCAGAACATCGAAGGCGGTGCAGACCGCTTCGTTGTCGTCGATGACCAGGACCGTGTGGTTTGCCAAGCGGGCCCGCAGTTCGTTGCTGGGGAGACTCATGCGCTTCGATGCCTGGGGCTGCGACTCCGTTGGAAAGGACCACACCGTTGCGGGGACGACCGACATGCCGCCTAGGCCGTGCGCGTGGCGAGTGCGGGCGAGACCTTCGCTGCGCGCCGTGCCGGCTGCCACGCCGCCAGTGTACCGATGCCCCACAGGATCAACACGCCGCCGACGAGATAGAAGAGGTCGACGCGCGGCAGATGATATTCGCTCGCGAGCCAGTAGCCCACGGCCAGCGCCAGCATGCAGCCGACGACGATGCCGCCCGTCGTGATGAGCCAGTTCTCGACGAGGAAATAGCTCACGATGTCCCGCCGCCGCGCGCCGACGGCCCGGCGCGTGCCGATCTGCTTCGTCCGCGTGCTCACGTTGAAGGTGGCCAGGCCGAAGATGCCGAGCGAGGTGATCGCGAGCAGCAGCGTCGTCACGGTGGTGAGGAACACGCCCATGTTGCGGTCGGCGAGATAGCTGTTCTTCTTGAACAGCTCGAGCGAGCGCACCCAGTTGATGGCGCGCCGCGGATTCGAGGCGCTCAGGTGCGTCTCTGCGACGCGCATGATCGCGTCGCGCTGCCCCGGCTGCGTGCGCACCAGATAGCGCACGGACGGGCCCGTCGGCAGGTACGGCATGAAAAAGACGTAGTCGGGTTGGTCGTACCAGACCCATGAGCCCATCATCCGGTCGGCGATGCCGATGATCGTCGACGGGTGATCATCGACATCGTAGATCGTCTTGCCGAGCGCATCGCCTTGCGGAAACAGCGCATCGGCGAGCGACTTGGTCAGGATGACCTGAGGTGCGACGTAGTTCTGCACGCTGTTCGGCGGAGGCAGTATCTCGTCCGGGCGGAAGTTGCGGCCGGCGATGAGTCGCAGCCCCAGGGTCTCGAGCCCGTGCTCATCGATCGTGAAGTAGTTGCCGTCCTCGGACCGCGCGGGCTGGTGCGGCACCTTGCCAATCCCGTTGGAGCTGCCGCCGCCGCTCAGCGGGACCGCATTCACGGCCACCGCGCTGATCACGCCTGGAATGCCGCGCAGATAGTCGAGGTCCTCGCGGAGCGAGGCGTTGTAGTCGAAGTCGCGCGCGAAACCGGTGCTCGACACGACGAAAATGTTCTGATCGTCGATGCCGGTGGGGCGGTTCATCTTGTCCACGCGCTGCTTGACGATGTACACGGCGTTCACCAGCACCGCGAGAGCAATGGAGATCTGGATCGCAACCAGCAGCGCGCCGGTGCGGTTGCGCAGGAGCGCGGAAAGAATCGGACGAAACGGGATGTTCATGGGCATCCTCACTGATTCTTGAGATAGACGGCGGGTGAAACGCGGCCGATGCGCCACGCCGGATAGAGCCCCGCGACGAACGTTGCCACCAGCGCGAGGACGATCGCAGAGATGAGGCTCGTGGCATCGATGTGCGCGAGCGCCTGAATCCCCGCCTTGTTGAACACCGTCGCGGTCGCGGATAGTGCACGCACGCCGCGCAGCCCGAGCCACGCCAGCCCGAGCCCGAGGATCGCACCGCTCAGGGCAATGAGCCCGACTTCGACCATGTGCTGCATGAACAAAGCGCGGCGGCTCGCGCCGAGCGCGCGGCGCACGCCGGCAAGCGCGGCCCCGTTCAGGAACTTCGCGAGCAACAGGCCCACGGTGTTGATGAGGCACACCGCGAGGAAGGCGAACGCGAGCCCGACGAGCACGCGGTTGTCACTCTGCACGACGTGCTGGTCGAGCAGCCACTGATCCACGTCGGTCAGGCGATTGTTCCGCTTGCGCGGGAAGCGCCCGACCTTGTGCTGCTCATCCCAGTACGAGTCCATGAATGTCTGCATGCGCTCGCGGCTCGCGGAATCCGGCAACTCCACCCACATCTGCACCCAAACGCATTCCGAATTCAGGAATTGCTTGAACGTCGTGAGGTTCTCGGGCTTCCAGCAGTTGACGTTGCCGTGCGCCTCGAGCTCGAGCGTCTCGCCCCAGCGGAAGGGCAGGTAGACGTTCTCGGGCGCATCGAAGGTGCCGTTGTTGAGATCGTAGAACTTCGGCGCGGGCTGCCAGAAGTCGAGCACACCGATGACGCGGAAGGCGCGGTCGTTCCAGCGCAGGGTGCGGCCGACGCTGTTCTCGCCGCCGAAGAACTTGTCGTTCACCTCTTTCGAGATCACCACGACCGGCTCCGGCCCTTCGTCCGCCGCCGCATTCCAGCCGTGGCCGTACTGGAACGGCACGTCGAACATCGTGAAGAAGTCGCCTGTCGTGACGCGGGTGACGACCGTGTACGGGTCTGCCTTCGGGCCGCCGCTATCGGCCGAGACGACGCCGGCGGTCTTGAACATCACGGTCCGATGCGTCGGGATCTTCGACTGCGCGAGATAGGTGGCGTCCTTGTACGTGAGTTGCGGCGGCGCGAGGTCCGGGTGCTTGTCGTCGTGCGGCCGCTCGGGGTCCCAGCTATCCATCGTCACCGCGTAGAGCTGGTGGCTCTTCCACCAGATCGGATTGCCGGAGATCGCGTGATAGAGCGTCAGCGACATCACGCACACACTGATGCCGGCCGCGACGGCGAGCACCATCAGCACGGTGAGCCCCGGTGTGCGCCGGAAGCTGAGCAACGCGAGTCGCATGTAATAGCCAAACATAGGCGCCCCTGTGCTTGCGTCAGGCGGAAAGCGTGCTCGAGGTGGCGACGAGCTGCGCACGCGGCTCGTAAGCTTTGAAATCGGAGATCTGACCGTCGACGACGTGCACGTTGCGGTGTGCGCGCCGTGCGAGCTCGATGTCGTGCGTGACCATGATGATGGTCGTGCCCATCTCGTTGATCTGCTCGAGCAGGTCGAGCACCTGGCGCGCCATGAGCGAATCGAGGTTGCCGGTCGGCTCGTCCGCGAGCAGGAACTTCGGATCGCCCGCGAGCGCGCGTGCGATGGCGGCACGCTGCTGCTGGCCGCCCGAGAGCTGCGCCGGCATGTGATGCATGCGCGAGGCGAGTCCGACGATGTCGAGGGCGCTCTTGATGCGCTGGTCGCGCTCCTTGAAGGTCATCCGGCGATAGCGCAGGGGCACGTCGACATTGTCGTAGATGTTCAGATCAGGAATCAGATTGAATCCCTGGAAGATGAAGCCGATCTTCTCGTTGCGCAGGCGCGAGCGCTCATCGTCGGAGAGGCGGCTCACGTCGCGGCCGTCGAGCTTGTACGTGCCGGTGTCGAAGGTCTCGAGCAGGCCCGCGACGTTGAGGAACGTCGTCTTGCCGGAGCCCGAGGGACCGGTGACCGCGACGAACTCGCCGGCCTGGACGGTCAACGAGAAGTCGCGCAGCGCGTGCGTCTCGATGAGGTCGGCGCGATAGATCTTGCTGATGTTGTGCATCTCGAGCATGGAGGCGGGTCCTTCTCTCAGGCGGTGGCGTTGGGCTTCAGCGTGTGATGGTGACTTGCGGCTCATCGTTGAAATCGCGCGTGTCGGAGACGATGACGCGGTCCCCCGGCACGAGGCCGCGCACGACCTCGACTTCGGCGACGGAGGCGGCACCGAGCTGCACGGGCACGCGCACGGCGTGATCGCCGCGCACGACGTAGAGCGCGCGCGTCGCATCGTCGACGAACGAGCCGCGCTCGAACTTCACGACGTCGTTGCGCTCGTCGAGCACGATGCGCACGGCGGCGCGCTGGTTCTGGCGCAGGCCCGGCGGCTGCGGGCCGGAGAACTTCACGCGGCCGGTCACCTGGCTCTGCCGGACTTCGGGGGAGATCGCGGTGACGATGCCGGCGTGCGCGCGGCCATCGAGCGTGATCTCGGCGGTCATTCCGGGCTTGATGTCCTGCGCGTAGGTTTCCGCGACCTGGAACTCGATCTCGAACGCCGTGAGATCGACGACGGTGATGAGCGGCGCGCTCTCCGCCACACGAGCTTTCTCGGTCTGCGCGAGATTGGCCACCATGCCGTTCACGGGCGAGCGCACGGTCAGCTCGTCCACGCGGTTCTTCAGATTCTCCACGACGAGCGCCTGGCGATCGCGCTCGAGACGCTTGGTGCGCAGCTCGAGCGCGAGGCTGTCGCGCTCGAGGGCGGCGGTTGCCGTGGCGTGGTCGAAATTCAGCTTGGCGGAGTCGAGGTCGTCGATGGCACGGCGATAGTCGCGCTCGCTGATCACGCGCTCGTCCCACGCGGCCTGCGCCCGCTTCTCCTCGCGCTCGGCGGCGGTGATCGCGACCTTCGCGAGGTCCGCCTGCTGCTTGCTCAGCAGGATCTGACGGCGGATCTCGATTTCCTGACGGGAGAGCGCGGCGTTGAGGCTGTCGAGCGTCGCGCGCTCGCGCTCGTACTCGTTGCGCAGATCGGGGCTGTCGAGCCGCGCCAGCGGCTGGCCTTTCGTCACCGTGTCACCGGCGCGCACGAGATACTCGATCGTGCCGGGGGCGATCGCGAAGAGCGTGGGATTGACCGCGGCGATCACCGTGCCCTGCGCGGCGACATCGCGGATGAAGTGGCCCTTCGTGACGGTGACGACGCGCAGGCGATCGGCGGACACCGTGCTCTTGAGATCGGACCATTGCATCAAGAGGTACGCGAGCGCCGCGACGATGAGCGCGAGCGCGGCACCGGCGATGTAGAGGACGCGGCGTCGCTTCCAGTGCGAGCGCGTGTCCTCGATCGGTGCATCCTGCCCTTCGGTCGTGCGGATGATGGACTCGCCACCGAGCGAAGAGGGGAGTCGTCGTAGCTCTGCGATTTTCATGCGTGTTGTCTGCCGTGACCTGCGCGAGGGGAATTGCAGGCCTCGTGCCAGTCTCGTTCTTCGACGTAAGTTATTGAGTGACAATGACTTTGCGCGTGAGAACGCGCGTGTCCGCCTGTCCGCCGCGGACACCGGACACCTGTGCGGACACTTCGCCGCGGACGCGCCGGACGCGATCGAGGCGCGCCGTCTGTCGCGGCATGGGACGTGCACTAAACAGTCGCGACCGCCACGCTTGCTCCGGTCGTAGAGGCCGCCGCAAGCTTCGTCTCATTCCTCGAGGAGATCCTGCATGGCAAGTCGCCGCACACCGGATTCGTCGCGTACCGCCAAATCGTCAGCCGCCAGCTCACCCACGACCAAGCGACCCGAGGCCGAATCTTCCGGCGGGGCCGCGCCGGCGGCGGCGCGCCCGAAGCGCGCCAGCGCGCCGAAGACGGCGAAGGCGGCGCCGGCTCCCGCAAAGGCGCACGTGAGCGACGACATGCGCCGCGCGATGATTGCGGAGGCCGCGTACCTGCGCGCCGAGCGGCGCGGCTTTGCACCCGGTGGAGAGGTGGAAGATTGGGTAGCCGCAGAGCGCGAAGTGGACGCGCTGCTGAACGCCGGTACGGGAACCGGTCCGCAGTAAGCAGCGATCCGGCCGTGGACCGGCCGCTTTCCGCACGCGTGCGCCCTATGGGCGCAGCGCTAGCTGCGGCGGAACAAATCCGGCGTCGACGAGTCATGCCCACCGGATTCCGTCCACAGAGGAGAGCGAAGAACCATGGGTGGGAAGCGGATTCGGGCCGCCTGCATTGCGGTCCTGCTCGCAGCCATCGGCATCACGGGGTGCGCCACATCGCGGTCGGATTTCGTCGTCGCGCTGCCGAACGGGTATCAGATCGTGCGCGACAAGACGTCGGCGCCGATCATCCGCAAGAAGCAGGGCGGCACGGTGATCGCGGGACCGGTCGCAAGCTACACCGTCATTCGCGATGTCGTGGTGGGCACGGTGCAGGCAGCGCCGAGCGACAAGCCGGCCTACTTCGTGCTGGACACGCGCACCGGCGAGGTCGCCAAGGATCTCGCGGAGAACGACTACGCCTCTCGGCTGAAAGCGCTGAACCTGCCCGCATCGCCAGCACTGTCGCCTCCGGTGCTGCCGATGTGAGGCGACCTTCGGCGCACGCCGTGCACTCGCGCGCATGCGCCTCGAGCCCGGGATCACGCCGATGTCACGGACAGCCGGGATGAAGCAGGGCCGACTGCAAGCCATTCGCGGCGACATCACGCAGCTCGATGTCGATGCGATCGTGAACGCCGCGAACTCTTCGTTGCTCGGCGGCGGTGGCGTCGATGGAGCGATCCATCGCGCCGCCGGGCCGGAGCTGCGGGAGGCCTGCCGCAAATTGAATGGCTGCGCGACGGGCGACGCGAAGATCACGCCCGGATTCCGGCTGAAGGCGCGCTATGTCATCCATGCGGTCGGTCCCGTCTGGCGCGGTGGCACACACGGGGAGGATCGGTTGCTCGCGTCGTGCTATCGGCGCTCGCTCGAGCTGGCGGCGGAGAACGGCGTGCGCAGCATCGCGTTCCCGTCCATCAGCACGGGCGTATACGGATTCCCGAAAGAGCTTGCGGCCCCGATCGCGCTCGAGACGGTGCGCAGCTTTGCGCCCGGCGAGGGCGCCATCGAATGCGTGACGTTCTGCTGCTTTTCTGACGAGGACCTGGCGCTCTACTCGAAGCTGCTGCAGCGCTAGTACTTGGCGCCATCGAACGGCGTGATCTGCAGTTTCGTCAGATCGACGTCCGGCAGGCAGCGGACGTTGATTGCCACGACGTCGTTCCCGTTACGGTCCTTCCCGAATCCGAAGGGCGCACAGCCGCATGTCGGGCAGAAGTGATGCTGGATGACGTGCTTGTTGAACGTGTACGTCGCGAGTGCGCTCTCGGGCGTACGCAGGGTCAGCTTCTCGCGCGGCTGAAACCAGAGCAGATAGCCCTTGCGGCGGCAATGCGAGCAGTTGCAGTCCAGAACCTGTTGCGGCTCGCCGTCAATCGAAAACGCGATGCGGCCGCAGTGACAGCTACCCTCGAGCGCCATGAGCCTGGCTCCTCTGGAGAAGGGGACACGACCGGAACGGCCCGGGGATTGCCCGGGCCGTTCGGTACCTACTTGTAGACCCGCATGTGGCGGATCAAACCGCGGTCGATGTACGTGCGTGTGTCGAGAACCAGACGGTCTTGCGCCTGCTGCAACTGGTGCAGGCAGAACATGACGAGGATGCTGAGCGACAGGGCCGTCAGCGTGGCGTTGAACGTAACGCCGAGGCCTAGCGTGACGCCGGAGATGTCGCCGTGCAGAGCCCGCTGCGCTTCCGTCAGCGCATGGCCGATACCGCGCACCGTACCGACGAAGCCGATGGCCGGGATGGCCCACGCCGTGAATCTGACCATCGAGAGCTGCGCATCGAGCCGCGAGGCCTCGAATTCGCACTCGTCGATCACGGCCTCGGCCGCGTCCTGCACGCTCTTCGTCGCGCCGAAACGGTTCAGCCCGACCATCAGCGCGCGCGGCAGGAACATGTCCTGTTCCTCGAAGGGCAGGCGCTCGAGCGGGCGCGCGTAGGCGCGTGCGTCTTCGGGCAGCACGACGTGGTTCTCGTCGACCTCGATATACGTGCGCTCGAGCAGCGCGCGGTTGCGCTGGACATTGCGCGCCTGGTGCACGATGAGCCCGATCGACCAAAGCGCCAGAATGAAGGCGATTTCCTGCTCGGCGTCGTGGATGATGACCCAGAACGAGCGCAGGTTGCCGCGATCGGAATTGCCCTGCGCATCGACGGTGTTGGCCTGCGCGATGAGGACCTCGGCCCGCGGCCGAATGACCGTGGCGTAGATCGCCTGGACGATGATGGCGATCACGAGGAGCGAGCCGATGCTGAACAGCAGTTCCCTACCTGAGAACGGGCGCTTTGGGTAAGGTGCCCGGATGCTGACCTCTCCAGCGACGGCAGACGGAGAATTCATGTTGGTAGCCATGCTCCCAATGGTGCCATACCTCGCATCTCGACCGGCGTTCCGCCTGTCGGTTCCCCGAATGGTCGCGCTTCTGGGCCTTTTTCTAGCCGCCGCGCTTGCACGCCCCGCTCATGCTGTCTGGTTGGACCGACACGAAGCCATCATGGGCACCAATATCGACGTCGAGATCTGGCACGACGACGCCAAGGCCGGCAACGCCGCGATCGACGCCGTCATGGACGAGATGCGCCGGATCGACAACCTCATGAGCCACTACAAGCCGGAGAGCCAGATCTCGCAGATCAACCGGCTGGCGTATCAGCAGCCGGTGGTCGTCGACCCGGAGCTCTTCGACCTCATCGGCCAGGCGATTCACTTCTCGGAGATCACCGAGGGAGCCTTTGACATCACCTATGCCAGCGTCGGCTACCTCTACGACTATCGCAAGCACGTGAAGCCGACCGAGCAGCAGATCGAGGCGGCGCTGCCGGCGGTGAACTACCGGAACCTGCTGCTCGATCCGAAGACGCACAGCGTGCGCTTCGAGCACGCGGGCATGCGCATCGACCTCGGCGGCATCGCGAAGGGCTACGCGGTCGACCGGAGCATCGCGATCCTGCAGAAGCGCGGCGTGCAGCACGCCGTCGTGACGGCGGGCGGCGACACGCGGATCATCGGCGATCGGTTCGGGCGGCCGTGGATCGTCGGCATTCGTCATCCCGACGATAAGAACAAGGTGATCACGCGCATTCCGCTCGTCGACACGGCGATGTCGACCTCGGGAGACTACGAGCGATTCTTCGACGAGAACGGCGTGCGCTATCACCACATCATCGATCCGAAGACGGGGCACTCCGCGAGCAAGGTGCGCAGCGCGACCATCCTCGGCCCGACGGCGATGCAGACGGACGGCTTGTCGAAGACGGCGTTCGTGCTCGGCGCGGACGAGGCGATCAAGATCATCGAGCGGCTGCCGGACTTCGACGCGATCTTCGTGCGGCCCGACGGCAAGGTGCTCTACACGAAGGGACTGCAGCCGCCGGAAGCGGCTGGAACGCACTGACACTCACATCGGCGTCGCGGTCACGTCGGCGTCGCGAGCTTCAATCCGATGATGCCGGCGATGAGCAGGGCCAGGCTGACGAGGCGGCCCGGACTCGCGGACTCACCGAGCAGCACGATGCCGAGCGCAGCGGTGCCCGTCGCGCCGATGCCGACCCAGACGGCGTACGAGGTGCCCACGGGCAGGGACTTCATGGCCACGCCGAGCAGCACGACGCTGGCGATCATCGCCGCGAGCGTGACGACGCTGGGCCAGAACCGCGTGAAGCCTTCGGTGTACTTCAGCCCGATCGCCCACACGACTTCCAGGAGTCCCGCTGCGATGAGGATCAGCC
Organism: Steroidobacteraceae bacterium; assembly: GCA_035760965.1. Lineage (GTDB taxonomy): Bacteria > Pseudomonadota > Gammaproteobacteria > Steroidobacterales > Steroidobacteraceae > JADGHX01. Next base: position 24,792 of record DASTRY010000060.1, on the reverse strand, counting down.
AAGCCATGGGGTTTCCTTTCGTGCCGTAGGCGCCGTGCTGGATTTGCCCGGCGCCAGTGTGCCGGCGTGCGGGGAGGAGCGGGTGGTCGCGGCGGGCGAGGGCGGCGTGTCGAGCCCTACCGACCCGCCCCGGGTAAGGTCGGCGAGCGCATGGAAGTCCATGCGGTAGATGCAGGCGAGGACCCCTGTCAAGACCGCTCCCCGGCTGCCGAGCGGCGCCGAGCTGTATATAAGCCGCTGATTCGCTTGACGGGTCCGCCTCGCTCCACCACAATCCGCGCCCTTCGCAAGCGCCTCACGTGTTCCCCGGTAGCTCAGCGGTAGAGCGTCGGACTGTTAATCCGTTGGTCGTTGGTTCGATTCCAACCCGGGGAGCCAATCACCCCTCCAGCACCGTCCGAGGACGTCCGGCAACCGCCGAAAAACGCAGGATCTCAGCAAGTTGGTACCGACACCGGTCCCGGGTCGTCCGTTGACAGCCTAGCTCGGATGGGGGCAAGTACGGGGGTAACTCGGTTACCGCGGAGTCAGTTACCCCCATGCTGACCGAAGCCGAAATTCGAGCCGCCAAGCCCGCGGAGAAGCCCTACAAACTCTCCGATTCTGGCGGCCTATACCTGCTCGTGAATCCGACCGGTACACCGCGCTCGTACTTGAGCCGGTCCAAGACGCGCACAACGTCTTCTGCTTTGAGGCTCTGGCCCACTTCGATCTCCAGACACTCTCGAGTAGACACATCGATCACCGTCAGCGTTCTGAACTTTCGACCATCAGCCAGTTGATCGTGGACGAAATCCATGCTCCAGACGTCGTTCCGATGGCGCGCCGGTGTTCGAATCGCCCGATGCACGGCTGTCACGTGACGCCATGCCCGTTTCCGGCGCAATCCCAAGCCCTCCTCTCGATATATCCGGTACAGACGATCCTTTTCCACATCCCAGCCTTCACGACGCAGCAGCAGGAAAATTCGGCGATACCCGAATCGAACGCGTGCGTGAGCGAGCTCACGCACGCGTTGGCGAAGCGCGGTGAGAGGATCCTTGCAACTGCGGTAGTAGTACACCGAGCGGTATCGGTACGCAGCGGCACGCCCGTCTCGTGCCGATCCCATAACGACTCATGAGGTAGCGCACGACTTCGCGCTTCTTGACGGGCTTCAGAACTTTTTTGTCAGCACGTCCTGCAGCATCACCTTGTCGAGCGAAAGGTCCGCCGCCAGGCGCTTCAGCTTCGTATTCTCATCGCGCAGCTGTTTGAGCTCGCGTGCCTCCGAAGGCTCCATGCCACCGTAGACCTTCTTCCACCGGTAGTAGCTCTGTTCCGAAATCCCATGCTGTCTGCAGAGCTCAGCGATCGGCGCTCCCAGCTCCGCCTGCTTCAGAATCGCACTGATCTGCTCGACCGAAAATCGCTTCTTCTTCACGTCAGAATCGCCGTCCCGTTAGGCCCAATTCTGCCGCGAAACTCTCATTCCAGGTGGTCCAGTTTTACCGGCGCCCCTCAGCACCTACACGTCCGATTCCGGTGAACAGTACGACGTGGGCTATGGGCACATGGGATTGCGCAGCTTGTTCGTAATCCAGCAGGTTGTGAACGTGCGTGGGCACTGAGAGCGCTTTGCGTGAGTGTTTCGCGTCCGGAGCGAAGGCACGGCCGGTGAGGAGAGCTGGCGTTACGCGTCCTCACGCGACTTCGGGATCACTTTCCGAAAGTGTCGTCCCTCGCATGGCTCTTCACGCCGTACTCCGGGACTCTTGAGGAATCGACTCGGAAGCGAACCTACGCGCGCGCAAAGGAGATGGCCCCGTATACCCAGAACGCTACGACTAACGCGCCCAACAAAATCGATGCCTAAGAACAGCTCCGGGCGGCGCTCGTGGACACCTATGGGGCGAAGGCGCGGGAAAACTTTCGGGTAGCGACACTTCGAAAGCTGGATAATCGCGTTACGGGTGGAGTTAGGCACACGCACTTGCAGGATCGCGGTAATGGCCAAAGCCGGTCGAATCATTCGCCAGCGGCGCTTACTCCTCGCACTTGCCTGGATGGTAGTGCAGATATGTAGGGCCGGTGAGCCGCTGGCGTCCCGCGACGTGGTGTACGAGGGGGATCTTCTGATCGGAGCTTTTTGAGCTCTTGAACGGAAAGGCCGACGTCGCCGAAGGCGACGGGGCAGCAGTCACCGTGAGTCTTGCGACGATTGATGCTGCGGAGTCGCTCGCCAAGGCACTTCTCGATGGCACCCACGGAAAATGGAAAGCGATGGCGCCTGCGGATGAAAACAACAGAATCGGCGCCTACGTCTCCTTACCAGAAGAGAACAATTCAAGGGTCGATGTATTTCAGCACTTCGGGGCAGATTGGCGTGTTTACTCAATCGAGTACCTAGCTAGCTGGCGAGAAAGAGAATAGCCCGCACCCAGTCCACCGGCCCCTGCCGATGAGAGTACATTTGAGGTCGCGCCTGAAACGATCGCCGCTAACGCCGCGAAGACGTTGTCCAGGTGCCTCATGTTGCCTGCACAAGAATCCGCCCAGGCGTCCGGGTGGAGCGCCGCGGGCTGATGCGAATCTCCACATCCTGCCCCAGCGCAAGCAAGAAGCTCATCAGGCGCTCAACGGAAAAACCATCCAGCTTGTAGTTCTTCAAGGCTGAGATTTTCGGTTGGCTGACTTCGAGGCATTCCGCGGCGGTCACTTGCGTGAGCCGCTTGTCCTTGATCAACCGATTGATCTCGACCGCGAGCCGCACTTTGGTATCGAGTTCGGCAGCGTCTGGCAATCCCAGGTCGGCAAGAACATTCCCGGAGCTCAATTCCATGCGGATAGGTTTAGCTGCTCGTTTTGCCATAGCGGGCCTCGTAGTCAATGCGGGCAGCTTTCAGTCGCTGCGTAACCAAATTCACGTCCACCTTCGCGGTCTTGATCCCGGTCGGCGATTTCTTCTGAAAGCAATGCAGAACGCCAATCTCCCGAACGACGGGTTTGGGCATGGCGAGAAGATCCTTTTTTGCAGAGGCGACCCAGATAACCGGTCGCTCGCCCGGGGTCAGTTTGGAACGCATGAAGAGTATCCCACTTTAGGTATATCGAGCACGTCGGAGGGTGAAGATCAGTCAGGAGGACGAGTAACGGCCCAATGACCGTTACCCGCGCCGCGCGCATGGCTCTTCCGATCGAACGCCTTTGAGCGGGGTGTCGAGAAAGCGGCTGCCTGAGTGGTATCGTCCGACTATGCCCCGCGCAATCCTGACGCTGTGCTCACTCCTGGTAATCGCTCCACTCTCTCACGTGGTTGGTCAGATCCATGGCGTCATGAAGGAGGCGCAATGCTTCGACCTTCCAAGTGTCGTGCAGGCTCGCGACGGCCTTGTCGATATCCGCGTCACTCGCCGTGACGAGGTGGAGCCCGCCTAGAACGACATGCAGATGTTTGTCGACGGATCCGGCTGCTTCCAGAATCTTTTCGATCCCCGGATGCGAACAGCCAACGATCAGAACGAGACCCTCGGGCGTCTCGATCGCCAATGACAGCTCGCGCAGCTCGAGCGTCCCGGGCTTATCGGAAACGAGCGAAATCAGGTGGAGGCCGGGCGCGATTTCGCGCGTATTTTCGACCAAGTCGAAGTGGGCGCGCGGCCAGCGACTGCCAAACTTCATGAGCGCCGGAGGCGAACCGTCGAAGTAGCGTTGCTCGGGCGGCAACGACGCATCGCGCCGGTAGAACGTGCCCGGCAGTGAGGAGCCGAAGATCCCAAAGCTTTCCTTCGGAGCGTAAATCGTCACGTTCGGATTGACCCGCAACCCGTGATCCAGCCCGCCCATGTGGTCGCTGTGCCGATGCGAGAGCACGACGAAGTCGAGGCGCGACAGATCCACGCCCTTTGCTTTCGCGTTGTCGGCGAGAATCGTCGGGTCGTCGCCCGTGTCGAAAAGAATGCGCTTGCCGCGGTATTCGACGAACGCGGCATAGCCCCAGTCCTTCTTCATCGTCGAAGATTTTCCGAACGCATCGTAGAGAATCGTCACCCTGACGATGTCTCCACCGGCGTCGGCCGCCGGCGCCGCGGTCGCGGCTGAGAATCCCACTAGCAGCAACGAGAGGACGGCGGCTTGAAAGACCCTGGATCGTCTGACGCCCATTGGAGCTCTCCTCCAGGCACATCGACGGCTGAGCGCGGGCGCGCCGCCGGCCGCTGATGCTACTCCTCGAACGCCGCCTCGTCGTTCACGCACTGGCACAGACACTTCAGGCGAACCGATCGGCGAGACTCGCGTCTCGTATCGAGACGCCGATCTCTCCGACATCGACGTGCTCAAGGGGGTCCGAGGAACCGCCGCATGAGGCCAGGAGCGCCCACCATGCGACTAGCAAGATCGATATTTGGTGTGCTCACCGCGCTCACGGCCGCCGCAAGCTTGCCGGCTGTCAGCGCCGCGCCGCAGCCGCTTCGCGTACCGCTGACAATACTTCGCAACAATCCCGTCACAACCGTCGAAGTGGCGGGTCACGAGATCAAAGTCGTCGTGGATACCGGCGGCGGTGTTCTCGGCTTGACCGCAGACGCGCTGGAAGAGGCCGGCGCGGTCGAGCTCACCGATGGCCGCACGATCTGGACGGACGCGAAGGGTCAAGCGCACGAGGCACGCCGATACAGTGTGCCGCAACTTCGCGTAGACGGCCGAGTGTTCAGAGATGTGGATGCGATCGAGTCGGAGGCCATCGCGGATGATCCGCCGGTTCCGAACGTACTCGGCCGCGAGGTCCTGCGGCAGTTCATTGTGGTAATGGACTATCCCGGGCGGATGATGACCCTGCTGCCCCTCGAGACTGCTGACGCCGAAGCGGAAAAGCTGGGATGCAAGGGCACTCGGGTGCCCTTTGAACGAGCTTCGGCGCCGAGCCTTGTCGTCACCGAAGTGAAGTTGGATGGGGCGACGATGCGCCTCGCGTGGGATACCGGTGCGCAGTACTCGACGCTTCCTGCAGGTGTGGCCACTGCCTATCAATTGCCCGTCACACCTCCGGTAGGCCAAAAGCCACCGTTCTACAACACGAAGCGTCTCATCCTCGGAGGAGCCGATTTCGGCCCACTCGAGTTCGTGGTGCTGCCCGCTCGAACTGCCGAGCGACTTCGATGGCATGCTAGGCTTCAACATCGTCGCCACGCATGTGGTCTGCCTGAACTACGGACGGAGCAAGCTGCGCGCTCGCTGATCGGCAATCGGCGAAAGGTTAGAGCTTGCGTGTGTTCGCGGACTCTCAACGACGAGAGGCGTTCGTGATGGCCGTTGACGTAACGAGGTCTCGCCCATGAGGCCCGCGCTCACCTTTCGCATTGCGCACGCAGATGACCTCGCACGCATTTCCGCGCTCCTCGAGGCGAACGCATTGCCGACCTCGGACTTTGCCGATTCCCGCCCGGAGTTCGTGATCGCCGAAGAGGGCTCGATGCTGCTCGGCGTAGGCGCGCTGCAGTGCTTCGGAGACGTGGCACTGCTTCGCTCGCTCGCGGTGGCCGAGCCGCGTCGTGGCACCGGTATCGGGCGCGAGCTGGTCCGCGAGCTAGAGCGGTGCGCCAGCGCGCGCGGCGTCCGCGAGCTCGTCCTGCTCACGCAGACCGCAGAGTCCTTCTTCAGACGCCACGGCTATCGAAACGCTGAGCGTAGCGGCCTGCCGCCGGCAATCCTGGCGACCACCGAGTTTCGGGGTCTCTGTCCCGCGTCCGCCGCGTGCATGTCGAAACGGCTCGACGGCGAGCGGGAGGTCCGCACTCCAGCCCCCCACACGACGTAATGCTTCTCTGCAGCGGCGATCGGCTCTCGAACGCGTCTCGGCAAACGTGAGCCGGTACCGGTTCCGAGGCGCTGTCGTTGGTGCCTCGCGGATCGCGGCGATATAGTCGGCACCCGACAACAACGAATACCAGCGTTCCGGGCCGCCGATGCCGTCCGTGGTCAATGCCTTCTCCATCGACGTGGAGGACTACTTCCAGGTCGCCGCGCTTGCGCCGGCAGTGCCGCGCGAGAGCTGGCCGACGCGCGAGTACCGCGTCGAGCGCAATACCGAAGTCATCCTGAACCTGCTGGCGGAGCGGGGCATCCGCGGCACGTTCTTCATTCTCGGCTGGTGCGCAGAGCGCTCGCCGGGACTGATTCGGCGGATCGCCGACGTCGGGCACGAAATCGCGTGCCACGGGTTCTCGCACCGGCTCATCTACGAGCAGACGCCCGACGAGTTTCGCGAGGAAGCGCGGCGCTCGAAGCACTTCCTCGAAGACACGATCGGCGCGCCGGTCACGGGATATCGCGCAGCGAGCTTCTCGATCACCAAGCGCTCGTTGTGGGCGCTCGATACGCTGATTGATCTCGGGTTCGAATACGACTCTTCGGTATTTCCCATCCGGCACGACCGTTACGGCATCCCCGGCGCTTCGCGCGACATCGGGCCGATTGCGGCGCCGAGCGGGCGGACGATCGTCGAGTTCCCGATGTCGGCGGCCTCGTTCGGCGGCGTGCGTGTGCCCGTATCGGGTGGCGGCTATTTCCGGCTGCTGCCGTACGCGGTGACGCGCGCCGGGCTCAAGCAGATCAACGAGAAGACCGGGCAGCCCTTCACGTTCTACCTGCATCCGTGGGAAGTGGATCCCGGTCAGCCGCGCCTGAAGGTGAAGCCCTTCTCGCGCTTCCGCCACTACAACAATCTGCACAAGTGCGAAGGGCGGCTGCGGCGGTTGCTCGGCGAGTTTCAGTTTTCGACGATGCGGGATGTGCTCGAATCGCGCGGCATGCTGAAGCCGCGTGCCGACGCAACGAAGAAGCCGCAACTCGCGGCAAGCGCATAACGGATCACAGCGGAAGAGCGCGCCAAGCCGCGGCAGAGCGCCGCGGCGGCAGGCGAAGGAGCCGCGCAAGGCGGCTCCCGCTCCAAGAGTCTCAGGCGCTCTTGGCCACGCGCGCAGTCGTCAGCACTTTGCGCATGCGCTCGAGCGCCGTCTCCAGCGTCTGCATGCTGCACGCGAACGAGAGCCGCACATGTCCCGGCGCACCGAACCCCGAGCCTGGCACGACCGCAACGCCGCCCTCGCTCAGCAGCAGCTCGGCGAACTCGTTGTCGTCGCGACAACCGTGCGCGGCCATCGCCTTCGACACGTCCGCGAACGCATAGAACGTCCCGGCCGCCGGAACGCAGCTCACGCCCGGCAGCGAGTTCAAGCCGGCGACGATGAAGTCGTGCCGCGCCTTGAACTGCTCGTTCATCTTGGCGACGCACTCCTGATCGCCGTTCAGCGCAGCGATCGCGGCCTTCTGCGAAATGCTCGACGCATTCGAAGTCGACTGGCCCTGGATCGTGCTCATCGCCGTGATGATCTCCTTCGGCCCGCCGCAATATCCGAGGCGCCAACCCGTCATCGCGTAGGCCTTGGAGCAGCCGTTGATCGTCACGGTGCGCCCGTAGAGCTCGGGCACCACGGAGACCAGGCTGCTGAACGGCTCCGGTCCCCAGTAAATCTTTTCGTACATGTCGTCGGTGCCGATGAGCACGCGCGGGTGCTGCAGCAGCACTTCACCCAGCGCACGCAGCTCCGCCTTCGTGTACGCGGCGCCGGTCGGGTTGCAGGGGCTGTTGAGCAGCACGAGGCGCGTCTTCGGCGTGATGGCTGCCGCGAGTTGCCGCGGCGTGATCTTGTAGCCCTGCGCTGCACCCGCGAACGGCGTGACCGGCAGTCCGTCCGCGAGCAGCACCATGTCCGGGTAAGACACCCAGTACGGCGCCGGGATGATCGCCTCATCACCCGGATCCAGCACGGCCATGCAGAGGTTGTAAATCGTCTGCTTGGCGCCGGCAGAGATGAGGATCTGCGACCGTTCGTACTTGAGGCCGTTGTCGCGCTCGAATTTGGCGATGATGGCGTCTTTCAGCTCGTTCACGCCGTCGACGTTCGTGTAGCGCGTGAATCCCGTCTTGATGGCGTCGATGCCGGCCTGCGCGACGTGCGCGGGCGTGTCGAAATCCGGCTCTCCGGCACCGAGTCCAATGACGTCCTTGCCTTCCGCCTTCAGGCGGGCGGCACGGGAGGTGACAGCGAGCGTGGGCGAGGGCTTGACGCGCTGGACGCGTCGCGAAACAGATAGAGTCACGTGAGTCCTGCAGATCGGAAGGAGTGGGCGACCCGTATCTTACCGGATTGGCCGGTCGCGACGACGGGAAGATTCGAGGCGCCGCTAGAGGGGTCCGGCGCCCACTTGCGGCGACACCGGCAGGCGCCCCAGCTCCGGCGCGGACGGCTCGACAGGGGTTTCCGCGCGCGGAGCCGGCTCCTCGTGAGGCACTCGCCCCTCGCGTTCCGAGCGCGGCTGTCCGTTGCCCGAGGCAGCCGCGACGCGACCTTCCGGGTCGGTTCTCGGGACCAGCGTGTGACGGCGCCCGTTCTCCGAGCCGAAGGCGTTGATGATCGCCGCCACCTCGCGCGCGACGAGCTGGTGGCCGATCGGGTTCCAGTGGTAGTCCTCGGGCGTGAAATCGACGCGCTGGCGAGTGGCGACGTAGTAGCTGCGAAACGTGTCGGCGGTGTCCAGGATGAGCATCCCGCGTGAGACGGCAAGCTGCATGATTCGCTCGCGCGCCTGATCGTCCAGGCTCGGGCACTCCTGCGCGCTCGCGGGCGCGCCGGCGTAGATCGCTCGTCGATCCGTGTCGAACACCAGGATCACCCGCGAGGGCGGCAGATCGAGCGCCTTCGGCAGCTCATCGACGAAGCGCGCCGTCAGCGATTTGTCGCGTGTCGAAAGGGGATGCGGCGTGCACGTCGTGTCCGGCTTCGGATCGACGGCGCGGCGCCAGTGGACGAGATCGCGCACGCGCACCTTCAAATTCCCGCGCACGTAGCGCACGAGCGCGAGCTCGCGCACGAACTTCACAAGGGGCGAGCGCTTCACTTCCGGCACGATCTCGATCGGCGGATCGCGCTCCGGTGCCCAGCGAAAGTACCCCGTGTCCGCCGAGAACCCGCCCTGATAGTCGTTCCTCGAGATGAGGATGACCGCCCAGGTCGGCCGGAAGTGCTCTCCCACGAGACGCGCCGTGCCGAGATAATGGGGCAGGTCGGCACCCGACGTCCCGAAGTTCATGACCTTCTGCGGATGGTCGAGAAGGTCGCCCAGCCGGCCCTGCAGCGTCTCCTCGTAATCGTTCATCAGCGATTCGATGTAGCTGTCACCGATCACGACGATGCCGGACTCTCCCGGCCGATAGTCGTCCGGCGACACGTAGCCGAAGTTGTTGACGCGTCCTCGATGCAAGTTGTGCGCGTTCCAGCCCGACGAATACGTGTAAGTCGAGTTCGTGACGAGCCGATGCAGCGGCCATGCACGGCTCGGATCAGCCGCATAGATGCCCTCCGACACGGGCACGATGCGCAGGACGAGCTCGAGCAGTACCAGCATCCCGACGATGCCGGCGACGAATGCGCTCACGCGGAGAATGAATCGGCGCGCGGTCATGGCCTCAGAAGTTGAAGTAGATGAACTCGGTGACGTTGCGTGATGCCGCGATCAGCGCGAGCAGCACGATGAGCACGATCATTGCCCCGCAGAGCGCAGCGAGCAGCTCGCCGTACCACGAGCGCTCGGCCACGCGGTCCAGCGCCTTCGCCATGCCTCCATCGATGAGCTCCTGCGAGTTGCGCGCGAAGAGCGCGATGGCGCTGAAGAGCGCGATCCAGAACAGGGGGGCGGAGGCCGGCAGCGCACTGGTCGCACTCTCGTTGCCGATGCCGAACAGGCTGCCGACGATGCCGGTAGCCGACTCGATGGTCGTCGCCCGGAAGAACGCCCACGCGACGATCACGGCTAGCAAGGTGAGCGTAACGCTTGCGACACGCGCTGCCCTAGACCACATCGCACCGGTGGGCAGGCTCTCGCGCGGGACGCGCTCCCAGAACCATTGCCACGCGTGGTTCACGCAGAGGTAGAGGCCGTGCAGTCCGCCCCACACGACGAAAGTCCAAGAGGCGCCGTGCCACAGGCCGCCCAGCAGCATCGTCACGAGCAGATTGATGTAGCGGCGGAAGCGTCCGCGGCGGTTTCCGCCGAGCGCGATGTAGAGATAATCGCGGAGGAAGCGCGAGAGCGTCATGTGCCAGCGCCGCCAGAAGTCCGAGATGTTTCGCGCCTTGTACGGAGAGTTGAAGTTGTAGGGCAGACGTACGCCGATGAGCAGCGACAGGCCGACCGCCATGTCCGAATAGCCCGAAAAATCGAAGTAGATCTGCAGCGTGTAGGCGACCATGCCGAGCCATGCGGCAGCGGTCGTCAGCGGCGCCACGGCCGCCTGAGCGAAAGCGTCGTTCGCAAGCGGTGCCACGCTGTCTGCGACGAGGATCTTCTTTGCGAGACCCATCGTCAGGAACGCGAGGCCGATGGTCATGCTGCGCAGGTAGGCGCGATAGATATCAGGCCGCGCGAACTGCGGCATCATCTCCGCGTGATGCAATACCGGCCCGGCGATGAGGTGCGGGAAGTACGTGACGAACAGCAGGTAGTGGATCGGGTTGCGCTCGGTGACCTTGCCCGCGTGCACGTCCACCAAATACGCGATCTGCGTGAACGTGAAGAAGGAAATGCCGAGCGGCAGCAGCACGTCCACCGTATCGAGCGAGCTGCCCGTCACCGCCGATACGGTGTTGACGAAGAAGTTGGCGTACTTGAAGTAGCCTAGAACGAGAAGGTTCGTCACCACCGCGGCGATCAGCAGCCGCCGCGCCGCCGGGCTGCCCTCGCCGCGCGCACGCAGGATCAGCGCGCCGAAGAGGTAGTTCATGGCGATGGACGCGCCGAGGAGCAGCGTGTGCTCCGGGCGCCAGTAGCCATAGAAGACGAGTGACGCGACGGCTAGCCAGAAAGCCGCCGCCGCACGCCCCGCGACGCGCGCGAGCAGGAAGAACGCCGCCAGCGCGATCGGTAGATAGACGAAAAGGAACTCCCCGCTCGTGAACAGCATTCAGAGGCGTCTCTGCGGACGCGTTGCCTCCAGCGACCCACCCGAGCTTGGCGGGGAGCAGTATTCGTTCCCGGTGTGCGGGGAAGGAGCGCTGGCGCACATACACGGCGGCGGGACCGAGTGACGCCACCCGGCGACGTTGTAAATGCGCCGACCGGCCCCACAACGGGCAGCACTTCGCCGGCCGCGTTATATAGTCCGCTAATTACCCCGACGCCGGACCCCAGGGCCGGTGAATGCAGAGCGGTTTATGGATCACCTTCGCCCGGAACAGTCCCCTTTCCAGCTCGTCGCGGATTACGAGCCCGCCGGCGACCAGCCGCAGGCGATCGAGCGCCTCGTCGAGGGCCTCGAGACCGGCCTCGCGCACCAGACGCTGCTCGGGGTCACCGGGTCCGGCAAGACCTTCACGATCGCAAACGTCATCCAGCGGGTGCAGCGGCCGACCATGGTCCTGGCGCACAACAAGACGCTGGCGGCGCAGCTCTATGGCGAGTTCCGCGAGTTCTTCCCGCACAACGCGGTGGAGTACTTCGTCTCGTATTACGACTACTACCAGCCCGAGGCGTACGTGCCGTCGACGGACACGTACATCGAGAAAGATTCCTCGATCAACGAGCACATCGAGCAGATGCGCTTGTCGGCGACCAAGGCGCTGCTCGAGCGCTCCGATGCCATCATCGTCGCGACCGTCTCGTCGATCTACGGCCTCGGCGATCCGCGCACCTATCACTCGATGATTCTGCACCTCTCGCGCGGAGACAAATTCGATCAGCGCGCGCTGCTGCGGCGGCTGGCGGACATGCAGTACACGCGCAACGAGCTGGACCTGACCCAGGGCACGTATCGCGTCCGCGGCGACGTCATCGACATCTTCCCCGCGGAATCCGAGCGCGAGGCCATCCGGGTCGAGCTGTTCGACGATCAGATCGACTCGCTCGCGCTCTTCGATCCGCTCACCGGCGCCATCTCGCGCAAGGTGCCGCGGTACACGGTCTATCCTGGCACGCACTACGTCACACCGCGCGAAACCGTGATGGCCGCGGTCGACCAGATTCGCGAGGACTTGCGCGTGCGCCTGCGCGAGCTGCGCGAGGCCGGGAAGCTTCTCGAGGCGCAGCGGCTCGAGCAGCGCACGATGTTCGACATGGAGATGATGAAGGAGGTCGGCTATTGCGCCGGCATCGAGAACTATTCCCGCTACCTCTCGGGCCGCGCACCGGGTGAGCCGCCGCCGTGTCTCTTCGACTATCTGCCGCGCAACGCGCTGCTGATCATCGACGAGAGCCACCAGACGATTCCGCAGCTCGGCGCCATGTACCGCGGTGACCGCTCGCGCAAGGAAACGCTCGTCGAGTACGGCTTCCGCTTGCCCTCGGCGCTCGACAACCGACCGCTCAAGTTCGAGGAGTGGGAGCAGCTTGCGCCGCAGATGATCTTCGTCTCCGCGACGCCGGGAGATTACGAAGAGAAGCACTCGGCGCAGGTGGTCGAGCAGATCGTCCGGCCGACGGGGCTCGTCGATCCGGAGGTCGAAGTGCGGCCCGTGCGCAGCCAGGTGGATGACGTGCTCTCGGAGATTCGCAAGGCGGTCGCGAAGAACGAGCGCGTGCTGATCACGACGCTGACGAAGCGGATGGCCGAGGACCTCACCGACTACCTCGCCGAGCACGACGTCCGCGTGCGCTACCTGCACTCCGACGTCGACACGGTCGAGCGCACGGAGATCATCCGCGACCTGCGGCTCGGCAAGTTCGACGTCCTCGTCGGCATCAATCTCCTGCGCGAGGGCCTCGACATGCCGGAGGTGTCGCTCGTCGCGATCCTCGACGCCGACAAGGAAGGATTCCTGCGCTCGGACAATTCGCTCATCCAGACGATCGGACGCGCGGCGCGCAACATCAACGGGCGCGCGGTGCTGTACGCGGACACGATCACCGGCTCGATGAAGCGCGCGCTGCAGGAGACGGAGCGGCGCCGCGCGCGGCAGATCGAGTTCAACCGGCAGCACGGCATCACGCCGCGCGGCATCCAGAAGGCCGTCATGGACATCATGGAAGGCGCGCGCAATCGCGGCGCGGAGAGCGGCGCTGCCCGCGAGCGCGGCGGCAAGGGCGCGAAGGGGAAGGCGGCGACGACGACGGACCTGCAGCCGCAGAACATCGTGCGGCAGATCAAGAAGCTGGAAGCCGAGATGTTCAAGAAAGCGCGCAACCTCGAGTTCGAGGAGGCGGCGCGACTGCGCGACGAGATCGAGCGCCTGAAGCAGCTCGAGCTGGGATTACCCTCGACGCTCGCCAGCTGACATCGTCGTTGGCTGGCGCCGGCTCGCTGGCGGCCGCGCGCCCGGGAATACGCAGTCGACCGAGACCGCTCTCTGCGCGACCGTGCGAAGAGGGTGCCTGACGCCAGAGTGTCGCGGTGAGCACCGAGGGCGATCGGGTCAAGGCGGGCCGCAGTCGCTTCACGCTGAATGCAATCACGCCGCTCGCGAGCGTGGGTCGACGACAGCCCTGGGCACGATTCGTGGTACGGGCACGGGGATGAACAGCCCCGTTCAAGTCGCGCAGCCCGGCTACGCCTTGCGAGTCTTCATCGCCGTCGTGCTCACCGTCGGTGTCCTGCGCTACGCGCAGGAGGTGTTCGTCCCGCTGGCGCTCGCCGTCCTGATGACCTTTCTGCTCGCGCCGCTCGTCGAGCGCTTGCAGCGCTGGCACATCAATCGGGGTGTGGCGGTAATTCTTTCCGTCACGCTCACCATCGTCGTCCTCGGGCTGCTCGCGTGGGTCGTGATCCATCAGTTCACGGACTTGGTGTCCCAACTGCCGTCCTACCAGCGCCAGTTGCGGAGGAACCTGCTCGAGATGATGCGCGCTGTGCGGGGCGGCGTCTCCGACACGACGTTCGCCGTCGAGCAGCTCACGCGCGAGCTGAATCGCGTGGCGCCCGAAGGCGCGCAGGCGGCGGCCAAAGTCCCGAAGGTGGTCGTCGTGCCGCCGCCGGCGACCGCATTGGAGTCGCTGAAGAGTCTGGTCGAACCGCTGCTCAAGCCGCTCAGCACGGCGGCGCTCGTCATCGTCTTCGTCATCTTCATGCTGCTGCGGCTGCCGGATCTGCGCGACCGCGTGATCCGCCTGCTCGGCTCGCGCAATCTGCGGGTGACGACGGAAGCGCTCGACGAGGCCGCGAAGAAGGTCAGCCAGTACATCGTCATGCAGACGGTGATCAACGGCTGGCAGGGCATCGCGACCGCCACCGGGCTCTATCTGATCGGCGTACCGAATGCCGTGCTGTGGGGCGCGCTCTCGATGGCGCTGCGCTTCGTGCCTTACGTCGGCATCTGGGTTGCCGCGGCACTGCCGACCATGCTGTCGTTCGCGATCTTCGACGACCTCACGCGGCCCGCGCTGGTCGTGGCGATGTTCGTTGCGCTCGAGATGTTCAGCTATCTCGTGCTCGAACCTTGGCTGTATGGCAGTCGCACCGGCGTATCCCCAATCGCGCTGCTGGTCGCGGCGGCATTCTGGACGTGGCTCTGGGGACCGATCGGACTGCTGCTCGCGATTCCCATTACCGTGCTGCTCGTCGTGATGGGCAAGCACATCCCGCAGCTCGGGTTCCTGCACGTCCTCATGGGCGATCAGCCGGTGCTGAAGCCGCACGAACGCCTGTACCAGCGGCTGCTCGCAAGCAATCGCGACGAAGCGGACGACGTTCTCGATGACGCCCTGCGTACGCAGTCCCGCGTCGAGGTCTGCGACACCGTGATCCTGCCGGCGCTGCGCCTCGCGCAAGACGATCACGACCGCGGGATCCTGCAGGACGCGAAGCGCCTCGTGGTGTTCGAGCACATCGAGCGCTGGGCGGAGGACTTCGCGCAGGCCAGCGAGGTGCCGCGCGCGCCGCCCGGGGACCCGGCATCGCCCGCCTTCGGCGCGTCGGTGCTGTGCCCGCCGGCCGAGGATCAAGCCGACCAGATCGCCTCGCGGCTGCTGGTCGCGCTGCTCCTGGAGCAGGGCGTGAAGGCGCGCCTGCTGAGCGGGGAGCTGACCGACGAGACGCGGCCCGATGCCATCGTCGTCTCGGCCCTGCCGCCGGAGCCCGTCAGCGCCGCGCGCCGCTGCGCCAAAGCTCTGCGCAATCGGTGGGAGGACGTGCCGATCGTCGTCGGTCTCTGGGGCATGACGGACGATCTCGAACGGCCCCGGCAACGGCTGGCCGCGGTGGGGGCCCCCGAGGTCTGCACGAGCTTCGCCGAGTGCATCGCGCTGCTCGAAATCCGTTTCGCGAGCATCAAACGGGAGCTGCCGCAGCTTGCCGAGCCTCCGCAGCCGGCCGCAAGTCCGACGTAAGTCACTGGAAATTCAGCCCTTAGCTTGCGGGGAGTGGGCGGGTCTTGTATCGTTCGCGGCCCTCACGTCGTGTGACTCGACAGGCGCGTAGCTCAGCGGTAGAGCATCACCTTGACATGGTGGTGGTCGGTGGTTCGATCCCACTCGCGCCTACCAGATGAAAGAAGGGCGCCCGTGCGCGGCATGGGCGCCCTTCGCGTCTTGAAGTCGGCTCGCGCGACGTCAAATGAAGCGTCGTGCGAGTTCGAGTCCGATCATGCCCGTAGTCACGCTGCCCGACGGCAGTCAGCGTACGTTCGACCACCCGGTCACGGTGGATGAGGTGGCCGCCAGCATTGGCGCCGGCCTCCGTAAGGCTGCGCTCGCGGGACGCGTGGACGGCAAGCTCGTCGACACGTCGTACACGATCGCGAACGATGCCCACGTCGCCATCGTCACGGACAAAGACCCGGATGGGCTCGAAGTCATTCGCCACTCGACGGCGCACCTGCTCGCGCAAGCGGTCAAGGAGCTGTTTCCCGACGCGCAGGTGACGATCGGCCCGGTGATCGAGGACGGCTTCTACTACGATTTCTCGTACAAGCGGCCCTTCACGACCGAGGACCTCGCCGCCATCGAAGCGAAGATGACGGAGCTCGCGAAGGCCGACCAGAAGGTCAGCCGCCGCGTGATGCCGCGCGACGAGGCGGTCGCGTTCTTCCGCAATCTCGGTGAGCAATACAAGGCCGAGATCATCGCGAGCATTCCCGCGACCGAAGAGATCAGCCTCTACGGACAGGGCGACTGGGTCGACCTCTGCCGCGGCCCGCACGTGCCCTCTACGGGCAAGCTCAAGGCGTTCAAGCTCATGAAGGTCGCCGGCGCGTACTGGCGCGGCGACTCGCGCAACGAGATGCTCCAGCGCATCTACGGCACGGCGTGGGCCGACAAGAAGCAGCTCGACGAGTACCTGCACCGGATCGAAGAGGCGGAGAAGCGCGACCATCGCAAGATCGGCCGCGAGCTCGACCTGTTCCATCAGCAGGAGGAAGCGCCGGGGGCCGTCTTCTGGCACCCGCACGGCTGGATCGTCTTCCAGCAGCTCATCGCCTACATGCGCGAGCGCAACCGCGAGGCGGGCTTCGACGAGGTGAACGCGCCGGAGATCATGGACGCCTCCCTGTGGCAGCAGTCGGGCCATCTCGAGAAGTTCGGCGAGAACATGTTCTTGACGAAGACGCCGGACGATCGCGTGTACGCCATCAAGCCGATGAACTGCCCGGGTCACATCCAGATCTTCAAGCAGGGCATTCGGAGCTACCGCGACCTCCCGATCCGCTTCGGAGAGTTCGGCAAGGTGCACCGCTATGAACCCTCGGGTGCGCTCCACGGACTCATGCGGGTGCGAGCGTTCACGCAGGACGATGCGCACATCTTCATCACCGAAGACCAGATCGAGGCGGAATCGGTCCACAACATCAAGCTTCTGCTCTCGATCTACGAGGATTTCGGGTTCGAGAACGTGCGCGTGAAGTTCGCGGATCGCCCGCCGAAACGGGTCGGAAGCGACGAGGTCTGGACGATTGCCGAAACGGCGCTCAAGAAGGCGACGGCCGCGGCGGGTGTCGAGTACACCCTCAACCCGGGTGAGGGCGCGTTCTACGGGCCGAAGCTCGAGTTCGTGCTGAAGGATGCCATCGGTCGCGACTGGCAATGCGGCACCCTGCAGGTCGACCTGAACATGCCCGGCCGGCTCGGCGCCCATTACATCGACGAGCACAGCCAGAAGCGCACGCCGGTCATGCTCCACCGCGCGATCTTCGGCTCGCTGGAGCGCTTCTTCGCGATCCTGCTGGAGCACCACGCCGGGCGCTTGCCCGCCTGGCTCGCGCCGGTGCAGGCCGTGGTCATGAGCATCACGGACCGGCAGCACGATTACGTCACGAGCGTCGTGGAAACACTGAAAAAACAGGGATTTCGCATCACCAGTGACTTGCGGAACGAAAAGGTGGGCTTTAAGATCCGTGAGCACACGCTCAGGCGTGTTCCTTACTTATTGGTAGCGGGCGACAAGGAAGTGGCCGCAAATCTGCTTTCAGTGCGCACTCGAAGCGGCAAGGATCTGGGCACGATGTCACCGGAGACGTTTGCGAACCGTCTACGGGTCGAGCTCGAAAGCCGCGGGCGCCGAACTTTGGAGGATTAACGCATCGCCAGTGCAACGACGAAGCGCGTCCGGCGCAATGAAGAGATCACCTCGCCGCAGCTGCGAGTGATCGGCGCGGACGGTGGCCAGGCCGGTGTCATGAGCCGGAACGACGCGCTCCAGATGGCTTACGCCGCGGAGCTGGACCTCGTGGAAGTGTCCCCGACCGCGGAACCGCCGGTCGTGCGCATCATGGACTACGGCAAATTCCTGTTCGAACAGAACAAGAAGGCCCACTCGGCGAAGCGCAAGCAGAAGCAGATCCAGGTCAAGGAAGTGAAGTTTCGTCCCGGTACGGGCGAAGGGGATTACCAGATCAAGGTGCGGAATCTCATTCGCTTCCTGACCGAGGGTGACAAGGCCAAGGTGACCTTACGGTTCCGCGGCCGAGAGATGGTGCACCAGGACATCGGCCGCAAGCTCCTCGATCGGGTGGCCGCCGACCTCGCGCCCTACGCGGTGGTCGAGCAGAACCCGGTCATGGAAGGCAAGCAGATGGTCATGGTCTTCGCACCGAAGAAGAAGTAGCGGATTCCATCGCGCAAGTGGTGTGACCCGCTCGCCCGCAAGCGGGCCGGAGAGGTTTTGCGACCTCGCGGTCTTGTGAGCGGTGGCCACAAACAGGAGATGAAGTCGATGCCCAAGTTGAAAACCAACCGGGCCGCGGCGAAGCGTTTTCGCACCACTGCGAAGGGCTTCAAGCGGTATTCCTCGCGCCGTCGCCACAACCTCGGCGACAAACCCCGCAAGCAGAAGCGCCAGCTCCGTTCGGGCGGCTCGACGCTCGTGCACGAGACGGATGTGTACCGCGTCGTGCAGCTGATGCCGCACTCCGGCATCACGCCGAAGAAGCTTGCGAAGCGCTACGTATCCAAAGCCGAGCGCACTGCCGCCGCCGCCAAGGCCGGCGAGTCGAAGTGAGGGGTTAGCACATGGCACGAGTGAAGCGGGGCGTCCAAGCGGGGCGCCGTCACAAGAAAGTTCTCGCCAAGGCGAAGGGCTACTACAACGCGCGGCGCAAGGTGTTCCGCGCCGCGAAGCAGGCGGTCATCAAGGCCGGGCAGTACGCGTATCGCGACCGGCGCGCGAAGAAGCGCGAGTTCCGCGCGCTCTGGATTGCGCGCATCAACGCAGCCGCGCGCGTCTACGGCTTGTCCTACAGCCGGCTGATCAACGGCCTCATGAAGGCCGGCCTCGAAGTCGATCGCAAGATGCTCGCCGACCTCGCCGTGAACGATACGGCGGCGTTTGGCGCCATCGCAGAGCAGGCGAAGGCGGCCCTCGGCAAAGCGGCTTGACCGAAAGGTTGAGCCATGGACGATCTCGCGTCCCTGTCGCGTCAGGCGCTCGACGAGGTGGCCGCTAGCGGCGACCTCGCGGCGCTCGACGACGTGCGCGTGCGCTGGCTCGGTAAGAGCGGCGTGCTCACCGCGCAGCTGAAATCGCTCGGCTCGCTGCCCGCGGCCGAGCGGCCCGCTGCCGGGCAACGCATCAACGAGGTGAAGCAGGCGCTCCAGAAGGCGCTGGAGGAGCGCCGTGCGGCGCTCGAGCGTGCGCGCATTGAGGAGGAGCTGCAGTCGGGCCGTGTCGATGTGACTCTGCCTGGGCGCGGCGAAGAGCGCGGCGGCTTGCATCCGATCACACGGGCGCGGCTCCGTATCGAATCGCTGTTCCGGCGCGCGGGCTTCGATGTCGCCGTCGGGCCCGAAATCGAGGACGACTTCCACAACTTCGAAGCGCTCAACATCCCCGCGGACCATCCGGCGCGGGCGATGCACGACACGTTCTACTTCCCGGACGGGAAGCTCCTCCGCACGCACACTTCGCCGGTGCAGATTCGCGCGCTGCTCGCGCACGG
This sequence comes from Steroidobacteraceae bacterium, assembly GCA_035760965.1. GTDB lineage: Bacteria > Pseudomonadota > Gammaproteobacteria > Steroidobacterales > Steroidobacteraceae > JADGHX01. The sequence goes on along the minus strand of DASTRY010000060.1, from coordinate 5,395 downwards.
CGCACCGCTCGCGGTGATCGCGCCGGGCCGCGTGTATCGCAGCGACTCCGACGTCACGCACACGCCGATGTTCCATCAGCTCGAAGGGCTCGTCGTCGGCGAGAACGTGAGCTTCGCGAACATGCGCGCCATCCTGCACAATTTCGTGCAGGCGTTCTTCGAGCGCGATCTGAAGATGCGGCTGCGGCCGTCGTACTTCCCGTTCACGGAGCCCTCGGCCGAGGTGGACATGTCGTGCGTCTTCTGCGGCGGGGAAGGGTGCCGCATTTGCAAGCACACCGGCTGGCTGGAAATCTCCGGCTGCGGCATGGTGCATCCGAACGTGTTGAAGGCGAGCGGCGTGGATTCAGAAAAGTACACCGGCTATGCGTTCGGCATGGGCATCGATCGGCTGGCGATGCTCCGCTACGGCGTGAACGATCTGCGTCTGCTGTTCGAAAACGATCTGCGCTTGCTGCAGCAGTTCCGTGCGTTCTGATCCATGAGAGTCCCGTATTCCTGGTTGCGCGAATGGGTGGCGGTGCCGTGGCCGCCTGCCGAGGTCGGCTCGCGTCTGACGATGGCGGGCTTCGAGCTGGAAGCGCTGGAGCCGGCCGCCCCTGAATTCAGCGGCGTGATCGTCGCGGAGATTCTCGAAGCATCGCGACATCCGCAGGCCGACAAGCTGCAGGTGTGCCGCGTGTCGACGGGCAGCGGCGCGCCAGTGCAGATCGTCTGCGGCGCCCCGAATGCGCGCGCCGGACTGAAGAGCGCCCTCGCGACGGTTGGCGCGAAGCTGCCGGGCATGGACATCAAGGCCGCGAAGCTGCGCGGCGTCGAATCGATGGGCATGCTGTGTTCGGCGAAGGAGCTCGGGCTGGCGGATAGCTCGAACGGCATCGTCGAGCTGCCGGCGGATGCGCCGGTCGGCACGCCGCTGCGCGAGTATCTCGGCCTCGACGACACGATCATCGAGCTGAGCGTCACTGCGAATCGCGGCGATGCGATGTCGGTCATCGGCATCGCGCGCGAGGTGGCGGCGCTCAGCGGCGTGCCTTTGACCGGTCCGAAGATCGGCACGGTTTCAGCCGCGATCGACGCGACGTTTCCCGTCACGCTGGAAGCCAAAACCGGCTGCCCGAAGTTCGTCGGCCGCGTGATTCGCGGCGTGAACAATCGCGCCGTGACGCCGCTCTGGATGCGCGAGCGCCTGCGCCGTGCCGGCGTGCGCTCGATCAGCCCCATCGTCGACGTCACCAACTACATGATGCTCGAGCTCGGTCAGCCGATGCACTCGTACGATCTTGCGAAGCTGAACGACGAGATCGTCGTGCGCTTCGGCAAGCCGGACGAGCCGGTCACGCTGCTCGATGGGAGCACCGTGACGACCGGTCCGGACGTTCTGCTCATCACGGATCGCGGAGGCCCGGTCGGCGTGGCCGGCATCATGGGCGGCCAGCGTACTTCCGTGAGTGCCGATACGACGGACGTTTTCCTCGAAGTCGCGTACTTCGCGCCGGAAGTGATTCGCGGGCGCGCGCGGCGCTGGAACATGGCGACCGACGCGAGCCAGCGCTACGAGCGCGGCGTCGATCCGGCGCTTCAGGAGCGCGCCGTCGAGCGCGCCACCGAGCTGATGCTCGCCATCGCCGGCGGACGAGCCGGCCCGGCCATCGTCACGCAGGCGGCGGAATACCTGCCGAAGCGCGCGCCCGTCACGCTGCGCAAGAGCCAGCTCGCGCGGCTGCTCGGCACCGAGATCGAACCGGAGCGCGTCACCGCGACACTCAGATCGCTGGGCATGCAGGTCGAGACCACACCTTCCGGCTGGACGGCGACGCCCCCGAGCCATCGGTTCGACATCACGATCGAAGCGGACCTCATCGAGGAGGTGGCGCGCATCGTCGGCTTCGACTCGATTCCGGAGCAGGACGCGCTGGTCGCGCAGCAGTTCCGGCCGCTGCCGGAAGAGCAGCCGCCGGATCGCGCCATTTACGAGACACTCACGGCGCGCGGCTACTACGAAGCCATTACCTACGCCTTTGTAGATCCGGCAGAGCAGAAGAGGCTGTTCCCCGATCGCGAGGGACTCGCGCTCGCCAACGCGATCGCCGCGGACCTGTCGGTGATGCGCGTGTCGTTGTGGCCCGGGCTGCTGCGCGTGACGCGCGAAAACCAGCGGCGCCAGCAGGATCGCATCCGCCTGTTCGAGCGCGGCACGCGGTTTGCGTCCGAGCGCGGCACTGTGCGGGAGATCGATACGTTGTCCGGCGTTGCGTATGGACCGCGTCTACCGGAGCAATGGGGTCTGACGAAGGAATCGCGCGCTCCCGCCGATTTCTTCGATGTAAAGGCGGATGTGGAAGCTCTGCTCGCGGGTACCGGCGCGCCCTCCGAATTCACGTTCGAGGCGGAGTCGCTGTCGTGCCTGCATCCCGGACGGGCCGCGCGCATTCGTCGCAACGGCAAGGATGCGGGCTGGATCGGGGAGCTGCACCCGACCGTGGTACGCGAGATGGACTTTACATATACGCCGGTGCTGTTCGAGCTCGATATCGAGGCACTCGCCGTCGTTCGGCCCGCGTTCGCGGAGATTTCGCGGTTCCCGGCCGTGCGGCGCGACCTCGCCGTCGTGGTGGACGACGGAGTGCCTTTAAGTGCCCTGCGCGAGCGTGTAGTCTCTAGCGCCTCCAAGCTGCTGCGTCATCTCCGCGTTTTCGACGTCTACCGGGGACCGGGGGTAGAACCAGGTCGAAAAAGTGTCGCTTTAGGCTTGATATTTCAGGATATTACACGCACTCTTACCGATGAGGACGCAGACCGTGCCGTCGCGTCCGTCATGGCAGATCTGCGCGTGAGCTTGAACGCAAAAATACGAGAATAAAGACAATGGCCCTGACCAAAGCGGAAATGGCGGAAGCGCTGTTCAATCAGTTGGGCCTCAACAAACGCGAGGCGCGCGAGCTCGTCGATCTCTTCTTCGAAGAGGTGCGGGCGGCGCTCTCGAACGGGGAGCAGGTGAAGTTGTCCGGTTTCGGCAATTTCGATCTGCGCGACAAGAACCAGCGACCTGGACGCAACCCGAAAACCGGCGAGGAGATTCCGATCAGCGCTCGCCGCGTGGTGACGTTCCGTCCAGGCCAGAAGCTCAAGGCGCGGGTCGAAGCCTATGTTGGAGCCAAAGAATAATTCGCAGCTGCCGCCGATCCCGGGCAAACGCTACTTTACGATCGGCGAGGTGAGCGAGCTCTGCGGCGTGAAGCCGCACGTGCTGCGCTACTGGGAGCAGGAATTCCCGCAGCTGAAGCCCGTCAAGCGACGCGGCAACCGCCGCTACTACCAGCGCCAGGACGTCATCGTCATCCGGCAGATCAGAAGCCTGCTGTACGATCAGGGTTTCACCATCGGCGGGGCGCGGAACAAGCTCACCGGCGAGGAAGCTCGTAGCGATGTCAGCCAGAGCCAGCAGATCGTGAAACAGGTGCGGCTCGAGCTCGAGGAACTGCTGAGGATTCTCCGGCGTTAGTTCCTCGCGCGGCGCTGGCGCGCCGCGGGCTGTATTTCACAACGAGGCTTCGAGGAGGGCCGTCATGGCCAGAGCGGGAACGACCGAACGACTGATGGGCGACCTGCGGGCGGTGCTCGAGGACGCCGAGGCTTTGTTGAGCGCCACGGCCGGAGAGGCCGGCGACCGCATCCAGAAGGCGCGCGAGCGCGCCAGCGAAACCATCTCTGCCGCACGCGAGCGACTCGTGGATGCGCAGGAAGAGGTGGCGAAGCGCGCGCAGGATGCGGCTCGGGATGCCGACCGGTACGTGCGCGAGAACCCCTGGAAGGCCGTCGGCATTGCCGCCGGCATCGCCTTCATCCTCGGCGTGCTCGTCAGCAGCCGCCGCTAGCGCGCGCGGTTCGAGCCTTCGATGCACGGCGAGCCGTACGACTCCGAGCAGGACGGCGAACGGCCGCAGCGTCCGCGCGTCCTCGAGGCGGTCCGGCGCATGCTCGCCACCGTTCTCGAGCTCGCACACACGCGGCTCGAGCTCTTCACCACGGAGATCGAGGAGGAGATCCAGCGTGCCGCGAGCATCCTGCTGTGGGGACTGGTCGCGCTCTTCTTCGGCACGCTCACGGTGCTCTTCATCGCGGTCACCGTGCTGGTCGTCTTTTGGGATCGCAACCGCGTGCTCGCGGCGTCGCTGATCACGGTCTCGTTCCTCGTGCTCACGGTCATCTTCGCGCTGCTCGCGCGCGCCCGTTTGCGCGCGAAGCCGCGATTCATGGCGGCGAGCATCGAGGAGTTGAAGCGCGACAAAGAGGCGCTGGAGCGTTCGCCATGAGCGACCGGTTCGAGCAGCTCGCGATGCGTCGCCGGCAGTTGCTGCTGCGAAGCGCGCGCTTGCGCGCGGACCTCGCGGCGGATCATCTGATCATTCTCGACGCGATCGGGGGGATCGATCGCGCGGTCGGCAAGGTGAGGGGGCTTCTCTCCGTCGCCTCGCCAATACTGCTCGCCGGCGGCGGCGCCGCGCTCCTGTTGCGCCTATTCCGGGGCTCCCGCCGCGCTCGCGCCGAATCGCGCGCCGCCTCGCGCGCCGTGGCCAAGCCCGGCCTCGTCGCCCGCAGCATCGCGTGGGTGGCCCTCGCGCGCCGGCTCATCTCCCTGTTCTCGGTCGTCCGGGCCGTGGCCCGGTCACGCTCCCGCCACCACGCCGCCTCCCCACTCTGACGCCGCGGCCAGTGCTATCATTGCGCCCCCGGTCGGAGTGTGGCGCAGCCTGGTAGCGCACTTGCATGGGGTGCAAGGGGTCCCGAGTTCAAATCTCGGCACTCCGACCAATTAAAACAAGAACATCAGTTTCTCACCGACGCGCAGAAAATCAGCTGGCTACACACTTCTGGCTACACCTCGTACGAAGAAGACGAAAGATCGACCCTCCGCGCCGAGGACGCTCGCGACTCCGACCGCTGTGACCTGTCTGTTCGATTGAACAGAAGGGCCACGACCGTTCGCTCGCCAGCGAGCGCAAAGGCAATGCTCACTTCTGCGATCGCGCGCGTTGTTCCGCGCGGGCGACATCTTCCCACGCGTGGGAAGAGGCGTTATGGCGCCAACGATCATCAATCCAGTTGCCACTGTGGGAGTAGTTCAAAGCTTTGGCGCTTGCAGCGGGATTCGAACCGCCATTGAAAGGGAGGGGCATTTCAATCAATGGTCGGGGTGAAGCCCTACACGCTGTTCCTGCAGTCCCGGTCCGCGTATGTGTGCGGCGACCCGCCGCGTGGTCAGGCGTCGCTACCTCGAGCCAAGGGAAATAGCGCGAACACTCGCGAAGCCTCCTTCCACTGAGGATCATCCTCCATTCGGTACTCCCATGGCCGCTCCCAGCTTCTCGATTCGAGAAGGTGCTGCAGTGTT
>DASTRY010000059.1:0-10432 GCA_035760965.1 Steroidobacteraceae bacterium | reverse complement strand
ACGCCCCCCGCCGCTTCCGTCACCACGGCGCGGCCGGTCTGCTCCCGGAAGCGCGCGGCGAGCTCCGCCAGCACTTCACGCGTTGCCATCGAGGAAATCAGTTTCAGCGGGCTTGCAGCCATCGTCATTGCCGTTTCAGTTATCGACACCGGCGCACACTCTACCTGCGTTCGAGCCCGCGCGCTTCGGTCGCCGAGCGCGCTCACCACTTCCGTCAGTCCGGGTCGCCGCGCAGGCTCCGCAGATGCGCCTCCCGCAAATCGAGCGCGCGCTCGATGCGTCGGCGCGCCTCGTCCTTCACGGCGCCGTCGCGGTACAAGTCGTTGAGCGCCTGCCGTTCCGTCTCGATGAGCTCGAGCTCGATGTCGTCGTGCGCTTTGCTCAATCGGCGGTGATCCTCGTCCTTCGAGTTGCTGTGGGCGACATGGCGAAGGCGCTCGCGGTAGCGACTGCGTACGGGCTCGAGGAATTCATCGGTGTACGTGCTCTCGGCACCGAGCGCATCGAGGCGCTGGATGGCGGCCTCGATGGCCAGCCGCCGCGCAGTCAGCTCTTCCACGCGATCGTCGGCACGCTCGAGCGCGCCAGCGTTCGCGAGCCCGAGCCAGCGGATGACTGCCGGAAGCATCAGCCCCTGGCCGACGAGCGTCACGAGAATCACCGCGAACGTCAGGAACAGGATGAGATCGCGATACGGAAACGGATCGCCGGTGGCCGTCGTGAGGGGAATGGCGAGAGCCGCGGCCAGCGAGACGATGCCGCGCACGCCCGTGAAGGAGAGCGCGAACGGATACTGCCACGGCGGCGAGGGATCGCGACGGGCGAGCGCCGCGCTCAGGCGGCGCGGCAGATACGTCGCGGGATAGATCCAGACGAAGCGCGCGAGGATCACGACAACGCACACCACGAGCGCGGACACGACGAGCTCGCGGCCCGTGAACATCTGTATCCGCGACAGCAGTGTGCGCGCCTGCAGACCCGTGATCAGGAACACGAGGCCCTCGGTCAGGTAGGTCAGCAAGTCCCAGAAGAAGATGCCTTGCAGACGCGTGGCCGCACTGATGAGCCGCAGACCGTTCCAGCTGATGTACAGGCCGGCGGTGACGGTCGCGAGCACGCCGGAACCGCCGAGATATTCCGGCGGCCAGTACGCGAGATACGGCGTGAGGAGGGACAGCGTGATCTCGACGCGCGGGTCACGGGCCCAGCGCCGCAAGCGGAGCATCAGCCACCCCACGGCGAGACCCCACACGAGCTCGCCCACCACGATGATGCTGAACGTCGCGGCCGCCTTGCCGAGCGAGAACGCCCCGACGCTGACCGCTCCGATTGCGAAGCGGTACAGGATGAGCGCGGTCGCATCGTTCGCGAGCCCCTCGCCCTCGAGCACGACCAGAATGCGGTGCGGAATCTGCATGCGTCGTGCGATGGAAAGCGGCGCCACCGCATCGGGCGGCGACACGATCGCGCCGAGCACGAACCCGACTTCCCACGGGAACCCGAGCAGCCAGTGAGTCGCGGCCGCGGCCGCCACCGCCGTGAACACGACGCAACCCACCGCAAGCAGCGTGATCGGCCGCAGATTGAACTTGAACTCGCGCCAGCTCATCGCGACCGCCGCGGAATAGATGAGCGGCGGCAGCACCATCAACAGCACGAATTCGGGCGCGAGCGTGATGGTGGGCAGCCCGGGAATGAGCGCGAGAATGTCGCCGGCAATCACGAGCAGGATGGCACTCGGAATGGCCAGTCTCGTGGAGAGAACGGCGATGCCGGCCACTACGATCAGCAGTGCGACCAGAAGCTGGATGGTCTCGATCATCGTTCTCTTCGGCGAGGAGGCGGGTCCCTAGAATAGATGGGTCGTCAAATGGGGGGGAATCATGACAAGAACGCGGGCTGCCTGGATGTGTGCGTGCGCTCTCGTCGTCGGGTGGTCGGCACTGGCCCCGGCGGCTGACGAGGGCAAGGTCGTCGGGCTCTCCTTCGTCGGCCGCATGGTCGGCGATCTCGATGCCTCGGTCGCGTTCTACAAAGCGATCGGGTTCAGCCAGGACCCCGCGGCAAGCTCGGCTTGGCGCAAGGACGACGTGGTCGAGCATCTCTATGGGGTCAGGGGCGTCGAGACGCGCATGGCCAAGATGTTCGTCAACAACGAAGCGACCGCCCAGCGCTTCGTCGTGTATCTGCGTGAGCTGCGCGGCCTCGAGCGCAAGAACATGGCCGAGCATACGGCGTGGGAGCCGGGCGCCACGCACTTCGGGCTCGTCGTTCCCGATGCGGCGGCGACCTGGGCGAAATTGAAGGCGAGCGGACTGCTGCGTGCACGCTCGTGGGGCGGCGAGCTGATCGCGCCGCCCGGGCAGACGAAGGGAATGCTCGCGTACATGACGGACCCGGATGGGCTCGACATCGAGATCATCGACCGGCGACCGGCCGCGCCTGCGGAGAATGGCCGCCCCGCCCGTCCGGCGTTCGTACCCGGCGTGAGCCACGTGGGGCTCATCGTGCTCGATGCGGCCAAAGCGCGCGCATTCTACGAGACCTTGTTCGGCGGGCAGCTGCAAGGGTCGGCCGATCCGCCGTGGCTCCAGGGCGATTTCTACGACTCCGCGGTCGGCGGGCACGGCAACGTGCTGCGCTTCTTCAACGAATCGTTCACGCAGCCGTCCGCGCCGGGCGGTCGGATGAATCTCGAGCTGGTCGACTTCCAGAACCGCAAGAAGCCCGTCGAGCGCTACGGGATCACCGACATCGGCGTCGGATATCTCGGCTTCGAAGTGGAGGGCCTCGATGCGTTCCTGCCGCGCGTGAAGGCGGCAGGAGCCAAGATGGTGTCGGACGGCATCGTCACGATGCGGAGCGGCACGCGCGAAGTGATGGTGCGCGATCCGGACGTGGGTGCGTTCGTCGAGCTCTTCGAGCATCCGAAGAAGTGACGGCCTGTCGCGAACCCTCCCTGCGTCCGGTTCATCGCGCCGCGAGCAGCGCACGAATTTCCGCGTTGCCGGCGCGCGTGGCGCGTTCGATGGGCGTCAGGCCATCCGCGCCTTTGCGATCTTTGCGCGCGCCGGCCGCGAGCAACATGCGCACAATGGCGACGCGATTAGCGACCGGCACTTGCGACCAGCCTGGCGCACGCTCAACGGCATAGTCGAGCGCCGTGTACTTCCCGCCGTTCATGGCGTTCGGGTCGGCGCCGGCGGCGAGCAATATCTCGACGGCATCGGCCGCGCCGGCTTGCGCCGCCATCATCAGCGCGGTCTGCGAGGTGCCGGCGCGGCGCGCCTGATGGTTGAAATCCGGCTTGCGCTCGGCAACGAGCTTCAGCACGTCCAGCGCGGCGGCATGATTGCGAGCGTCCGGCGAGTCTGCCTCGCCGCGCAGCTCGACGCCGTTCATCGCGAAGAATGCGGCCGTTAGCGCATTGCCGATCGCCGCGTCATGGGCACATCGATTCGGGTCGGCCCCTTTCTCGAGCAGCGCGCGAACTGCATCCGGTCGCGTCGACATGACGGCCAAGATGAGCGGGGTGCGTCCATCGCCGATATCCGCATTGACGTCCGCGCCGGCATCGATCGCCGCGCGCACCTGTGCCGCCTGATTCGACATCACGGCGGTAATCAGTTGCTGGTTGAGCTCCACGACCCCTGCCGCTGCAGTGGGCGAGTGCAGGCAAGTGGCGAGGGTGAGAAGAACGACGACAGGGGCGATGAAGGATTTCATGCGAGCGATTCCGAGCGCGTTGCGGGACATGCTCGCTAACGCGCAAACCGCCGGCGAAGTGGCTCACGACGAGCGGCGCCCCCACGTGTACACGCTCGTCACCGCGTAGTTCCACACGGCTCCGACCACCACCCCCGCGATGGCCGCGACCAGCCACTCCGCTCGACGGCCGTAGAGGTATGCGGCGACCCCAACATTCGCCGCGGCACCCACCGAGCATGCTGCCGCAAACGACAGAAATCCGGTGACCCATTTCCATCCGCGCCGCCGGCGGTCGCGGTACGTGAGTACATTGTTCACGGCGTAGTTGAAAACCATGCTCACGCCCACCGCGAGCGCCTGCGCCGTCACGAACGGAATGGTGCCTACGCGGAAAGCCAGCGAGAGCACCGCGAGATGCACGCCGACACCGAGCCCGCCGATCGTCGCGAACGCCAGAAAGCGAACGGGCACATAGCGCCCGACGAGCTTGTCCGCCAGCAGCATCGCGTACTCCCACGCGACGAGCGAATCGAGCTTGCTCGTACCTGCCGCTCGCGTTCTGAACACGAACGGAATTTCCTGGAACGCCACCGGATGACGGGCGGTCGCGACGATGTCCAGCAGAATCTTGAAGCCGAAGCCGGAGAGATCGCGCACCACCTCGTCGAGCAGCGAGCGGCGCAGCGCGAAGAAGCCGCTCATTGGATCGCGCAGATCCTTCGGCACAACGGAGCGGCCCACGAGCGTCGCGCACCGGCTGATCACACGGCGCACGACGCCCCAATCGCCGACATCTCCGCCGTTCACATAGCGACTGCCGACGACGAGCTCCACCTGCGAGCTCTGCAGGCGCGCGAGCATCTCCGGCAGGATTGATGGATCGTGCTGCAGGTCCGCATCCATCACCGCGAGATACGGCGCGGTCGATGCGAGCATGCCTTCGATGCACGCCGATGCGAGACCGCGCCGGCCGATGCGCTGGAGGCAGCGGACGCGGCCGCGCCTGCAGCCGATCTCGCGGGCGAGATTGGCGGTGCCATCGGGCGAGTCGTCGTCGACGAAGATCGCCTCCCATTCGACGCCCCTCAGCGCGCGCGACATCTCACGCAGCAACGGTACGATGTTCTCGCGCTCGTTGAAGGTCGGGACGATCACGCTTAGCGTCGGTCCCGCGCGCTCGGCGCGCTTCGCAACGAGATCCTCGATGTTCGGCCGAACCGTGCGCGGCGAAGACGAAGATGTCATGACGAATCGCGGACCGGTACAGCGCAGGAGTAGCGATGGCCAAAGTTCGCAACTTCCGTGCCCCATTTCTTGCTTCGGCGCCGATCATGGCCACCAGCATCGCAGCGATCGATAGCGCACGCGGCACGCGCATCAACCGGGAGCACGTCGGCTGGCTCGCGTTCGGACTGTTGCTCGCGGTGTATTGCGGATTCTTCGCGCAGCTCACGTCGTACCCGTATCAAGATTTCGTCGATCACCTTGCTCGGGCTGTCGTGATGTCCGATCTCATGTTCGATCACGGCGCGCGTTTCGGCGACCTATTCGAGCTTCGCTTCATGCCGATACCGTACCTACTGGGCGATGTGGCGCTCGCTGCGCTCGTGAAGCTGCTGGGGCCGAGTATCGCCGCAGCGTTGTGGATGACGCTGGTGCTCGTCTCCATGCCGCTCGCGCTCGTGTTCTACACGCACGTGAACGGGCCGCGCGGCGATCGGCGCATTTTCGTGCTGTTGCTGAGCCTCTACTTGGCGACGGACTGGTTCTTTCTCCTCGGCTTCACGCAGTTTCGTCTCGGGCTCGCGCTCATGATCGTCGCAATGGCATGCGCCGACAGAATGCGCGACAACCCATCGCGCACAGCTTTCGCTGCGCTGTGCGCAGCCCTTCTCGTTGGATACTTCACGCACCTCGCATCAATCGTTTTCGTAGCGCCTGCCTTGGGCGTGTCGGGACTCGTGCGCCTGCTGTATCGGCGGACGACGCTGCGACGTGAAATCGCCATCTTCGCGCCGGTCGCCGCAATTCTGCTGTGGCACTTCGGCTATGCGGATCACGCGTACCGCGGAGACGCGCTGCCCGCGTATCCGTACGACTGGGGCACGCTCGACCTGCGAATCTGGGAGCTGGAGTTCGAGCTGCTGCGTTTCGGACGGCCGCCCGGCAAGCTCCTGATGATCTTGTTCGCGCTCGCGGTGTGCTGGGGACTGTGGCGCGATCTGCGCTGGCGCAATTTGTTACAGCCGCGGGTCGTCGAGATGGCGGCGCTCGCCGCGACGTTCCTCGGCATCTACTTCGTCCTGCCCAATTCGTACGCCGACGCCTCGTACGTCGCCGTGCGCGCGCTCGCGCTCGTGGCGCTGTTCGTCGTGCTAGGTCGCGCCTATCTCGGTGCGGACGAGCATGCGACGGAGCCCGTGTTCCTACAGACCTTTGCGGTGCCGCTCGCCGCGCTGCTGGCGATGCTGAATCTCATGTATCTTTCGGTGCACCTCACTCGGCAGAACGCATTCGCCGCCGAGTATCGCCGCATCGTCGCGCAAATCCCGCGCGGCGCGACCGTGCTGCCGGTGTACACAGGCGGTCGCGAAGGCATGGTCCGGACGCGGCTGCATCTCGGCGCGCTCGCCGTGATGGATCGTGATGCCATGGTTCCTTACATGTTCGCCGGCGACGCCGGTCACCCGATGAAATATTTTCGCTATCGGCATCGACTCTACGCACCGCCCGAACACTGGTACACCTCGACGACGACGCCGGTGATGGTCGCGTGGCGGCCTATCGCGTGCAGTTATCAGTATCTGCTGATGGCAAAGCCCTACGACGCGCGGAAGCTCTCCGTGCGCACCTCAGTGCGCGCGGAGAATGGCAGCGCCGCGCTGCTGGCGATTCATCCCGAGGCGCATCAGTGCGAGGGAGCGCGCGAGGGTGGTGCTGATTGAGGTGAGGGAGCGCTCGCGACCATCCGCCCGGCTTGCGCCTCGCGGAGCAGTCCGCACGCGGCGCCCGGGACTATACGAACCTGCCGAGGCCCTTGGGCGGCAGATCACGGCAGAAACACCGTGCCGGCCGGACGTCGCTCGCGGCCAGAAGACTCAAAAATCAGGTATTCGGCTGCCTTCTGATCCCCGCGACCTGCTAACGTCTGACCCTGCATCACGAGTCCGGATTGGATTCAGATAGGCTGCGCGCCGATCGTCTGGCGAACTGCCTACGGGGAGGACGGTGATTCGCATCGCTAGCCCGGGTCATGCCGTCTTCGCGGCGACCATGATTGCCCTCGGTGTTCTGGGGCTGATCCAAGGCGATTTCGCTCCGATCTGGCAGTCCGTACCCCCGGCCCTACCCGCACGAGAGCTACTGGTCTACCTCTCCGCGCTTATCTCCCTGGCATGTGGCATCGGCCTGCTCTGGCGATCCGCCGCGGCGATCGGTGCGCGCGTGCTATTTGTCTTTCTGCTGCTCTGGTTGCTGCTGTTCAAAGTGCGCTTCATCTTTCTGGCGCCTGCCGAAGAAGGGTCGTATCAAAGCTGCGGTGAGACTGCGGTGATCGTGGCGGGCGCCTGGGTTCTGTATGCGTGGTTCGCCACGGATTGGGACCGGCGGTGGTTCGGTTTCGCCATCGGCGACAAGGGCGTGCGCATGGCGCAGATCCTCTACGCGCTGGCCTTGATCGCTTTCGGCCTCTCTCATTTCGCCTATCTTCAGCTGACCGCACCCCTCGTGCCCGCGTGGTTGCCGGGGCACGTGTTCTGGGCGTATTTCACCGGATGTACCTACCTCGCAGCGGGACTGGCCGTGCTCATCGGCGTGTACGCACGACTGGCGGCCGTGCTCTCTGCGTTGCAGATGGGCATGTTCTTGCTGCTCGTGTGGATGCCCAAAGTCGCGGCGGGCGACATCAGCGCCTTCCAATGGGGCGAGGCCGTCGTCACCTTGGCGCTGACAGCCAGTGCGTGGGTGGTGGCCGATTCCTACGCCGGCACACCTTGGCTCGCCGTGGACAGACGACTGACGCGGAGGCACGAGTCTGTTGGAGTAAGCCGGCGCTAGGCACGTGAGCGGCAGCGGCGTGGAGCAGGATCACTCGACAGGCATGCCGCAGGCGAAATCGTCGACGAGAATCACGTGGTCGTCGTCATGGCGGATGATCCCGTCGCGCAGCGCAATGAGCTCCCGTGACGCTGCCGCGAAAGACGACACTGGAATAGGGAAAGCTGCAGCCAGTCTCCGAAGCCTGAACACGCGGCTCCAACGCTTCAGACTTGCGATGTCGTGAGCCGATCTGGGCCCGTCAAGCGAGCCCCAAGGCCTCGTCGAGCGCATGCGCAGTGAGCAGGCGCTCTGCGATCGCGTCCAACTCGGCAATGGAGGCTGCATCTATTCTGCTTCGTTCGCTCGCGCCGAGCGACCCGAACCGAAGCGTGAGTAGCCGGCTGATCAGCGCGGCGCGACCGCTCGCCTCGCCTTCCGCTCTTCCTTCTTCCCTGCCCTGCGCCACGTACTGGCGCGCGAAGTCGCTCTGATATTCGTACGCTCGTGCGTCCATCTTTCTCAGCGCATTGCGCGCCGCCTCACGAGTGAATGGATGACCAGATCACAGTACAGTCTCGAGCGATCCCCGTCGAGACCCACAATGGCAGCGTGTGCGCACAGGGCGACGCGGGCTGCGCGATCGACGTTTTCGTCGCTCCCGTGCGCCATCGCAGAGAGCACCGCAAGCTCCGGGTTCGCTCGCGCGACGTCTTCGTCCACCAGCACGGGAACACCCGTTGGCGACACAACGATCGGCGTGAACGTGTTGACTCTTCCGATTTGGATTGGCCGCGCAGCCCAGCGCGCCCATCGATTCATTAGGAGTGATGACAAGCAACTCCACCGGGCACTCGAGCCTCGCACGAAGCAGCGACACGTAGACGGGCCACAGGCGCTCTCAATCGGTCGGTGCAACGGAAGCGACAAGTTTTTGAACCGGTGTCTCGAACCCGACAGTCTGCCGCGGTCTCAGGTTCAGTTTCATGGCAATGTTATCTAACTGCGCTTGAGAGTATCCCGACAAATCGGTTCTCTTGGGAAAGTACTGCCGCAGCAGCCCGTTGGTGTTCTCATTGGAACCGCGTTGCCACGGACTATGTGGGTCACAGAAGTAGACCTTCACATCCGCAGCAACCGAGAAGTCCTTGTGAGCGGCCATCTCCTTGCCTCGATCCCAAGTCAGAGAGCGGCGCAGTTGATCGGGTAGCTTTCGTATTCGACGGGCCAGAGCGCGTGTGACTGTCTGGGTGTCGTTGCGCCTGACCTTCACGAGCATCACATATCGAGAGTGGCGTTCAACCAGCGTAGCGATATGCGTGTTGTTGGAACCAGCCAGCAGATCTCCTTCCCAGTGGCCTGGAACGGCTCGATCGTTCGCTTGGGCCGGCCGCTCGCGGATCGACACAGTATCCACGATCAGCCCTCGTCCTTGCCGCTTGTGCCCGTAGCCGCGACCCCGCCGCATCCTGCGTCCACGACGCAGGTGAGCGGTGAGCTCTTTCTTCAGTACTCCACGGGCCTGGATGAACAGGCTGCGATAGATCGTCTCGTGTGACACACGCATGCTTCTATCATCACCAAACTCCTTCTCAAGCCAACCGGCAATCTGCTGCGGTGACCAGTCCGCCTGCAGCTTCTGCGCGACCAGCGGATTTCGGGCCAGATGGCAGCGCTTCGGGCGCCGCGCGCGGCTCCAGGCACACCTGTCGGCTTTTATGAGCTCGATAGCGGCGGAGCCCACCGTTACGGGAGATCTCCCGGCTGATACTGGAGGGCTGACGGCCCAGCCTTCGCGCGATCTCTCGTATCGAGCGGTTTGCGCAGATCCCTAGCGAGATCTCCTCCCGCTCGGCCATGCTCAGTGCTCGAGGTGAGCGAACGCGCGCTTTCGGACAGATGCCGCCGGTCGGATCTACGATCGAGTGGACTATCGTTTCCCACTGGCCCAGAACTCTGGCAATGCGAGCCAGGCTTTCTCCGGCTTTCCAGAGACGCCAGATCTCCGCCTCCATGGCTGGCATGAGTGATCGCGGTCTACCCATTTCCAATCCTCCCTTCGACCATGCATATGATGTTGCATCGACCGATTGAGAGCGCCGTAGAAATGATCGTGTCCAAATCCTTCGGCGCATTCATAAAGCCGCGGATGTGTAGGAAGAGCCCTCACCTCGCTCAGACTTGTCCTCTCCGGTGAGCATGGATCGCGATGAGATGGAATCGGAAATGTGGCTTCAATGAGGCCGCGGCTCATCGCCGCGGAAGTCCTGCTGTCCTCTTCGATCAAGCCATCCGGCAACAGGCTTCAATGAGGCCGCGGCTCATCGCCGCGGAAGTCCTCACAATCGGAGCCGTGCTCTTCAGTCCCTACGAACAGCTTCAATGAGGCCGCGGCTCATCGCCACGGAAGTCCCAAAGGGGTCATCGACGATCCCCATGCCGCCACGGCCGCTTCAATGAGGCCGCGGCTCATCGCCGCGGAAGTCAGCTGGGCGGCGGTTGCCGCCGCCTGCACGATGAGCGGCTTCAATGAGGCCGCGGCTCATCGCCGCGGAAGTCAACGTGCAGCGCATGTTCTCCGCGGCGGCGAAGTCGCTTCAATGAGGCCGCGGCTCATCGCCGCGGAAGTCGCAAGATTACCGAGCACGAGAACGTCGCAGCCGTGCGGCTTCAATGAGGCCGCGGCTCA